>CAYPCS010000066.1:0-31461 GCA_964409275.1 uncultured Granulosicoccaceae bacterium
ATGATGAGCTGATTGGCGACGCAGGAAACGATACCTGCAAAGGGGGTAGCGGCAATGATACCGTTGACTGCGAAACCGAGCTGTAATCACAAATCGGTCAACTGGAGGTAAAGAAGGAGGGGCATGTTGCCCCTCTTTCGCGTTAACCCCAACAGACAGCTGCTCCATTAGAATCGGTAACTGCCTGATCAAGTCGAGACTTCACCAATTGACGTCTTTTTTCGAAGGGACCAACATCCTTTTCAAGTAAAATCTCCTACCTGCGTACGACTTATTCGACCGTTACGCTTTTAGCCAGATTGCGTGGCTGGTCAATATCTCGATCAAGCGCAATTGCGCAGTGATAAGCCAGAAGCTGCAACGCGACACCCATTACCATGCCTTGTACCAGTTCGTCTGTTTGCGGCGCTCGAATCACATGATCAGACAGACTGTCAATTCGCGGGTTGTTCGAGTCAGTTAATGCTATCACCGGGGCTCCACGAGCTTTTAATTCTTCAAGCGAGCTAATAGACTTGGCTAGCAGTTCCGACTCGGGAAGTACAACAATGCAGGGGGTATCAGCACTGACCAGGGCGAGTGGGCCGTGCTTTAATTCTGAAGAGGGGTAAGCCTCCGCATGTATGTAGGAAATTTCCTTAAGCTTTTGTGCGCCCTCAAGTGCGACCGGGTAAGCGCTGGTGCGTCCAATGAAAAACGCGCTGTGACTCTGTGAACAGGTCTGTGCGATCGCTGCTATCTGCTCTTCAAGGCTTAATACCTGCCTTATTCTTTCCGCTGCGTTCTCCATCTGGTCAATTAATTGCGCTCCGCGTTGTGGTGATACATCACGTGTGCGCCCCAGCAGAATTGCGAGTAGTGCAAAAACGCTTAACATGGATGTATAGGCTTTGGTCGACGCCACAGACACTTCCGGTCCAGCGTGCATATAGATCCCGCCATCTACTTCCCGCGCTATGGTACTGCCAACACTGTTAACTATTCCCAAAACAAAACCACCTTTGCGCTGCACCTCGCGGGTGGCTGCCAGTGTGTCGAAGGTCTCACCCGATTGACTGACCACGATATATAAATTATCTGCTTCGATTACCGGGTTGCGGTATCGAAACTCGGCCGCGGCTTCCGCGTCAGCGGGTATCCGTGCCAGTGTTTCAATCATGCCGGCGCCGGCTATACCTGCATAAAGCGCAGAGCCACAACCGAGAATTTTTATACGCTTTATCTTTAACAGATCCCGAGCCTCCAGATTCAGTCCACCGAGTCGGGCAGTGTTGAATTGTTTGTCCAATCGACCGCTGATTGTGCGTGTGACTGTCTCTGGCTGGTCGAATATCTCGCGGTAGAGGTAGTGTTCATGACCTCCCTTATCGTATAACTCTGCGGTGTTATTGAGTGTTATCGAAGATTTGCTTGTCGGGCTCGCATCCATCGTGGTCACTGAAAACCCCCGGGGATCGAGTTCGGCTACTTCACCATCATCCAGATGTACGACTTCGCGTGTGTGTCTTGACAGTGCGGACATATCAGATGCTGCCAGTGTTTCTTTCTCACCAATGCCGATGATGACCGGGCTGCCACAGCGAGCCAGGAATATTTTTTCCGGCGTGTTGACATCGATAACAGCAATGCCGAAGGTACCCACCACCTGACTCAACACTTGCCTCATTGCTTCAATGAGGCTTAGTGATTGCTCGCCAACCGCTTTCGACAGCAAGTGTACAAGCACCTCTGTATCGGTTTCAGAGCGAAATGTTTGCCCGCTATCCAGTAATGATTCCCTGAGTGTATGCACGTTTTCAATAATGCCGTTATGCACCAGTGAAATAGAGTCACTCTGGTTCAGGTGAGGATGGGCATTCTCGGCTGTCGGTGCGCCGTGTGTTGCCCAGCGTGTGTGGCCGATACCGCAATTTCCGCTTATCGATGAGGGCAATGTACTTTCCAGCGCTGCAATTTTGCCCGGGCTTTTCCAGGTTCGCAGACGCTTGCGCGAACAAACGGTGATACCGGCAGAATCGTATCCGCGGTATTCGAGTCTGCGTAAGCCGTCCAGCAAAACGGGGGAGGCCATCTGGTGCCCGGTGTAGGCGATAATTCCGCACATGATTTTGTTGCTCGCTTGTTGTACGTGCGACGGAACAGAAGGCTGCGCGTTCGTCGCTGCAGGCTCCTATCCGTAGATGATTCGTCTAATCTGTCTTACGGATATCGAGGCAGCCGGGAATAAGCGGCAGGGAAGCTCGGCAGCGATAGTCTCAAAGATAACGCTGTTGGGTTGTCCCTGATGCTGCAATTCCAGGTGCCGTCGTCGCACGAAGGTGTCTGTGTTTTCCCGAAAATACGCCATAACCTCGTTTACCAGACGTTCTGCATCGTCTGGTTTCAGTGCTGAATTTCGGCAGAGGTGACGAAGTAATTCCGGATGCTGATCGGTTGGCATTGGGATATTTAAGCGAGTCTTGCCCGGTGTGGGCAAGAATTTTGCCCGATAACGGGCAGATTTTCACGCAATCAGCGCAAATAGTCAGATTTTTTAGTATTCCCGGCGCAAGGAATCGCTGGTCGGCTTAAGACCAGATTGGTACAAATTCAGATAGTTGCAGGGAGGTGCAGGTATCCTGCTCATACAAAGGCATTGGCGCGGGGGAGGGTACCAGGGCAGTGATCCTGCCCACAGTCCTTTGAGCCTCCAAAGCGAATGATGGAGGGATCCCTACTTGTACAGCGTTATTACATAAGCTTACTGCATGCGGATCGGGAGATCCGCTGGTTTAAAAGGAAATTAAACCGCTACCACTTTAGTTGCGCATGGACCTTTTTGCCCTTCGCCTACTTCAAACTCAACCGCCTGTCCGTCGTTCAGTGTAGCGAAACCACCGCCTGCCTGAATTTCTGAATGATGTACAAATAGATCTTTGCCGCCGTCTTCCGGAGTAATAAATCCAAAACCTTTGTCAGCATTGAACCACTTAACTGTACCTTTACTCATCTTGATAATTTCCAAATATTGATATGTATTGTTACCGATCTGCCAGATGTTTCCGATCAATCGGATCCAAATGAACAAGACCACAGGAAGATAACAGATTTTGAGCGGATTATCTCAATGTAATCAAAGTATTTCTTGCAATTTGTTTAGAAAAGCTCTTATTTACTCTTTTCCGGGACGAAAAAGCCTGATAAGTGAAAATTTTTTGCCGTAAGACTACGGTATCTATTTGATCTAGCTGAAAATGGTCTGCTCTAGCAAAGCCTGACATTCGCTGCAAGGCATCTGGAATCCGCATGTTATGCCCGGAATGGGAAAACGGCATTATCGGCGTATATTGAGGCTGAATGTGAATCAACGTCAGCTACTTTTGCTCATGTTACAGATGTGTTTGCGATTGTCGTGCACGGCTGATCAAGGTTCAAAAACAGAGCGAACTTCCGGAACCCGGGAAATTTGTTTTGCTATACCGCAGTCGGGGTTGTGCTTGAGCAATAAATTGCCGCCACAGCTCGTGTGCCGGGATCAGGGATCGGTTTAGATTGTGGTCAGAGCCGGAGTGGTGAATGCCAGCTCGCGCTCAATTTCTATCGCGAGTAGGCAGCTTTCTATTCTGCGCTTTTGTCTATAAAGCCGAGCCCTTTATAGGCCATGGGTTTGCGCTTTACGTTCTGCGGCCACAGTGCGTGCCAGTTTTTCTCTATCTGGAAGGTGATAATCTTGCGGTTTTTGGGTCTGGGCACTTTCTCTTTTTCAATGAGATCCTGATATTCGTCTACCTCTTCGTCAGTGGCATCGCGAATGGAAAGAATCTCGCCACCTTTGTAGGCGCGATCAGACTTGGATTTGTGCAGCGACAGATACTTCATCGACGCCTCTTCCTCGTCCAGCAACCACATCCGCGATTCACAAATGCCGGTTTTGTCCACAAGTTTTAAACCTGTTTTTGACAGCAGGAACAGAGTATTGGGATCGTCCACGTTTGCCACCTTTGAAATTTTAGCCTGACGCCCGCAATCGCGGAAATTGTGAACGTGCGTCTGTATGAGTGTGTAACTTACTTATGAAGATAACAGAAAATGAGGGCTTCCACCCGTTGAAACCTTTAAATGACGTTAATTACGTGGAAACTACGTTACGGTGTGACGTCCGGTAAGCTCATGGTCATATTACTGACGTTAGCTGCCGCGAACACTCCTGGCCCGGTTGTGGCGATCCGAGTCTGCGATCGAGTCGGTCTTGCCTGTGGCGCTGCAGCGCATGCACAGTGGAAAAGGCGGGCTATAAAATGTCGTGCTTTAGCCGGTGTTTTTAACCGTGCTATGTTTAGGCAAAAATCATGTGGAGCAATTGATGGCGGATGAGAATGCCGGCGCCGGTAAAAAATGGGGTATCAATAACGATCACGCACGCCTGCGAGATGTGTTGCTTGGTGTGCCCGAGTATTTTCAATGGGTGCAGGCCGGGCCGTTAATCGAACGCACCCTGAATAATGCACACAAAACCGGTGCGCACTTCGATTTGCAAACCGCCATGGCTCAGCACGCCGAAATGGTTTCTATCTATGAAGCGAACGGAGTGACCTGTCACTATCTTGAATCTGATCCCGTGCTACATAGAAATTTCTTTGCCCGTGACAGTTCAGCGATGACGCCCTGGGGGGCATTGATTTGTCACATGCAACTAAAAGTGCGACGGGCAGACTACGTAACCGCAATAAAGTTCTATCAGCAACACGACATTCCCATTTGGCAGTTTGCTACTGCCGGGCATTTCGAAGGTGGCGACTTTGTGATCGTTGAGCCCGGCCGGGTGTTGATTGGTTATTGTGGTGAGCGGTCAGAAAAGGCTGGCTCCGAACAAGTAGCCGCGTTTGTTAGAGATCAGGGCTGGGAGGCGATAACCGCGCCCATCAGTAGAGAGTTTGTACACATGGATGGACTGGTTGTGCCGCTGGCAGAAAAGCTGTTGGTGGCCTGTCTCGATGCACTGGAGCCATGGGTGGTTACGCAACTGCGTGACTGGGGATTTGATTTTGTTGATGTGCCTTACCTTGAAGCTAAAAACCTCGGCGTGAATCTGGTCGCTCTGGGTGATGATAAAGTGCTATCTATGCGGGGCGCCACAGAGCTGAATAATAAAATGCGATCACTCGGCTTTGAGGTGTATGACCCGGATATGTCAATGTTTACACTAGGCGGAGGCGGTGTGCATTGTCTGTGTCAGGCGTTGTGCAGAGACGATGTATAGCCTTATAACTTACAACTTATATTTGTGTTGCAGGGTTTGGTTAACCTGAAACCGGCTGGCGTGCGTTAGCCTGTCGCATCCAGCAGTCGTAATACCTGAACGGTCTAACAGAGAACGCACGTTCTATCGTTGTGCAGCAATGCTCTTACAAGTCACACAAAGTAGTTCGAACAGGATGCCTGCACCGGCAAGCGCTGTGTTGCCGGAAGGATCGAACGGTGGTGCAACCTCTACCATATCTGCCCCCACAATATTCAACCCGCTGCAGGCACGTATAAGCAATTGCGCTTCCAGAGTGCTGAGTCCGCCAATCTCGGGTGTGCCGGTACCAGGTGCAAAGGCGGGATCAAGGCTGTCAATATCGAAACTGATGTAAACCGGGCCGTCACCGGTGATGCGATGTATTTCATCGCTGATTTTGTCAATTCCCATGCGGTGGAAGTCGTGCATATAGATAACGCGCATGCCACTATCGTGGCTAAACTTCCACAGATCCAGATCGTTAACCGAACCGCGAATACCAATTTGAATAGTGCGCTTTGGATCGAGCAAGCCTTCTTCGACCGCTCTGCTAAATGGTGCGCCATGGTGAAATTTGGAGCCCATATAGTCATCACCGGTATCGCAGTGTGCATCGATATGCACCATGCCGATGGGTCCGTCTTTGGCAAGTGCGCGAAATATTGGCAGAGATATTGAATGATCACCTCCCACTGCAACAGGCACGATACCCTGTTGATGTACTCGTTCAAATGTCTGCTGAATAGCAAGATGACTGCCGATCAATTCAAACGGCGACGGTACCCATGCATCACCTATGTCAGACACTCTGCAGAGATCGTGTGGTGCTATACCGGTCGCCTGGTTTTTCATGCGAACAAGCGTTGACTGATTGCGTACCTCACGCGGTCCGTGACGAGAACCGGGGCGATTGGTTACGCCGCCGTCGAAAGGGACACCAATGATACCGACGTCGGTGTTCTGTAAATCTTCGTTGTAGGGCGCGCGCAGAAAGGTCGGCAAGCCTACATAGCGAGGTCTGGCGCGGGGATCGGAAAATTCGGGATAGTCGTCGATAGTCATTTATATATTTTCCATCGTCAGCGCAATGCCCTGGCCTACGCCGATACACATGGTGCACAGGGCCCGGCTTAACTGCTTTGCCTGCAGCTCGGTTGCCGCGGTTAATGCGAGGCGTGTACCGGACATGCCAAGTGGATGGCCCAGCGCAATTGCCCCGCCGTTCGGGTTTACTACAGGGGAGTCGTCGGGCAAGCCGAGGTCGCGGGTAACCGCGAGACCCTGGGCGGCAAATGCTTCGTTGAGTTCGATAACATCTATATCCCTGATTTTAAGCTTGAGTTGATCGAGTAATTTTCGACTGGCCGGCGCAGGCCCAAAGCCCATGATTCTGGGTTCTACACCGGCGCATGCCATGCCAGTGATGCGGGCCTTTGGATTAAGGCTGTATTGTTTGACGGCGGCCTCGGATGCAATGATCACTGCAGCGGCACCGTCGTTAACTCCGGATGCATTGCCGGCGGTCACTGTGCCGTTTTCCTTAAACGGTGTAGGCAACGACGCGAGCTTGTCGACGGGTGATAATCGCGGGTGTTCGTCTGTGTCAAACAGCAGAGGGTCGCCTTTGCGTTGAGGTATGCTGATGGCTGTGATTTCTTTGGCCAGTCTGCCGCTTTTTATAGCAGCCGCTGCGCGTTGCTGCGAGCGATAGGCGAACGCATCCTGGTCCTCACGGCTTATTGAAAAATCGACAGCGACGTTTTCAGCGGTTTCCGGCATGGAGTCTATGCCATAGGCATTTTTAAGTGCCTTGTTAACGAAGCGCCAGCCAATGGTGGTGTCGTAAATTTCAGCCTTGCGCGAAAAAGCGCTGTCTGCTTTAGGCATCACGAACGGTGCGCGGCTCATGCTTTCAACGCCACCGGCGATGATGATATTTGCCTCACCGCTTTTTATAGCTCGTGCTGCCGTACCGACTGCATCCAGACCGGAGCCACACAATCGATTAAAAGTTGCAGCCGGTACACTTGTCGGTAAGCCGGCTAGCAGCACGGCCATGCGTGCAACGTTGCGATTGTCCTCACCAGCCTGGTTGGCACAACCGATATAGACATCATCAATAGCGTGGGGATCCAGATCGGGCGTAGTACTTATCAATGCCTTGATTACATCAGCCAGCAGGGTGTCCGGTCTGATCGATGACAAAGTGCCGCCAAAACGTCCGATCGGAGATCTGGTGCCTTCACAGATGAATACGCTGTTCATGAATTTGTCTCGTTAAATAGCGATTGGTTTAACATTCTTGAATTGCCACGAAAAAGCGCAATGGTTTCGTTGTTCTGGTTGCTGACAACGGCATCATACACTCCTGACCGTTTAGCGCGATTCACCTCCGTGGCGATTGCCGTCAGGGTGTCACCAAGTTTGCCTGGGGCGACGAAAGTAATCGAATTTTGCTGCGCCACGGCGACCTGGTTATAGCTGTTGCAGGCAAATGCAAACGCTGAATCAGCCAGGGTGAAGATATAACCTCCATGGCATATATCGTGGCCATTGGTGTGTCGTTGCTCGACTAACAGTGAGAATACAGCGCGGCCGGGCGTTACTGACTCCATCACCAGACCCAGGCTTTTACTGGCATCGTCATTAGCCCACATGGCAGCCGCACTGCGTGTCGCAATTTCTTCAGGAGTCATTGTTGCACTCGTTTTTGAACAAAGAGGTAGAGCAGACCGGAATCACCTATACAGTTGGCCTGGTGCTTAACGAAATCTATCATTAATATCTCCATGTGCATCACCGAGCGGTCCGTTGGGTCCCGTTGCAAATTCATTAAGCCAGCACTCTGCCTGCGGTGAGAGTGTTTGATAAAGGTTTGCCACAAACCGGTGGCAGCAATCAAATGGCCAGTCCGGGGGCAGCAGCTCGGCAGGAATATCGCCCTGGCGCAACAACAATCGCCGCCACTCGTGAATCAACAGTGTGCGAACCGCAAGTGCGGTAATCGGTTCGAGTGGTGGCCTGTCAGCCAGGCGTTTAAACCGTTGTTGCAAATCTCTGTAGCGTGTTGCTGCCACAGTGAAGCCCGGTAATTGCTGTAGCCAATCGGGGATATGATCAAACTGGCAGGGTAGCAAAGCTATTTCAGTGGCGGACAATTGATCAACCAGCGCTGTGCTGTATCGAATCAAAACGGTGTTATTGGTTAGTCTGATCCCACCGTGCTCTTTTTCAAGATCGTTCCAGTTATTGGTTGATTTACACGCCGGATTTTTTATTGCCATGAGCCAGCGTTGGTAGTTGTATCCGGTGTCGCTACCGGGGTCGCTTATCGGCGTTGCTAATTCCTTCACGCCAGGCTCTGCGTAGATTCGCGCTGTTGCCTTCGCAAACGGCGCATGACCGGTTTCTGAAAGACGATAAAAACTGTAGCGCCCCTGTTTTTGTCGTTCCAGCCAGTCGTCTTTAGCAAGGCGGGAAATAGCTGTTCTTACAGCATTTGCACTGACCCCCATTTCATCCATCACTGATTGCACGGTGGCGGCAGAAACCGATCCGCCGCGCGGAACGATGGAGTCACCAAAGAACGTGATGATCAAAGACCAGGTTTTTAACGAACTGTGCCGAGCCAGCTGTTCGAGTAGTGTATTAAATTCTTTGCACATAGCGGAGCTTTATACGAGTACTTAAAGGGCGTTCATCGTCTGCAGTTCGTAACTCGCTACCTGGTCATTGTCCTGATTCGTCAGCCGCACGTGCCATCGCACCTCGCCGTATTCGTCATTGCGTCGGGTTTTCTTTTTTACCGTCAGCGCTACGCTGAGGCTGTCGCCAGGTGATACCGGCTTTTGAAAGCTCAGACCTTCAAGGCCGGTATTGGCAAGCACCGGGCCCGGGTCAGGATCAACAAACAAACCTGCCGCAAACGAGAGCAGTAAATAGCCGTGGGCTACGCGCCCCGGGAAAAACGGATTGGCTTTGGCAGCTTCTTCATCCATGTGGGCGTAGAAAGTATCACCGGTAAAGTGCGCGAAGTGTTCGATGTCATCCAGCGAAATTTCACGTGGGCCGGCACGCAGAGTTTCACCGACAGGTAGATCACCAAAGCGTTTGCGAAACGGATGTACATCGCTTTGGGTCTCACTCGCACCTGCCACAAATTGTGAAGTGATGGAGGTGAGAATGTCTGCGCTTCCCTGAATGGCTGTGCGTTGCATATAGTGCTTCACACCCCGAATACCGCCAAGCTCTTCACCGCCCCCGGCACGACCTGGTCCGCCGTGTACCATATGAGGTAACGGAGATCCGTGCCCGGTGGATTCTTTCATCGAGTGGGCGTTATTAAAATACAGACGACCATGATAAGCGGCGCTGGCTAATGCGATATTGCGCGCAACCTCGTTATCGCCGGTAATTACAGATGCCACCAGACTACCGCCTCCGCGATTAAGCAAGTGGCAGGCATGGGGTAGATCGCGATAAGGCATCACGGTAGACACCGGGCCGAAAGCTTCTGTCGTATGGACTGTATCGGCGTGGTCCGGATCATCGCACTGCAAAAGTACCGGCGACACAAAAGCCCCGGTGTTTATATCTGCACCGTCAATCTGTATGGGGTGATCACCGAAGACCGTTTTGGCCTGCTGACAAAGCAGTTGGGTAGCACGCTCTACGTCTTTGCGTTGCGCTTGTGAAACCAGTGCACCCATTTGTGTTGAGGCGAGGGAAGGGTCGCCTGTTTTTATAGTGGCAAGCTTTTCTGAAACTGCGTCAACTACCGGAGCCAGCAAGGTTTGTGGTGCCATGATACGGCGAATTGCGGTGCACTTCTGACCCGCCTTGGTGGTCATTTCGCTAACCACTTCCTTAATGAACAGATCAAACTCTTTTGATCCCTGTTCTACATCCGGTCCGAGGACGGAGGCATTCAGGCTATCCTGTTCGGCAATAAAGGGTATTGAATGCTGCAGCAGGTGAGGGGTTGATCTAAGGTGGGTAGCGGTGCTGGCGGAACCGGTAAAGCTCACCACGTCCTGATAATCGAGCTGGTGCAGCAGTTGCCCGGTTGGTCCGGCAATTAACTGAAAACTGCCTTCGGGAAATGCGTTGCTATCGAGCATCAACTTGAAGCAGGCCTGCGTTACGTAAGAGGTGGCAGTGGCAGGCTTGACAATAGCTGGCAGTCCGGCGAGCAGGCACGGAGCCAGTTTTTCGAGCATGCCCCAGACCGGAAAGTTGTAGGCATTGATATGTACAGCGACACCGGGTTTGCTGGTATAGATGTGCTGGCCTAAAAATGTACCCTGTCGGGAGAGTTGTTCCACTTCTCCGTCGGTACAGATGGTGTCGTCCGGTAGCTCGCGCCGGCCTTTCGAGGCAAACACAAAAACAGTTCCGATACCGCCGTCAATATCGATCACTGAATCGGCCCGGGTAGCGCCTGTCGCAAAGGCGAGCTCGGTAAGAGCCTGCTTGTGCTCCGATAGATAAGTGGCCATTTTTTTAAGCGCGCGGGCACGATCGTGAAAGGTCATTTCGCGCAACGCCGGACCGCCCCGTACCCTGGCGTGGTCGAGCATTGCTGTGGTGTCCAGCGAGGCATTGCCCGCTCGCGCTATTTTCTGGCCGTCGACTGCGGAGAAAATGTCTGATGCGCTATTGTCCGGGGGTAGCCACTTGCCGGCTACGTAGCTGTCTACGTTCAATGGCGATATTCCGTGTTACAGGTGGTTTCAGGGTTCGGGAGCTTGCGGTCGTTTTATTTTTGACAAAAAACGGTGAAGAAAAAGCGAGAAACCCGCGCTTGACCTTTGCTTAATACGTTACAATAATATTGAAAAGTAATCAAAATATGTAACATAATTAACGCGGCTTTGGTTGCGGTCGCTATTATAGTGGTGTCGCGGGTGGTATCCGGTGGCTTACGCTCGTACCTTTGGTGCGGCGAAACAAGGGGACAAGTTCATGTATTCGCAAGGGCTAATCGGGGCGCAGACCGAAACGGTTGAAACGCCGGAATTTCTCGATGCATTTCAGGCGCGCATTGATAGAGAAGAAAAGATCGAACCGAACGATCCCATGCCTGACGCCTACCGCAAAACGCTGATACGCATGATTAGCCAGCATGCCCACTCGGAGATTGTCGGTATGCTGCCCGAGGGCAACTGGATCACCCGTGCTCCGACGCTTAGACGCAAGGTCGCGCTGCTCGCTAAAGTACAGGATGAGGGAGGCCATGGTTTGTACCTGTATTCGGCGGCCGAGACTCTTGGTGTATCGCGCGAACAGTTAAACGCCGAGTTGTTATCCGGCAAGGCTAAGTATTCTTCTATTTTTAACTACCCCACCCCGACCTGGGCTGATATTGGCGCGATTGGATGGTTGGTGGATGGTGCAGCCATCATGAATCAGGTGCCACTGTGTCGCTGCTCCTATGGCCCTTATGCGCGTGCAATGATACGTGTGTGCAAGGAAGAGAGTTTCCATCAACGTCAGGGCTATGAGTTGATGCGCTCTTTAACCCAGGGCACCGTAGAGCAGAAAGCAATGGCACAGGATGCACTAAATCGCTGGTGGTGGCCCTCGTTAATGATGTTCGGTCCCCCGGATACCGACAGTCAGCATTCTGATCAATCCATGGCGTGGAAGATCAAACGCTTCACCAATGATGAACTGCGTCAGAAGTTTGTAGATGCCACCGTGCCACAGGCAAAGCTGATTGGTTTGACGATGCCCGATCCGGATCTGCGCTGGAATGAAAGTAAAAACGATGGTGAGGGCGGCCATGATTTTGGCGAAATCGACTGGGATGAATTTTGGCGGGTTGTGAAGGGACATGGCGTAATGAACCGGGATCGCCTGGCTGCTCGTCGCAAAGCGCATGACGATGGTCAGTGGGTGCGTGATGCCGCTCTCGCCTATGCCGCCAAGCAACGGCAAGAGCAAAAACTGGCATCGTGAACCGGTCAATAGATACAGCTACGGATACAAAAACATGAGCAGCGAACAACTGACCCCGCTATGGGAGGTTTTTATACGTCCTCGCACCGGCTTGAATCACAAGCATGTGGGTAGCCTGCACGCGGCAGATGCCGAGTTAGCATTGCAGGCTGCACGCGATGTATACACCCGGCGTGAAGAAGGCAATTCCATTTGGGTGGTCAAAGCCGAACAGATCGTCGCCTCTGATCCGCAGAACGCTGATGAAAACTTCGACCCTGCTGCCGACAAGATCTACCGGCACCCGAGCTTCTACGATATACCTGATGAAGTAGGACATATGTAGTGGCAGAGGTTAATAAAGATGCTCTGATCGCAACCTTGTTGCAAATTGCCGATGACCATCTGATTCTGGGTCACCGGCTATCCGAATGGTGCGGTCATGCACCTATACTGGAAGAGGATCTGTCGATGCCCAATATGGCACTCGATCTGATTGGCCAGTCCAGGCACCTGTACAGCTATGCGGCCACTGTTGAGGGCGGACAGCGCAGTGAAGATGATTTCGCTTACCTGCGAACCGATCGTGAGTACCGCAATTGTCTGCTGGTGGAGCGCAGCAACACCGATTTTGCGCATACGATGTTACGGCAATTGTATTTTGCCGCGTTTATGCAGCCTTTCTGGCAGGGAGTGCTCAATGGCAGTGATCCTGTCATGGCCGGCATAGCGGGCAAGGCAGTCAAGGAAGTTAGCTATCACATCAAACACTCCGGTGAATGGGTGGTGCGGCTGGGTGATGGTACCCGGGAAAGTATGCAGCGGATGAAGGCTGCTGTTGATGCATTACACCCTTACACCGATGAGTTGTTCCAGGTGGATGCGAATCGGCAAGTCACAATAGAGGCGGGCATTACTCCCTCTATGAATTCGATAAGAACAGCGTGGGACTCAACCATAGCCGCAGTGTTTGAACAGGCACTGCTCGATATACCGGAAGTAGTTTATCCATTGTCCGGAGGCCGCGAAGGCATGCATACCGAAGACTTCGGGTTCTTGCTGGCAGATTTGCAATATATGCAGCGAACTTATCCCGGAGCGCAGTGGTGAGTTCTACAGCGGATAACGCTATTGATATTGAACGGGCCCGCGAGGTAGCTGCAAAAGTACCAGACCCGGAGCTTCCTTTTCTTACCGTTGCCGAACTTGGTATCTTGCGAGAGGTAATCGTTGAGGGAGATTATGTGGTTGCGCGAGTCTCACCTACGTATTCGGGTTGTCCTGCGGTAGCAGTTATCGAGCAATCAATTGAAGATGCCTTAATACAGGCCGGGTATCGGGCACGCGTTGAGCGCGTGATGTCGCCTGCCTGGACGACGAGCTGGATTACCGAACAGGGCCGAACTAAATTGCGCGAGAATGGTATTGCACCACCGGTGGCTGGTAATACGTCGAAACCCGTGTTGTTTGCTAAAACCGCGGTCTGCTGTCCTCTTTGTGGCAGTGAAAAGACCGAAAAAGTATCGGAGTTTGGCTCTACACCGTGCAAAGCGCAGTATCGATGCGTGAGTTGCCTTGAACCCTTTGATTATTTTAAATGTCACTGAGCGTCAAAATGGAATCTGCCAAAACCGCCTTACTCCAACTCATATCATTGCGAAGACTACCCTGAATGGCTGGTCCTGCTTTCCATCAACTGACGGTAGAGTCAGTAAGGTCGCTAACCGGTGATTCGGTTGGTATCACGTTTACAGTGCCGTCGGAGCTCGCAACAGACTTCGGCTTTGTACCCGGTCAGTATCTGACCTTGCGTGCAATGCTTGACGGTCAGGATGTACGTCGATCCTACTCCATTTGTTCACACCACCAGTCTGCGCTGGAAGTCGGAATTAAACAGGTGGAAGGCGGGCTTTTTTCCACTTACGCGCAAGGCCTGACACCTGGTGACGAGTTACAGGTAATGACACCGCAAGGCCGCTTTGTAGCACCTGTTGGAGGCTCACACCGCTATTTGTTGATTGCCGCGGGTTCCGGTATTACCCCGTGTCTGTCCATCGCTAAATCTGTGCTGGCCGATGAACCCGATAGCGTGATATGCCTGGTCTACGGCAATCGCAGCACATCGAGTGTTATGTTCAGGGATGATATTCACGACCTGAAAGATACTTACACCGACCGCTTTATGTTGCTACACGTAATGAGTGGTGAGCGACAGGATGCCGAGTGTTTGAATGGTCGAATCGATGGTTTGAAACTGCAGCAATTGTGTGAATTCAATTTGATCAATCTATTGGACTTCGACGACATCTATTTATGTGGCCCGCAGGACATGATAGAAAAAACCACGGATGTCATGGTGAAAGCCGGTGTTGACCAACAGAACATTCACTATGAGTTATTTACCAGTGCGCTGAGTGATGCCGAAAAACTGGAGATAGCCCGGAAACAGAAAACCCGGGTACCTGTTGTAGAAGGGGGTACCTCAGTGACGATTGTGCATGATGGTTCGGAACACGCCATTCGGGTAGACGGCGCCAGTGAAACGGTACTGGCGGCTGCGCAGCGAGCAGGTCTTGATTTACCGTTCTCCTGTGCCGGTGGTATGTGTTGTACTTGCCGGTGCAAGGTGGTGTCAGGCCAGACCGCAATGGATATGAATTACTCGCTGGCTGACTGGGAGGTTGAGGCGGGCTTTACACTGGCATGCCAGACCCGCCCCGTCAGTGAGAAGATCGTACTGGATTTCGACGCTTCCTGAGTTCGACGTTGCGGGTCGCATTTATGCGGTCACTACCTGATCAATTCCTGAAGTGGTCACTGCATTTGGTGGCCATTCCGGCTAGCCACTCAAATCCGGCAACAGCAATAAAGCGCTTCTGCGAATAACCCCTGTCATTTCTGTTGTGTGTCAACCTTCTTCCGGCACCTTTTTCTAAAGTGCTACCCGGTGCTTATAGAATGAGCCTTTTTATTCATTAGTAGTGTTAGGTAAGGCAGAAAACCCTGGTGCTTGATTGATCGGCTTATTAGCAGTTTTTGAACGGTATACTTCACACCTAACTGCAACATTCTGTTAAGTATCCGCTTTTGCGATATCTGTTTTTTGCCGCGGCATAGTGCGTGCTCGAGCGTCACAGAAAGTCCAGGGGTATGTGTTTGCCCGGCGACTTTTTTTTCGCTATCGATCGCGCAATTGAGCCGGGAGCAAATCTATGAAAGCAGTTTTTGTGTGTGCAGTCACGTTAATCGGAGCGGCTGGCACCTCCGCACTGGTTCATGCCCGGCAAGACATGAATCAGTTTCTACCTCACGCCAAACCTGGCGAGTGTTACGCAAGGGTAGTAGTCCCCGCTGAATACCAGTCACAGAGTTCCACGGTTGTTGTCAGAGAAGCCACCGAGAAGCTAAATATAGTTCCTGCGCAATATGACTGGGTAGACGAGAAAGTTCTCGTCAGAGAAGCGAGTATCAAGTATGAGGTGGTACCAGCTTCCTATAGAACTGAAAAGGAAGAAATAGAGTTGTCACCTGCGAGCACTGTTTGGGTGTCTGGCTCTGTGTACAGCTCTGTGGCTCCCAATCCTGGTTTGCTATCTCTGGCCGAGGCTGGTGGTGTTCCGGTGAACACTGCAAGTCCAGGCCAGTGTTTCGTGGAATATTATAGTGAGCCTGCTTTTGAACAGGTAACAGAACGGGTGCTGGTATCGCAGGCATCAGAAGTTATAAAGATTGTTCCCGCCAGATACGAGTGGGTAGAGCAAAAGGAAGTTGTAGCTGCAGCTACCCACAAAATGATAGAGGTGCCCGCACTCTATGAAACCAAAAAAGAGCGAATCAAGGTAGAGGATGCCAGAGTGGAGTGGAAAAAGGGTAGAGGCCCAATCGAGAAAATCGATCACTCAACCGGAGACGTAATGTGTTTGATAGAAGTGCCTGCCGTCTATAAAACGGTTGAAAAAACGGTGATGAAATCTCCACCGACGTCAAAACTGGTAGCGGTGGCAGAAAAATTTGAAACCGTCAGAGTGCGTAGACTCGTAGAGAAGGCACGCGAGGTGCGCACGGAAATACCTGCGCGTTACCGTGAGATTACGAAGCGTCGCAAGGTAGCCGATGGTGTCCATTTCTGGCAAGAGGACAATTCAGACAACACGGTTGAAGGGCGACTGACGGGGAGTAAGCTTTGTCGAAAAGAAATACCAGCCAGAACCACCACAATTACCCGGACCGTAGTTGATACTCAAGCGTCCGTTACGCCAATAGAAGTGCCGGCGCAGTATCAAACCAAACGCGTACAACGATTGCTGGCAGAAGCCGTGGAGACCAGAACGGTTGTGCCTGCAGTGACCAAAGAAGTGACAGCGCAGGTCAAAGTATCTGATGCAAGGCTTGAGTGGCATCCGGTATTGTGTGAGACGAACGTGACTAATCAAACCATCCGCAAATTGCAAAGTGCGCTAAATGCTGCCGGGTTTGAAGCGGGGGCAGTTAACGGTGAGCTATCCGAGAGCACAATGAGTTCGGTTCGGCACTTTCAAAGTGCGAACGGTATGGCCACTGGTGGACTAACAATTGAAGTATTGAGAAAACTCGGTGTAGATCCGGGTTAATAACAAGTTAGATCAGTACATGCGAGCGCTTATCGGGAGTCGCCAGGACGACACTTACCAATCTGCGGATATTCAAATCCGCTTAACAGGCACATGAAATGCAGTGCTATTGCGCGATTATTCTGGCGAAGAGCGTCAAAACCCGGGCTTTATTTTTCGTGTTTTTGACAGACGCCAGGTTCCGGTGGCGGGACGCGAGAGAGCGCCTACACTAACGTTAATCAGATTTTTTTCCAGCAGTGGTGACTCAACAAGATGGTCAGTTCAATGTCTCAGAAGAAAACCAGTAGCGACAAAAGAAACAATAGCGCACGCCGTGGAAATATGCTGCATCGGTTCGGGCCATTGTCCCTGGGCCTTGTTGCAAGCATTGTTGTGGCGAGAGCACTTGTCGCGACCGAGGTCGATGCTGCAACAACAGTAGAGCCACTGCCCCAGCCGATTAATCTGCCACAGGCGAGAAATTCAGCTGTCTCACAAGCTGTTGAGCTGGGAATAAGCCAGGAGCGTTTTAATACCGTCGCGGCCGATGCAACAGTATTTGATGGCTTGCAGCTGGCGCAATCGAACACTCGAATCACCTCAACCAGTACAACCACGAGCACGTCCTCGCGTGTCGGCGAATACGAGCTGTTGCAGGCACGAACTGATGAATTGAAGGCGGTTGATAATCGTGAGGTCGATGAGGTTGCTGCCCGGTTAAAAGAGATTATTAACTCCCGCTACAACGCTGAAAACCAGAACCTGCGTTCACTGAACACTATTGCAGAACTGCGGGCACGTTTAGCCCAGTTCGAATCTCTTTTGCAAGATGCGACGACGCAGAATGAGGACCTGAGAGGTGATCAGGAAGCGCTGGAGAGTAAGCTTGGTCTGGTAATTTCAGAGCGGGATAATGCTAAAAATGATCTGAATTTGATCAATGACGAAATCAGGGGTCATCTCGGCTCGGTACAGGCGTTAAAAGCGGAAACGCAGACCGCAGGTGAGTTGCTCAATTCCAAAGACCAGGCGCTTGCCGAATTGACGGATCAGCTGGATGCCTTGACCGCCGAGCGAGAGGATGCAAAGGCCCGGTCCAGTGCACTGGAAGTGCAGTTGAATCAAAGCCAGGGCGAACTGGATAACCTGACTTTGCAATTTCAAAACGCTGCAACAGAGAGAGATGAGGCGCTGGCACTCCACAGTGGCTTGCAGGACGATTTAACGAGTAAAGATAACAAACTGTCAGATTTACTGGCGCAACTGGAAGCCATGGCGCAGCAGCGTGCAAGTGCGGAATCAAGGATTGCAGAGCTTCAGTTGCTACTGGATGAAAAGGAAGACACCGGCCTTGCGTTACAGGATGAACTGAACAGCAGAAACAATACACTGGATGACCTGAAAGTCCAGATCGCGGCATTGGCTAACGAGAAAGCCAGTGCGGTAGGTAAAATCTCGGAGGTTGATTCTCTGCTGGCCGAGAAGGCTGACAATGTTGCCTTTCTGGAAAACCGGCTCGCCTCGGTAGAGGTGGAAAAGAACGAAGCCATCGACCTGGTAGCACAGCTGCAAGACAGACTTACTGATGCGGAGTCTGCTGCCGGTGAGGTATTGTCCGAGAAAGACAATTTGACCGATCGGCTAAGCCTGTTTGAAAGCAAGGCTTCAGACATAAGCGGCGCACTCGTAGAAGAACAGAACGCGCACATGCAGACTCAGGCAACACTGACTGCACTGGAAAGCGAGGCGGCGCAACTTGGTCAGGAGATTATTCAACTGACCGGCGAACGCGACGCCCTTCTCGATGAAAAAAACCACCTGGAAGCAACCTCGTCTGATCTTGTCCGGGGCCAGCAAGAGTTACAAAAAGAGATTGTGGTACGACAGGGTAGTCTGCAAGAAGCACAAGAGGCTGTTGATAATCTCAACCAGCAGGTCGAGATATTGGCCAGTGAACGTGATGCCGCGCTTGCGATGGTCGACTCACTGGGCAGCGACAAATCGATGCTTGAAAACGAAATGGAGCAATCCAGAAGCGAGCTGACTGATCAGAGTCGCAAGATAGAAGATCTTAATGGCCAGATCGTGGTGCTGCAGGGTGATATGCAAAACCAGAAAGACTCTGCACAGGATGAGATTGCGCGCAGAGATGACGGCATTGTTGCACTGAAGGCGCAAATTGCCGAGCTTGAATCGGACCGTGATCAGCTAGATAATCTGCAAAAAGAGGGTGAATCCAGACTGGTTCAGCTAGTATCCGAAGTTAGTAACCTGACAGCAGTACGCGATGATTCTGACGAGCAAATTGCAAGGCTTGAATCGATAAACAAAAAACTGACCGCCCAGCTTAAAACCACAAAAAAGGATCTGGATGCTGTTCGCAAGGCAGGCGCAAAGAAAGTGGCCAAACTTAACGGCGAGATTGAGCAGCTTCGTTTGGCACAGGCGGGGCTGGAGTCTCGTGAGCAGGAACTTATTGACAGTCTGGGTTTATCGCAGAGCCGACAAGGTGAAGCGGAAAAAAAACTGCAAGCGCTTAATGTAAACTTGCGAAACTACGAGGTCGAGATTAGTTCAGCCAATAAACGTATTAAAGAATTATTAGCCGCACAGGAAATCGCCGAGGCGGAGCAGGACCGGATTGTCGCCGAGGCGGAATCCATGAGACTGTCGCTCTCCGCTGAGCTGAATGATGCCAATCTCGCCAATGTAACGGTGCAGTCTGCACGCCCTGATAACTCCATCCCGCTTCGATTGGGAAATGCTGATTTCTTCGCTCCCGGCAGCGCGCAGTTAACCCGGGCCGGCGGCGAGAAGCTAACCAAACTGGCCAGGATAATACAAACGTTTGATAACCGGCGCATTGTGGTTGAAGGCCATACAGATACGGTGCCGATCGGTGTTGGATTGAAGCATCGCTTTGAAAGTAACTGGGAACTGTCCGTCGCACGGGCGGCAACCGCGGTACGTCACATGCAGAATAACACTGACATCGATCCGAGGGATCTTACAGCCGCCGGCTTTGGCGAATTTCAGCCGGTAGCAACTAACGACACCGACGAAGGTCGTCAACTGAATCGTCGTATAGAGGTGGTTCTGTATCCGTCGGAAGCGGAGTTCGAGACCATCAGTGCCGCGGACGAGTAGTGCAGTCGGCATAAGGGCCAGTCGGTTTCGGCGGGCTATAAACCGCTAAAATATAATAACCGCAACCGGTGACTGGCGCTGGTTGCGGGCTTGCCTTTCCGATGTAGTTCATCTGCACACATTGCGTGTACCTATTTTCCTGTGGCATCTGCGAAACCAGCAGTGCCGATATTATTGCCACATAGAGAAAATGCTACATTGTCCTCTCTGTCGATCCGTAATCGATATAATTCCTGCAATGCGGGTACCTGTTTGGCCTGAAGCCGAGTGGCACCTTGCCTGATTGCTTACTGGTCTTGCCTGTGAATTTTGGGGCACAAGACTGATCTCCGGTGTTGCGCGTTCGCGCCAGGCAGCTATTGATCGTAAAAACGCAATCGTTGTGACTCGTTCTCGCAACGCAGATTTCCGGTGCACAAATTTCTGGTCCGTACCAAATCCGCAACCGCACTGCAGCTCGGCCATTATTTAGCCGGGTAGCGTGCGTACTCTGGTTGCCCTGATTGTTATCTATCCATCTTGTGTCCTCAAACACGCACAGCAGGTATGCTCTATATTTAACCGGTACACTGCTTAAGGAGAAGTTTTTATGTCTGAGACCACATGGGAGCACTGGGGCAAACTTGCAGATCGCTATCGTGAGAAAAGACCACGGCGAATGCTGTCGCTGGACGGTGGCGGAATTCGTGGCCTGTTGACGTTACAGGTATTGGCAAAGCTTGAGAAGGAACTGGCGGAGCACTACGGTTCGCCTGATTTTCGCTTATGTCAGTTCTTTGATTATGTTGGTGGGACAAGTACCGGTGCGATGATCGCAGCCGGCATTGCAACAGGAATGAAAATCGAGGCGATTCTGGAATTTTACGAACAGTTTGGCCAGCAGGCGTTTACAAAAAGAAAATGGTACGAACGTTGGCAAACCCTCTACGACAATGGCCCGCTGGAGCAGCAGCTTAAGAGTGTTTTTAATGATGGATATAGTAATCAGGCCGATCCGAATATTATCGATCGTCGCCTGACACCGGATAGTCTTGAAACGCTGCTGTTAGCCGTAACACGTAACGCCACCACTGATTCAGCGTGGCCGTTAAGTAGCAATCCGTCAGCTAAATACAATGATATGACGCGAGCTGACTGTAATTTGCTTATCCCGCTGTGGAAGCTCGTGCGAGCTAGTACGGCAGCCCCCGCCTATTTCCCGCCGGAAGTAGTCGCCTGGGATCCTGAAGATGATTCTAAATCTTTCGTATTCGTCGATGGCGGTACAACGGCTTACAACAACCCGGCTTTCCTGATGACTCGCATGGCAACCGAGCCTGCCTATCGCCTGGGCTGGGAGAGAGGCGAGGATAAATTGCTGGTCGTGTCTATTGGTACGGGATCGGCGCCGGTTAAAGGTGCGACTGTGGAAGACCCTGAGTCAAATCTGGTCGAGGCGGCAATAAACACTCTGAAATCGGTGATGGGACAAGCTCAGGTTGACCAGGATTTAAACTGTCGTACGGTGGGTCGTTGCAGCTATGGTGCGAAACTCGATGGCGAGGCCGGGGACCTGATACCACGCGACTCTGATGGAAACATCATTTCACTGGGTGATGACCTTGGCCGCGCATTTCTCTATGCCAGGTATGACGTTGAGCTGACCACCGAAGGCCTTGAAGAGATTGGCGTGACCGGTATCGACCCGAAGCCGCTGCAGAAGCTGGACTCGACAGACTCAATGGATGAACTGGCAAGAGTTGGTCAAAGTCTGGGCGAGAAGTTCGATCTGGCTCACCTTGGAAAATTTATTGAAGTGCCATTGTCGGATTGACCTGTAATGTCCTGGCCAGTTATTGTTTTAACCGGTTTTAGTTTTAACTACAGGTGCAGGAATTTATGGCAAGGACGTGCTTTATTGTCAGACCGTTTGACACGAAACAGGGTATCAACTTCAATCGAGTTCAGGCCGAACTCATTGATCCGGCGTTAGCAAGGCTGGGTATCAGTGGCGATACCACTGAGGTTATTGCAAGCGCGGGTAACATTCGCGCAGACATGTTTGAGCTGCTCGCAAAGTCCGACTTTGTCATCGCAGATATATCCATCCACAACGCGAACGTGTTCTATGAACTGGGAGCCCGTCATGCGCTGCGAGATAAACGTACATTTCTAATTCGCGCAAAGGCTGATGAGGTTCCCTTCGATCTTCGTACAGATCGCTATCTGTCCTATGACCAGGAACATCCTGGAAAGTCGCTGGATTTGCTTGTTGAAGGTCTGAGGCAAACCCTTGATAGCGACGTTTGTGATAGTCCTATCTTCAAACTTGTTCCAAATCTTGAACCTCAAGACTGGCTTCGGCTAATTGCAGTTCCCGAGGACTTTCGGGCAGAGGTCTATAAAGCCAGCCAGGACAAAAAACCCGGTGATCTGGAGTTGTTATCAAGAGAGGTGCAGTCATTCGACTGGGCTTCGGAAGGCTTGCGTCTGATTGGTCAGGAGCAATTTAAGCAAAAACTCTGGGAGGGAGCCCGTCTTACCTGGGAAGCCGTGGTGGAAAGGCTGGGCGGTGATCTGGAGGCCAGTCTCAAGCTTGGAACTATCTATCAACGGCTTGAAGATCTGGCCGGCTCGAATGTCGCGATTGAGCGTGTAGTAAATGATTCCGACGCGAACAACGATCAGCGGGCAGAGGCTTCCTCTTTGCTGGGTAGCAATGCCAAGCAACGCTGGATGGAGGAGTGGCAGGATTTTCCCGATTCGGTAAAACCGGGTCGTGCACTTGGATCCAGGTACCTTGAGGAAGCGCAGAATTATTACAGCAGTGGTTTCCTCATCGATCTAAATCACTATTACTCCGGCATCAACGCATTGGCGCTGCAAACGATCAGAGTCGGGATCGCACGATTAAATCCGGATAGCTGGTCTATCGATTTTGATAGTGACGCAGATGCGGAAAGAGCCCTGGAAAAACTTGAAGAAGATCGTCAACTTTTGGAAGGCGCTGTAACGCTTTCTGTTAACCGGTCTGTTGCAGACCTTAAGCGAAGTGGTAAAGCGGATCGCTGGGTCGATCTCACAAAGGCTGACCTGGTGATGCTGGTTGCAAAAAATCCGGCCAGAGTTGCGCGGGCGTATCAGCGGGCTCTTGGAGGTGCCGAGAGTTTCTACTTTGAGTCGGCCCGCCGGCAGCTGCGAATGTATGCAGAGCTTGGAGTGTTAGCCGACAATGTCGATGCGGCTCTAGCGGAAATATCCGGGCTTGCGAAACAGGAAGGTATCGATGTAGCAGGAATTGCGGATGAAGCGCCAGATACGCAGGTTCTGGTATTCACCGGTCATCGTATTGACAAGGCTAACAGGTCCGTGGCGCGCTTCCCGGCGGAAAAGGAAGCAGTTGCGCGCGCAGCGATCGAAGAAGTCGTTGAAAACGAGGCCGCCCGTACAAAGAGTGGTAAACTTTTAGCGATCGCCGGTGGTGCCAGCGGTGGCGATATCCTGTTTCATGAAGCCTGCGCCAGGCACGGCGTTGAATCACACCTGTTGCTGGCTATACCTGTCGAGAAATACATTGTTGAATCGGTGACAGTAGATGGCGCCCCCGAATGGATCGATCGATTTCATGCGATTGAGCAACGCTGTGCTTCTCGTACGTTATCTCAATCGAGTGAGTTGCCGAGGTGGCTTTCTGGTAAAAAGGACTATACGATTTGGCAGCGCAATAACCTTTGGACGCTTTGCAATGCGTTGGCATTTGGAGGTAAGAATGTCACTCTGGTGGCGCTTTGGAATGGCCAGCAGGGAGATGGACCCGGCGGGACTGATGATATGGTCCACCAGGCAAAAAAACGAGGTGCTAAAACAATCCATCTAGATACCAAATTACTATTTTCCCGGTGATCCGTCCAATCGAGATGTAGAACACTTGTGCTGTGAGATACCGTATCGTTTTCTCGATAGGGTTCTTTTGTTCAGAGTTGCTGGCTGCAATCTAAAACGAATCTGCGATCGATTGAATGTCAGGAGCGTGAACGTTGAATGATGAACTATCAGCTGTCCCTCATCCAGGTTAACAATGGAAATTGACCCATCCATCATTGCGACGTACAGAGACAAGGCAGTGGAGATTTCGCGGCTTGCCGGCGCGAAGATACTCGAACTTTTTCTACCCGAAATCGCGGTCACCCGCAAATCTGATGAAACACCCTTGACGGCCGCTGACCTGGCTGCGAACAGAATCATAATTGAACAGCTCAGGGCAATGGATTCTTCATTGCCTGTCATTACAGAGGAATCCTGTGCCGTTCCATTGTGCGAACGTCAATTGTGGGACACCTACTGGCTTGTGGATCCTCTTGACGGAACTCGCGAGTTCATCAAGCAGAATGGAGAGTTCAGTGTAAACATTGCATTGATCCATAAAGAGGTACCCGTATTGGGAGTTGTGCACGCGCCGGTGCTGGAGATTACCTATTGGGCCTCAAGCGGTACAGGTGCGTGGAAACAAATTGGTGATAGTAGCCCGCGCAGAATTAGAGTTCGCGCCGTACCTGAAAAGCGTGTAACGGTGGCACTGGGCTGGACGGCTCAGTTCAGTCCGAGGCTGCAGCGCTTTCTTGAAAATCTGGGGGAGCACGGCGAGTTGCGCATGGGCGGTGCTTTAAAGTCGTGCCTGGTAGCAGAGGGACGTGCAGACGTATACGCGTGTCTTGGTCCGACCGGAGAGTGGGATACTGCGGCAGCACAGTGCATTGTCGAAGAGGCAGGTGGCAAGATCACCGACACTGAAATGCAGGCCCTGCGTTACAACACCCGGGACTCGCTGTTAAATCCGGATTTTTTTGCCTTTGGGGCTGGCAAGCATTGCTGGTCTGATTATCTCGATTAGATTATTGCTAACCTGAATTGTCAGTAGATACTCCGCACAAACTTCCGAATATCTTCGATAAGCAAATCCGGTTCTTCCATCGCCGCAAAATGCCCGCCGCGCGGCATTTCAGTCCATTGGGTGATGTTGTATATGCGCTCGGCATAGCTGCGAGGTGGCCATGCCAGAAGTTCTTTGGGAAACAGGGCGCACGCGGTTGGTACCTCTACTCTTTTTCCTTCTGGCGACAAAACCCGACCGCCTTCCTCGCGGCGTCCGTAGTATATCCACGAGGCCGTATTAAAAGTGCGAGTAACAATATAAACCATGATATTGGCGAGTAGCTGGTCTTTGGTATAGACGCTCTCAACGTTGTTGCCGGTTATATCGGACCAACCGTGCATTTTTTCCAGTATCCAGGCAGCGACACCAACCGGGCTGTCCATCATGGCATAGCTTAAGGTTTGTGGTTTGGTCGCCTGTTGGGTGCGGTAGCCATCCTGAACATACTGGTCCTTTTCAAACTGCTCAGCCCACGAAATTTCGTCAGCGCCTTTTGGTTCGTCCTTATGTCTCATGGTAAGAATGTTAATGTGGATCGCGGTGCATGCAGGGGTGTGCTCAAACCCGAGCCAGCTCGATATAGCACCACCCCAGTCGCCACCTTGTGCAATATAGGTTTCGTATCCGAGGACGTTAGTCATCAACTGGTTAAAAATAGCAGCCATTTTTCTCGGGCCACAGGGTCGTGGCGGACGCCCGGAGAATCCGAACCCGGGTAGCGAGGGCGCTACCACATCAAATGCGTCTTCTATATTTCCGCCGTGGTTCTCGGGGTGTGCAAGTAGATCGATAAATTCCAGAAACTCGACAATTGTGCCTGGCCACCCGTGACTGATTATGAGCGGCTTTGGGTTGGGGCCACTGCCTTTCTCATGTATAAAGTGAATATCTATTCCGTCTATTTTTGCCTTGAAATTAGGGAAACGGTTTATTTTTGATTCCTGCGTGCGCCAATCGAATTCTGTTACCCAGTAGTCACAGAATTCCTTCATGTAGTCGAGGTTTGTGCCGTACTCCCAGCCGCCATCGTCCGGCATTTCGTGCCACGGGAATGCGGATACCCTGGCTTTTATATCTTTGATGGTTCTGTCGGAAACAGTAACACTGAATGGCTCAACAACTGGTTTTGTGGTGGTCACTTTTGCCTGTCCTGTTCTTAACGTGCTGTGGTCTGTCCAACTAACAAACCCGGGTTCAGCGAGTCTGTCTGCGTTCGCGGCAAGGTACGCATTTGAACGAGTAGATGTTTTACGTCGAGAGAGTGTAACGCAGTCCGCGGGCGCAGGCAGCCATCTGCATTGTCCTTGCTGCATAATTCCGGGATTCGTCACAGGTACAGAACTGGTTGCCCGCCGAAGATCGGTAGTTGTGTCAATGTCCGGCGGATATATCTATTGAAATCTTAATGGTAGTTTTCAACTGCCAATCTGATTCTAACTGAAGATCTTCGCTCTAAAGCCCGGGTTTCAAGGCATGTCGATCCAACTGGTTTGTCGATGATTGTCGTCTACAGCAGGTGTCAATTGCAGGGAAAAGGCTTATAGTGAAGTTGCGGTAAATCGACTATATCAGACAGGAGGAATTCAATGAGTAGATCATTTTGGAATGCGGCAGTAGCCTCGGCGGTGATTTTGTTCGGAGCTCAAACCGTGAATGCGCAAACCGTTTTAAAGCTGGGTACTGTCGGCTTTAAGGGTATGCCTATCGGGGATGCCATTGACCAGGCACTTATTCCCACCCTGGAGAAAGCCTCGGGCGGTGAGATGATCATTGAGCCACACTATCGCAAATCGCTCTGTAGCGAGCAAACTTGTGGTGAACAGGCAAACCAGGGATTGATAGCGCTATGGACAAGTTCAACGGCTAATTTTGGCAACTTCGGCACCGCTCTGGCAGTTTTTGACCTGCCTTATATATTCAAGAGTATTGAGGATGCAGACCGGATTTCATCTGAATGGCTGGCGAAGAAGCAATGTGATATCGCCGCCGAGGAGGCGGGCCACGTTTGCCTGACCGTGTATTCGAGCGGTGGTTTTCGTCAACTGGGAAATGCCCACGGGCCGGTTCATGTTCCCGCTGACATGAAGGGCATTAAATGGCGTGTCACCAAAAGCCCGATTGAATATACGCTGGTAAAAAACTGGGGTGCCGTTCCCGTTCCATACGACTGGGCACAGCTTTATCAAGGTCTTCAAACCGGCGTTGTTTCAGGCCAGTACGTTGCAACACCCTGGCAACATGTAGCCAAGCTACATGAAGTGGCTCAATATTTTACCGAGATAGGTGGATCCTGGTCAGGTAACCAGTTGTCGATGGACAAGCGCCAGTACGATGCACTTTCTGATCAGCAAAAGGAATGGTTGCACACTGCAGCTACTGCGTTTGGCGAACATGTTCAGAAACTTGATCGCGACTGGGTTAAGGCTGGAGAGGATGAGATAAAGGGGCAGATAAAAGAATGGTACGTGCCGACAGATGATGAAATGAAGCTCTGGCGTGCAGGTGCGATTGATGCCTGGTTGAATGCAAAGGGCACTTTCGACCCCGCCACTGCAGAGCAGGTGTTGCAAGAGCAGGGGATGACGGATTTTATCACCCAGTTGAAAGAGGCGGGTGCCTTGTAAGCCCGGTTCTCTGCCCGTTTCTTTGTTAAAGCGCTTCGGAAGATGGCGCGGTGTTTACCGCGCCATTGTCTTTTGCGGCGCCAGGAACAGCGCTGTGAAATAGAAGTAGCCTGTGCGCCATATTTACCGCTACTGAATTCCCCGGCACGGTCCAAATGTATCGAACACCAGCTGAAGACCGGTGTACCTGAAATCAGGATTTAGATCACGATGGAAAGCATCATTCTTTTGGTTGTTCTTGTTCTGCTAATCCTGTTGGGCGCGCCGATTGGATTTACACTGATCCTCATTCCGGTAGTGTACATTCTGATCACTGACGCTGCGCCGATGATACTGATCCCCAGTCAGATGTTCAGTGCCATCGATGCAGTGCCCCTGACTGCCATCCCGTTTTTTATGCTGACAGGGGAGCTAATGACCAGTGCCACTATTACAGAACGACTGGTCGAACTGAGCCAGCGACTGATCGGCCGTATGCGGGGCAGCATGGCCCAGGCCAATGTTCTGGTTTCAATGTTCTTTGCGGGAATGAACGGATCAGTGGTGGCCGATACAGCTACGGTTGGTTCACTAATGGTTCCAGCCATGAAAAAAGCAGGCTATCCCCCGGCTTTTGCGGCTGCTATTACAGCGGTAAGTTCGACAATTGGAGGGATCATCCCGCCATCTATCATGATGATTGTTCTCGCCAACGCCGGGGGTATTTCGGTAGGTGCTCTGTTCGCTGGTGGTATTGTTCCAGGTTTGATGATTGGTGTCTTGTTGATGATTATCAATTACTTCATTGCCAGGCGAAACAATTTTGAGCGCAGCAATGAACCGTTTAGTCTCCGAGCGTTGGGCGTTTCTTTCTATAGATCATCCTTTGCATTGCTGATCCCCGTTGTGCTGGTCGGTTCTGTTGTTTTTGGAATTGCCGGAGTCGTTGAGGCAGGTGCGCTCACTGCAACCATCGCCTTGATTGTGGGTCTTTTTATTTATCGAACTATAACCTGGAGTAACTGCAAAAGCGCATTTATACGAGCCTTTCGGAATACGGCAATGGTATTTATAATTATTGCTGCCTCGGGACCATTTAGCTGGTTGTTAACCTCTCTCGGAGCCATCAATGACCTGGAGCAATGGCTACTTGGCTATACCCATACTCCCTTGCTCTTTATCCTGATGTTAGTGCTTTTTATTTGTTTGCTTGGAATGGTCATGGATTCTGCTGCCAATATTATTGTCGTAGGTCCGGTACTTGTGGATGTGATGGTCAAAGCAGGCTACCCGGATGTGCAGGCAGCACTTGTGGTAGTGGTTGGCTTTTTAATTGGATCGGTAACTCCGCCGGTCGGAGTAGCATTTTTTACTGCGGGTGCAATAGCAAATGTTCGGTTGGAAAAAGTGGCGATTTCAATGCTGCCCTATCTTGTTGCCCTCTTCGCGTTGTTGTTTGTGCTAATCGCTGTACCCCAGATCACAATGTATTTGCCGCGTGTTTTCGGATTTGTGCAATGACATTACCCTGGATGCAAAATGATTCCGACAAGCTGGCAACGAGGTTCCGGGTAATATGAGCAGATTCGTCATCGGGTTCGCCATATGGCTCGATTTAGCAGTAAAAAAAATATTGACTGCGTTTTGTGCGATCTTTCTGTTTTTGATGGTCGTATTTGCGGTCTACAATGTGGTTATGCGCTATGTCTTCGAGAACCCGCCTGTATGGGGTGATCTTTTAACTGTACTCAGCAACATTTGGCTGGTTTTTCTGGCGCTTGCACTGACAGTAAGAGACAGGGATCACATAGCACTGGATTTGATATATTCATGGTTACCAGTAAAGGCAGTTTTTGCCATACAGCAGTTTTGGACGATAATCATCTTCTTTTTAGGTGTTGTGATGCTCATATACGGAATAGAGGCAGTTACCACGATGGGCGGTAAATACTGGGAGATGTGGTACTTTGCCTGGGAGAACGGTCAACTGGTGTTCAAGCCAAACTATATGCCAAAGAAATATGCTATCGCCATCGTGCCGATTTCGGGTTTCCTGGTGTGTGTTGCAGCTATCGCATCAGTTATAGAAGATAGTTACAAGTTGCGCGGCGGAATTTATGGTCAGTCAAAGGACGCGGACGTACGCACTGGCAGTGATGAATAAAGGTGGTTTGGAGGCTAAGGATGGAAGTGAGACAGGCGAGTTATGATTCGCGCAATTGACGCTGGAAGTCGAATCCTCATGAATGATCCGGGCCCGGCCCGGAGTCTGTGCCGCACGTTCTCGCTACGCAGAGTTCTACCGTGTTGCCTCCAGGTGGGTCGCCCCAAAAGTTCGCAAACACGGATCGAAGCAGCTGCCGCCATGGCTGCGTTAAAAAACTCGACGTAGGCCCACTATTCCTGCGTTTTTCTGCCTTGCCCTGACGATAGCTGCTGTGAAAAGTCAGTTCACGAAATTTCGAGACGAACCGCTAGGCTACCTTATCCTCCATCTGTACCTGGTAAGTTTCCTCGCCAGTTTGAAAAAACTCCATTTTCTGTTTTAGTCGGGCCACCCGTTCCGCTGACTCATCACTTGAGCTAGTGGCTTTATTTGCCATTTCAACGTTTTTCCGGGTCGCGTTCATTAGTGATTCGAGTGCGGAATTTACTTCATCAATGGCTTGTTTTTGATTGTTGCTTACGTCAGTGATGGTGCATACAGTTTCGAGCACCTCCTGGAGACTGGTGGCAATGTCCTCAAGAGTACCACCGGACTGATTAACGAGGCGACTGCCTCGCTCGACCTTGCTGGCACTATCTTCTATCAGTGATTTTATTTCCTTTGCAGCATTAGCGCTGCGACCGGCCAGATTTCTTACCTCACTCGCGACTACTGCGAACCCGCGACCTTGTTCACCAGCCCTCGCTGCCTCGACAGATGCATTGAGCGCGAGCAAGTTCGTTTGGAAGGCTATAGAATCGATAACGCCGATAATGTCGACGATCTTTTGGCTCGACTTGTTTATTTGTTCCATTGCGCGAACAGCATCTTTAACTACCTCCCTGCCGTTCGACGCTTTATCATTGGTACTGTTTGCAAGCTCGTTAGCGTTTTTGGCAAATTCGGATATTTTTACCAGTCCGTCTGTCATCGTGTGCACGCTGGCTGATGCAGCATCGAGTCCAATCATGGCATCGTCGGTCTGATTCTTTAGATCCAGGTTCCCTTGCCGTATTGTGGATGAGGAAATATATACCTGGTCAGTAACCTCATTAATTTCGACAAAAGTTTCCTGCATCTTTTCCAGTGAAACGTTAACCGAATCGCTCAACTTTAACAGCTGGCCTGGATAGGGAGTGGTCACACGGTGAAGAAGGTTGCCGTTTTTTTGTTCTGTCAATACCCCGGATATTTCCAGCAGAGAGCTCTCAAGAGAGTGCATCGAGCCGTTTATCGCGTTTTTCAGGCGAAGTAGCTCGCCACTGGTCTGGCAGTTGATACGTTTACCGAACTCACCCTGGTTCATAAATTCCATTACAGCAATTATCTCGCTGAATGTGTTGTTAAATGTAAAAAGAAGGCTCTCCACTGCTGTGCGGAATGAACCCTCGACCGAATGGTGGAGTTCGACGTCGAACTGTCCTGACTCAATCGCGTTCATGACTCTTGTTAGCTCGCCTATCGTGGATTCAACACGGTCTGCGGTCTCGTTGACACCGGACTTGAGTGCCTCCAGTTCGCCACTGAACGCTGCGGTGACTCTTTGGCTAAAATCACCTTTTGAGATAGCACCAAGTACATCGGTGCAGATGTTCACTGCTTCCTGATTTGCTTTCGAGATGGCTTCGATGTCCCTGGCCTTTTCTTCAATTTCGCGTTTTTTTCCTGTGATACCTAGCAAGAATATTGAGGTGACGAGAATTGTCGCAGCAGTGGCTAAAACCAGAAGTAGAAATGTGGATGTTCCCGCTGCAGCAACGTATTGTGCGGTATAGGAATTGAGCAGCTTTTGTGGAATACCG
>CAYPCS010000067.1:0-30816 GCA_964409275.1 uncultured Granulosicoccaceae bacterium
CGCTGCAGCAACGTATTGTGCGGTATAGGAATTGAGCAGCTTTTGTGGAATACCGAGATCCGAAAGAGAATCGTTAGTTTGATTCATTAGCGTGAGTAAAGTTGGTCGAAATTTAGACAAAATTCCGGCGTGAGGTATCAAGCTGTTAAATTGATCTTCATAGGCAGGATCGTGTTGTTTCAGCTGGTTTAAATACGCGGTTACCTCGGGTTCTGTTGCTCCTGAATTAAGCATTTGCCGGTATTCGAATAACCCCGACATAATCCGGTTATCCGGTGAGGATTCTCCAATGGTTCGGGTAATAGCGATGGAGCGTTTTTCGGAATTTCTGACCAAACCTATGTAGCTTTTTATGGCGTTTGCGTTTTGGCGAATTTGGTCCAGCTTCAAAGAGTATTCGTCGATCAGGCTGTCTCGTTCCTGGGTGAAACTCTCGTCAACATAGCCTGGTGATAACAGAGTCAGCTGCGCTGCTTTTTGCATTTTTTGAATATCAGCTGTAATGAAATCGTAGTGTAAGACATAACCAAGATGGGACCGTAGAATGTCCAGTGTCAGTTGTTTCGGAAGCACTTGCATTTCCTGCAGGTTTCCCAGATAGGCTTCGTGAAATTCATGATCAATCTTCGGACGTATGGTTACAGCCAAAACCATGAGAACTACGAGGGCGCCAATGAAAACCTTGATAAAATTCTCTCTAGTCATCGTTACTCGCCCGTACTGTAGTCTCTATGCTATCAAGATGGTTTTTCTCTGCAGTCAATGATCGCAGGAAAATTGCTATCAGGTTAATGTCTTCCTCGCTGAGGCTTCTTCCCAACTGGGCAACGCCCATTATTCGAATGGCAGTCTCCAGCTCGGTGACACTCCCGGTATGAAAGTAGGGTGCGGTTAGCGCGATATTGCGTAGTGAGGGAACTTTAAATACCGACAGGTCATTGGCATTGTTGGTAACCGACAAGCGACCTTTGTCTGCATCTGTATCTACACTGTAGTAGCTTTGCAATGCCCCGAATTTCTGATACAGGTTGCCGCCAATGTTTATACCCTGATGGCATGAGGAACAACCGTGCTCTTTAAACAGTTTATATCCTTTAGCGGCCTCGGCGGAAATGGCGGAACTATCACCTCTGAGATATCGATCGAACGGGGAAGGGGTGATGAGTACGGTTTCAAATTCGGCAATGGCCCGGGTTACCCGTTCCACAGTGATTGTTTCATCCCCAAACGCATCAATGAAAGCCTGTTTGTAGTCTTCATCGTCAGTTAACTGGCGTACTACCTCATCCCAGTTAGCACCCATTTCTATTGGATTGGCAACTGGTCCGGCAGCCTGTTCCTGCAGGTTTTCCGCTCTGCCGTTCCAGAATTGAACGAAATTAAATGAGGAATTAAGAACGGTGGGAGCGTTTATGCCGCCAACGGCGCCGTTGATGCCAACGGAGAATTGCAAGCCGTCATCCCCGCCTTTACTGATATCGTGGCAAGACGCGCAGCTTAGAGTACCATCGCCCGAAAGCCGATTGTCGTGATACAGGCGGTTGCCCAGGTCCACCATACTCTCTTCATAGGCCAGATCACTTTCGGTTGGCAATGGTCGTAGTGGCTCGGATGAATCATAGTCACGTTCGATGATGTCGAGCATGACAGGCTGTTGTTGCAATGCGCTGAATGATTGACTGTTGGTATCTTTGCATCCTTGAAGAAGACAAAATACACACAGAGCAGCACCAGCCAGGCGGATGGTAGGCATAATTGACAGTTCCATGTCGTGTTTTCCATATAACGACCGGGACTATCAGAATATAAGTAAAGGGCCGGGAAAACACAGTTTCTTTAGATCCGCTGTGCTATTGACGCTCTGGCTCCATGGTACAGCGCTAAACTCGCCCGCCTGGTTCCACGCTTTCGTATGCATAATGCCTCGCACGAAACAACCAGTTTACACGACCAAATTGCTTTGTAGGATTGTGGTGAGGGCATATATACTCCCAGACAACTTCACTCTCCGGTGTTACTTCGAACAGGCAACCTTTGGCGCCTTCGCAGATAAGGGTGTTTCCCGATTGAAGGCGTTGGCATCCGCCTATATGTGGTGAAAAGAAACCTTGTGGATTATCTATCGCTTTATATTGCCAGACGATTTCCTTGCTGGCCGGATCGAGCTCCCATACCTGTGAATGATGGAGGTCGGCCGCGTATGCACCGTTGGCAAACAACAGTATGTTGCCATTCTCAAGCATCTGCGCATCGTGCTGACCACCCATTTCATCATTTTGATAATGCCAGATGACACGACCGGATTGCCGATCGACAACGAACAACAGGTTTAGTGTTTTGCAGCTGATTAGATAATTGCCATCGTCCAGTGGACACACAGTATTAGTGTGACCGCGAGACCAGCGATTGGCATTGGGGTGGATGGGAAACTGATCATCACCGAACTCGGTGAAGTGCCACTCCCACACAACATTGCCCGTTGCATCAACTTCGCGTATACACTCGCCGGCGATGCCGGTTTCCGTTTCCGTGCCGCTTATTCCGCCTTTGATCGCCGCACGCTGTGTTTGGTCCAGTTCTGTAAATGCCAGGTAAACGGTGTGCCCGTTGGCGAGGCGCCTGGCATCGTGATGCTGCCATGGGTCGAGGTGCTCATAGACAATATTGCCGTCCCAGTCATACTCACGCATTAATCCGCTGCCAGTCAGTGCCACACCCCGTGGTTGCTCACATCTCTCGTTAACAAACAGGTTGCCGTTGGGCAGTAAATAACACCAGTGGGTCAGACCGCCTGTTCCCTGCCACTGATGCACCGTATTGCCCTCGTAGTCGACGAGGAAAATCTGATTGCCACCTCCAGGTGCAATAAGCACATAGCCGGGAGTTGAATCAGCAGTGGCTTTCAGTGTGACACCCGTTTGCAGACTAAGCATGATTTTCAAATCCCGCAGAGATCAAGCCTGACCGCTGACGTTGGGGCAGGAACACTAAAGTGGTAGATGTTCTCTGATCCGTTCATAGATTTACAGTAGAATTTAACTCTTGACCAGGGACTGCTGTCGGCAGGAAATCCCCTGCCTATTGTACCCGTTCAGCATGATTCAGGAGAGCATTCTATGCCTGCGGCACCAATCTCTGCGCCACTGTGCGATGTCGATTTTTACGACAGCGCTACCATTGCAGATCCGGTGTCCGCCTATGGGCAAATGTTGAGTTCCGGTCCTGTGGTGTGGCTTCATAAAAATAGTCTCTACGCCATTTGCGGGCACGCGGCGCTAATTGAAGCATTGCGCAACCATGACTCCTTCAGGTCCGGAAAAGGAGTGTCGGTTGACGATACGGTCAACAAGATGCTGGTGGGAAGCACGCTGAACTCTGATCCACCGCAACACGATGCGACACGCAAAATAACTTTTGCACCCCTGTCTCCGAAACAAATCCGCCACATACGCGATCGAATCGATCATCAGGCGCAGCAGCTTGCCGATGAAGTCGTTGCTAAAACGCAGTTCGATGCGGCTACCGATCTTGCACCTCACCTTCCGCTTACCATTGTTCGGGATCTTGTCGGCCTTGGAGACTATGGTAAGGACCACATGCTTGAGTGGGGGGCGGCAACGTTTGAGTTGATGGGTGACCCGGGTGACAGGCGCGCACAAGCCGTTGACAATCTTAAGCGTATGCGCAGTTTTCTGGAAGATCCCGCTACGCTTGATAATCTGAGCCCGGATGGTTGGGCCCGGCGTGCAACGCAACTGGGTATTGAAGGGGGTATGGATCCGGCGCGTGCTGCAGAGTTGATGAGGGACTACATTGCACCAAGCCTTGATACCACTATTTCGGCAATCGGCTTTGCGATTATGTTATTTGCGCAAAACCCCGCGCAATGGACCAAATTGCGTAATAACCGGGATATGATGAAGAATGCGATTGAGGAAGTCGTTCGTCTAAATACTCCCATCCGCGCGTTTACCCGTTATGTTAATGCAACTACGGAAGTTGCAGGAACCCTGTTCGAAAAAGACACCCGGGTGCTGTTGGTGTACGGCGCTGCCAATCGCGATCCTGCAAGATTCCCGTTGCCAAACGAATTTGATATAGAAAGAAAAACCATTGGCCATGTTGGGTTTGGTCACGGCGTTCATGCGTGCCTGGGAATGAATCTGGCGCGACTGGAGATGGACTGCCTGTTTAATGCGCTGGCAGACAGGGTACAGCGTTTCGAATTAACCGGTCCGGTTGTGCCGGGTGTAAACAGTACTATTTATTCGCTTGCCAGCATTCCTGTGGAAGCGGTTATTTAATATCAAACTATCGAGATGAATATACCTATGGGTAAAGCCGAAACAGAATCGTCCACCAAAAACCTCCCGCTCCCTGACTCACTGCAATTTGACGAGCAGCGTATCGCATCCGTTGCGAAAGAACTGCGTGCAGGTGGTGTCGAGCAGGCAATGGCCGTATTTGTCGATGTCTATGGTGTGCCCAAGTCCAAGGCCACCCCGATGCGGGCGTTTGAGAAACTTTGCAAGGGCGCCGAGCTGTATACGGTCGGTGCCTGTGAGGGCCTGGGTCTTGCCGGGCCGCATGAGGACGAATGTGCAACAGTGCCTGATCTCGATAGCACAATCATCTGCCCGTGGGATAAATCAAGGGTGTGGATGGCATCGCGCCTGTACCATCATCAAAAACCCTACGCCGGTGATCCACGCAATATTCTGCTTGAAGTGCAGAGCAGGGCGGAAGCATCGGGTTTTATCATGCAGCTAGGCATAGAGCCTGAATTTTATATGTTCAAAAAAAATCAGGACACTGGAGATTTAGTTCCTCTTACGAGTGATGAGTTCAAAGGTCCTAACGCCTGTTATGACGTTGAAATGACCGCGCAGTCAGAAGAGTTTCTAACGCCACTTAGCAACTATCTAAACGAGCTCGACTGGGGTTTGTATTCCTTTGATCAGGAGTGTGGCAAGGGACAGCACGAGTTCGATTTTGGTTATACCGATGCTGTACAGATGGCTGACCGCTTTATTTTTCTAAGGCATATGATTAAACAGGTGGCAAGCGCGCACGGTGCAGTTGCCACGTTTATGCCAAAGCCCTTCGCAGATGACTTTCGGTCAGGTGCTCACTTCAATATTTCCCTAAATAGTACTACTGATGGTAGCAATGTTTTTGAACTGAATTCATCGAAAGACAGCGGTGAAATGGCGAAGAAATACGGTATACCCGCGTCGGATTTGGCCTACTATTTCGTCGGTGGTTTGTTAAAACACGCAGGTGCAATCTCAGCCGTCGCCTGTTCTACCTACAACAGCTATCAGGGCTTGATTGCGCAGGGGGAGCTGGCCGATTTTTCATGGGCGCCGGTATTGCAAACCTACGGAAATAACAATCGCTCAAGTATGCTGCGCTTGCCGATGAATCGTGCCTGCGTTGAGAACCGCGCCGTGGATATGGCGGTAAATCCCTATCTGGCATCTGCTATTCAACTGGCCGCCGGGCTTGAGGGAATGGAACAAAAAATCGATCCAGGTGATCCGTTTAATACCGACCTCTACAAGCTTGATCGCAAAGAATTGTCGAAGCGCGGCGTTAAGACTTTGCCGCCGACACTATTGCATGCGCTGGAGGCATTTGAAGCTGATCCGATAAGCGAAATTGCGTTCGGATCTTTCTATAAAAATGTGTACCTGGAGCACAAGCGGCAGGAATGGGACAGATGCTTTTACAGCGTTAGCCGGGAGCAACGTGAGGAATGGCTGACTTATATTTGAGTGCTGTCCCTGTTGGACGGGTTTAAATCTGGCAGTTCACTGCAGCTTCAGTTGAAACAGTTTGCCGGTTTGCCCGTAGGGACCGAAGTTTTCATTGGTCATCACGTAGACATTACCAGCGTCCTGCACAAGCGCAATTATTCGGGTGTCCAGCTGTGCTGCTTTGGTCATGCTCCAGCCGAGTTCGTCAGACTCCACCGCCAAAAAAAGCTGGCCGCTGGGCTTTCGAAAATCGATGCTCCAGTCAGCAATTAGTAAATGATTTTTAAGTTCGGCCGCTGCCGGGTCACGCAGCATTACGCTGCCTGTGACGGCAGTGCCGACGCCGGATAATGTCACCGTGCTGCCCTCTCTGTGCACGCTCATGTTGGCGTATTCGACAACCGGGTCGAATACAGGGCCCACCGCGCTGTCAGTTGAGCATTCGGAGGGCGGATCGAGTGTTCGCCTGCGATCAAAACACCGGGAACCTTCGCGAAGGGGCCAGCCATAGTTGCCAGGTCCGTCAACGCGATAGATTGCTTCCCAAAGTGTTTCACCTACTGCTGTGATATAGAATCGGCCGCTGTTGTCTGGATCGAAACTGATGCGATACGGGTTGCGGAATCCCCAGGCGTAAATCTCGTCTCTACCGAGTTTGCCCGCGAACGGGTTGTCTGCCGGAATCGCATAGCCAGGATAACCATGATCAACATCAATACGCAGTATTTTTCCATACAATGATTGCAGATCCTGCGCGGTCGAATCCCACGCCAGACGGCTTGCCGGAACATTATAGGCATCGTTTAGGGTATCCGGGCCAACACCATGTATGCCACCACCATCGCCGAAACCAATGTATAACAAACCGCGCGGACCAAAGGCGAGCGCCCCGCCATTATGCTTGCGACTTGGCCAGTGTTGTCGAATCAGGACTCGTTCGCTGTTTGGATCGAGTTGATCCGGGTTGGCGGGGTCGATGCTGAATTCCGAAACGATGCGAGTGTGATTCCAGTGGCGCGGGGCATCATCTGCCAGTGGTGCCGAGTAAGAGACAAACACCCGGCCATTGGTGCGAAAATCCGGATGGACGGCCATGCCCAGCAAGCCTCGCTCTTCGAAGTCCTGCTTCAGTGGCAACAGCGAAGTGGATATATCGAGGAATGGCTGCTCGGCCAGTGTATTGTCGGTGTGTAGAAGGTGGATTAGCCCTGACTGATCCAGGATCAGACGCCTTGCGCTATCGTCAGGCAAGGTAGCCAGACCAATAGGCGCCACGAGTTTTTCTACCAGCAATTGCGGAGCTGGCAGCAATTGCGGAGCTGGCAGCAATTGCGGGGCTGGCAGCAATTGCGGTGCTGGAATCTGCTGCGCGTTGACAGATTGGTAGCCCCCCGCTAGCAGCGTTAACAGCACAGTGGTATTTAACAGTCTTCGGACAACGCAGTCGATCTTTATCATGGCAACTGTAGAAAAATTTGGGAGACTTGCACTGATTCTAACCGAAGTGAGCTACACAATCATGGCCAGTGTTTGATGGTTTCAGTTTTTTTGGTATCAGTGTCCGCTGCAATCAGCGGTCGGTTACCTTGAGCTTGGCCTGTATAAATTCCGGGTGATTAATATAGAGTAGACCGCATAATTTTCGGATCATATGTTCTTCGTATTTATCGAGATCACCGTCCGCCAATGCAACACGCCACATCTGTTCTATCAGCGAGAATTTTTGTTCCCGACTGAAACCATTGTTGATTTGCCTTATCTGTTCATGCAGCGATATAGAAGTTTCGACATCTTGTCTGGCAGTATTGATGATCTGTTCAATTTCATTGTTATCGATTGAGCTGCATGAGGACTGCAATGCCAGCTGAATCGCTTCGAGCTCGACTTCGTCAATCGAGGAATCTGATCGTGCGATCTCAAGCAGCAGCAGAGCACTGAGTCGCTCTACCCAGCGGGCGTCACTTTCGTTTTCATCTTCGCTGGCTATCTGGAAATTTTTTATCCATTGCTGAAACATGTTTGCTCTCTATAGGTGTAAACGCCAGGGTGTATGCATCGGTTGCCAAAGTACAAAAAAGCGCGGATTAAAAGTTAAGCACAGTGAAGGGAAAGCTAGCACTGGGCACAAGCGAGCCCTGCGACGCTACGGTTGTACCGTTGTTAAGCCATCGTGATTAAGTGTAGCCGAACTCTCGGTGCACTGGTGTGTCGAACCGATGGTCAAAGGGACCGCTACTCATCTGCAAAGGTTCGACTTTCACTCCAATTGTAAAGGATCCAGTCATGAAGCAAATGCCGAGAAACCGGTCTCTTCCACAATATTTTGTGTTGTTAGCAGCGACGATTACGTTGGCCGGGTGTGGTTCCGGTTCTTCCGATCTGTCGACTGCAGTCGAGGTAGCCGAGCAGACCGGTGCGCCGATTCTCGATCCTGCGGATGCGATAGCTCTTGATCCGGAACAGGCAGACCTGCTGGACCAGGCAAACCCGAGTTCAATTGGTGGCGACAGCGACAACCTGCTGGCCAATGATGAGGGTGATCTGATTCCAGCGATTTTCCCGACTGAAACCGGTCTTGACCTGGCCTACGCTCAATCGGGTGCAGCGCTCGTTGAGCAGTTAAACGACGTGCTGATATTACCCGCGGATATCGCGGTTAGTTTTGCAGATTGCGGTGTGGCGAACGCTTTCTACATTCCCCCGCAGTTTTCAACGGATGCACAGGCGAGCCCCGGTGGTTCGATTGTGCTATGTCACGAATTGACGCAGTTATTCAAGGATTTGTTTGGCGACACCAACCAGGCTTTTCTGGCGAGTGTTTTTGTGTTGATGCACGAATTGGGACATGCACTTGTTAATCAACTGAACCTGCCTGTGCTGGGCATAGAAGAGTCCTACGTTGATGGTATGGGGGCTGTTTTTGTCGGTGAGGCCGGTTTATCCGAAGGCGCCGTATTAGCCGGGTGGTTCTTTTTTAGCCAGCCCGACACGCCGTTTTTCGATACGCACCGGGTTGGCGCGCAGCGCCTGGGTGATCTGGCGTGTTGGGGAGTCGGAGCCGATCCGTCACTGTTGAGTGATCCGACGATTGATAACATCGCCCAACAGTTAATTGATTCTGGCAGAAACTGTCCTGCCGAGTACGCACAGCAGTTGAACGGATTTAACACGGTTCTGGATCAGAACATTCGCGGCGGGCTGGGTGGTAGTTTGAACTTGCCAGACCTGTAGACCGGTACCCGGTAGTTTTCGTCAGAAAACATCCGTTAACCGGGAGAGTCGGCATGCCGGATGAATGCACTCAGAGTGACGGAAAATACAATTCGAACCAAAGGTCTTCCTGGCGATTTGTCTCTTGCGTTACCAGCCCCGGTGTTTTGAGTGTATCGGTCCAGTTGATCAGCTGGGTTCGCATTGTTCGGGCAACATCAGGATGTTGCTCGAGCAGATTTTCGGATTCACCATTGCCTTGAGACAGGTTAAACAGGTATTCCTGACTGTCTCCGATACTCAAATATTTCCAGTCTCCCTGGCGCACGGCCGACTGTGACCAAAATCGCCAATATAGTGCACGCTCTTCAGCTGATTGCTCAATTGTGGTGTCGGCATTGTCGGAAAGATAAGGCAACAGATTCTGTCCACTTGCGCCTGCAGGTACTTCAGCACCGGCTGCGACCAGGCTGGTGGGCAGTACGTCGAGAGTTGATACAGGGTTATGGTATTGCGTTCCGGCTGGCAAGCGACCCGGCCAGGTAACGATATAGGGTACGCGGATGCCTCCTTCTGACAACATGCCTTTTTCGCCGATCCACGGATCGTTAAGCGAGCCGTCCCACACGCCGGCGGTGTCACTTACCGGAACATCCATGTTCGGTTGGCCGAGCGGGGCGCCGTTGTCACTGATAAAAAAGATCAGTGTGTTGTCTTCCAGATCAAGTGATTCCAGTTGAGCACGAATTTGTCCTACGCCATCGTCAATAGCCGACATCATCGCCAGTCCGTACTTTCGTCGTTCCTGCGCGATGTGGTCGAAGCGCGATAGATACTGTGTGGTCGCTTCGAGTGGTATGTGTGGCGCGTAGTGAGAGAGAAACAAAAAAAACGGCTCTGACTGATGTCTTTCTATAAATGCCTGTGCCGCGTCGTTGGCAATGTCAACCCGAAAGTCAGTGTTTTTGCGGAACGCAGTTTTCTGCGTACTGCCGTTCAGGTCGAAATTTGTCCACCAGTTGTTGGCATAGCCGAAGTGCACATCTTCAAAGCCGCGCGCATCAGGGAAGTAGGGGGTTTGCTGTTCCAGACTTAAATTGTCGCGGTCAAAGCCTGCTGAATTTCTGAAGATTTCAAGGTGCCATTTGCCGATCATGCCGGTGCGGTAACCGGCATCCTGTAGATAGTTGGCGAGGGTCGACTCCTCCAGGGGCAGGGGTGTCAGGTTGTTGTCATCCAGTCCGAATTGTTGTTGGTACTTGCCAGTCATTAGTGCGGCGCGAGATGGCGCACACTGTGGAGCGGTGGCGTAGCCTGCGCTCATCATCACCCCGTCTTTCGCGAGCTGATCAATATTCGGGGTCTGGATGTCACTGGCAATGCCATGTGCACCGACGTCGGCATATCCCTGATCGTCAGTCAGAATCACAATTATATTGGGTCTGTTATCTGCGTCACGCTCAGGAAGCAGTGGTTTGGCGCTGCTATTGCCACCGACGCTGGTGCTGTCACAGCCTGCAAGTATCACTGATACGGCGAAAAATACGCCCTGGAGCAATTTGTTGGTCATCGTGCGTTATACGCACAATTGCTGCCAGTGCACTGGCAAACGGGAGTACCACTCAGTTGCACTAACCGCGTAGTTGCCGGTCAGTCAAAGTGCGGGCCAGGTTATGAATATACCGGGCAGCCGACTATACCTGTTCCAGCTCGACCAGAGTTCCGCAAAAATCTTTAGGGTGTAGAAACAGGACAGATTTGCCGTGCGCCCCTGTTTTGATTTCCCCAAGTACGCGGGCGCCTTTTGATACCAGTTTTTCTGCTGCTGTGTTGATGTCTTCAACTTCATAGCAGATGTGATGGATTCCACCATCAGCGTTTTTTTCAAGAAAGCGGGCAATTGGTGAGTTGTCGCCGAGAGGATGTAACAGTTCAATTTTAGTGTTAGGTAACTCAACAAACACAGTGGTGACACCGTGCTCCGGCAAGTCAACGGCGTCACTGACCGTACCACCTAATGTGTCCCGATATAGTGCGGTGGCTTTTTGTAGGTTATTAACAGCTATTGCGACGTGGTTGAGATTGCCAATCATGGAAGGTAGCTCTAACTGGTTGGAGGTAAAAGTTATCGAAATTGTCGGGTATAGGGCGGGCTGCAGCTACCGTCTATTCAAATTCAAGTATCTTTTGATCAACATCAAGCGTTGCACCTGCCGCTTCGTAGAGTTTGCTGACCACACCATCGCGTTCGGCCTTGAGTACATTTTCCATTTTCATCGCTTCAACAACGGCTAGCGAGTCACCGGCACGAACCCGGTCATTTTCAGAGACCAGCAAACTTACCAGCAAACCCGGCATTGGCGACAGTAACAGTTTGGACGTATCAATTTGTTTGGGCAACGGCATATAAGGTTGCAAAGCGGCGGCTCGAGGAGTCATTACCTTCAGGTGTTTTGCGTAGCGCCCGTTAGTTAGTTCATAGCCGTTGATACAGCGTTTCCATTGAAACACCGCAGCACTGCCATCTATATCGATATCCATTACCGGCTGAGCTGGCTGCCAACCGGTTTGCACCGTATAGATTTGTTCACCAATGCGCAGCTCGTAGTGTGAATTTGAATCCTGGCGGATGTGACAGGTGGCTTGTCGTTCGCCATCGATTACACACAGCTCCATCTCATCCGGAATGCTCACAGCGTATAGAGTGCCACTAATTTGCATGGCACGCTGGCTGATTAGAAAGTGACTGACGACTGCAGCGGCGTCCATGTGACGAGTGTCGGCTTCACCGGGTTGCTGTCTGGTGAATCCGTCCGGGTAGTGTTGCTCAATAAAGCGGGTTGAGAAATCGCCGGCCTTGAAATCGCTATGGTCAAACAGCGCAGCCAAAAACGGAATATTCGTCGTGACGCCGTCAATTTGATAGCGGTCAAGAGCGGTTTGCATGGTGTTTATTGCGCTGGAACGGTCTTCTCCCCAGGTGATAAGTTTGGAGATCATCGGGTCGTAGTGAATAGACACTTCGCCACCATCACGTACGCCGCTATCGATACGCACATTCTCCAGTCCTTCGGGTTCTGTGTATCGGGTTAGACGGCCGGTCGAGGGCAAGAATTCGCGAAACGGATTCTCGGCGTACACACGGGCTTCCATCGACCAGCCATGAATGCCTATATCTGCCTGCTTGATGGTGAGTTTGGAACCGCTGGCGATCTTGATCATTTGCTCAATCAGATCGAGCCCGGTGATCATTTCAGTCACCGGGTGTTCGACCTGCAAGCGCGTATTCATTTCCAGAAAATAGAAGTTGCTGTTTTTGTCTACGATAAACTCGACGGTACCGGCCGAGTGGTAGTCAACTGCCTTCGCCAGTGCGCATGCCTGTTCTCCCATGGCCGTGCGTGTTGCATTGTCGATGAACGGTGATGGAGCTTCCTCGATAACTTTCTGGTGTCGACGTTGTATAGAACATTCGCGCTCGTTCAGGTAGACCGTGTTGCCATGTTGATCAGCGAGGACCTGGATTTCAATATGGCGAGGTTGTTCTATAAATTTTTCTATGAACACGCGGTCATCACCAAAGCTCGAACGTGCTTCGTTGCTGGCGCGCTCGAAGCCTTCGCGACATTCGGCTTCATCATTGGCCACTCGCATGCCTTTACCACCGCCTCCGGCACTGGCTTTTAACATTACCGGATACCCGATCTGGCCGGCAATATCGACAGCGTGATCGGCATCGCTAATGATATCGGTATGACCGGGCACGGTGTTAACACCTGCATCTATAGCGAGTTTTTTAGAGGTGATTTTATCACCCATACTTTCAATGGCGTGTTTACCCGGGCCTATAAACGCAATGTTCGCGGCGGCCAGTGCGGCGGCGAAATCGGAGTTTTCAGACAAAAAGCCGTAGCCTGGATACACCGCTTCTGCACCGGTTTGTTTGCAGGCTTCAATGATTTTATCAATACGCAAATAGCTTTCTGCGGATGCAGCCGGTCCGATAAAAATCGCCTCGTCAGCGCTAACAGTGTGCAAGGCGGTGCGATCTGCCTCCGAGTATACGGCGACGGTCGCGATACCCATCTTTTTCGCAGTGCGCATGGCGCGACAGGCAATTTCACCGCGGTTGGCGATCAGTATTTTCGAGAACATGGCATCGATCTTCTTAATGGCGTTTTTTATAAAGGCAGGTTGTCGTGTTTGCGCCAGGGGTTTTCCAGTTGTTTGGTGGCGAGCATTGCCAGCGATCGGCAAATATGATGGCGGGTACCTGAGGGTTGTATCACATCGTCTATATAGCCGCGACTGGCAGCGATAAAGGGGTTGGCAAATTTCTGCCGATACTCTTCGGTTCGTTGTTCAATTTTTTCGTCATCACCTATGTCTTTGCGAAAAATTATCTCCACAGCACCTTTCGCCCCCATCACTGCGATTTCAGCGTTGGGCCATGCGAGATTGACATCACCTCGCAGGTGTTTTGACGCCATCACATCGTAGGCACCTCCATACGCCTTGCGCGTTATAACGGTGATTTTCGGCACGGTGCACTCGGCATAGGCGAACAGCAGTTTTGCACCGTGCTTGATAATGCCGCCGTACTCTTGCGCGGTGCCAGGAAGAAAGCCAGGTACATCAACTAATGTCACAACCGGTATATTGAACGCATCGCAAAATCGTACAAATCGTGCTGCCTTGATTGACGATTTAATATCCAGGCAACCAGCTAGCACCAGCGGTTGATTGGCGACTATGCCCACCGAACTGCCGTTCATTCTAGCCATACCTATAATTATATTTTTGGCGTAGTCTGGCTGAATCTCGAAGAAGTAGTTGTCATCGATAACTTTGTGGATCAACTCCTTCATGTCATAGGGTTGATTGGGGTTGTCGGGCACCAGAGTTTCCAGTGAGTTTTCACGACGTTCGATCGGGTCTGTACAAGGAACAACCGGTGGTTTTTCGCGGTTGTTGAGCGGTAGAAAGTCGTAGAACTCTCGCAGTTTGCCCAGCGCGTGTAACTCGTTTTCAAAAGCGATATCGCACACGCCGGATACCATCGAGTGGGTGTCGGCGCCACCCAGTTCCTCATGAGTGACTTCTTCATGGGTTACGGTTTTAACCACCTCTGGTCCAGTCACAAACATATATGAGGTGTCTTTAACCATAAAAATGAAATCGGTCATGGCGGGCGAATATACCGCGCCTCCCGCGCATGGTCCCATCACCATCGATATTTGCGGGACTACCCCTGAAGCAAGCACGTTGCGCTGAAATACTTCAGCGTAGCCACCCAGTGATGCCACGCCTTCCTGAATTCGTGCGCCACCTGAATCATTGAGACCAATGACCGGTGCCCGGGCTTTCATTGCCTGATCCATAACCTTGCAGATTTTTTCCGCATGGGCTTCGGACAGAGAACCGCCAAACACGGTAAAATCCTGGCTGAACACAAAGACGAGTCGCCCGTTGATGGTGCCCCAGCCGGTCACCACACCATCACCCGGAATCTTTTGCTCCTGCATGCCAAAGTCGACGCAACGATGCTCGACAAACATATCGCTTTCTTTGAAGCTGCCTTCGTCGAGCAGTACTTCCAGACGTTCGCGTGCGGTCAGCTTTCCTTTGGCGTGGTGTTTATCGATGCGATCCTGACCACCACCGTTGCGGGCGGATTGTCGGCGTTCCAGTAACTGTTGATCAATAGTCTGCATTCAGCGGCCAAAATCCTTAACGAGGTCAGGTAATAGTTTAGTGGTTATAAACGGATGGAACCCGAGTCAGTCAGGAAGTTTCCGGGTAGCCGATTTTATGCAATGAATCGGATATTTCATCGAGGATAGCAGGGTCGTCTATGGTGGCCGGCATTTTATAGTCGTCACCGTCCGCAATTGCTCGCATGGTCGCCCGCAGAATTTTTCCCGACCGGGTTTTAGGCAGACGTAGTACCACAGTGGCTTTTTTAAACGCGGCGACCGGACCGATCTCGTTGCGTACGCTGGCGATCACTTCGGCGCAAATGTCATCATGGTTGCGATCGCAGCCGCTGTTAAGCACCAGTAAGCCTACCGGAGTCTGTCCTTTGAGCGGGTCTGCTGCACCCATTACGGCACACTCGGCAACATCAGGGTGTGCTGCCAATACCTCTTCCATTGCACCGGTGGATAACCTGTGGCCAGCGACGTTGATGACATCGTCGGTACGCGCCATAACAAACGCATATCCGTCTTCGTCAATGAAGCCTGCATCGCCAGTCTCGTAGTGTCCCGGGTAGCGAGTGAAATACGAGGACTCATAGCGCTCGGGTGCGTTCCAGAGCGTGGTAAACGTGCCAGGCGGCAATGGTGATTCAACCACTAGCGCACCAATGTCGCCGCTGGCGCAGGGATTGCCTTGAGGGTCGAGCACCTTGAGTTGAAAACCGGGAGCCGGCACAGTGGGTGAGCCGGGTTTGATCGGCAGTGCCTGAATACCCAGGAAGTTTGCGCAAATGGATGAGCCGGTTTCGGTTTGCCACCAGTGATCGATGACCGGCACATCAAGATGCTGGCTGGCCCAGTCGAGGGTGTCCGGGTCACAACGCTCTCCGGCCAGGAACAGCGATTGCAGACAGGACGTATCGTACTTTTTCAGATACTCGCCTTTGGGATCTTCTTTTTTGATCGCGCGAAAAGCCGTTGGTGCGGTAAAAAGCACTTTTACATTGTGTTCGGAGATCACTCGCCAGAACGCTCCGGGGTCAGGAGTACCGACCGGTTTGCCCTCATACAGTACCGTGGTGTTGCCGTGAAACAGCGGGGCATAAACAATGTAGGAATGGCCGACCACCCAGCCCACGTCTGATGCCGCCCAGTAAACGTCGCCGGGCTCCACACCATAGATATTTTTCATCGTCCATTTTAGTGAAACGATCCCGCCGGCCGTATCCCGGACCACGCCTTTCGGCTGGCCTGTGGTGCCGGAGGTATACAGAATGTAGAGCGGGTGATTCGCGTCAAGCACTGCACAGTCGACCGGGTTTGCGTTTTTCTCGGCGTTGTTCCAGTCAATGTCGCGTCCTTCGACCATGGTGGCTACCGATTCCGGTCTCTGCAGGATAATGCAACGCGCCGGTTTATGAGCAGCCAGTTCGATAGCGCTGTCAAGCAACGGTTTGTACTCAACTGTTCTGCCTGGCTCCAGACCACAGGAGGCGGCGAGAATGGCTTTTGGCTCGCAGTCATCAATACGAACGGCCAGTTCGCTGGCCGCAAAACCGCCAAACACTACTGAGTGGATGGCACCAATGCGGGCGCACGCAAGCATGGCAATAACCGCCTCTGGCACCATCGGCATGTAGACAATGACGCGGTCTCCGCTGACCACACCCGATTCGCTGAGCATACCGGCAACTTGACGGACCCTGGATAGCAGATCGTTGTAGGTCAGGGTGGTGTTGCGCCGGGTGACCGGGCTGTCGTAGATAAGAGCCGCCTGGTCGCCTCGACCGGATTCGACATGCAGATCCACGGCGTTGTAGCAGGCATTGGTTTTACCGTCTGGATACCATCGATAAAACGGCGGATTTGATGCGTCCAGTGCAGTCGTTGGCGCCTGGTACCAGTGTATTTTTTCTGCCACCTCCATCCAGAATTTTTCCCGATCCTGAATTGATGCATTATAGACTGACTGGTAGTTGGACATGACCATCCTGCTTCGCTCAATGTAACCGAAGATTGTCGCCCAGATTAAAAGTGTTCTCAATCATTCGTTCACTTCTGCGCTTTTCGCTGGCTGGCCGGGTTGTAAAGCACAACAAATCTGCTAAAAGAAGAACCAGTAAATGCGTGCCCTGGCCAACTGAGAGCCCTGTTAGCGTTAAACTTTGCAACGCAGCGGGGTTTCAGTGGCTGTAAGCTATTGTGGATTCTATATAAAATTGACACGATGTTAACGGTAGGTAACAATTCAGCCTTGGCGAGAATCAAATGCATGACCGGCCTGAACTCCGGTACGGAGAGCTGATCACATTCACGCAGATCAGGGAGATCAGGTGAAGGCTACAAATGCTAGTCGGTAACTATTTGCGGTAACTACGTGAAAATGTTGCTGTCCGGTGTTTCGTAAGGGTGCGCGGCCGTTACGAGACCCAGGGGCAGGATAAAATAATAAACCAGGAGCCAAAACAATGGCAAAAGGGCAATCGCTACAAGAACCCTTCTTGAACACGCTGCGAAAAGAACGAGTACCGGTCTCTATTTACCTTGTAAACGGCATTAAGTTGCAGGGTCAGATCGAGTCCTTCGACCAATTTGTTGTGCTTCTCAAGAATACTGTCAGCCAGATGGTGTACAAGCATGCGATATCTACTATTGTGCCTGCACGCGCAGTGAAAATAGTACCGCCAACCGGCGAGGAGCAAGAAGCTGCGGACAGTTAGGCATTGCACTCTATCAAAGCTGATCAACCTTGTTTGATCGGCCGGATTTTGGCAACGACTGTATAGTCGTTGATATTGAGATACCAGGCGAAGAAAAACACAGCGGTGAGTTCGCCGAACTTGTAGGTTCCACCGGAGCGAACATCGTTGGAACCGTGACTGTAAGGCTCAACAAGCCGCATCCCCGATACTTGTTCGGCGTTGGAAAAGCCGGGCAAATAGCGTCACTGGTCGAGCAGAATTCTGCGGATCTGGCGATTGTTGACCATGCGCTCTCTCCCAGTCAGGAACGCAATCTGGAAGCGCTGCTAAAGTGCAGGGTGCTGGATCGCGCCGGCCTGATACTCGATATTTTTGCGCAACGTGCGCGCTCGTTCGAAGGCAAATTGCAGGTAGAGCTGGCCCAGCTCGCACACCTGTCTACCCGTTTGGTTAGAGGCTGGACACACCTGGAACGCCAAAAAGGCGGGATCGGTTTACGCGGCCCGGGCGAAACCCAGCTCGAAACTGATCGTCGGCTCATCGGGGCTCGTATCAAACAGATCCGCAAGCGCCTGGACCGCGTTGATGCGCGGCGTGACCAGGGCCGTAGAAACCGCAAAAAAAACGAGCTGCCGACCGTATCACTGGTGGGTTACACCAATGCGGGTAAATCGACCCTGTTTAACAGACTCACCGAATCCAGTGTTTATTCGGCAGACAAGCTGTTCGCCACACTGGATCCGACCATTCGCAAGCTGGGTCTGGGTGAAGGGCAACAGGCACTGATAGCGGATACGGTGGGGTTTATTAACAACTTGCCTCACGAGCTAATTGATTCTTTTCGCTCAACCCTCCAGGAAACCCGCGAGGCGACTGTATTGCTGCATATAATTGATGCGTCAGATAAATCGCGCGAAGAGCGGCGCGAGCAAGTGCAGCTAGTGCTTGATGAAATTGGTGCGAAAGTGCCTCAGGTGCTGGTTTATAACAAGATCGATGCTCTTGATGCATCGCAGCGCGAGAATTTGCTGGACTCGTTTCTCGGAGAAGATGCCGTCGCAGTGTCTGCAGTTACCGGTGAAGGTATGGCTGCACTGCTTCAGCGGATTGCCGAGAGAGTAACCCCGGTTCGCCGTCGCGGCTGGCTGACGTTATCGGCGGTGCAGGGTCGGGAACGCGCCATGTTGTACGAAAAAGACGCAGTCAAAACAGAACAAATCGGGGAGACTGGCGAGTTTATTTTGCAACTCGAAATCTCCGAACGAGACTGGTTGCGGTTTGTCAAGCAAACCGGGGTTGAAGAGGATCTTGTAAAGCGGCCGGGCTGACGCTATATATCGGTTGCGACACTGGTGACAGGCGCCTAAACTTACCCGTTTGCGCAGCGAACATGATGTTCGGTGCCCGCAGTGGTTTACAGGTGGTTTGTTTAACCGTCTTTTATTTTCTGGTGCACAAGCACCGTTAGCGATTCTCTTTGGAGTTGGCATGGCTTGGAACGAGCCTGGGGGCAATAATAACGACCCCTGGGGCAATAAGAAAAACGATAGCGGCCCGCCTGATCTCGATGAGGTTTTTCGCAATCTCCAGAAAAAGCTGGAGGGTATGTTCGGTGGTAAACGCGGTGGCGGGGGCGGTTCCGGCGGCAATCTGAATTTGCCCGGCAAGCTCGGCTCTATTGGTTTGCTGCTGGCGTTGCTGGTGGCCGGCGTACTGTGGCTGGCCAGCGGTATCTATATCATCCAGCCTGCAGAACGCGGTGTGGTGCTGCAATTCGGCAAGTATGCCAAAACCACCCAACCGGGACCGCACTGGCGAATACCATGGCCCGTGCAAACACTAGACAGAGTGAACGTCGACCAGAATCGTTCGGTGGAGCTAAAATCGCAGGAGATTCTGACTATGGATGAAAACATTGTCGAGATTGATCTGGCGGTGCAGTACAACATCAAGGACGCGGCAGAATATCTTTTCAACGTGGTCGATCCTGATATTACGCTGCATCAGGCAGCTGAGAGTGCGCTGCGCGAAACGGTTGGCCAAACTGCGATGGATCTGGTATTGACTGAAGGCCGCGGCATCATATCCACAGACACCAAAGACAAGATTCAGGAAACGCTGGACAACTACAACGCCGGGATTCTGGTGACAGCGGTGAACCTTGAAAGCGCCCAACCTCCTGAAGAGGTACAGGCTGCTTTCTCCGATGCGATCAAGGCGCGCGAGGATCAGGAAAGATTCATCAACGAGTCCGAGGCGTATAAAAACGGATTGTTGCCACAGGCACGCGGTGATGCGGTTATCGCGCTTGAAGAGGCCAGAGCCTATCAGGCAGAAGTGGTCAACGCAGCGCAAGGTGAGGCAGCCCGCTTTGAATCGTTGCTTACCGAATACAAAAAAGCACCGGAAGTGACCAAAGAGCGTTTGTACATTGAGTCTCTTGAGGCTGTATTGTCGAACAGCAGCAAGGTTATGGTTGACGTTGAGGGTGGCAACAATCTCATGTACCTGCCCATTGACAAGCTTATGGGCGGAGGTGGTGGTGATGCTCGTGGAACGCTTGATCAACTCAAGTCAGGTGCTTCCCAGTTTGTTGAGCCGCAACCAACTAGTTCGACCAGCGGTCGCACTACTGGTAATCGATCGCGTTCACGGGATGTTCAATAATGTTTAGAGTTATATTGATCGTGCTGGCATTGCTGGCATTCATGATTTCTGTCAACAGCACGGTCGCGCCGTTCTTCGTGGTCGACGAACGTCAACGTGCGATAAAGCTGTTTCTTGGAGAGATCGAAGAGGCCCAGTACGACGCAGGGTTGCACTGGAAATGGCCTTTCGTCAACACCATTCACAAATTCGACAGTCGCATAATGAATATCGACTCCCAGCCAGAGCGGGTACTCACCAGCGAGAAAAAGAACGTGATGGTCGATTCCTTTGTTAAGTGGAGAATCGAAAGTCCGCGGCAGTTTTTTAAAGCTACTGGCGGAAACAATCGCAATGCCGAGCGCTTGCTGACGCAATTTATTACCAAAGGCATTAAGGATGCAATCGGAAAGCGAACCATGCAGGATGTTATTTCCGGTGAACGTCTCGCTATCATGCAAGAGGTGGCGGTTGCCACTAACGTACAGGCGCAACCACTGGGTGTGGAAATTGTCGATGTACGGGTAAAGAAGGTTGAATTGCCGGGCGATGTGAGTGATTCGGTTTACCGCCGCATGGAGCAGGAGCGCGCCAAGGTTGCGAAGGACTTTCGATCAAAAGGTCAGGAGAAAGCCAAAGGCATTGTCGCCGATGCCGAGAGGCAGCGCTCGGAGTTGTTGGCAGAAGCGTATAATGAGTCTCAACAGATTCGTGGTAAGGCAGACGCGGAAGCCGCAGAAATATACGCCAATGCCTACGGTAAGGACCCCGAGTTTTACGGGCTATATCGAAGCCTTAATGCCTATAAGAGCACCTTTAGCGGTAAAAACGACGTACTGCTAATTAAACCCGACTCGCAGTTCTTCAAGTATTTTAACGGAACTTCCAGCCAGTAAATAAAGGGTGTCGGTATTAAACCGGCACCTGGCCTGTCGTTGGCTCGCATCTTAAAACGGTTCATCTACTAGCTGAAAATCCCTGAGCAGCTTATAATTGGCTGTTGATTGCGAGTATTGCAGGCTGCCGGGAGACGCTGACGATGAGTCAGACAATCGAAAACTTCGGCGATGTCTTCGATAAATCATGCTCATCGGCTAACCATAACGGCTAATCAGAACGGGAAGGGAACTGCTACATGTGGGGGGAAATCCTTACCGCCATAGCGCTTGTTATTGTGCTTGAGGGGTTGCTGCCTGCGATCAGTCCGAAGGCCTACCGTCGAGCGGTTGCACAGCTGGCCGCTGCAACAGAACGCAGCATCCGTTACACCGGTCTGGCACTAATGGTTGCAGGGGCGTTGCTACTGCACTTTATCCATTGAACAGCTGCTTGCGTGCGGCTGATCGCTCTACTTAAAAAACCGCGAAATTCTAATGTGAAAACAATAGGCCAACAGAGCTGGCAGCTGCCTGAGGGCATGGATGAGATGTTGCCGCCTCAGGCACATCTGCTGGAAAAACTCAGACGCTCTATTTATGACCTTCACCTCGGTTGGGGTTATGCGCCGGTGTACCCGCCATTCGTGGAATTTCTCGATTCACTATTGTCCACGGCTGGTCGTGATTTTGATCGCCAGACGTTTAAAATTGCTGATCCCGTCAGCGGTCGTATGATGGGGCTTCGGGCAGACATGACGCCCCAGGTTGCGCGTATAGATGCCCATCAACTTGAAGGCCAGGGTATAGCCCGATTGTTTTACATGGGTACTGTGGTGCGGGCTTTCGGTGAAAGCTCAGGGGGCAATCGCAGTCCGTTGCAACTGGGTGCTGAATTGTTCGGCCATAGTGGCAGCGCCAGTGATGTAGAAATCATTCGATTGATGCTCGCCACTCTGGATTGCGTCGGCCTGCAGAATGTTCATCTTGATGTCGGCCATGTTGGCATTTTTCGTCATTTGAGTGAACGGCTGGAACTGACCAGCCATGATCAGGCATCCCTGTTTGAACTGTTGCAGCGCAAGGCGGAGTCAGACATAGCGCAACTTGCCGGCTCACTTGGGGTAAATGACAAAGACCGGGAAATTTTGTGCAACCTTTGTTCGCTAAACGGTGACGTATCTGTGCTTGAGCGAGCTCGGAATCTGCTGGCAGGCTATGGCGATGGTATGCTCGAAACGATTGACACACTTCGGACAATTGGCCACACGCTTTCCTCGTTACCCGGCCGGTTTACCGTGCACTATGATCTTGCCGAGTTACGTGGTTACCAATACCACAATGGCATTGTGTTCGCCGCGTATGTACCGGGCGCGGGAACCGAGGTTGCCCGGGGCGGTCGCTACGACGGTATTGGAGAGGTATTTGGCCGTGCGCGCCCCGCCACGGGATATAGTACCGATTTGAAAGCACTGATGCGTATCACCGGTGTTGACAATGCGGTTAATTCCGGCGATGAACGTCCACTTGCGATTCTGGCACCGGATGAAATGTCCGAGGCGTTGCACGGCAAGGTTGCAGAATTACGGGCCGGCGGTGAAGTGGTCATTACTAACCTGGGCGGTGGCGAGCAAGCGATGTGTGATCGCAGATTAATATTAAAGAATGGCACATGGTCACTAGAGCACATGGTCATTGGAGAAGCGTTAAATGGCTGACAGTGTTGTGGTACTCGGAACCCAGTGGGGTGATGAAGGCAAGGGTAAGATTGTTGATCTGTTAACAGAACACGCCTCGATTGTGGTGCGTTATCAGGGCGGCCACAATGCCGGCCATACCCTGGTCAACAATGGTAAGAAAACGGTACTGCATTTGATTCCCTCCGGAATTCTTCATGAAGGGGTTGAGTGTGTGATTGGCAATGGCGTGGTGTTGTCACCGGAGGCCTTACTCACAGAAATCAGTGCTTTTGAAAAAGCGGGCACACAGGTTCGTGATCGAATAAAAATAAGTGACTGCTGTCCGTTGATTCTTTCCTATCATGTAGCGCTGGATCAGGCGCGCGAAAAAGCTGCCAACAAGCATGCAATAGGGACAACAGGTCGTGGCATTGGGCCGGCATACGAAGACAAGGTTGCTCGCCGCGCAATCAGGGTAAGTGATCTTTATCAGCCGGATGTACTTCGACGCAAACTGGAAACTGCACTGGAGTTGCATAACTTTGTATTGCAGGGTCTGCACAATGCCGCACCGGTTGACCTTGAGCTAACGTATCAGCAATGTCTCGAGTTTGCTGCCCAGCTGGAATCCATGGTGATTGACGGGGTGGAGTATTTGCATCAGGCGCAGACCAGAGGTGCGAAAATGTTACTTGAGGGTGCGCAGGGCACACTGCTGGATGTTGATCACGGAACGTACCCTTACGTCACTTCCTCAAACACTACAGCGGGTGCTGCGGCTTCCGGGTGTGGTCTTGGACCTGCTGCGATTAATTATGTGCTGGGCATTACCAAAGCCTATACCACTCGCGTTGGTGCAGGTCCGTTTCCGACCGAACTTGATGATGACAACGGACAGCACATGGGCACCAAAGGGCACGAGTTCGGGGCGACCACGGGCCGACCCAGGCGTTGTGGCTGGTTTGATGCAATAGCAGTTCGACGTGCATGTTTGCTCAGCAGTGTCACCGGGCTGTGTCTGACCAAGCTCGATGTTCTTGACGGTCTTGATGAACTGCAAATTGCGGTTGCCTATGAACTGGACGGTGTCAGAATTACCCATCCCCCGTCGGCTGCGGAGGCACTGGAACGTTGTGTTCCGGTTTATGAAAGTATGCCAGGCTGGTCAGAGTCTACCGAGGGCGCGGTGGAGTGGGAATCACTACCCGTTAATGCGCGCGCGTACATCGAACGATTGACGGCGCTAATTGAGACTCCGGTGCACATAGTTTCCACCGGACCAGACAGACAACAAACAATGATATTGAATAACCCGTTTGCCGCATAGCGTCAGGTGGATGGACCTCATGCACCGTGGGCGGGTAATACTCCCTCCGGGGTTGGGCTGCGCTATGGCGAAAACGCGGGAACAACAATAAAGCAGGTGTTTGCCCGCAGGTGATGGAACCCCGGGCAGTCAAGGTGGATAGCCAGTGAATCGCGCGTTATTCGCAGGTTTATCAGATCAGGCGATAATCAGCCGGAATGACACGCCCCAAAAGCCGCGCAGGTAAACCGGAAGTGCCAGAGGCTGGAGGCCGCGGCAAAAGAGGCAAAGGATAATGCAATGTATGGTGCCGAGAAGAGGACTTGAACCTCCACGGGGTTACCCCCACTAGCACCTGAAGCTAGCGCGTCTACCAATTCCGCCACCTCGGCAAAGGTGCAAATTGTCAGCGCGCAACTATAGAAGTCTGTTACGTTCCTGTCAATGAGATCAGGGCATACAGCGTAACGACTGGAACCGGATATCGGTTCTTTCCATACCGAGAAGTTAACGAAATACAATTTATGGCTAAAAAGAAAAAGAAGCCGTCTCCCGCTAAACGAAGTGAAAAAAAACGTGGCAAAAAAAACAAGCGCCGTGAGGAAAAACGCGATCGAGGGCCTCCTCCGAGCTATCAGTTTGAAATAGCCAGCCGAGAGACACTGCTTGCCGAGCTGGAGCGAGCCGGGTCGCCGCTCACTCACGAGCAACTCGCGGATGTGCTGAAAATGTACGGCCGGGATGAAAAATTCGAGGCGCTTGGCAAGCGACTTGGTGCGATGGTGCGAGACGGGCAAATCGTGCGCAACCGGCGTGGAGCATTTTTGCCGGTCGATGAAGAGAACCTGATTCGCGGGCGCGTCTCGGCACACCCGGACGGATTCGGGTTTTTGATCAACGAATATGGTGGCGACGATATATACCTGAACGCTCGACAGATGCGCAGCGTTCTCGATGGCGACCGTGTGGTGGTTCACATTACCGGTAAAGACCGCCGTGGTCGCTCAGAAGGTGCTGTGGTCGAAGTGCTGGAGCGAGCCAACAAAACCATTGTCGGACGGATAAGCATCAGTCGAGGCGTGGCGGTACTGCAACCGGACAACAAGCGAATCGCCTGCGAAATTTTAATCAGTGATACCGCAACTGCGCAGGACGGCCAGATCGTGCTGGCTGAAATAATTGAGCAGCCGACGAACCGGCGCCCACCTATGGGTGCGGTCATCGAAGTCCTGGGCGAGCAGATGTCACCCGGAATGGAAGTCGATATTGCGGTCCGTTCGAGGGATATCCCGGAAGTCTGGCCTGACGAGGTGCTTGCCGAGAGTGGCGCGATACCGGTCGATGTAGATCCTGTCGTAGTGGCGGAGCGACGCGATCTGCGCCGCACCCCGTTGATCACCATTGATGGCGAGGATGCCCGCGATTTTGACGATGCGGTATTTGCAGAACGCAAACCCTATGGCTGGCGACTCGTGGTGGCGATTGCCGATGTTTCGCATTATGTTCAGCCAGACTCGGCGCTTGACCGTGAAGCGTTTAATCGCGGGACATCGGTGTACTTTCCGCAGCGAGTGATACCCATGTTGCCGGAGAGTCTCTCCAATGGTCTTTGCTCCCTCAATCCCGATGTCGACCGGCTTTGCATGGTCTGCGATATGGGTATTACAGTCGAGGGTGAAATCAAGCGAGCGCGTTTTTACCCGGCGAGTATGCGATCACATGCCCGGTTAACCTATACACAGGTTAATGCCTGGTTGCAGGGTGATGAAGCCGTCTCTGGTAAAGCGGAATCGGTGGGCAAACACCTGCGTACTCTGCACGATATGTATCTGGCGATGCGTGAAGCCCGGGCTGCTCGCGGTGCGATCGAGTTCGAAAGTTCGGAAACCAGAATCGTCTTCAACGATCAGTTGAAAATACAGGAGCTGTTGCCGGTAGTGCGCAACGATGCCCATATGCTGATCGAAGAGTGCATGATCGCTGCAAATATTAGTGCGGCCCGCTTTATCGAAAAACGTAAAGTGCCAGGTTTGTACCGTATTCATGAAGGACCTGGCGCAGACAAGCTTGAGGATGTGCGCAAATTTCTTGCGCAGCGCGGTTTGCAACTGGCCGGCGGTGATTCCCCGCAGGCCAGTGACTATGCTCGCACGCTTGCCGATGCGGCCGACCGCGCTGATTTACTGGTTATACAGACAGTGCTGTTGCGTTCTATGAATCAGGCCGTCTATAGCACCAAAAACAACGGTCATTTTGGGCTGGCGCTAGAGGAATATGCGCATTTCACCTCGCCAATTCGCCGCTACCCGGATTTAATGGTGCACCGTGCCATTAAGCACATGTTGATCGAAAAGAAAAAGCAGGGCTTTGCCTACGACAATGCCAAAGTAACGGAAATTGGTGAACACTGCTCGGTAACCGAGCGGCGGGCAGAATCAGCGGTGCGCGATGTTGTTGCCTGGCTCAAGTGCGAATACATGCAAGATCATATTGGCAGTTCGCATGCGGGAGTAATTACGGCTGTGACCTCGTTTGGGTTATTTGTCGAGCTGGATGGTATCCATGTAGAGGGGTTGCTGCATATCACTTCTTTGCCGCAGGATTATTATGACTTTGATCCAGTGAACCATCGCTTGCAAGGCAGAGCCGGTGGAAAGCGATTTGAACTTGGGCAGGAAATCGAAGTGATCGTGGCTGCTGTCAATCTCGATGATCGCAAGATCGATTTCCGGATCAGTGAAGACGGAGTAGCCCTTGCAGTTAAAAAGAGGGCGGGCGGGCGCAAACAGCGGAAAGAAAAAACAGCGCAATCACCTTGGGTACAAACCGGCGAGCCAGAGAATACTGATCTGGATCAGGACGAAGTTAAAAAGAAAGATCGGAAAAAGCGCATTAAAACCTCTAAATCCAGAGCTGGTCGTCGCCTGGCCAAAAAGAAAAAAACCAAAGGAAAAAAAAGCAAAAAGAAAAAAGCAGGCGCGCGCCGAAAGCCGCGGGAAAAGAAACCGGGAGGTAAAAAACCGGTAGGCAAAAAACATTCAGATAACGAGTCGCCTGGTAAAAAGCCGTGAAAATGCATTCGGTTGTCGGCATTCATGCAGTGACTGCTGTGCTGCAAAAGAATCCGGCGACAGTGACGCATGTATATCTGTCTTCGGATCGCAAAGACGAGCGGTTGCGAACAATTGAGCAGTTGGCGGTTGCTGCGGGACACACGCCGGTGCGGCTCACCAGGCGTGAACTCGATCGCCGGTTTGCAGATCTTAGACACCAGGGTGTGGTGGCAGAGATTCGCGCGACGGAACCGATGAGTGAACCGCAAATGTTGCAGGCACTGGCAAAGCTTGATAAACCCGCGCTGGTGCTAGTGCTTGACGGAATAACAGATCCACATAACCTCGGTGCAATTTTGCGCAGTGCAGATGCGGTCGGGGTTGATTGTGTGGTGGTGCCGAAAGCGGCGAGCGTTGGCATTACCCCGGTGGTGCGAAAAGTCGCCAGCGGTGCGGCGGAGTCCGTGTTGTTTTGTCAGGTCGCTAATCTTTCAAGAACACTCGCTGAATTGAAGCAACTGGGATTGTGGCTTTACGGTGCATCTGCAGGTTCAGAGTCGGTGGCGTACACCAGTGTGGATTTTACCGGCCCGGTTGGTCTGGTGATGGGAGCCGAAGGCAGCGGACTCAGACGACTAAGTCGCCAGGCGTGCGATGGTTTGATCCGATTGCCAATGCAGGGAATTGTTGACAGTCTAAATGTGTCCGTGGCAACTGCGGTGTGCTTGTATGAGGTGGTCAGACAGCGCAATTAATAAAGCGATGCACGAGCCAGGCGTTAAATTCCCAATGGCGCGAATGCTGTGATATAATTGCGGGTTAGCTGTTCACAATTTGCACATACTCCTTGTCCAGGGTCTATCACGATTCGGGCAACTATCCCTCAGGAGCAACAATGCGTCACTACGAAATCGTCTTTCTGGTGCATCCGGACCAGAGCGAGCAAGTCCCGGCTATGGTAGAGCGTTACCGTGGCATTATTGAAAATAGCAGCGGCACGGTGCATCGCGAAGAGGACTGGGGTCGGCGGCAGCTCGCCTATCCGATCAACAAAGTCTATAAAGCCCACTACATACTGCTCAATATTGAGTGCACTTTTGACGCGCTCGAAGAACTAACCAGTGCCTTTCGCTTCAATGATGCGGTGATCCGCCACATGGTTGTCAAGCGAAAAGCGCCAGTGACTGCCGAATCACCACTGCTAAAGCGTGAAGAAGAAGAAACCCGCCGTCCCAGAGAGGACCGCCCGTCTGAAGACCGCTCTTCCGGCAATCAATCCTCGACAGATCGTCCAGGCCGGGATGATTCCGTTCCTGTTGCGGCGGAAGCGCCAGGCGAGTCCGCTGCACCGGTCACCAACACAGAATCCGGAGAATAACCATGGCTCGATTTTTCAGACGAAAGAAATATTGCCGCTTTACAGCCGAAAATATCGCATACATAGATTACAAGGATCTTGAGCTGCTCAAGGCCTATGTAACCGAAACCGGCAAAATTGTTCCAAGCCGTATTACCGGTACAAGTGCTCGCTATCAGCGTCAGCTCGCCACTGCGGTGAAACGTGCGCGGTTTCTGGCGCTATTGCCTTACAGCGATCAGCATTAAAAACCAGAATTGACTGTCGCCGATGTTTCAGGCACTAGCCAGCTATGCGGTGCGCGGTTCGCTGCAGGCGGCGTTGCTGGCGTCCAGCACGTTGCTGCTGTCGCTCATCCTGCCACCGCTGGCGGTAGTCAGTAGCGCGCTTGTAGCACTGGTGTGGCTGCGGCATGGTAGCGCTGTCGGTGCACGTGCGGTTGGCATCGGCCTGGTGGTCTCAACGGCAATCGCTTTTTTTTCAGGACTCCAGCCGATGGCACCTTCAGCGGTGATGATATCGTCGTGGATGCCGGTGATAGTGATGGCCGTGGTGCTGCGACGAACGATCAGCCTGAACCTGGCAATATTGTCCGGTGCAGCACTGGTGGCGCTCGGAATTGTGATTGCGTATCTGGTGATTCCGGACCCTGCAGCCAGCTGGCGGGAACTGTTCGCTGTTTTTACCGAGAATATTGCATCGCAGGCACCCGTCGATGCGGAAAACAATCCGGTACAAATGAAGGAATTACTGGACAAAGCCAGTACCCTGATGACCGGTTTTTATGCAGCAACGCTGTTTTTAATTGCATCGTTGAGTTTGCTGCTGGCCAGAGGCTGGCAAGCGCGGTTGTTTAACCCCGGCGGGCTGCAGCGGGAGTTTCATGAACTTCGGTTTGGAAAAGGCGCGAGTATAGTCGGACTCGGGCTATTGGTGGCAGGACAGGCATTGCGTATCGAGATGTTATACAGCCTCGCTATGCTGGTAGTGGCAGTGTTTGCGTTTCAGGGTATGGCGGTGATTCACGCACTGATCACTGCACGGAAATTACCACGCGGCTGGTTGATTGCCGCCTATGTGTTGCTGTTACTAGTGTCGCCGGAGTCTGTGCTGGTGGTTGGATTGATCGGCATGACAGACGCCTGGCTCGACTACAGAAAACGATTTGGAAATAGCGCTCACCCGGGTGAGCCCACTTAAATCAGGTGAATTCACATGCAGGTTATATTACTTGAAAAAATTAGTAACGTTGGAAGTCTCGGCGATTTGGTAGAGGTAAAGCCGGGATTCGCACGTAACTATTTGTTGCCCTCAGGTAAAGCGCAGATGGCAACCAAAACGAACATTGAAGAGTTCGAGCAGCGCCGCGCCGAGTATGAGCAGCAACAAAACGCGTTACTTGATGCCGCCAGGCAGCGAGCTGCCGCGCTCGATGGTGCGTCGGTCACTGTCCTCGCCCGATCAGGGAACGAAGGCAAACTGTTCGGGTCCGTGGGTGGTGAAGAAATAGCCAAGGCGTTTGAAGTCAACGGTACTCCGGTTGAGAAACGGGAATTGCGCTTGCCTGAAGGCCCTTTGCGCAACACAGGTGAGCACGAAATCATTGTTCACATACATCCCGAAGTGGATGTAAAAGTGACTGTGGTGGTTGAAGGCGAGGACGAATAAACCACGTTGTCATTTTGGTAGCACCACCGGGGTTATCTTCGGTAGTATATCCAGTCGCCTAACTTCCCGAAGTCTGCTTTGGCCACACCGTACCCGATAGACCCGGAATCGGCGGCAATCCGATTGCCGCCGCACTCACTGGAAGCCGAGCGGTCCGTGTTGGGATCGCTGATGCTCAGTGAGGAGTCGTGGGACAAAATTGCAGACAAGGTCGTTGAGGAAGATTTCTACCGTCACGACCACCGCCTGATTTTCAGAGCGCTGGAAAATCTGGCCGAAAAAAACTCGCCTCGCGATGCGGTCACCGTATCAGAACGGCTTGAGACCGCCGGCGATCTCGAAGAGACCGGTGGGCTTGCCTATTTAATCGATCTTGCCGAAAGCACACCCAGTGCATCGAACGTAGTTGCCTACGCCAACATTGTGCGTGAACGATCGGTGCTGCGACAGCTAATATCGACCTGTACCACGGTTGCCGATCTCGCCTATCGTCCGGAAGGCAGGCTTGTCGCGGAAATACTCGACTCCGCCGAATCGCAAATGTTCTCTATAGCCGATCAAACCAGTCGCTCGACTGCAGGTCTGACGCGGGTGGGCGACATCATGCAATTCACGATGGAAAAGCTCGAAGAACTGGGCAATAACCCGTCGGCGTTGACCGGAGTTTCCACCGGCTACACCGAACTGGACAAATTGACCTCGGGGCTGCAGAAGTCGGATCTGATCATTATTGCCGGGCGACCCTCTATGGGGAAGACCTCGTTTGCAATGAACATCGTTGAAAATGTCGCGTTGAATCAAAAATTGCCGGTGGCGATGTTCAGTATGGAGATGCCTGGTGATCAGCTCTGCATGCGTATGA
>CAYPCS010000068.1:0-30164 GCA_964409275.1 uncultured Granulosicoccaceae bacterium
GCAAACGTCAGCGCAAAAACCTTCACCCAAAACTGATAGGCGTGCATCCATCCCGCATCAGCGGTTCGGTGATACTGAATCTTGAAAAAAAGTAGAATCCAGCACAATGCGATGCTGATTGACGGAAACAAAATATGGAACGATATGTTCGCCGCAAACTGCATACGCGCAAGTAGTAGTGCGTCCATAAACTAGTGACCCTCCTTCCCGGGCGAACAAGTTGTTCGCTCTGCTCTGATCATTTTCTACTATTTCGGTAATTTCAGTAATTTCTGAAATAACTATAACAAAAGAAATATGAAAACGCACTATGCAACCGGCAAACTGGCAGCGAAAACGGAAATTTAGCATTGATTAACCGCTGCAGCGACGCCATTCAGGACAGTTTGCCGGGATGTGCCCGCTCCTGACAGGCAAGGCATGAGTGTATGAATGCAGCGACCGCTTAAGGTGTTACTCCTCAGCGTGAGTGCGAAAGCAAGAACTCCAGAATCATCTCGCTGGCATTGATATCGCGTGAAACAGACAGTGGCACCAGCGGATCATTGGTGCCATTAACGAACATGACAGAAACAGCGCGCCTGGCAGACTCACCCTCGATGGCCCCGGATACCTGTGCCGCGACCGGCGCTATTGCCGCTATACGGGTCGAAAGATCTTTCGCCAGCCGAATAGCCATATGCCTGCCATTAGATATGCCGGTGACATAAACACGAGCCGGATCTACCGGGTAGTTTTCAATCACCTGGTCAATAATGGCTGCAATAAATCCAACGTCATCAAAGGCCCGTTTGCCTCGCAGAATTTCTGCTCGCCCGTCATTCCATTTAGTTCTATCGGTATGCGATAAAACATATACCGTCGCTTTACTTACAAAGGCTTACGATCTATTGGAATTGATTCACTGATCTCGGTAGATTGCAGAAAATCAAAATCACAACCGGTGTCTGCCTGAGTAACACTGCGAAGGAACAAGTGCCGATAACCACGCTTGTCAGCTTCGCGAACCGGTGGTGCTGTTAACTGCGATTGTCTGCGCGCAAGTTCGCTATCACTGACCAGCAGATCAAGGCGACGCTTGCTTGTACTAAACCGGATGCGATCACCAGACTCAACCAGCGCCAGTGTGCCGCCCGCCGCAGACTCCGGGGTAACATGTAACACTATCGTGCCCGCAGCAGTGCCACTCATTCTACCGTCAGAAATACGTACCATGTCTTTCACGCCCTCTCGCGCCAGCTTGCGCGGGATAGGTATATATCCTGCCTCCGGCATACCGGGCGCCCCTTTAGGCCCAATGTTTTTGAGCACCAGAATATCACTGGCAACAACATCCAGTTCAGGATCATCGATGCGACTGGCCAGATCCTCAAGCCCGTTGAATACCACCGCACGGCTTTCATGCTCAAGCAGAGATTCGGTGGCGGCAGACTGCTTTATAATAGCGCCTCCCGGCGCGAGGTTGCCGCGCAGAAAAACAATACCGCCAAAGGGGTATACCGGATTTTCCAGTGGTCGGACAACCTCTTGCGCAAACTGTGTATCAGCGGCTTCTATTTCCTCTCCAAGGGTTCGGCCAGTGACAGTTAGCGCATCTAGATGCAGACTGGACGCTATCTCTCGCAACACCGTCACTAGTCCGCCTGCGGCATGCAAGTCTTCCATGTAGTGACTGCCAGAAGGTTTCAGGTTTACCAATACGGGTACCTTGCCGGCTATATGATCAAGTTTATCCAGATCAATACGAATGCCGCATCGCCCTGCAATTGCTGCCAGATGAATAATGCCGTTAGTCGATCCACCAATTGCAAGCAATACACACAGCGCATTCTCGAACGCCTCTGCAGTCAGAATTCGATCGGGAGTTAAATTGGCTTTGATCATCGCCACGGCCTGGGTGCCGGTTTGCTCGGCAATGCGAATTCTGGCTGAAGTGACAGCAGGCGGGCTTGCACCACCAGGCAACATTATGCCCAGGGCCTCGGCAATGCATGCCATTGTGCTTGCGGTACCCATGACCGAACAGGTTCCAACACTCGGCACCAGTTGATTATTTACTTCATCGATCTCTGTCGCATCGATCTCTTCACCGCGATACTGACCCCAGAACCTGCGACAGTCAGTGCAGGCACCAACGCGCTGACCGCGATGAGAGCCTGTTAGCATAGAACCTGTGACCAGTTGTATAGCCGGTACCCCGGCACTGGCCGCGCCCATCAACTGTGCCGGTACCGTTTTATCACAACCACCGATCAGCACCACCGCATCCATCGGTTGCGCTCTGATCATCTCTTCGGTATCCATCGACATCAGATTGCGCAAGAACATACTGGTGGGATGGGAAAAACTCTCGTGTACTGAAATAGTGGGGAATTCCACCGGTAACCCGCCAGCCAGCATTACGCCACGCTTTACTGCCTCCAGCAGTTCACTGATATTGCCATGACAGGGGTTGTAGGCACTGCCGGTGTTCGCGATACCAACCACTGGCCTCGACAGTGCATCTTCGGTATACCCTGCTCCCTTGATAAACGCGCGACGAAGAAACAACGAGAAATCCGCATCGCCGTAATCCGTTAAACCCCCGCGCAGTCCGCCAGCAGTTTTCTGATCCGGACTTTTTCTTTCAGCCATTATCGTGTAACCCCGTCGCCTTTATCGTGTGAACGCCATTAGCGCAGTAAAGGTAAATCTTACTACTGTCAGACTTCAGCAGTAGTCACCTGGCAAATACAATTATCTTGCAGCAAATGATATCCGCAACCGGCAACAACGGGCCGATATAGAATTACTTCAAGCGCAGGCGATTATTCTGATCGCGGTTGCGCCGTATTAGATCATCGTGCTGCGCGGTGCTTTTGTTGGTCACACGCTTTGCTAAGCGATCATAGAGCACGATATTAACGCTCGCCGCCAGATTCAGGCAACCATGGCTCGCTACAAAGACCACATGGTCGGCGCGGTCTATCAATGACTGATCAAGGCTGCCATCTTCAGGACCAAACAAGTAATACGCGCGCCGGGGATGGCAAAATTCCACAAGCGAGGTCGCGCCTTCTACTAACTCAACACAAACGATGCTGACATTATCCGGTGGCTCATCGAGTAAAGAATCAACACCACACAACGGGATACTGCTAACTCTGTCTTTCGTGTCCGTTGAAAATTTTTCTGCCCGCGCAAAGCGTGTACCTGTGTAGCATACCGAATCCGCATCAAAGCAACCGGCGGCGCGCATCACCGCTCCGACGTTGGTCGGGCTTTTCGGGTTTTGCAAGCCGATAGCTGTTAAGGGAACAGTCTTCAAAAAAAGCCCTGACAATTTATGATGCGATGTAATTACATAACACGGACAACTCCGTTGCGAGAAAAGCGGTGCCATCAGCCCATAACTGTAACGAGCCCCTGGCAAGTCTGCTGTCCTTACTTTCGCCAGTCGGAGATCGGCTCCCGCAAATACCTGATGGCAGTACGGTATTTATTACAACAATTACTCGCTCTGAATTAACCGCAACTGCTCCGCGACAATTCACCACGACGGTTACCCTGCCGTTTTCTTCCACCGGGCACTCTTGCAAAAACCAGCAACAGGAACCCTGCCCCGAGACTGCCACCTCCGCTAACCACCGCCAACGCCGTGGTATTCGCAGGGTCTTCCGCAGCACTCCAGTCCAGCATGGTCTGAATGGAATCAGCCGTGACGGATGCACTGGCTGGTGAGCCGGATAAACACAATTCGTCCGTTAAACACAGATCGAGAATGTGCTCGCCTTCGGCAATTAAATGCAACTGGCTTCCTTTCTGGTCACAACTCACCACCCGTTTAAGCGATTCCGTGTTTATTACCGGCTCTGCCGGTCCACCTTCTACATCGCCAGCCAAGCCGTTGCACAATCGCACCGACTGGCGAAATGGCAACAGGGTATCGGACTCACCATGAAGCATAAACACTGGCGGGTATATAGACGGGTTCTGTGCGATTGTAGCCGGGAAACTGTTGTTATTTACGAGTGCGCTGTCGAGATCAAGCTCATCAATTGTGCTGCCAGTCACTGCCTCCAAAATCGCACGTCCCTGCTCGCCAGCGTATTCACCAGATAGTATCTGTTCGCCAAAGTCACGAAAATCCGCCGGTGCATAAAACGATGCGACACGCTCTACATCCTGTGGCCTGCTCACCGCAAGCGCTGTAGCAAGGTGCCCGCCTGAAGATTGTCCAAAGACTACCGGTTTACCGGTAGCACCGTAGGATTGTTGATTGCGAACTACCCAGTCGAGTGCATCTTCCGCATCCTGTCTTAACTGGTCAAGGGTTGCGCTATTACAGGCGATGCCTCCTTCATCGTCACCAATTAATCGATAGAACGCCGAAAATACGACGAAGCCTGCATCCACAAAATGAGTTGCCATATTTTCGATACCGAGAAAACCGGTGCCACGGTGCTGCCAGCTACCACCGTGAAAGGCCAGTAACGGAACACGGTCTTGCGCATTGGGATCGGAGGTGTAAACACGCATCTCCAACTGGCACTCACCACCCGCGGTGTTGACTGTTTTGTATTGAGTTCTCTGCATCAATGGCTGCGTTTTACCGGAGAATGAAAGCGCGCCAATATCGAATTGTGTACCGGGTGAGTATGTCCAGCGGTCAAGTTCGGTGCTACGCGACAACGGACTACCCAGCCTGTCTGAATCCAGTGCTACCTCGCAAAATTCATCGTAGTCAGTATTAAAAAAATCAAACGCCAGAGTACATTGCGAATCACTATAAAGCGTGCCGTTTGGCAAACTGCCATCGACCGGTTCGCAAGCTCCCGAATCAAGTATAAACCACTCGCGTTGTGGCAGGTCTATTTGCAATGCCGCAGACAGCTGGCATACAGCCGCGTCTTCGAGAATTTGATCAAGCGCCTCGGTATCATTAAGCACAAGCGCTGCAATAAGCTCCAGCCTGCGACTCTCTATAAACTGACCGGTAAGCAGAAAGCCTGCTCGTGGTGACAACAGTTCATACAGCGCTACAATCTGGGCATCATCTGCCGGTGGCAGAGTGATATCGAGAAACCCTTCCGCACCACCTTCATCGCTCGACAATGCTTCCTGCAGTTGCGCATCGACACGCGCCTGCAAACCGGCTATCTCCTGCTGTATGCGCGCAGGTCCAAAAAGCGAATCAACTTCCTCTTGCAGAAAATCTTCAAGCAAACTGCGCAACACACTGTCATCAACATCGACACTTATTCCGCTTTGCAAAAGCTCACCCCGCAGTTCAATAGCAGGCCGTATCCGCAAGGTCATCTCGTCAATCCAGACCGGGTCGAGGTCAAGCGTTACCGACAACATAAGACCGACTGGACCAATGGCAGTAAAATCAAAGCTGTCACGAGCGACCTGTTGACAACTGCCAAACCTGAATCCAAACGTTTGCCGCGCCCTGCCTGAAGCTTCAAGGTCTGCGAACAACTCAAGGGTCAGCTCCAAGGGTTCGAACAGAGACTCCAGCTCAATGCCAAACGATGTGTCTTCCCGTACACCCACCGTCGCATTCATCTGAAGTATGCGAGTGTTGTTGCATCCGTCTTCGACAATTTCGTCAACGAGTTCGGTTTGGTAGATCACAGAACCGTTCTCGAACCCGAGACCGGCATCTGTCAATTGCTGTTGAATTCTGTCAAGCACCAAACGTTGCACAGCATCAGTATTGCCACGCGCAGACGTAAGTGCACTGCCCAGTTCCGACAGACTGAGCGAGATTGTCGCGGCCGTCACAAGCGGTGACAAACCGGACAACACCAGCAGTGATAAAAAAAGTGCACAACGCTTAATTGGAATTCTCCCGGGATTGTGAGCTGGATTTTGCACAGCATGATCGCGCGAAGCTTGTGCGATAAATGATCGGGACGCACACAGTTGCGGGCCACGTTGTGATCAATAAACCGGCTGCCTCTGGCAGAGTTTGCGACGGCACCGCTCTGCCGCCGAGTCACACCATTAGACACCACAACAGGTTTGCTGTGCTTTACCTGTTATAAAGTTTCACTATTTATCCACACCGCCCCAGATCGCGTCAGCGGTTTTTACCACCAGCTCAAGCTTGCGGCGCTGATCGTCCTCGCTAAGGGTATTGCCCTCCTCGGTAGAGGCAAAGCCGCACTGCGGCGCTATTCCCAACTGTGCTATGTCGGCGTATTTACCAGCCGCGTCAAACTTGCGCTGCAAACTCTCCACAGTTTCAAGATCGCCTTTCTTGGTGGTGATAAAGCCGGGTAACACCCGCTTCTTGCCAGCGGGTAAATACTTTAACGGCGCCAGGCCTCCAGCCCGATCGGTGTCGTACTCCATAAAATAAATGTCCACATCTGTCTGGTTAAAGATCACATCAGCGATGGGGTCATAGGCGCCTTCAGCAGCATGAGTGGAGCGAAAATTTCCACGGCACAAATGCATGCCTATTTTCATATCTGCCGGTCGGTCGGCAATGGCCGTTTCCATCATCCTGGCGTATTCACCAATCAGCCAGTCGGGATCGAGGCCGGCGGCACGCTTGTCGGCTCGATGTTTTTCATCACACAAATAGGCAAAAAATATATCGTCCATTTGCAGATACCGACAACCGGCTTCGTAAAACCGCGCCACTGCCTTCTTGTAGACTTGTGCTATATCCGCAAACAGCACTTCAGCATCCTGGTAACGCTCAGGCGCACTGTCTTTGACTTCTGTCCGAAAATGGCAACAGCTAGGGCCCGGGATTGAAATTTTTGCCTCAACCCCCGCCGCTTTATTCGCTTGCCCGGCAACGAAGCGATAATGCTCCAGCATGGGGTGGTTGTCAGGGAAATCCAGCTCACCGGTAATTACCGGAAAGATCGGGCGCAGCTTCACACCGGCAAACTGTACGCCCTCATCGCGTTCTTCCAGGTCAAGCCCGTCCAGCGCCCCCATGAAGTCATAGTGCCAGAATGAGCGACGGTACTCCCCGTCGGTTACCGCTTTCAGGCCGGCAGACTTCTGCATTGCCACGACTTGCTCAACCGCCTGATCCTCAACATCGCGGAGATCATCTTCGCCAATAGACTTTTCTTCCAGAAACGATTTGCGTGCTGCCTTTACGGTGGCGGGTCGCAGCAGACTACCGACATGATCTGCCCGATACGGTGCGTTGCTCATTTGTGTATACTCCTGCTGACACTCTACTTAAAGTAGCTGCGACGATAGTGCAAGCAGACTCGCAGGTAAAGCCCGCGGAACCCGCGACCCCGCGCGCTTTCCAAAGCTGGCTGCGATCCGGCCGTGACCCGGAACGCATTCTTAAACAGGCTTGTTGCGGACGTCGGGAAATTAGGGTAGCTTGCCGCCTCCCGACCCCTCCAGTCCATTGGCGAAAGCCACGGTGCGAACCCTCGTGACAATTGAATCGATAAGTGCTTTCAATCAGCTGGCGCTGAGTCAGCCTCTGTTAAAAGCCCTTGATGCGGTCGGTTACGAAAAACCGTCACCTGTTCAGGCGCAGACCATCCCTTTGCTACTCGACCGCAAAGACGTGATCGGGCAAGCGCAAACCGGCACGGGCAAAACCGCGGCTTTTGCTCTGCCGGCGTTATCCAACCTCGATCTGAAACAAAAGAATCCCCAGGTTCTGGTACTAACCCCGACACGGGAACTGGCGATCCAGGTAGCCGAAGCGTTCGGCACCTATGCGTCCAAATTGAAAGGGTTCCATGTATTACCGATTTATGGCGGGCAGGACTATCGGGTGCAAACTCGTGCACTGGAGCGCGGTGTGCATGTGGTTGTAGGCACGCCGGGCAGAGTCATGGATCATATGCGGCGCGGTACACTAAAGCTGCAGGAACTGGCGATGCTTACGCTGGACGAAGCCGATGAAATGTTGCGCATGGGTTTCATCGACGATGTCGAATGGATTCTGGAGAAAACACCGAAAAATCGCCAAATTGCTCTGTTTTCCGCAACCATGCCTCCACAAATCAGACGCATTGCCAGCAAATACCTCAACGAACCCGTGCACGTCACTATTGAGGTTAAAACCGCCACCGCCGATACTATTCGCCAGCGCTTCTGGCCAGTCTCTGGCCGCAATAAACTGGATGCCATGACCCGCATTCTGGAAGCGGAATCTTTTGATGCGATGCTCGTTTTTGTTCGCACTAAAACGGCGACTACCGAATTATCGGAAAAACTGGAGGCACGCGGCTACGCGTGTGCACCGTTAAATGGCGATATTCCTCAAAAGATGCGTGAACGCACTGTCGAGCAGTTAAAAAAGGGCAAGCTCGATATCATCGTAGCAACCGATGTTGCTGCCCGCGGACTCGATGTTCAGCGCATCAGCCATGTGCTTAACTATGACATTCCCTACGATACCGAAGCCTATGTGCATCGTATCGGCCGAACTGGCCGTGCCGGGCGCAGCGGCGATGCAATCCTGTTTGTCGCGCCGCGTGAGAAACGCATGATGCAATCTATCGAGCGCGCTACCGGTAAAAAAATTGAACTGATGGAGATTCCCTCCAGCGAAAAAATCAATGACGCTCGAGTCGCCAAATTCAAACAGCGTATTAGCGATACTATCGACAATGAAAAGCTCGACTTTTTTACACGCCTGATTAACGACTACCAGGCCGAGCACGACGTACCGGCCGAGAAGACCGCTGCGGCACTGGCCTGGCTGCTGCAAGGTGATACTCCCTTTTTGTTCCCCGTGCAACATTCGCGGCGCGACAGAAACCAGCGTGACGAGCGCGTAGCTGATGCCCCGCAACGAGACAAGGGCAAGGACAGGCGGACATCAAAAAAAGCGGCCAACGATTCCACATCGGCACAATCACAATCAACCCGGTCCGCTCCGGCCGCCAGCAAACAGAAAGCGCCAAAGGTCGCAACAGCCGACTCGGTTGCGAGTGCTGTTTCAGAGCAACGCAAGAAAGGCGGTATGGCCGCTGACGCTGCTCGGGATTCGGCAAAGAAAAAGGACACGGCTAAGGTCGGCAATTCTGCAACCGGGAGAGATTCAGCAACGGAACAGCGAACCAAAACGAAACCGGAGTCTACCTCTGCACGCGCATCCCGGTCTGAACAAAAACCCGCCATGGAACGCTTTCGCGTCGAAGTAGGCAGTGACCACGGCGTCGAGGTGGCCAACATCGTCGGTGCTATCGCAAACGAAGCCGGCATCGACAGCCAGTACATCGGGACTATCCGAATCAAGGAGAGTCACAGCCTGGTTGATTTGCCCGAGGGCATGCCCAAGGCAATTTTTAAAGACCTGAAAAAAGCCTGGGTCTGCGGCCAAAAACTGCAGATTAGCCGAACATCCGCCAAACACGATCAGTCATCCGGACACGCGACAGACAAAAAAGCGGCCACTCGTCATGCGGGTAAAAAACCCAAAAGCGAACGCAACGACGATAAAAGCGGAAAACCGTTAAAAAGGAAGTCACCACCGGTAAAAACCACAAGCGATGATGCCTCTGCTGAAAAGCCGCGGAAAATACTAAAAACGAAACCAGGTAGCACGACCGCCAGAAAATCAAAATTTTCCGCCAAACGCAAAAATACAAACTCATCAAGCCACAAAAAACGCCCGGCATCCACAACTGACTAGCGGGCCGCTTGATAAATAAAAGGTGACTAACTTGCTACAACCGTCAGTACAAGGCGAGGCAACCCCAGAGTTAATTAACTTTTGAACACTACCGTCTCAAACATCAGCTACAACCGTGCGGTTCTGCTGCTACGCAGTACACTGTTCTGGATATGGTCAATTACGAACACTTTGCTAATGGCAATCCCGGTGCTCGGCAGCAGTTTGTTCTCCTACAACCTCGCCCACGAAATGGCGATAGTGTGGCTTCGCATCAATCTGTTTGGCCTGCGCAATATTTGCGGTATTACCTGCAAAGCAGACGGCCTGGAAAATATCCCTTCCCGTCCGTGCATCGTCATGTCGAAACATCAGTCCACCTGGGAGACTTATTACCTGTTTTCGGTATTGCCGCGCTCGGTTTATGTGGCAAAGAAATCGCTACTGTGGATTCCTGTCTTTGGCTGGGCACTGGCAGCACTGCGGTTTATAATGATAGACAGACGTTCCGGCACGTCGGCAGTCAACCAGATGGTTCAACAAAGTCGCGACCGACTGGCAGCCGGAATCAGCGTTATTATTTTCCCTGAAGGCACGCGTGTTCCACTGGGAGCAAAGCCAAATTACCGCATTGGTGGCGCTGCAGTTGCCGAGAAGACCGGCGCTGACATTCTCCCGGTCGCTCTGAATGCAGGAGAATTCTGGCCACGCATGGGGTACATCAAGTGGCCAGGTGAGATTACCGTAAGCTTTGGCCCGACGATCAAATCAGAAGGCAAAACAGCCAACGATATTATTAGTGAAACCGAGCACTGGATTGAAACTCGCATGGCCGAGATCTCTCGCATGGATCGCTTTCCTTATTAGTAACTAGATATAATTTGTAGCTAGATGTACCACTAGCCGGGTAGTTCATTCACTTCAACAGAGGGCCCCACTATGGAAAACCAGGCGGACATTGCTTTGATTGGCCTTGCTGTTATGGGCCAGAACCTGATTCTGAACATGAACGATAACGGCTACAAAGTGGTGGCTTACAATCGCACTGCCACAAAAACCCGAGAATTTCTTGCCGGCCCCGCCAAAGACACCAATATCGTTGGTGCAGAATCCCTGCAAGACATGGTGCAAATGCTTTCCAGTCCACGCAAAGTAATGTTAATGGTGAGGGCGGGCGATGCTGTAGACGCCACGATAGAACAACTGCTGCCTTTGCTGGATCAGGGTGATCTGATTATTGATGGCGGTAATTCCAACTTCGAAGACTCCCAGCGTCGGGCGCTGGCACTTCGCGAACAGGGTTTGTTATTTATCGGTACCGGCGTTTCCGGTGGCGAAGAAGGCGCCAGACACGGACCTTCTATTATGCCGGGTGGCAACCCCGCGGCGTGGCCACTGGTAAAAGAGTTGTTTCAATCGATTAGCGCGAAAACCGACCAGGGTGAGCCCTGTTGCGAGTGGGTGGGAGACAACGGCGCGGGCCACTTTGTCAAAATGGTGCATAACGGCATTGAGTATGGCGATATGCAACTCATCTGCGAGGCCTACCATTTTATGCAGGAAGTTTTGGGTCTGAGCAATCATCAGATGCAACAGGTATTTAACCAGTGGAACAGCGGCCAGCTCGAGAGTTATTTAATAGAAATTACTGCAGACATTCTGGGCTATGAAGAGAACGGCGAATACGTTCTCGATAATATCGTCGATCGCGCCGGGCAAAAAGGCACCGGCAAATGGACTGGTATAAACGCACTCGAACTTGGTGTGCCACTAACACTGATAGGCGAAGCGGTATTTTCCCGTTGCCTGTCTGCGCTTAAAGAAGAGCGCGTGGCTGCAGAGCAAGTACTCAGTGGCCCGGATAATGATGACAACAACATCCCTGACGTGACGGCCACGATAAAGCAACTCGGCGATGCATTACTCGCCGCCAAAATTATTTCCTACACGCAAGGCTTTATGCTGATGCGCGAGGCGGCCACTGAATACGACTGGTCTCTCGACTACGGCGCCATTGCGCAGATGTGGCGAGGCGGATGCATAATACGTTCAGTATTTTTAGACGATATAAAAAACGCCTACGATAAACAGCCTGAATTGCCGAGCTTGTTGATGGACGACTACTTCAGCTCCGTGCTCGATTCCACCCAGGGTGGATGGCGGAAAATTATAGCCATGGCTGTTGAGCGCGGCATACCGGTTCCGGCACTGAGTTCCGCAATCGCGTTTTACGACGGCTATCGAACCGGCAGACTTCCCGCCAATCTATTGCAGGCACAGAGGGACTATTTTGGTGCGCACACCTACGAACGACTGGACAAACCGGCTGGCGAGCGATACCACACCAACTGGACAGGTGAAGGCGGAGATGTTTCAAGCTCCAGCTATAACGCCTAGAGTCAAACCGGCATCGGTGTTCGCGTTGCGATGTAATTGATCTCAGCGCATCCGAAATAGTATTTTAAGAGTCCAGCACCCAGTCACGAATTTCGCGGTATCGCACACCGCGCCGATCCAGCAAAGATTCATACAACTGAAACGTATGTACCGACATTTGAAAGTCGGGATCAAGCAAAGGGGCAGCCGGTGGCAGCCTTGCTTTACGTGCCAATGTGAGGTGCGGTCTATACACGCGCTTGTCAACCTTTATGCTGGCGCTATTGGCAGCCCGCTTGCACCGGTTGGCAAGGATTGTCATGCCGTCAGGTACTGTAGACGGGCCAAGCCACAGTACTTGTGAATCCGGCCAGTAGCCAACTTCATCCAGTTGTAGGCTAAATTCGGTTTGCGACAGCTTATCCAGTTGCTCCTCAACGATGAGCAACTGTGAAGCCGTGATGTCGCCAAGGAACGCGAGCGTCAGATGATAGTTTTGCACCGCCACCGGCCGCTCCAGTGCTGGCCAGCAGAGCCTGCACCAGCGCTCGATTTCCAGACAGGTATCCGCGTCCGGGCTAATAGATAAAAACGTACGCATATCAGGAGAGGATGGCGTCGCAGTTCCAGCAACGACCAAAATTACCATCAATCATTTCATCACAGGATGGACAAGGTCTGGCAGGTAACTCGAGTTTCTTACCGTCTTCGTACTCTTTTATAATGTCACGCGCTCGTTGTTCATGTTGCGGCGCGGAAATCCACACGGTGATCAATCCGGACATCGGCAGCTCACCTGCTCCACCCGCTAAATGACCACCTTTGATAAACGCATCAAGACCACCGGCTCGTAACTCATCCAGCGCGAGTTGTGCATCGATAATATTCTCGGCATCGTAGATTAGTAACACGGCCAGCCTTCTTTTATGAAGAGTTAAGCGCCCGGGATCAAACAGCGCACATCGACCCGAAACCCGACGGATGTTGGCTGGCTTCCAACTGGTACAGCCAACTGCGACAACGGTGTTAGATAAATGTCCTGGTCTGTTACGACTCTTCAAGCGAATACGGTAACTCAAGTAGATCAAGAGGCTGGCTGGCCTCGCGATCGGTGAAAAGCGGTTTGTTCGCCGCTTCAATCGCCACTACTGCCAACAAGCGTACCTGGTTACCGGAGTTAGCGTTATCATGCTGGGCATCTACTATTTTGCCCACGGCACTGCTAACTCCTTCGTTGAATAGTTCAGCTCCAGCATCGGGGACCTCTGCCGATACCTGACTGGCCAGAAACATACGGCGTTTGAGTTTGCCGAGATATTGCATACGGGCAACCACTTCCTGACCGGGAAAACAGCCCTTTTTAAAGCTAACCCCGTTGAGGTGATGCAAGTTCAGCATTTGCAGCACAAATGCCTCACTGGTCGCAGCGCGAATAGATGGTACCCCGGCATCTATATTTTGCAGACGCCATAATTGATCACCGGATTGTTGGCTGACCGGTGCCAGTTGTTCCCAGATTTGCCGCGACTGATCAAGCGGCGCAATAATCTCTACTCGCGGCGCAACTCCGCGGGTACGGGTTAGTACCACACCATTTTGTTCAACGCAGTCATCTACGGAGGCGGGCAGCTTGCCGACAATACTTTCAAGCATTGCGCAAGCCTGATCTCCGCTAACACCAATACACTGGAGTTCGGTATCGAGTTCGATCTTGACCTTCGCCCTCATTACGTACATTTGCAGCCGCTTTTGCACTGACTCAACCAGATCAGCGGACAATTGCATCAGAAAGTCGCCTTGTGCGGTTTTTATTATCCGGAACAGCGTTAACACGCGCCCTTTCGGACTCGACCAGGTACTCAACTGGCTGGCAGTGGCACCAGATAGATTACCGAGCGCGGCAATATCATTGGAAAACTGTCCCTGCAGGAATGACTCTGCATCATCGCCACTCACCCGCAACACCACGTCCGTTGTTAGCGCACACAACGCATTACCAGAGGCACTCTCATCTTTCAACTCAAATTCGACAGCGCCATTGTCAGCATTTTCACTCATGCGGCCACCGGCCATCACTAAAAAATCTTGCCACTCAGAATTCATCAGCGTCTACTTTCGTTCACGGGGCAGTGTTCATCAGACTGCAAAAAGCGTTGTAAAACAGTGTACAATTGTACCGACAATGTTGGTACGAAACGGGCATGGTTCTCACAGGAATATGGTTCTCACAGGAATGTAGTGACAATCTGCTCTACTTTCCAGCCCGTCAATTGTACGAACAGACGCATGCCCCTGCGAGTACCTGTTCCTTGATCCAATTCGCTCATATACACGTAAATTGAACATGGCAAACCAGCCGAAAAATAGCACGGAAAACGGTGACAAAACACCCGCAGCCGAACATCAAAAGCCGTCTGCTACAAAAAGCGGTCAAACACCAGCCGAAAGCGGTGAAACTCCCACCGAAACAGGTGGACCAAAGGGACTTGAGCCCACACGCTATGGAGACTGGGAGCAAAACGGCCGCTGCACCGATTTCTAGTTTGAAGTGCGACTTTTTCACCTAAACTCTGCCCTGCGGGGCCCACCCTTCACACCCGATCCCGTCCATTCACCTTATCTCAGGAAACCTGATGGCCTCGAACGATTCGCGACCGTTGTCGCCGCATCTGCAAATCTACAAACTACCGCCAACAGCGCTAATGTCGGTGCTTCACCGGGGTACCGGTGTCGTCCTTTGCATCGGCACGCTGCTACTGGTGCTGGTATTGTCCTCAGCCGCCAGCGGCGCAGAAGCCTATGCCACCACCCACAAGTTGCTGGGCTCCTGGTTCGGCTATCTGGTGCTTTTCGGTTTTACCTTTTCGCTGTATGCACACTTCTGCAACGGCATACGGCACTTGCTGTGGGATCTGGGCCACGGCTTTAGCGTAGAAAACGCCACCAGGGGCGCGCAGGCATCCTTTGCCGCCGCACTGATTCTTACCATCCTGACCTGGATCGTCGCACTCGCGGCGTAGTGGAGATCGTTATGTCCAAATCAGCTCATGGCGGAACCGGCCACTTTTGGGTTCAGCGGCTCACCGCAGTCGCCCTTGTTCCTTTAACGCTCTGGTTTTGCTTTGCTCTTGCTTCGATGCCAGCCATGACCCATGAGGCTCTGTCTGCGTGGATGCGATCACCCTTCAATGCTGCACTGATGATTCTGGTCGTCACCGTCGGCCTTTACCACGGCAAACTCGGCTTGCAGGTGGTTATTGAAGACTACGTCAGTGATCGCAATATCCGCATGTTGAGTATTGGCGCCATCATTATAGTTTTCACCATGTTCGCCATTGTGGGCGTTGTTTCCGTCCTAAAACTTTCGCTTGGAGCCTAGTCATGTCGTATAACGTTATCAAGCATGAACACGACGTTGTCATTGTAGGTGCAGGCGGCGCAGGGTTGCGCGCAACACTGGGTATGGCTACTGCCGGATTGTCCACCGCGTGTATCACCAAGGTATTCCCCACACGTAGCCACACTGTGGCAGCACAGGGCGGTATGAGTGCAGCGCTCGGCAACATGGGCGCTGACTCATGGAAGTGGCACATGTACGACACCATCAAGGGCGCAGACTGGCTCGGTGATCAAGACGCTATTGAGTACATGTGTCGCGAAGCGATACCTGCGGTAATCGAACTGGAACACTATGGAGTTCCGTTCTCCCGCACCGACGATGGCAAAATCTACCAGCGACCGTTTGGGGGCATGACCACCAACTTCGGAGAAGGCATTGCGCAGCGTACCTGCGCAGCCGCTGACCGAACCGGGCACGCCATTCTGCACACCCTCTACCAGCAGTCGCTAAAGCACAAAGCTGAATTTTTTATTGAATACTTCGCTACCGACCTGATCATGGACGACGGAGTCTGTCGCGGCGTTCTGGCGTGGGACCTCGCCACCGGTGATTTGCACGAATTTCGCGGCCACCAGGTGGTGCTTGCTACCGGCGGATGCGGCCGAACCTATTTTTCTGCCACCTCGGCACACACTTGTACCGGCGACGGTGGAGCCATGGTACTGCGAGCCGGGCTGCCAATGCAGGATATGGAGTTTGTTCAATTTCACCCCACGGGCATCTATGGCGCTGGCGTACTGATCACAGAGGGCGTGCGAGGCGAAGGGGGCTATCTGACTAACTCCGAAGGTGAGCGTTTTATGGAGCGCTACGCACCCAATGCAAAAGATCTGGCCTCACGCGACGTGGTCAGCCGCTCGATGACCCAGGAAATCAACGAAGGCCGCGGCGTTGGCCCGGAAAAAGACCATATTTTCCTCAACCTGATGCATCTTGGGCCGGAAGTCATCGACGAACGGCTACCAGGCATCTCCGAGAGCGCAAAAGTGTTTGCCGGAGTTGATGTATCAAAGGCACCGATTCCGGTAATTCCAACCGTTCACTACAACATGGGCGGCATTCCCACCAATTATCATGGTGAGGTGGTCACTCTGCACGACGGCAATCCGGACCATGTGGTCGAGGGCTTGATGGCGATTGGCGAAGCCGCCTGCGTTTCGGTCCACGGTGCCAACCGGTTGGGCTCAAACTCACTGCTGGATATCGTTGTATTTGGCCGGGCCGCAGCGCTTCGAGCCAAAGAAACGGTCACCGCGGGCAGTGCCCACAAGGTGCTGCCGGAAGAAGTTACCGGCGCTTTGATCGACCGGCTCGACAGCATACGCAACGCCAGCGGCAGTACGGGTGCAGCTCAACTGCGCGATAAAATGCAGCGCACCATGCAAAGTCGTGCCGCCGTATTTCGTACCGGCGAGACCATGTCAGCCGGAGTCACCGAAATGCAGGCCGTGTATGACGAATGGAAAGATATTGGCGTCAGCGACAAGAGCATGGTCTGGAACACCGACCTGGTCGAAACGCTCGAACTTGAGAATTTGCTCTGTCAGGCGCAAACCATAATACAAGGCGCTAACATGCGCGAGGAGTCGCGCGGTGGCCATGCTCGTGAAGATTTCACCGAACGCGACGATGAAAACTGGATGAAACACACGCTTGCCTGGGTGGATGACAAAGGCAAAGTCTCCTTTGAATTCCGGCCTGTGCACAATTATACCCTGACTGATGAAGTCGAAGTGGTTCCACCTAAAAAGCGCGTCTATTAGCCCAACACTGGAGCACGTCATCAATGGCTGAATTTACCCTGCCTGCAAACTCGATCGTCAAACCGGGCAAAACATTCGACGCGCCAGCGGGCGCGAGTAACACAAAGAAATTCGAGGTCTATCGCTACGACAGTACCGACGGCAAAAATCCATCCGTCGATACCTATGTTGTCGATCTGGATAGCTGCGGGCCCATGATTCTTGATGCGCTCATCAAGATCAAATCCGAAATCGATCCGACGCTTTCTTTTCGACGTTCGTGCCGTGAAGGTATTTGTGGATCGTGCGCGATGAATATCGACGGATCAAACACGCTGGCCTGCACCATGGCCATCGAAGATGTAGAGGGTGACGTCAAGATCTACCCTTTACCACACCAGCCGGTCGTCAAAGACCTGGTCTCCGACCTCACCAATTTCTACCGTCAGTATGAAGCGATAGAACCCTGGTTACAGTCCGACACCAAACCCGCTGGCGGTCGCGAGCGCCTGCAATCAAAAGAGGATCGCGAAAAGCTCGACGGCTTATACGAGTGTATTATGTGCGCCTGTTGCTCAACCAGCTGCCCGAGCTACTGGTGGAATAGCGATAAATATCTGGGGCCGGCCGCCCTGCTGGCAGCTTACCGCTGGATTGTTGACAGCCGCGATGAAAACACCGACGAGCGTCTGGCCGCTCTCGATGATCCGTTCAAGCTGTATCGCTGCCATACCATAATGAATTGTGCTACGGTCTGTCCGAAGGGCCTTAACCCGGCAGAGGCCATCGCAGATACCAAAAAGATGCTGGTACAAAACAATCTCTGATCAGGCTTTTACCGCTGAAGAAAGAGCGCGTTTAAAATGGCTGTGTCGACGCGGCACCAAAGAGCTCGACACAGCCATGCAAGCGTATCTGCAACATCACTTTGATGCTGCAGACAACGCCGAGCAACGGTTGTTCGAACGTTTGCTAAACGAGCAGGACCCGGAGATCATGGCGTTGTTAAATGAGCCTGATACTTCCTCCGGTTACGACCCCCTCATTCGAAAGATCCGCAATACCCTTATTGCTGGCGCTTAAGCCATCGAAATTTTATCTGGCGGCCATAGCCATTGTGCATGCACTTGCTTGCGTCGCATTGTACCTAACTGCTGTTAACTTCCTTTTAAAAACAGTTATCCTGGCGCTTGTACTAGCGAGCATGTGGCTCAACATCCAGCAAAATCTAAATCCCGCGCAACTCGTGTGGAGATCAGGGAATCGATGGTTCATCGATTGTGTTAACGGCGATTCTGACAGAGCCGAACTGCACGGTATTGATTTCTTCTCGCGCTGGCTCGTTATCATTTCACTTCGCATCAAGGGACGGCGAAGCCAGCGTCATATCATTGTTTTCGATGCACTGTCTGCAAACACCTTTCGATTATTTCGGGTGCGGCTGCGGGTTGAGGGCTTTGCGTTATTAAACCCGGACCAGCAATAGTGGTCCGTCCAACTAATAATTAAGCGCAAGGCTAATAGCGAACGCGTTAAGTTAACCGCCAATTTGATCGCGACCGTGTGGCAGTGTGAGATCGAGTATCGGGCCTGCCGGTATGATTCGTGTCGGGTTAACGCTCTCGTGCGATCCGTAATAATGAGCCTTGGTATACTCTATATCTACCGTATCCGCTACACCGGGCCACTGATATAGCTCACGCAAATATCCGGATAATGCCGGGTAATCAACAATTCGGTTTTTGTTGCACTTAAAGTGTCCCACATACACCGGGTCAAAACGCACCAGCGTGGTAAACAACCGCCAGTCCGCCTCCGAAATCTGTGAGCCTGCCAAATAGCGTTGCGTACTCAAGCGCTGCTCCAGTTCATCGAGCGCATCGAACAGACGAGTGACTGCATCATCGTAGGCCTCCTGGGTGGTGGCAAAGCCTGCTTTGTACACTCCGTTATTTACATTGTGATAAACCAGCTCATTGACGCTGTCTATTTCTGTGCGCAAGGCAACCGGGTAATAGTCACCTTCAGTAGCGCCAATTTGATCAAACGCACTGTTAAACATTCTGATGATATCCGCAGATTCATTACTGACAATCGTGCTGTTTTTCTTGTCCCACAGCACTGGCACAGTTACCCGTCCGGTGTAGTCAGGCATGGCCAGCGTGTACAATTGATGCACACGCGTGGTGTGGTTAACACTGTCTTGAACCACGCCGTTGCCAGGCTCGAAAGTCCAGCCTTCGTCACCCATTTGCGAGTTAACCACCGACACTGAAATCATGGCTTCGAGCCCTTTAAGGGATCTAAAAATCATGGTTCGATGTGCCCACGGACAGGCCAGAGACACATATAAATGGTATCGGTCCGGCTCGGCCGCAAAGCCACCCTCACCTGTCGGCCCTGCGTCACCACTGGCGGTCACCCAGCGACGAAAGTGCGAGTCTTTCCTGACAAACTTGCCACCGGTCGATGCGGTATCGTACCAGTCAGTCTGCCATTTTCCTTCTACCAGTAAACCCATAAGTTCTCTACTCGATGATCGTTGTGATTATTGGTATCTGCGTTTGCCAGAGTGCAAATTACTTTCTTACGGCCAATACCGGCTTCAAGCCAATACCATAGCTGCAAGAAAAGATATTACGGCGTGTATCCAACAACAACTGGTCACGGTGTCGCTTTGATAAAGGTATCGTTTTTCAAGTCTGCCATTGCCTTGAGAATCTCATCCTGCGTGTTCATCACAATAGGGCCATGCCAGGCAATCGGTTCCTGAATCGGCGCGCCCGACACAAGCAGAAAACGCAATCCCTGCGGACCAGCCTGAACCGTGACCTCATCTCCACCACCGAACTGTACCAGCGTTCGGTCACCGGTTAGATCCCTGATGTTCATCTCCTGTCCGTTCACTTCCTTTTCCACCAGTACTCCGCTCGGTGGTGCTGCATCCAGAAAGCGGCCGGCTCCCTCAAAAACGTAGGCAAATGCCTGTCGTCGCGTATCCACAGGAAACGTTTTGCGCACACCGGCGGGAACCAGTATATCCAGATACTGAGGATCAGCGGCAATGCCATCTACCGGACTACTCGCTCCCCAAAATTCTCCGACTATTACCCGTACCCGGGTGCCATCGTCATCAATCACTTCGGGTATATCCGCACCTTCTATATCCTGATAACGTGGTGCGGTCATCTTAAGGCTGCCCGGTAAATTTGCCCACAATTGAAATCCATGCATCTGGCCATCGGCATTACCTTTAGGCATTTCCTGATGCAATATGCCGGAGCCTGCAGTCATCCACTGAACCGAACCTGCACCTAGCGTTCCCTGATTGCCGAGACTGTCGCCATGCTCGACCGTGCCACTCAGTACATAGGTAATTGTTTCTATGCCGCGGTGCGGATGCCACGGGAATCCGGCAGCATAGTCCGCCGGTTGTTCGTTGCGAAAATCATCGAACAGCAGGAATGGATCGAATTGATCCGGATTGCGAAATCCAAAAGCGCGGTGTAACTTCACCCCGGCGCCTTCCAGTGTGGCAGTTGCCGGGTTAGTGTTAACTACGGGTCTGACTGACATGGCCCAGCTTCCTGTGTTCGGTTTTGTTCGGCACCGGTGTTTGTAAAAAAAAGACGGCGTGAGTGCACCTTCACGAGCCTGCTCGCAATAGTTGTGTCACGATCATGGTAGCTATGCCACACAGATTCAATATTGCCGACAGCAAGCCTGGTCCAACCTGCCTTAAAAATGCTGTTTCGCCGCGTCGAATTGCGGTAAATTCAATCATGTAATTACTATCGGGTGGTGCCGTTTTCGGCGTTCGTGCCATCTGCACCAGACAGGTTATTTCCTACGCAGGAGCCAGCAGTGGCAAATCCCGTTTTTCTTGGTGTCAATGTCGACCATGTTGCCACTATCCGTCAGGCGCGCGGTTCGCGTTACCCTGACCCGGTTCATGCAGCCTTGCAAGCAGAACTGGCTGGCGCGGATGGCATCACTATGCATCTGCGAGAAGACCGGCGCCACATTCAGGACGAAGACGTCGAACGTTTCGCCGCCTGCTGCCAAACCAAACTCAACTTCGAAATGGCCGCTACCCGCGAGATGACCGACCTCGCCTTGCAGATCAAACCGATGGATGTCTGCATCGTGCCTGAAAAGCGCGAGGAGCTGACCACAGAGGGCGGTCTGGATGTCGCTGGCAACGCAAACGCAATAACCGCACTCTCGTCAGAGTTGGCCAGCAGCGATATTCGTGTTTCGCTGTTTATAGATGCGGACGAGGCGCAAATTGACGCCAGCGCAAAAGCAGGCGCACCCTATATCGAGTTGCACACCGGCAGCTATGCCGAGGCAAGCTCACCGGCAGAGCAATACGCCGAACTTAAAAAAATCAAACACGCTGCAAGTTACGCGGCCAGCCTGGGCCTTATCGTCAATGCAGGTCACGGACTCACCCGGCACAATGTCGCACCCATCGCTGCCATCCCCGAGGTTCACGAGCTGAACATCGGCCATGCACTAATCGCAGATGCTCTCTTTACCGGCTTACCCGAGGCAGTACGGCAGATGCGGAAGTTAATACTGGAAGCCAGAAACAACGTTTATACTCACTCATGATCATCGGAACCGGCATTGACATGGTTCAGGTATCGCGTGTCGAGGATGTCTACAGTAAACGAGGCGAGCGTTTTGCCCGCCACGTACTTCACGATGCCGAGTTTCCGGAATACGAAAAATCAATTCATAAAGGGCGCTTGCTTGCCAAAAGATTTGCCGTCAAAGAAGCCGCCACCAAAGCACTGGGCACCGGCCAGGCATGCAGTGTATTGCTGCGGCATTTCTATATAGAGCACAATGAATACGGTAAACCCGAACTCAAGGCCGACGGCGAGGCCATGAGACGCTGCAAGGCACTGGGAATAAACGCCATGCATGTCAGCATTAGTGATGAAAATGAATACGCCATCGCCAGCGTTATTCTGGAAAAAATACCATGAACCAGGCCGGAACAGATCAGGCCCGCAGTCCATACGCCTTGCTGGGCGGAGAAACCGGAGTGCGCAAGCTGGTTGACCGGTTTTACGATTTAATGGACGAATCCCCGGAGGCGGCCAGCATCCGCAAAATGCATCCGCCGCGGCTGACGGGATCTCGACAAAAGCTGTTCGAGTTTTTAAGTGGCTACCTGGGCGGCCCGCCTCTTTATCTGGAAAACCGCGGTCATCCCAAATTGCGCATGCGACACCTGCCATTCAAAATAGATGCAAACGCCAGGGACAGCTGGCTACGATGCATGAATCAGGCGCTGGACGAACAGATCACAGACAAGCTGTTATTAATGCAGCTTAAGAACAATTTCTATAAAACTGCCGATCATCTGATCAACACTGACCCACACCTGCAACCAGACACAAACGACTAGCCATGCACGACGCCAACTTCAGTCTGCATCCGCAACTGCTTGCAGATACCACCCACGTCACCGACCTCCCACTGTGCAAACTGCTGTTGCTCAACGACAAGAACTATCCATGGACTATTCTGGTGCCCGCGCGACCCGGAATTACCGAGCTTCATCAACTGACTCAAACAGACCAACACCAACTGCTTGAAGAATCCAGCCAACTGGCCACAGCGCTGGAGCAGTTATATCAACCTGACAAGCTCAACATAGCAGCACTGGGCAATGTGGTGCCGCAACTTCATTTGCACCACATTGCACGGTTCAAAACCGACACCGCGTGGCCTGCCCCGGTGTGGGGAGCGACCGCAGCACAACCTTATACCGCTGAGGAAATGAGTCTGGCCCGGCAAAATTTGCTGCAAGCCATCAATCCTCAATCAAACAACGATCACTGACATTAGTCGATAAAATTATGAAAATCGCCATACTCGATGACTACGCAGGTGTTGCAACAACCGTGGCTGACTGGTCACCGATAAAAGACGCCAGCGTCTCGGTGTTTAAGGACACACTGACTGATCACAATGCACTGGTAAATCGACTGCAGGAATTCGAAGTCATTTGCCTCATGCGAGAGCGGACCCCGTTCCCGGCATCGTTGATTCAGGCATTACCAAAGTTGAAATTACTGGTGACTTCAGGCCCGAGAAACCTGTCTATTGACCTCGCTGCTGCCGCTCAAAGCAAAGTCACCGTCTGTGGAACCGAATCGCGCAAAACAACTACTTCGGAGCTTGCCACACTGCTAATTCTAGCGCTCTCGCGGCGGCTGGTTCCGGAAGTCAATGCCATGCATAGCAGCGGCTGGCAAACCGGTCTCGGCCGCGACCTGCACGGCCTGACTCTTGGCCTGATAGGTCTGGGTAAAATCGGCGAACAAATGGCAACACTCGGCAAGGCGTTTGGCATGAGCGTTGGTGCCTGGTCGCAAAACCTCGATGATGCGCGCTGCAATGCGCTGGGTGTGACCAGACACCCGACACTCAACGCCCTTATGGCAGCGTCAGATGTTGTTTCAGTTCATTTGGTGCTGTCGGAAAGGTCTACCAATCTAGTCACCGCCGAGGCGTTTTCGGCAATGCGCGAGCGTGCTATTTTTATTAATACTTCCCGCGGGCCTATCGCTAACAGCACCGATCTACTGGAGGGCATGCAACAGGGAAAACCCTGGATGGCAGGACTTGATGTCTACGATGAAGAACCACTGCCAATGGATCATTCACTGCGCAATAAAAAACTGATTGATGAAGGCCGACTATTGCTGGCACCTCACCTGGGTTACGTCACAGAGCAAACCTGGCAGATTTTTTACCAGCAAACTGTGGAAGCGATACTTGCCTGGCAACAGGGATCTCCAATCAGAGTATTGTCCTGACGGTATTTTCCAATGAGCGATTTTGTACTGGCGCAACTCAATCTCGCCACATTGTTGTATCCGCTCGAGTCGCCAGAGATGGCGGATTTCGTCAATAGTCTTGATAACATCAATTCGCTTGCAGAACGCTCAACCGGGTTTGTCTGGCGACTGCAAACTGAAGACGGAGATGCCACCGCAATTCGTCATTTCGGCGACAACGTCATTGTCAATATGAGCACCTGGCGCAGTGTTGAAACATTGCAGAACTTTGTCTACCACTCAGAGCACGTGCACGTTTTAAAGCGCCGTAGAGAGTGGTTCTCGCAAATGAAAACGTTCAGCGTTTTATGGTGGACAGACGCAACCACCGAACCCTCACTAAACGAAGCAGCACAGCGACTGGCGCTACTACAATCGAACGGACCTTCAGAGCGTGCGTTCACGTTTCAAAAAAACTGGCCGGCACCTTCCGTCTACCGCCCACCGTCTTCTGACCTCTGAATCACGGTCAAAGATATGACAGCATCACCTGTTATTTGACGCGTTTATTCTCCCGCACCAATCCGACCCGGTTCCGCTTTTTACACATGTAGCACCGCAGTCTGCCAATTAAGGCATGCAAATTGTGTTCAATTTTCACTTCCATTCCTCCGGGCATTCTACAAGGAAACCGTTTTGTTAATGTCTCTTGAGAACAAGTATGTGTTCTTGTCTAACCCGAAATGTGCTTCCACACAAATAGAACGCACGTACGCCAATTCTGTTGAATTGCCGTTACTGACAGGTAGCAAATTTGGCAATCATCCCACAAGCGGTGCGCCTTTAAAGCACACCGACTACCGGGATTTCTGCAAAAATTTTGATATGTTTTTCCGCCACGTCGTGCCACGTAACCGCTTTTTTGTGTTTGGTATTGCGCGCGATCCAATCCGGCGTCTGAGATCCTACTACACGTTTATGACACGCGATAACAGCCCGATCAAAGGCTTGTACGCCGGCCTGAGTTTTGAGGATTATCTGGACATTATCGCAAGCAATCGAGCCAAACAGTACAAGCCACACTTTATTCCCAGCAATCAGGCCGAGTTCTTTTCAGATCACGAAAGAATCAGGGTTAATTACATCTGCAAGCTCGAAAACCTCGAAGATTCGTTCGACCGGATAAAATCCGAAACCGGACTCGAGTTTCACGACGCACTTGACGGTTCCTGGAATGCAAACAAATACCAGGACGATTCCACAATCTCGTCAGATATAAAGTCTGCCCTGCGCAAACAAATGGCGGATGAGTACGATATGTACGATAACTTCACCGATCGAATGCTGGTGATGCCGGTGAACTGGAAAGAGCAAAAAATCGAACCGGACCAGACCCTGAAGTGGATGCTGGAGCACCACAATCCCTACGAAGTAGCCGCTTCTATTGTCTACAATATTCAGCAAAAGCTGCGCTCGGACCGCGAGATGACATTGATGGACTACGTCTATTAGTAATAGCTTCAAGCAGAAACATCAGATTTGTTTTTTCCAAATCCGATGATTCGCTGCTGCAGTAATACCGGAGCAATCAGCACCAGTGCAATCAGGTCACTGGTCAGACTGGGCGCCACCAGTAATAGACCAGCCAGCGCCATCAATAACCGCCAAATACCATTCAGGGGATTGGCAAAATAACCTGACACCGCGGTTGCAATGGCGAATACACCGCAAGCGCATGTGATCGCCACCTGCAGGAAAGATGACCAGGTAAAATACTCCGGCAGCACAATCAAAATGGTGGGCGCATAGACGAACACCATTGGCACCATCAATTTTCCGATACCCAGCGTAAATGCATTGATTCCGGTTCTAAACGGGTTGGCGTTTGCAATACCCGCTGCCGCATAGGCAGACGCACACACGGGTGGTGTGATCTCGGAAATTACACCGTAGTATAAAACAAACATATGGGTTGCCAGCGGCGGCACACCCAGTTGCGTCAATGCAGGCTGTGCAACCGACACGAGCATTATGTAGAGCGCTGTAGTGGGCAGACCTGCACCCATTAAAATGCAGGCCATTGCGATAAGACACAACGAAAGAAACTGCTGGATAGACTCCTGACCAAAAGCTTCGAAAGGAATCCAGCCAAGCAGCCCGTGAAGTGTAACCGCCATATCCGCTGCACCACCGGTCACCATAAAGCCCAGCCGAAATCCGACTCCTGTTGTATTGATCACCCCCACCACAATTCCAACCGCCGCCGACGCCGCACCCACCGCCAACGCGTATTGCACACCAACGTGAAAACTGTCGAATAGCGATCTAAAACTCTGTCGCTCGGTACGATGCATCAGTCCGATAAATACACAGGCGGCTAATATCCCTGCCATGGTTGGAGAGAAACCCTCTCCGCTCGCCGGTGACGCCTTCCAGAAAATAAATGCCAGCAGTGCGAGTGGTACTACAAGCGTCAGCGGCTTATTAAATGAGGTAAAGCCGACTACAATGCACAACGTCAATCCGATAAACGCTGCCATATTAGGCGAGTACCCGGAGAACAAAACAATGAGCAGCGCGATCAGCGGAATGATGGTAAACCAGCCTTCTCTCCAGACTTTATAGAGATTCGGCAGTTGATCTTCGCTATAGGTAGCAAGACCCAGTTTTTTGGCGGTAAAGTGCACTATAGAAAGTACGCCAATATAGTGCATTAATGCAGGAACAATCGCCGCCAGTACAATAGTGGTATAGGGTACTTCAAGGTATTCAGCCATTAAAAAACTGGCCGCTCCCATAATCGGCGGTGTGATCTGACCACCGGCACTGGATGCGGCTTCCACACCGCCGGCAAAATGTCCCGGGTAACCCATGCGTTTCATGTTAGGGATGGTGAGAGAACCGGTAGATACCGTGTTGGCAATCGACGACCCCGAGATAGTGCCGAAAAAAGCCGAGGACACCACACTGACCTTGGCCGGACCACCGGTATAACGCCCGGCGGCAATCATCGCGTTATCAACGAAAAACTGCCCAAGCCCCATTCGCTGTGCCACCACCCCGAATAACACAAAGTGGAAAACCACTGTTGAAACCACCCACAGTGTGACACCGAAAATGCCTTCAAACGGGAAGTACATATTGTTGACAAACTGCCGCCAGTCAACACCCGGATGTTGCAGAATAGCTGCAGGCATTTGCGGACCAAATAACGCATAGACCATAAATACCAGTATGATCATCGGCAGTATAAAACCAATGGTACGACGAGCGATTTCAAGTACCGCAACAATGAGAATGGTGCCGAAAAAAACGTCGACGGCGGTCGGGTTCCCCTGTCTGAGCATTTGCTCTGGTATGGCGAGGCCAAACCATGACAAACCACGCCAGCTAAGCCATAAAAAAAGTGCTGCCGCCATACCGGCAAATGCCAGAATCCAGTCGTACAACGGGACGTTGCCCGGTTTAAAAAAGGGAACGGGGTGGTATTCGAGAGAAGCCTTGTTCTTTATTAACGGAAAGCCAAGGAAGATAAACAGAAACAAACCGGATAGATGGATTCCCATGTGGATATGATCAACAGGTGTTCCAAATCCCGCTGTCCACAGATGGTAAAACGCAAAAGCTATCATCGCCCAGTAGAGAAACTGCTCGACGAGATCGCCGGTTTTTCGTGTATTTAGTGAGGTATCGTACTTTTTCTCAAGCTCGTCCAGTTCCCGGGCATTTAGACTCTGTTCGGTTTTCATCGGTTTAGCATTGGCCCGGGTGGCGATCGATGTTTGAGAATTCGTTTAACGACCTGGCGGTCAACTCCGGCGGCAGCAAGACCGGCAACAGGGAGTTAGTGCGGAAACACTGTGCGGATGACTGAGGACTCAGCCATCCGCAATCGCTGGCTATGTTTTACATCATGCCCATTTCTTTATAGAAGCGCTCTGCACCCGGGTGCAGCGGTACACCAATACCTTCAACTCCATCCAGCGCACTTTCAATCGTTATCACTTTACCTTTCGCATGACCGTTATCGAGCAACTTGCGAGCGGTGTCAGACCACATGGCTTTAGTCACACCGTAGATCAACTCTTCATCAACCTTGGCACTGGTGACAAGTATGCCGCTTACCGCAACGGTGTTCACGTCATAGGTGACACCAGGATAAGTACCGGCAGGTATAGTCGAAGGAATGTAATAAGGTACGGTTTTGTTCGCCATCTGCACTTCTTCATCGGAGAACGAATACAATTCCATGCCCTTGGTGTTGTCGAGCTGAATCATCGCGGCAACCGGTGTTCCGGCCGCGTAAAAATAGGCATCCAGCTGGCCATCAGCCAACCGTTCCGCACTTTGCGAGTTATTGGTTTCCGCTTCTTCGATATTATCGCGATTAACCCCGTGATCTCCGATGATCAACTCAACGGCGATCTGCGTACCAGAACCCGCCTGTGCAATTCCAACACGCTTTTCTTTGAGATCTGCAATACCGTCAAGTGATGCGCCTTTCGGCAGTACCAGATGCAAATCCTCCGGGAATAAATTGGCTATCACGCGAAGATCGGGTTTTGCGTTGCCTTCAAATTTGCCAATACCGTTGTAGGCAAAGTGCAGTGTGGCAGCACCGGAAAGACCAGCCTCCATTTGCCCCGCCTGAATGGCGTTGACATTATGCGCCGACGCGTTGGTAGATTGTGCCATCGCGACAAGCCCGGGCACACCGCAGTTACCACCCTCATCGCACGCACGTGAACCCGGAGGATTGGAAATTGCGTTGGCGATGATGCCGCCGATTGGAAAGTAGGTTCCGCCGGCACCACCGGTACCAATACGGAAGAAGGTCATTTCCTGAGCCGTGGTGCTGCCCGCCACTGTCATACCAAGCGCCGCAGCCAGCGCTACTTTTTTAAGATTCAACATTAGTAATCCTCGTTATTTACACAATTAGTAGGCGATTATCTGTTGCAGAACGACGCAATGAAGGACACCGGGTCATCCAGCACCCCGAACACTTGCCGAAGATTCAGGGTGGACTTCGATCCCTATTCTGAAGTGATCTACGGGTAAATTCAATTGCTGATCTGCTCCCTGACGACGGGCCAGGATTACTTCTCAGGAGAGGCAATACGCCGGCAGGTTGTAGCCTGCAACCCGCCGGTAAAACCGCTACGCTGCCAGCGGCAGATAAATATCCGTCAACAGTTCCTCTTCTGCAGTATCTGCAGGACTGTTGAGATATAACTCATAGGGAGGTGCGTCCGCAGGTTCTTTCCCGGACTTCGGCAGCCAGTCCCCGTACAGATAATCATAGGCCGCCTTAATAGCCGGGTATGGCCCTTTATAGTGCAAAACCGCACACTCACCGGACACCAAACGAACTTCCTCCAGTTCATCCGGCAGCGCCAGATCATCGGTGAATACAAGCCCCGCATGGCTGCGCAACTCAGCTTCACTTACAGCATCAGGATTGTCGTAATATATTCCTGCAACACCGCTTGAACGCGGCCACAGTTGCTTAGCCGATGCCATGGCTAACAACTCATCAAAACAGCGACCGACTGCCGTATACGCCCCGCGATGTAGTATCGCACCCACACGACGGGCTGGTACTTCCTGCAGTTCCACTTTAAACATGATGAAATCTCCTCGATAGTTATGATCAAAAGATAACTCGTCGCTACCTTTTGTTCGAAACGTCGCCGGAGGAACACCAAACCTCTCGCTAAAAGCACGGGTAAAGCTGTGTATGTTCGGGTATCCAACCCCGATTGCAATCTCGGTGACTGACTTATCACTAGTCTCAAGCCAGGTGGCAGCCAGATTTAACCGGCTTCGGCGCACCGCCTGAGCACAGGTCTCACCGGTCATGGCCCGAAACACCCGATGCCAGTGAAACCGCGACATAGCAGCCACATCAGCGAGCGCATCCAGCGACAGATCTCCTGTTGGATTCTCGTAAATGTATTGCAGTACACGAAGTACGCGTTGCTCGTAGCTTAAAGGCACAGCACTCTTCCGTTGCGACAGACTGCATCATTTCACACCATGATTTTACAAATCTTGCTGAATTGCAGACACGGAGAATAACGGGGAACCGAGCCGGGGACAGTTCAGGTACGCAAAATTTCGCCAATCACATAAGGGCGTTTAGTTACTATAAATAACCACGGGTGACTTACTAAAGAATGCGTGTCTGATTTAGTCAGTAGCGTATGTACAAACTAGTGACACATAAACTAGTGACACATAAA
>CAYPCS010000069.1:0-28539 GCA_964409275.1 uncultured Granulosicoccaceae bacterium
CCGCAAAATCGCCCCCGGTCGTCAAGTTCTACTGCCTATGAAGCCGGCCTCCAAAGAGCATCCGGACAGTAGGCGGCGCCGTAGACTGGTCCGAGAGACACCTCCTGTAACAGCACAGCGCAGCCCTGATCTTCCTTTAGTTCGACCTGATGATTCAGTTGCAGGGTGTTATCAACTGCAACCAAACTGGCATAACCACTCTGCGGCGTGAGTTGGCTGAATTGCCGCACGATGTGGTGGCTGGTCAGTGTCTTGTCGTGGTTTTCACCGGTGGGAATTTCAGTGGTTTTCTCGACATCAAAAACGGCTATCCACAAATGCGCGCTATCAGGCACCTGAGTGTGTTCACCGCTCAACTCAATGCGCAAGCCGGTTTTACCGGCCTCTGTGTCTGATGTTGCGTCATGCGTTACGGTTAAATCAACAAACGGACGATCAAGTACCTCGATACCCTGTCTTATGATCGACCCTTTTGAGCCGACAGTCGCATAGCGGCCATTGATTACCATTTGCGGGGTAAATACGCCACGCTGACCGCCGAGTTCAGCCAGGTTATATAACTGTTGGCGATAGGTGTTTTCCGGATCGGAAAAGGGATCTTTGTGCGACCCGTGACTGCCGTATACAAGACTGTCCCAATAGTCGACATGAAACTCAAGCGCTACAACGTCAGGATTATCTTCGACCAATTGCCCGAACAGCTTCTCCGCAGGCGGGCAACTGTAACAACCCTGTGATGTGAATAATTCGATAACGGCAGGCCCGCTACCAGTTCGTTCAGCAGCCGTGCCCTCGGGCCCGGTAAACAGTCCCATAGCCATCAAGCCGGCACCGATTGCCAGGCCAAACATACCCGCAGTCGCTGACACTCGCGCACGCCGGCCTGTGTTAGCTCTGGCGGATCGTCCGACAGTATTATTTGAAATGTCGATCATTGACTTGTCCGACCGACGTGGTTGTTCACTCATGGCTGACTCCTGATATTGTCCCGGTCTGGCTAGTGCCCATCCAACACTTGCCCATCACACTGGTAGAGACTTTGTTTGGACAAGAATGACAGCAATAGTTCCTATGGTTCAAGAAGGGAAATTGGCGCGTGCGTTGAGGGTCAGGTCTAGCGCATCACAAACTGAGTGAACACTTGTTAAGAGCGGCTCTATCGAGGGCTCTATCGGGACAGACACTTAGAGGCACTGCACAGACACCCGCAGGATCGGCACAGACACCCATCGCATTTGCTACAAAGCAATGTACGAATGAGCAGTTGTAGAGTAATGCACCACTAAAAGCGACTATCCGGTCATTGCGGATAGTCGCCGGGTGTTTTCTTCTTTAGTTCAGATACCGCACAAATTCACATGGGGGCTTACACAGTCAATTTTCCGGGAGCTGGAAAAAGGATGAACTGGTTGCCTACGGTGCCGGTAGCGCTTCGTTAAAAAAACGAATCATCTCTTGTCCCATTTCATCTAAAAACTCGCGGCGATTAAAACCTTCGGCATCACCGCAAACGAACGCATATTCTTCGGGGTCGGCTTTTTTAAACGCCGGTCGGCAAGGTATAATCAGGAAAGCAAAATGACTGGCGTTTTCTATCCAGTGAGTTTCGGGCCAGTGTGTTTCAGGCCAGCCTGTTTCAGAATCGGCCAGTCTCTTTGCCAGTGGAAGTGCGTTGGTCAAATGAGGAACGCTGTGATCATCCAAGGCAGACCATAGTTGCACAGGTACGTTAACGTTTTTCACGCTCTTGTCAGAATAGGCAAATGCAAGTCCGGGTGCGGCGATCGCAGCCGCCTGAATGCGTGTATCCTGCCCCCAGGCAGCGTTTGGCACGGTGTCCAGGTTGGCGTCCACCATGACATCGATCATACCCTCTGCGCAGACAAACTCCGACGGGTGATTGCGGCAATGTTCGGCCGCGTGATCAATATCGGGCACAGCACCTATCAGCGACAGGGCAGTAAATCCACCCGCCGAAAACCCGTACACACCAACACGGTTTCGATCAATCGCATTCTTTGTCAATGGATATTGCAACAGAAAGTCGAGAGTCACACTGATGTGTCTCGGCCGATCCAGTGCCCAGACATCGACTGTCGAAGTCATATCGGCAAAGTGATTACCGGTGTGACTCGGGGCTGCAACCACATACCCGGCACTGGCCAATGCCAGCGCAAGATCGGCATGACCTCCATACCAGCCACTGTAGCCGTGTGACAGCAGCACCAGTGGCAGCCCGGACCCCGTCAGTGGCGCATCAACCGCCAGCGCGTGACCAAACTTTGTATTGGGTGCTGACGGCGCGACGGCATCAGAGGGATACCACAGTCCGACGGTCATAACCTTGTGTCCGGGGTCGGCAACCTGCATCAACCTGAAACCGGGGCTCGCCTGCCCCGCAGTGCACAGCCAGAAAGGCAGTACGATAATGGCGAATAAACGGAATGTTGTCATGTTCTGGCTCCTGCCATGATGAAGAAAAAAGTGTTCTAATCCCGTTGCTGGCTGTACACGAAAGGCTATAAACGGACAGGCACTGCAATGAAGTTGAGAACAACCGTAATCATCGGCACGAGCCAGTGTTTTAGCGACCTGGAACGCAATTGAGGACGGGCTGAATCGCGATCCGGTTCATCGGTAGCGTTTAATGTCAGTCGCCGGCCTGCTACTTTTTTCAGTACAGATTTCTACCGCTGTTAAACAGAGACGCACATGCTGTCAGTTCCACTGCCCATAGTGATCGCGCTGATGCTGGCGATGCTTATGCTGGCCAACCGCGACAACCTGCTGAGCCTTCCTCGCGGTCGCTGGTTTTTCGCGCTGCTCGTTATCTACATGGTTGTGCTTGTCCTGATTGGCTTGCGCTGGAGCAGTGCCAAATTCAACGTGCTACCACTGTTGCCGATCCTCGCGGTGTTCTGGTGTCTGCTCACGTGGATCGCCTTTCGCAGTCTCAGCCGTGAGGGGCCGGCTGTAAACGCAGCAGACTGGCCACATCTGGTGCCGCTGGTAGCTGTTGTGTTTGCACTTTTTGTGGCGCCCGTGTGGCTCGAGGTGGTCATCGTGCTGAGCAACCTTTTTTACGCATTTTTGCTGGCAGGCCTGGCCAGACGTGGAGCGGATGCGTTGAAACTGGTCAAGTTCGGCGCCGCACGCAGTTGCCACCGCGCCGTATGGATCAGTGCATTAATGCTGGTGTATTTTGCAATTATCGAAGTGTTTATCGCTCTGGATTTTCAACTGGCTCAGGGCGAGCATGCGGCGATGATTGTGTCACTCGCCAACTTGCCCAGTCTCTTTCTACTGGGTCTGGTCGCAACCACGGCCGGCCAGGCGGGCTCACGGGACACTGAATTACTGCCGCAACCCGATTCCCCTGACTCTGCGTCGTCAACGCCCGATGAACCGGACTATGAAGTCCTTATGAACCGCCTGACTGACTTACTGGTCGGCCAAACCTTATACGCAGACACCGAACTGAATCTGCAACGCCTGGCGCGCAAGGCCGGTGTACCTGCACGCCAGGTCTCGCGCGCCGTCAACAGCCGCTCCGGGCAAAACGTATCCCAATGGGTAAATGAAGCGAGAATAAACGCCGCCTGCGAGTTACTGCGTCAGAGTGACGCAACCGTGCTCGAGATAATGCAAGCGGTGGGGTTTGTTACAAAGTCCAACTTTAATCGTGAGTTTAAGCGCATCACAGGCGCCAGTCCCAGTGCCTGGCGAGAAGGCACCGGCTAAAGGCGCCTGACACTTTTACATCATGACACTTTTACAAATCTTGTGGTACCGAGAATAATCAAGGCTGACGATTTAACCTCACCGGTGATCCCAACAGAAAACCGTGAACCGGCAACCAGCGAACAGGACCACAGCGATGCCAACAAACTGGTCAAATTCAATAATCGAATGGACACTTGAGCAGGGGCGATTAATTGCAGACCCGCTGCAATTTATAGAAGGTTTGTGTGCGGAGCTGGAAAAAGTGAATGTCCCCCTAATGCGACTTCGCATTGGCTTCAGAACTATACATCCGCAAATTTCAGTGTGGGCTTATCACTGGACGCACGACACTGGCAAGGCCGTTATCTGGATAGGCCATCATGGTATAGAGGCGACCAGCGAATATTATAACAGCCCGATTGAAGTAGTCCTCAACACTGGTAGCTATTACCACCGAAGCCTTAAGAATCTTGAGCCAGAAACAGACCACGCCCTGCTGCATGAGCAGGCACAGGAAGGTGGCACGGACTATCTGGCTATTCCCACAAGTTTTACCGACGGTTCGTTAAACATCTCAAACTTCACCACGAAACGCGAAGAAGGTTTCAGCGAACACGACGTCCAGCAATTCCATCGAATACTATCTGCTGTATCTCCAATTATCGAAATTCACGCCACCAGGCAAGTTGCAGTGACTGTCCTGAATACCTATGTCGGCCCGCGCACCGGTGAACGTGTACTCAATGGCGCTATCAAGCGCGGTGACGGAGAAATGATCAAGGCCGCATTATGGTTCAGTGATCTTCGCGATTTCACCCCGCTCACTGAAACACTTCCACCGGCTGATCTGTTGTCGATGTTAAACAGCTACTTTGAAGCATTGACCGAATGTGTGGTTAGCAAACACGGGGAAGTTCTCAGATTTATCGGGGATGCGATTCTCATTGTGTTTCCTGTAGAGGATGGCCGTTCCAGGAAAGCGGTGTGCGACAATGCCCTTGAAGCTGCACGTGAGGCCTTTCAAAAAATTACAGAGATTAATGAATTGCGTTTACAGCAGGATAAACCTCTAATACGGTTTGGCGTCGGACTGCACTTTGGTGATGTTATCTATGGCAATGTTGGATCACAGGATCGGCTGGATTTCACAGTGATGGGGCCGGCGGTCAACAGAACCGCACGGCTGGAAAGCTTGACCAAAGAAGTGAATATCTCACTACTGTTATCAAAGGAGATGGTTGATCTAACCGGCGCTACAACCACTTCACTTGGTTTACACAAAATGAAAGGCGTCGAGGAACCCCAGATGCTTTATGCGCTGGAGGACTGGGGTTACTGAAGATTGCAGGAGTTAGCGTGTTTATTTTTACCAATTCATCGTTGGCAATGCCACCCGTGGAGGCCGAGTGGTACTGTCACATACAGCTCCGTTTACGGCCACTGCTCCGGTATAAATCGTATTGAGCTTATATAGTGGTCACGCCAGGCGCTTGATAAATTGATCGGCGCTATCTCACTTGCCATTGCGGCGTTTTTCTTTGCCATTGGCGGTCTGCTAAAAGGTGCCATAGGAGCTGGTGCACCGGTGTTGGTTATCCCGGTTTTGGCAATGCTTTATGATGTCAAGGTAGCGGTTGCGGTAATGATGGTTCCAAACCTGGTGACTAACATCTGGCAGGGGTGGCAATTTCGACACTCAATGTTACCGAAGAAATTTGTTTTTACTTTTGCGTTAGCGGGCGGGCTTGGAGCCGGACTGGGTACCTGGGTGTTAGCCACTTTGTCTCAATCTGTGTTGTCCCTGATTGTCGCCGCCACAGTATTGGCTTATGTGCTTTTCCGGATAGTTCGCTCGAACTGGGTGCTGTCTTACACTGCTGCACTTAAACTCAGCATACCGATAGGTATTATCGCCGGAACGCTGCAGGGTGCCACCGGGATATCCGCACCGGTATCCCTCTCGTTTTACAACGCGATGCGGCTTGAACGCCCGGTATTTATTGCCAGTGTTTCGATCTATTTTATCGCCATGACTGTGGTGCAAATTCCGGTGTTGGTATCACTACAAATTATGACTATTCGCCACTTTTGGTACGGGGTTGCCGCACTGCTGCCTATACTCGGCTTTATGCCACTCGGGCAGCAGCTGGCAAAGAAATTCAGTAAAGACACATTTGACAGAGCGTTACTGTTGTTACTGGTTTGTCTGGCGTTCAAGCTTGTTTACGATGCAGTGTTTCAGTGATATGCCGGGCCAGGGGCAGTTTATCCATGACTACCACATGGTAGTCGTAGCTCCCCGACTTACCGTTATTGTGCATTGGATAGTTCATTCGTTGAAACATCAGGCGCGGTTTTAAAAGAGATTGTCGGGTGGAATTTCACCACCGTTTCGTTCAGTTGTTTATGATCTTCGTCTTTGAACGACGCAGTAAGTGCCTCTTGCAACGCTGCCGCCGATTGCGCTTCTTTTCCATTGTCTATCGCCGGTTGCACAATAGACTCAAAAACCGTTTTGTAAGATTCGAGTCCTCGCATCAGGGTATCGGAATAGCCCTTTCTCACCCGTGGCAGCTCGGCCAGCACTCTGGCAAACTCCGGTGAACGTGGCAGTGTTCTGCGCAATGCATTGAGCCACACGTCGATTTGCTGTTGCTCGTTGTGGAAGCGCAGCGATTTTCTTCGAATTTTCTTCATCGATGCGACCATACGCAGCAGCCAGTAACCCCACGCTGCGCTGGATGGTATTCTCCTACCCTTGCCAAGCAATGGAAAACCTTTACCACGCCGGGTCCGACTCATTATTTTCTCACCGTATGCCACCGGTAATATATCGGCAATTTCCTCTGCACGCGGCTTCAGGTACTCGGATATACGCACCAGCTGCTGCGCAGTAACACCACACTCGGTCCGAACTTCAGCGTAACGTTCAGGTCTGGTTTTAAGATCAGCTACCCGGGCTATGTCTTCATAGGCCATCCAGTTTGCCAGGCGCCGGGCAGCCTCCATCAGCACTTCGTTAATATTTTCATCTTGCCTGTCAACCGCTGTGACCAGGGACTGCATACGTGACCTGTAAAATGCCGCATATTCGGCATCCTGGTAATCCTGCAATACACCGGCCGCGTGCTGCATTAAACCGTCCAGGGTTTCTGTATCTGTTTTCCTGTCAACCGTGCGGGGTTCAGTGCTCTGCAAAGGCGTTGGCCTTTTTACCGCAGCCACGGCTGCATCAAAGCCTGCAAGGCTCGCAGCAGCTCTGCTATCTTGTTCCAGTACTTTTCGCAATCGATCTGCAGACCATGGAAGCGCTCCGCATCCGGCGATAGCACCATATAAAGTGGCACTGATAAAAGTGCCGTTGTCGATCGCCAGCTGTTGCAAATCAACCAGGATGGCCTTCATGGCCATCTGTTTTGCTGCCTTATGTATTGAGTTTGTATCGTAACGGCCATCATCCAGCTGAATCTTTTCCGCAACCGCATAGGTTCTGCTGCTGGAAGCGATAAGCGTCGTTGTTTCGGGTGAAACGTATCCTTGCTCGATGACCCTGGCGGCTTCAACCAGTTCGCTACTGAGTACAATATCGACTCGCCCTGGCATTGGTAACAGATTTAGTACAGCAGGCCGTTCACTGGAGGATACCTCAATGTAATAACTGGTTGCTCCCGTGCGTTGAGCAACACCTGGCACCGAAGTAGCCTGAACACTAAAGCCGGATTCTCGCGCAGCCTCAACCAGCCAGTTCATCAGGGTACCGCCACCCTCGCCGCCCAGCGCCGTGATCAATATTCGCAGTGGCTCTGAAGTCAGCTCCGTGACAGGCGCCGGTAATGTGTTCGTTCCCTTGCCATTGCCTGTTTGCTTGTTGTGCACGTCACGGCTTCCCGTATCCGGGCTGCTGAAGTCAGTGTTGTTCGAGTCGGTGTTACTCTGGCCGGCGTAACTTAATTTACCCGCAGTCAGGAACGTATTGCACTTCGCTTTGAAGCGATCCCGCCAATCAGGGTTACTGATAATTTCTGCACGCCAGAAAGACGGACAAAGTGTCGCTGCATGCGCGTTTTCTCCGCAAAGCCCGCAACCGACACACCCGTCAGTCACATGCGCTACCGGGTCGGTTTTTAGCGGATCGGAAGAGTCTTTAATCGTTAGGGTCGGACACCCCGACAACCGCATGCAGGAATGGTCGCCAGTACATGTGGATTCATCTATACCAAATCGGGTACGTACTACCCGCGTCCCTTTCGCGAGAGCCTTTGCGCGTATCGGTCGAATGCGACGCTGGCGTTCAAGCTGGCACTCTCCTTCGGCCACAATAACTTTCAGACCTTTAAAGGAAGAGCTATAGGCGTCGAGCAATGTGCGTCGCATCTTATCGACCTGGTAGGTATGTACGGTGCGCAACCACTTTACGCCCACACCCTTTAGCGCATCTTCAATAGTAGTCTCGCCGTGGGTTGCACTTTTCTCGGCAGAAGATAATTTGAGCTCGTTGTCGGGTGAGGAAATCACTTCCTGAGTGCCGGTTGCCGACGTGTAGCCGTTTTTCATAATCACCAACACACCATCGCCACCGTTCATCAGCCGCGACGTCACACCCGAAAGCAAACCGTTGTGCCAGAAGCCGCCATCCCCCATCACCGCCAGCGGCGGCTTCGATTGAAAGCTTGCTACACTCGCATTGGAGGCGAGGCTCATGCCATAGCCTAAAATCGAATTACCGAAGTTAAACGGTGCAAATGTCGCTAACGCATGGCAACCGATATCGACCGAATAATGAACCTTGCCAATGTCTTTTTCGGCGAGTTTAACGGCTGCAAAGAAAGGACGTTCGGGACAACCGGTACAGAAACTCGGCGGTCGTGGTGGTACCGGAGCACCGAGAAGCGTCTTCGCACCGGCTTTTAATTCTGCTACTTCTGTGAGGTAGTCATGCTCGCCGAGCAGGTTGTGAGCGGCCGGCAGGTACTTTTCGAAAAAATCGACCAGGCCTCCCACAAGCACTTCCGAGCGGTATTCTCCTGCCATTGGCAGAACATCTTTACCAGCCAGTCTGGTCTGAAGGTTATGGCGCCTGAGAATTGAGCCGATTTCATGTTCAATGTATTCCGGCTGGCTCTCCTCGACAACCAGCAGCGCTTCCTTGCAGGCAGCAAACGCCACGATTTCATCCGGCACCAGCGGGTACACTACATTGAGAACAAGGATCGGCACATCAGGGTCGCCGCTGGAACTCGCCAGACTCAATTCGGTTAGCGCCCGTATCAGCGCGTTATAAATCCCGCCCTGCACCACAATGCCAACATTGCTCATGCGTCCATCTATAAACTCGTTGAGTTTTGTTTCCTGAATATACTGGCGTGCGGCTGGCATACGAAATTCGTATTTGCGTTTCTCGTGACCGAATATCACCGGCGGATGTGCGAGTTGCTCATAGTTGTGTGGCGCTGGCTCATCGAGTAGTTGCTGCATAGATATATCTGGCGCACTATTGTTGCTTGCTACGAAGCTACCCTGCACATGACAGGCGCGGATGCGCAACTCCATCATGACCGGTGTACTAGATGCCTCGGAAAGTTCGAATGCTTTTTGGGTACAGTGAACAATGGTCTGCAGATTGGGCCGTGGATCCATTAGCCAGATGGCAGACTTCATCGCATAGGCGTGGCTGCGCTCCTGTATGACGCTGGCACCTTCACCGTAGTCTTCACCGATAATTATCAGTGTCCCTCCCATCACTCCCGGGGAAGTAAGATTGGACAGCGCATCCGCCGCGACATTGGTACCAACGATTGACTTCCAGGTGACAGCGCCACGTACCGGATACATGATTGATGCCCCGAGCATTGCGGCAGCAGACGCCTCACTGGTACAAGGTTCAACATGCACACCCAGTTCTTTCATGTAGGGTGCTGCCTGCACCATTACATCTATAAGATGCGATACCGGCGCACCCTGATACCCGCCCACATAAGATACACCGGACTGCAGCAACGCCTTGGTGACAGCGAGGATTCCCTCACCATAGAAAATTTCGCCTTCAGACAGACGCAGATTTTCTATTTCTTTTGCGAATGAACGTTCCAATTACTGATCCGCCCGGCTAATAGTTGCAGGACCTGCGAGTCTGTCTACACTCGAGACAGGGCACACTTTTGAAGACATAGTTGTTCTACTCCGAGCCTCTTGATATTCAGATCTGGTGATATTCAGATCGGGTGATATTCAGATCGGGTAACGCAGTCCGCAGGCGCAGACAGCCTCGTCCGAAGGGAGCCAAAGAGCGACTCTGCCACGGCATTGTAAACAAGCACCGGCAAGCTCATCGTTTTACATTCCAGCCAACCGAGTCAATATCATTCTCTCGATTCGGTGCCGGTATATCTTTCCTGTACTCAACACCCTCAACCCGGTATGGCGAGCGAATGGCACGCACAGGGCCTTCACTCGGATGATCGGTTTCGTAAAAAAGACCAACGTCGTTAAGGTGCCCGTCCGTTAGCAAGTCTTCCATCGAATTGACCTTTGTACACGGAACATCCAGCTCGGTGAATATCTCGATCCATTCATCGGTAGTGCGCTCGGGCATGGCCGCTGCAAGAACCGCGTATAGCTCCCCCACCCTGTCACTGCGTGCCGAAGAAGATTTCACCCAATCTTGCGAGGCCAGGTCACTGTTTAGCAAGTCCAGTACGCGCAACCATTGCTCGCCACTATAGGGCAACACACTAATAAAGCTGTCTTTTGTGCGATGTGGCCGACGATAGGGCGTTAGAAGTCGTTCGTAGCCTGGTGGTCCGTGCGACGGGCGATACGTCTCGCCTGAGAGGTGCTCAGCCATCACGAATGAGACCATACCTTCAAACATCGGCGATTCGATAACGCATCCGTTACCGGTTTTTTCCTGGTGGGTAATACCTGCCAGAACGGCCATGGCCAGATGCAATGCGCCGACTTTGTCGCAGAGTACCATCGGTACAAACTGCGGCTCGCCTTTGCTATTACTGTTAAGCGATGCAGTGCCGGAAGCGGCCTGAATAATATCATCGTAGGCTGGCTTGCCGGCATAGCGACCATCGCTGCCAAAGCCTGGTGCACCGCAGTAGACTAGCCGTGGATGGGATTCACGCAACTGTTCTGCGCCAATACCCAGCCGGGTGGCCGCAGAGGCACGCATGTTGTGAACCAGCACATCGGCATCATTCAGCAGCACATGGAAACGGGCCAGATCGTCATTGTCTTTTAGATCCAGACAGACTGATCGCTTATTGCGATTCATGTTTAGAAATCCGGCCCCCATATCCTCGGACCTGGAAGGGCGAATATAGCGATAAATATCACCGGCTGGTGACTCAACTTTGATAACGTCAGCGCCGAAATCACCTAGATATTGCGTTGCAAAGGGACCGAGTGCGACAGTAGTGAGGTCAAGCACTCGCACTCCCTTGAGAAAGTCATACACAGGTTATTGCTCCCGGTAGTCAGGCCAGAACACTGGTATCCATCCACGATGAGATATCACACTGCTATAGCGCGGGTTCACCCGGATTAATAAAGTGGCTGCGATGCGAATACACGGCACAACTATCAGCGGAGTGCCGGTTCCCGTATCAACAAGGCTGGTATCAATCATGGCTTGTATCAATCATGGCTTGTTCAGTGGCTTGTCATCGCGCACTGGCAGCGGCGGGCTATAGACGATCATCAGTTGCAGCGGTTCTACTCCAGCGGACAATACATGATGGTCAACCAATGGAGGCAAGCGGATTACCGCACCCGGGCCACAATCCACCGGCGCCTCCTCCCCTAACGTGACTTCCGCCTTGCCTGCAAGCACATACATCGCCTGATGCTCTGTTTCATGATGGTGTTTGTCAGCAACGCCTCCGGGCTCGATCACACCCAAAACCATCTCAAAGTTCGGACAAAAAGACTTATCAAACAAGCGCACATTGACCGTTCCCCCGTGTCCGGGGGGCGAGTAGGCTTCAAGGTCGTCTTTGTGGCAGATCAGTGATTGCGCAAGGCTTGTTGACATATGCTCCTCCTGAATGCGGGCATCAGGCTCTGATGATACCTTTTTGTTGCTCTACCAGTCAGAGTAAACCGCAGGATATCGGTTGTTCTTGCCAGTCAGGGGCAGAGAAACGATGGCAGGCACGGCTACGCTATCGGGCTTTGAGCCTCGTAGCCGGTTTTATCCTGTTTTTCCTTCATCGTCCGGATGGCCAAGCTCGCAAAACCACCCCCCTATATATTTAGTGGCTGGTGCATGCGGATCAGGGGTTTCTGTATTGAGTTCTACCGCTTGCCGAAACGCTTCGGCGCTATCCTGCGGATGAAAACCAATATGGCCGGCTTTGCTATCGTCGACGGGTTGCACACGATTGTCAGACATTCCGTGCCCTATGGTGTAACCAACGTGCGGTGCCACCAGTGCACGATCAACGTATTGGACGCAGTCCCGAAAACTAAGCCAGCTCCATAGCATTCGGCGATCCGTCGGTTCCGGAAAAGAAGAGAATATACGAAAGCAAAAACTTTCTATATCAAACTTGTCCCAGTACAGTCGAGCCAGACTCTCGACAAAATTCTTCGATACACCATACAGGCTGTCCGGGCGCACCGGGCTGTCCGCATTAATTTGACTACCCATCTCGTGATAGCCAATACCGTGTACCGAAGAAGCATAGATCACGCGCTTAACGCCGTTCAAACGCGCGCCTTCGTAGATGTGGTAGGAGCCACGGATATTGCTGTCAAGGATGGTTTCAAAATCCGTCTCCAGCGGCGCGCCGCCAAAGTGCACAATCGCATCGACGTCTTTTGTAAGTTCAATGACAGCGGAGTAGTCACCAAGCTCACACATCACCGCTTGTTCATGCGGCAAGATGTTGTTCATCTCAACGTGATCTGAAATGCGAATATGCTTTGCCAGATGCACAAGGCCCTGACGCAACTCGGTTCCCAGGCGACCGGCGGCCCCGGTAATCAGGATGCGGTTGTAGTGAGTCATTATCTGTTATCCCGAAAATACCAGATTGTATTCTATGCGATAACGCTACCACCGGCGATAAACGATGAGAACGCTAGACAGCGCTATGCTCTGTATGCAGGTAGCGGTGATCGATCCTGAAGTTCGATCATCCTTTTGATCATGGTCTCGGTTACATCATTTCTGATAGAACGAAATTCGGGGTCGTCATACAGGTTTTTAAGCTCATCGGGATCGTCTTGTAAATCGTATAGCTCGTTCCAGTCCTCCCCCTGCCGAAGTGACATACGATAACGGTCTGTTACCACTGTCCGTACTCGTTGCGGCCGATCAAAGCCGGTCATGGTTCGCTGGCTGTCTTCTTCAACAATGATCGCATCCGGTTCATCAGTAGAGAAGAGATCCCGGCCCTGGATACCGTTGTAGGGATTGATACCGGCTTTCGCCAGAATTGTCGGTGCAATGTCAATGGACGAGGACAGGCCTTTCACCAGTGCAGCATCGGGTGAGCCGCCCTGTTCGCTCCAAATGAACGGTACACGCACGAGGCCCTGATAATGCAGCAGCAGCTTGAGCATGAGACCGTGGTCCCCCATATAATCACCATGGTCAGAGGTGAAAACAACGATGGTATCTTCTCTGAGGTTTAATGCATCCAGTCTCGCCAGCACACGACCTATGGCATCATCAATCATCGTGATCATGCCATAGGTTAAGGCCGTTATTGCGCGAGCCTCATCGGCGCTCACCGCAAACGGATTCTGGTTGTCACGTGCGTCTGTTCCGTTTTTCATGGCCTCTTGCATGGCGAGAATCGGTGGCAAAGTGCCGCAGTCAAAAGAGGCCGGCAATACGATGTCGTCCGGGTCGTACATATCCCAGTATTTGCCAGGTGGCGTGAACGGATGATGGGGATCAGGGAAGGACATTTGCAGGAAAAACGGATCGTCTTTACCAACCTGCTCACCCAGCCATTGCTCTGAGCGATCGGCGATCCAGCTGGTTGAATAAAGCTCTTCAGGTACGGCTGTGCGCCAGGCTTGTGGCGCGTTCATGCGATTGTGCGGTAACGCATTCTCCGGTCCGACTAACTGGTCAAAGTTATTGTGCTGTGCTCGCGCCCACAGTAGATAGTCGCCGCATGCCTTGTCAGCATGATCCGCGGCGACTTCAACATGTTCGAAGCCGTAAAAATCCCCGTTTATTCTGTTAGCTAGTGGTGTATCCCAGCGGCTGGTCACTTCAAGGTCATAGTCTTCGCTGTGGCGATTGTTTTTAAAGGCATCACGCAAGTGAGGGGACGGTGTGGTTTTTCCATCCTCCGGCTGGTAGGTATTGCTGGCCGGCAATCCGGTGAAACTTTGCAGGTGCGACTTTCCAATCAAACCGGTCTTGTAGCCCGCGTCCTTTAGTAGCTCCACAAAGGTGGTTTGATCTCTCGACAGCGGAATACCATTGTGCCGGGCTCCGTGCACCGAGCACATTCGCCCTGTCATGATGGAGGCCCTGTTCGGCATGCATATCGGGTTGGCCACGTAAAACCGGTCCCAGCGCTTACCACTCGCCGCCAGTGAGTCGACATTGGGTGTCTGAACCATCTTGTTACCGTAGCAACCAAGATGATCTGCTCTGTGTTGATCGGTAATAATAAACAAAAAACTGGGCTGTTTACTCATAAGGCTTTTTTGTTGCTACTATTTTTTCCCGCGCTGCGCACATCGATAACAATCAATAATACGCCCGTCAGGATGGCGGGAATGTGTATGGCCGGATTAGTCGCGAGCATGGCAAATGCCGCGACAAATCTTGTGACAATTTCAATGACGCCAAGCGCGCGACGGTCATAGCCGGAAAGCGCTGAAGAAAATAACCAGATACAAAAGCAGGTTCGCAATACTATCCAGACAAAAGTACCCGGCTGGAATTGCTCGATGATCAGGATGGTCGGGTAAAACGCGAACACAAACGGAATAATAAATTTCGCCATGCCGAGTCTGAACGACATAAACGAGGTAAACAGTGGATTGGCGCGGGCTATTGGCGCTGCTGCATAGGCAGCGATAGCAACCGGTGGCGTCAGGGATGATGCAACGCCGTAGTAAAAGACGAACATATGGGCAGTTAGCATCGATACCCCCAGAGCTTGCATTGCAGGGCCCATGACCAACACAATGATCAAATAGGCGGGCAGTGTTGGCATGCCCATGCCCAGTATCAACGCACCCGCCATTGCCACCAACAGCGCAGAAAACAGACTATCGCCGCGAATCTCCCCTATTACATTGGCGAGCTTCAAACCCAGGCCGGTGGAGTCCAGTGATCCCACCAGAATACCTATGGCAGCTATTGCTATTAACAACGTTGCACCTGATTCAGCACCTTTGATAAAAGAACGCCAGATGCACAATGGATCTTGCCGCACTTTCGGGTTAATGACGCACAGTGCCAAAAGTACAATAACCGCGTAGAAACCGGCTGCCGATGTTGAAAAACCCGCGACCAGAGAGGCAATGACGGTGAGAATCGGACCAATAAAGAGCACTGAATTAATGGCATCGACCCGGGTGATTTTGTCATCTATAGACAGTGGCTGAACTTCAATTCCCTGCCGCCTCGCCTCAACGGTCACTGCAGAAAAAAGACTGAAGTAATAGAACAGTGCCGGAACCAGCGCCGCAACGATGATACTCAGATAACCCACACCGGTGAGATCAGCCATCACCAGTGCGGCTGCCCCCATGATCGGTGGCATAATCTGTCCGCCAGACGAGGCAGTGGCCTCTATACCTGCTGCAAAAACGGGAGAAAAACCACGTTTTTTGATCATGGGTATTGTGAAGGTGCCGGTGCCGACGATATTGGCAACGGTAGAACCGGACATGGTGCCAAACATTGAGGATGCGAGAATGGCTGCGTGTGCCGGACCACCGCGCGTGCGCCGCGTTGCCAGAAACGCAAACTTGAGCAATGTCTCACCGGCTCCGGTGCCTTCAAGCAGCACGCCAAAAATAATAAAGATAAACACCGTGCTCAACACAATGTTGGTGATCGAACCAAAAACCCCTTTATTGGTGTTGTACCAAAGTGCCTCGGCGATTTCCTTCAATGAAAATCCGGTATGTTCAAGAATGCCTGGCAGGTTTTGCCCGAACATCAGATAAACCACCCCGAAAACACCAACGGAAAATAGCCCCCAGCCCCACAGTCGCCGACAGAGTTCCAAAAATACGGCGAGCCCAAGCAGCGCGGGCCAGGCATCCGCGGTGGATATGTCGTAGAGCGCGGTTTCCATTTCGCGTTGCACGAAATAAAACGACCATATGGCCCACGCTCCGGCGGCAATCAACATTAGATCGACAATGAGATTGAACTGCGGTAGCCGCTCCGCGCCCTTCGATGAGCGGCGTTTGCGTGAAACTGCTACCGCTGCCACCAGGGCCAGCGCAAAACCGGCTGCCCGGTGTAACTTGGGGTCGATCAAGCCGACGCCGGAGCTATACAGTGCTATTGCACCAAGAGCGAAACAGGCAATGATCGACGCTCCCGCAAACACTGTTGCAGGCTTGGCGCCCCAGGCGGATGTCACTCTGCCGGTTACGGACGAATGGCCTCAGGGATGGCTATGCCGGCTTCTTCGTAGTAGCGGGCAGCACCCGGATGTATTGGTACATTAACCGAGGTAAACGCAGTTTCCGGTGTAACCGCTTTAAGGAAAAACGCGGTGGCGTGTATTTCTTCGAGGTTTTCCCAAAATGCTTTGGTTGCAGCATAAACGACATCATCGGCAACACCTGCATGTGTGCCTACGAACTGTGTGAAGCCAAGAGCCGTAATCTCGGACGTATTCAACTGGCCTTTGTACATACCCCCGTCAAATTTCAACATACCTCGACCCGGACGTCCGAACAGTTTCTGCATCTCATCCGCTCCGACAACTTCATCGGGGATAGATAGAATACGAAATTCACCCGAGAGCCCGTAGCGCTCAATGTTTGCCGATCCGACCTCTGCCGGGCGAACCATCATATCGATCTTGCCATCTGAAAGTGCCGTATAACCTTCACCCCAGCTAAGTCGCACTGCTGTGTAATCTTTTTCAGGCTCATAACCGGTAATTATTTTTATCAACGCTTCTGAAGTAGCGGACGCCGAACCAGCCGGTGGGCCGGTGAATACCGTTTTACCTTTTATATCCTGCCACGATTCTATGCCAGAACCGGCCAGAGTGACCGGGTGATAGGCACCGGCTTTAAAACCCACAATGGCGCGCAAATTCTTTGCAAGGTCCGCCGCGTTTTCAACGTTCTCGTACATACGTTTTTGACCGGCCATGAGGTTGACCAGCGAAGGCACTGAAGAGAAAAAATCGATCTCTCCCTTCGCGCCTTTGAGCATGGATTTAGTGAGTGTTTGCCCCGCATTAACCTGGATCTGCACATCCGACTTTCCGGCCTGGTTGGTGAATGCCACAAACATGGTATGGACAGGATCACCCGCCCCTGCCGTTTCACCTTTAAAAATCTCTGCGGTTGCATAGCCAGGTAGCAGTACAACCAGAATCGCCGTGCACACGGACAAAGTAATGTTGCGAATATTTTTCACAGACCCCTCCAAAATTAGCTGATTAGCGGAGCATAGACTAGCAAACCTTCTCATATTACGGATAATAAAACATTACTCTCGATACATATCAATTTGCTATGAAACTTGATCCCCGACACCTGGCTCAGTTGTCCGTCATTGTCGAGGCGGGGTCGTTCCAGGGCGCAGCAGACCGGCTTGGATTGACCCAACCCGCACTCAGCAGAAACATGCAAACGCTGGAGCAGCGTCTCGGCTCCGGACTCTTTCAGCGAGACGGCCGCCGATCTGTTCCAAACCAGCTGGGCCAGAGGCTGGCGCGCAACGGTCTTGCAATTCGCCAGGCTGAGGAACAAGCGGAAATTGCCGCAGACATGTCTGCGCACGGAAGCCTGGGTGAGCTTCGCGTTGGAGCACCGCCAATTGTTGCCGGAAGATTTCTGACAAGTGCTCTCACGGGTTTTATAAAAGATAACCCCGATTGCAGCGTCGAGCTCAGAACAGGCCTCGTGCACGAGCTTCGATCCATGCTGGAACGCGGGCAGATAGATGTAGTAATCGGTCCACAGAGTCTGGCTGACCCGGGAGATGCATTGCGCTTTGAGTATCTCATTGATGACCGTGTCGGGGTGCTTTGCAGAGCCGGGCACGAACTCACGAAGTTAAAGAACATTTTGCCAGATGATCTTGAAGCGCAATCGTGGCTGACTCACTCCAGAGGCAGCTTGCTGCGGCAGCAAACGGAGGCGGCGATGATTGCTGCCGGTGTCACATCAATACAGGTGGTTGTAGAAACCGATTCAATACACTCGGCTCTGGAAATTGTTGCCAACAGCGATCTCATCACCACCATGCCAAGAGCGACTACAGCGCCTTACCTGCAGACCGACCTTGTGTTTCTGCGTTTTGATTCACCCCACTTCAGCCGTCCACTGGGAACGGTTAGAAGAAAAGACACGCTGGACAGCCAGGTCGAGAAAAACTTTTTTACTTATTTGTCGACCACGATTGAACAGAGTCAGAAGTAGATTCAACAGCGATCCCATTGGCAAAATAAAGTTACGATGTGCAATCAGTAGTAGCGAATGCTGCTTTTTTTTAAGCGTCTGCAATAGCCTTGCAGCTTTGCTGCACACTATACTGCGCAATGAACTCAAGCCCGGAGCGACCCCTTAAAATGAATAACGAATGGACCCCAAGCCAACGATATCCCGATCCCTCCGTTGTCGCTGTCGATACGTCATTCAAGCAGTATGTTTTACCACTGGCGAAAGTGGAACGTATCTCCACAGGCTATCGATGGTGCGAGGGGCCGGTCTGGATTGGTGATGCAAGGGTGCTCGTCTGGAGCGATGTACCGGGCAACTGTATGTATCGGTGGGACGAACAAAGCGGTCAGACACAGCTATTCCGCAAGCCGTCGGACAATAGCAATGGCAATACCCGTGACCGACAGGGTCGGCTGGTTACCTGCCAACACCTGAACCGTCGGGTGGTAAGAACCGAACACGATGGTTCGATCCAGGTAATCGCCGATCAGTTCGATGGCAAGCCGCTAAACTCACCCAATGACGTGGTCTGCCATTCAGACGGCTCGATCTGGTTTACCGATCCGGTGTTCGGCATCATCGGCTACTACGAAGGCGAAAAACATACCCCGGCGCTGGAAGCCAACGTCTATCGGGTAGACACTGACGGGCAAACCAGTTTGATGGCAGAAGGAATCAATCAGCCAAACGGTCTGGCATTTTCGCCCGATGAATCGATTCTCTACGTCGTACAATCCAGAGGCGAACCGCGCAAGATCCTGGCGCTGGATGTCACCGATGATGGCAAACTGTCTAATCAGCGAGTGCTGATAGACGCCGGTCCCAAAGGCACACCGGACGGTTTTCGGGTAGATACGGATGGCAATCTATGGTGCGGTTGGGGCATGGGCGAACACGGACTCGACGGTGTGCATATATTTAATCCGGCCGGTGTTCTGATTGGCCGCATCGATTTGCCAGAACGTTGCGCCAACCTGTGTTTCGGCGGTCTGCACCGCAATCGCCTGTTTATGGCAGCTAGCACATCAGTTTATTCGCTATTCGTTAACGCTCAGGGATGTGCCGGTGGCTGAAGCTGGCCTGGTGGCCGTCACCACTCAACCCGCACCGGCTTTGAGCGGCGATCAGGACCGTTGGTCAGCGCTATATCCATAGGGCAGCAGGACAGCACCAGAACGATATCGAGTTCGGCAACAAGACTTATGCTCTCGCCAGCGGCTACCACCGGTGGCTGGATAGACAATTCTCCATTGTCGCCAATGCGGACATTTTCAAAAATATTGAACGGACTTGGAATTTCCGGCGCTGACATATTGAGTTCGGCCAGTGCCTCGCGCAGGTTATCGGCACAATTGCGATGGTAGCCATCAACACCGAGCAAGCGATAGCGATCAACGTCGCAGGCTGACAACAGTAAATCGTGTACTCCGGGGGAGGTATCCTCGCTAATACGCAGTATCGGTCGTCTGCGATTTGAATAAAGCGCATCACCCACCGCAGGTATCAGTTTTTGCAGGCATGATCGGGTGTGTTCCGTCGACAGGAATTCTTCCGGAACAAGCGTTGAGAATGCCCAGGCATCGACGACTTGCGATCCTTCCAGATTGACTATTCTGATTTGCTCGCCGCACTCAAGAGTGAAGGCTTTTGCGTGACCGCCGGCGATGGTAACTGGTTCGTTCATTTCGTGTGGCTTGCTGTCCCGGACCCGCATAATAACTGAACCTGTTCATAGACAAGCAAAATGATGGATAGAAATGCTCCGTTGTATTGTGGTAGCGGTAATAGAGGGTCCGCCCTGCGCATCACTTGCGCCAATATTTTTACGGTAGGAATGGAGATTACCTACTATAAAAACAGGTAGGCGCAAAGGATAACAAGAATGCAAACGTTTGGCTGGAACCTGCTGCAGTTTGCCAGATCGGTGGATCACCTGAATCAGGACATCGTAAATGGCATGAAGGAAGTAACGACGGCGTACTTTCTCAGTAAGGAAGGGCTTGGTGCCTGCTATTTTGCGGTGCACCGGACCGGCGCCATGTTCGAGGGTGAGCAAGCGCTGAAAACGGTGTGGTCGAGTGAGGCCAATTCAGAGGCACAGGTGGTGAGACGGTTTCGGGAGAAAGGAAGTGCCGAGTCGCCAAGCTTGCGCGCACTGGCCTACAACGATGACAGGTGTCTTTGGGTCACTTCAGTACACGGTAACGCCGATGAAGGTGGCGACCCGACACTTGACGATGCCGATCCGCAGGACATCACAGACTTGTGGCGAGAACATTCATCAAAAAACGCGGGCGCCGGTGAGTTACCGCGGTACATTTCTCTACACGACAAACCTTGCAGAACTCTGGTCGCTCTGCCGCTGAAACACCACGGTGAGAAGCTTGGTGTATTAGTCATCGAGTTTGATCGCCGCATCCCGATAACCTCCGGAGCACGCGAAGAAGCCAGACTGGTGCAGGAAGCGCTCGGACGAGTATTGTGGTTGCAGGATGCATCGAAATCGCAGCATGAGGACACGCGCAAGGCCTTTGAGCAACTGCGAAATATAGTGACTGAAAGCAGATCGACGGTCGATCCACCAACCGTATTTTTCGCGTTTCCGGGCAACTCTGATCCTATGGTTATTAGTGCGATAAAAGACAAGCTGCAGGTTGATTATCGTGATCAGCTAAAGCTTATATCATGGGATGAAATGGCAAGCCCTGGACAGATTACAGATCAGGTGGTCAATGCGGTTTCCCACTGTAAATACGGAATCTGCTATTTATCGGAAAGAGCTGAGTGTGAAACAGACGAGCCTGTTGATCAAACCTTCTCGGATAATGCCAACGTACTTATTGAAGCCGGTATGTTGTACGCGCTACGGCATAGCCGCATGTCCTCCACCGTTGCGTGGATTCCGGTACGGGAATCTTCCGAGGTAAGCGGCACTGTGCCGTTTGACTTCGTAGCCGAGCGTATGATTCAAGTGCCCCGCGGAGAAGATGGTTCAGTGGTTGCGGGAGAATTTAGCGACAAGCTACAAAACGGAATCGACGCCATGCTGTCGATATAACCCGTGTTTTTAACGTCAATCAATTAGCCCCAACAATCGTGCAGAGTTCCCTTTTACAATATCAGGCCTTAACTCGTCTTTTATATTAATTTTTTCAAAATCAGACAACCAGCGTTCAGGGGTGATCATTGGCCAGTCAGACCCGAACAATACTTTTTTGCGCAAGATTGAATTACAGTATCTGACCAGTATTTCCGGAAAGTACTTTGGCGACCAGCCGCTTAAATCGATATAGACATTCGGTTTGTGCTGGGCCACAGCAAGTGCTTCCTCCTGCCACGGAAAAGAAGGGTGCGCCATAATAATTTTCAGATCCGGAAAATCGACGGCTACATCGTCGAGACACATCGGGTTTGAATATTTCAGTCGCATGCCATTGCCTCCGGGCATGCCCGACCCCACTCCGGTCTGCCCGGTATGGAATAAACCAATACAACCGTTCTCCTCAAGCACTTCATACAACGGATACGCGAACCGCTCGTTGGGATAAAACCCCTGAAAGGTCGGGTGAAATTTAAAGCCCTTGATGCCGAAGTCGTCAATCAGCCGCCGAGCCTCACGCACACCCATCTTGCCCTTATGTGGATCGATAGAGGCGAACGGAATTAGTACGTCAGCGTTCTCGGCGGCAATCTCTGCAACCTCCTCGTTGGCATAACGGCGATAACCGGTTTCTCTCTCGGCATCTACCGGAAAGATCACTGCGGCTATATTCTGCTCACGGTAATGCGCGGCGGTTTCAGCGATGGTGGGCGGGTGATCCCATGGAGCGCGAAAGTACTTCGCCATTGTCGACTGAAGATCATCGTAGCCATCATCCGCATGGCAACCGCAGGGTTCTTCTGCGTGCGTATGAATATCAATAGCGCGAATCTTGTCAAGATCAATCATATTGAGCTTCGCTGTTGGTGTGGTGTATCAACTTGCACGCGGGATCCGCATCGTCATATAGCCGCTCCAGCAGGCCTGCTCTGGCATCGAGAACAGCATTGATGTTAAGGCTGCCTTTGGCGGTTATTTCCGCGTCTTTGATAGAGGGCGGGCGACACATTATTAGTGCACGCGCTATACGGGTTGACGAACCGGTTGAGCTCGTCGCCAGATCTTGCAGACGCTCGACAATTTTTTCGCAGTAGTCTTTATCGGTAACCACCTCGCCGTCATTGGCCGGTGCAATTGCCGGAGAGGCGAATATCAATAGCCCGACGTCAGCGCGGTCCGCGCCAGTGACGACGATGTCCTGTACCAACCCTTCAAGCGCTGCAAGACCCCGCAAGCGCATTTGCGCCGCCTGCACCCATGTGCCGGTAAGCAATTTAAAATCTTCGCTGATACGACCATCAAAGCGTAAACCGGAGTCAGGATTGTTAGCATCAACAAACCTGACCGCGTCATTAGTGATGAAATAGCCGTCTTCATCGAATGACACGGTGTCTTTGTCTGGCTCGTTGAAGTAGGAGGTAATGACGTTCGGCCCCTTAACGCGAATCTCGTAACGCTCTCCACCAGCAGATATCAATTTCGCATTCAGCCCGGGCACCGGTACGCCGATCATGCCAGACTCGGCTCCGCCCTGATGGTGAATCAGACAGGCTGGTGCGGTCTCCGTAAGACCCCAGCTTGAGGTCATCATTGGAATGCTGCCAGTGACTTCTTTCGACATGCTCTCAAGCGCCTCCCAGATATCGACAGGCAAGGATGCACCGGCGTAGAAGATCATATCGAGATCACTAAAGAAACGATGCCTGAGGGTTTTATTTTCGCGGAACGCATTGACCAGCATGGTGTAGGCAATCGGTACATTAAAGCTCATCGTGCCTGCATGCATAGACAGGTTTTCAAGGGTTCGATCGAACAAGCCCTGCACCGGTTTGCCATCATCGAGAATCAGGGTACCGCCATTGGCAAGGATCATGTTGAAATCGGAGTTGCCGGCAAACACGTGATTCCACGGTAGCCAGTCGAGGATAACCGGAGGGCGTTCTGCGAGCATAGGTAGACAGGCAAGGTATTGGGCCTGGTTAACGGTAAGCATGCGTTGCGACTGCGGCACACCTTTAGGATTACCGGTAGACCCCGAGGTAAAAAGAATCTTTGCCAGTGTATCCGGCCCGACGCCTCTATGGGCTTCATCCAGTGCACTATCGGGCCTGCCTTTTAAAAAATCCTCAAAACTGTAATCACCGGACACTACATTCGTACTGACAAGTTTGGTCACCGCATCTAAAGTCTCTCTGCGCAGCGCAGCGCCAAACTTTTCTGCGTCAACCGCATAGACCATTGCCGGTTTGATTTTTTCCATGCAGTAGTCAAGCTTCGCACGGGCTTCAGGGATCAGTGAATATTGTTCGGCCAGAGGTGCGATTGGTGCACCAATGTACTGGGCGGCAAGCATCAATACACCGTGATCGATACCGGGCCCCGACAACACCACAATCGGTGTATCGACGCCCATGCCTCGGGCCATCAATGTGGCAGCCAGTGCCTGTACCTGTTCCAGCGTTTCGCGATAAGTGATTTCACGCCATCCAGGGCCGGATCGCTCCATCAGAAACGCCCGGTCGGGCGCTTCTTCGGCCCACCGATGTAACCATTCCAGTGTATTTTTTGCGACAGGACCTGTCGGCAACACTGACTGTAGCAATAGTTCAGTATCGCCGCTTTGCGTGCACGACACCTGGTGTTGAAGGTACTTATTGCGAGCCATTGACCGATGCCTCTCCCGCAAACGATTCTATTTTTTCCAGCACTGCGGTAAACCGGTTTAATTCTTCACTGCTTAGACAATTTAGCAATGCCGCTTCGTGCTCCATGTCGAGCGCGATTGCCTTATCGCAAATACGCTTGCCCGATCGGGTAGGATAAATAGCATACGCTCTGCGATCCGCCGGAATTTGTTTGCGCGTTATCCAGCCGCGGTGTTCCAGATCTTCAACGATGAGCACCATGTTAGATCGTTTAATTTCAAGTGTGTCGGCCAGTGCGGATTGCCGAAGGCCAGGGTTGTCAACAACAAGCACGAGTGTGGAGTAGGTAGTTATCCGTAGACCAAGCGGCTCCAGCCGCGCCTGCAAGTCTGCACGCATAGTGTTGTAGGCCCGCTTAATTCGATAACCCGTAAAACGCCGCAACGCGCTATCTCCAGCCTGCGCTGGCACTGGCTTGCTGATTCCGGCTGTAGAGCGCGTTTGCATGTTACCTGTTCACGTTTGCAAGCAGCTTACTAGCGAAACACCGGCTTTCTTTTTTCAAGAAATGCGTTGAGTCCCTCTTGCGCATCCGGTGTGGTTTGCACAACTGCGGCACTAAGTGCCTCGGCGTATAAACCATCTGCCTGAGACATATCCTGCAAACGGCCGATGGTATGAATCATCATGTAGTTGGACATTGGTGCATTGTTGGCAATTTTGCGCGCAAGTTCTTGCGCTTTTTCAAGCGCACCGCCCTCGTCAACCGCATAGTGATTCAAACCGATAGACAGGCCCTCATCAGCACTGAACTTGCGGCCGGTTAACATCATTTCACGCATACGTCCCGCGCCGATGATACGTGCCACTCTAACGGTCGCGCCACCACCCACATAAATACCTCTGCGCCCTTCGGGTAACTGATAGATAGTCGAAGGTTCGGCAATACGAACGTGGGTTGATGTGGCCAGCTCCAGACCACCGCCAATAACAGCGCCAAACATGGCCGATATCACCGGAATTTTTCCAAACTCGATGCGATCCATCACAGCGTGCCAGTGGCGAGAGTGATACAGGTTCTCCTCTGCGGTTCGCGCTACGTGTTCGCTCAGGTCGAGTCCGGAGCAGTAGTGCCCGCCGGCCCCGGTCAGAATGGCAACCTTGATCTCTGCCGGAGGATTGGAAAAAAAATGGTCCAGTTCGCCAAGCAACTGGTTGCCCATGGCATTGCGCCGCGCAGGCCGATCCATTACAAGCGTTGCTATGCGGTCGGCAACTTCGATGTGCAAGGTAGATTCCGGCATCGCTTAAGTCTACTTTGGCGCCAGTCTGACCGCGCCATCCAGTCTGATATTGGTGCCGTTTAGATAGGGATTTTCGACGATTTGTGCGACAAGCTGTCCGTACTCCGGCGGCTCACCCAATCGCTGCGGGAATGGCACTTCCGCTGCAATTTTTGCCGTCACCTCTTCTGGCAGCCCTTCCATCATCGGTGTGTTAAAAAGCCCGGGGGCTATCGCCAGAACACGTATACCCATGCGAGAAAATTCACGCGCAACCGGCAAACTCATGGCAGCTATTCCACCTTTTGATGCCGAGTAGGCAGCCTGCCCTATCTGTCCATCCTGCCAGGCGACAGAGGCGGTATTGATAATGACACCACGTTCGCCATGGTCTAGCGGGTCAAGTGATGACATCATATTAGCCGCATGACTCATCACGTTGTAGGTACCCATCAGATTTACCTTGATGGTTTTCTCGAACACATCGATCGACAGTTTGCCTTCCCGCCCTACTACCCGTGCGGCCAGCCCGATGCCGGCACAGTTAACCGCAATTCGCGGCGCACTGCCCATTGATTCAGCCGCCGTTTGCAGTGCCGCTGCCACCGCTTGTTCATCCGCAACGTTGGCGACTACAGCAACCCCGCCGATATCTTTGGCGACAGCCTCGGCGCGACCACCATCGAGATCCAGAACTGCTACTGCGGCCCCTTTACTGGCCAGATGCCGTGCGGTTGCTTCCCCGAGCCCGCTACCGCCACCGGTAACCACTGCTTTAGCGCCGGAAATATCCATAGGGTATTACCTCAAAGTTGTGATGCACTGGAATTGTTATGTAACATAACTATAATGCGCGTGAGCCAAATTTGTAAAGACTCATTGCGCACCCGTGCCAGACTGGAAACCGGCGACGAACGCTACAACCGGTTCAAAAAAACACTGTTTGACGGTACCGGTGACCGCAGTGAGACCTGCGTGTTGATGTCATTGTATGCTTTGAATCGATCGCACATTGCCAGAGCATCATTCTGGTATTTATCCGTTCAACCCCTTCGGCTGGTTGCAGCCTTCTACAGAGCCTTATGACTACGTACAAAATTGCAGCTATTCCTGCAGATGGCATCGGTCCCGAAGTGATAGGCGCTGGCATACGTGTGCTCGAAGCGATTGAAAGTCGGGAGCCGCATATAGAATTTGAAATCGAAACGTTTGACTGGGGTTCTGACTATTACAAACGTTACCACCGTATGATGCCCGAGGACGGACTGGATCAACTCAGAAACTTCGACGCCATCTATTTCGGATCAGTGGGCGCACCGGACGTACCGGATCATATAACGCTTTGGGGATTGCGTTTGCCAATCTGCCAGGGGTTTGATCAGTACGCCAATGTCCGCCCGACCAAAATACTTCCGGGTATAAAGGCCCCGCTGGCTGATGTTGGTCCCGGTGACCTCGACTGGGTGATTGTGCGTGAAAATTCCGAGGGCGAATATTCAGGAGCCGGTGGTCGGGTACATCAGGGGCTTCCAGAGGAAGTTGCCACTGATGTGGCCATATTCACCCGTACCGGCGTTGAACGCATTATGCGTTTTGCATTTAAGCTGGCGCAATCACGACCACGCAAGCTGCTAACGGTCGTCACCAAGTCCAACGCGCAACGTCACGGTATGGTGATGTGGGATGAAATAGCAGCAGAGGTTGCCACTGATTTTCCCGACGTCAGCTGGGACAAGATGCTGGTTGATGCGATGACCACACGTATGGTGCTCAACCCGAAAAGCCTCGACACCGTCGTCGCCTCTAATCTACATGCAGACATATTGTCCGATCTTGCCGGGGCGCTTGCCGGATCACTGGGTGTTGCCCCCACTGCGAACATCGATCCACAAAGGCGGTTTCCATCGATGTTTGAACCGATTCATGGCTCGGCTTTCGATATCACCGGTAGTGGTATTGCCAACCCGGTGGCATCGTTCTGGACCGCAGCGCAAATGCTGGAACACCTCGGTGAAGCCGACGCGGCGACACGTATACTAAATGGCGTAGAACAGGTTTGCGCAACCGGTGTGATGACACCTGACGTTGGTGGAACCGCAAACACAGAAGAAGTCACGTTGGCTGTTATAGAAGCAATTCGTGGTTCGAACCGCTAGCCACTATCTATGATTGCATCGCGTAAAATTTTAATTATCTACACCGGTGGCACCATGGGTATGCAGGTCAGTGATGATGCTTCATCGTCACTGGCTCCGGTCGCAGGCTTTCTGCCAAAGATGTTACAGCAGTTACCCGAGCTTCGGGACCAACGTACCTGCCTGAACGGAAGCTACGATCTGATTGAATATGATCCATTGCTCGACAGCTCCGATATGACACCGGACATCTGGCTACAAATAGCGGCCGATATCGAATGCCGTTATACCGAATACGATGGCTTCGTGGTGATTCACGGCACAGACACCCTCGCCTATACCAGTTCCGCGCTAAGCTTCTTTGTCGAGAATACCCGGAAACCGATAGTCGTTACCGGTTCTCAGTTACCGTTCGGTGTACCAAGGTCTGATGCGCGCAACAATATTGTCAGTGCAATGCAGGTGGCCTGCGATATGCCGGAGCAGCTTGCACAGGTCTGCGTTGTTTTTGGTTCACGTATTTTGCGCGGCAACCGCGCCACAAAAACCTCGGCCTCGGCCTATGAAGCCTTTCAGTCACCGCGTGCTGCTGATATAGGCTCAATAGGCATCGATATCAGCTATAACCAGGATACTGCACTAAACAATGTAGCTGATGAATTTCGTGTGCGTGAACGAGCACCGGCTCCGGAGTCAGTCGCGGTCGTTCGGCTGTTTCCAGGCTTCAGCCACCGTATAATTCAGGCGGTTTGCCAATCCGGCAGCCTGCGCGGTATTGTGCTGGAGGGGTTCGGCTCTGGCAACGGCCCGGCTCGCAACGAGGCTTTTTTGAAAGCCGTTGCAGATGCTCGCAGTCAAGGTGTGGTAGTTGTCGTTGTAGCACAACCACTGCAGGCCAGGGTCGATTTTGGTGACTATGCAGCGGGCAGTGCAATCGGGCGAGCCGGTGCAGTAAGCGGTCGTGATCTGACCACCGAGGCAGCATTGGCCAAGCTTTATTATCTGATCTCGCTTGACCTGCCAGC
>CAYPCS010000070.1:0-24464 GCA_964409275.1 uncultured Granulosicoccaceae bacterium
GCCGACACTTTGCCACTGTGCGGTAATTCCGGGTCAGAGCACCCTACTTTTCTGCGGGTCTGAATGACGCGCGTCGATTTATCGCTGCTTTGGGCTTACTGGAGTTATAGAGCTCTCTCTCGCCGCGACCAACAGCAACCAGCCGTTGTGGACTTACACCGTAGTTTTCTACCAGGTAGCGTTTGATCGATCGAGCTCGCATTTCTGACAAATTCTGGTTATAACTTGCACTTCCAATACTATCGGTATGACCCTCAACTACCACAGATCTGTTCACCACCGTATCTATACCCAGCATCTCACCCAGCGACTGAAGCAGCGGCTCCGACTCCGGTAAAATTTCTGCTGAATCAAATGCAAAATTTATCATTAGTCCAAATTGCCGCTCTGGAGTTGGAACTGCCGAATCGTCCAGGTTTATGGTCCGGTATTTTGGTGGAAAAAGGATTCCTGCGAGACGCTCCGGCGAGGGAGCATTGAGAAATACAGTGTGCCCACCTGTATCAATCTCATTTGTCACAACATCTGCAGCAAGCGCCGGCAACCCGCACAGACAAGATAATATTCCACATGTCGCCGCCGTCAATCTGTTCTTTATATTCATATCGCGCTCCAAAATAGATGCAGTGTATTGATGTAGCAAACGATAAGTACCCGCTTCTTTCTTTTCGGTTCACTACTAATCGATGACAATGCGTGATTAGTGACTTTTTGAGCGAACAGCGGATTCCGTCGTCAAATTATATTTTCAAAAATAAGAACCGTTTTACCGTATAAGCGCACTCACTGTTATGGAAAGGAAATTGATACCCGGTTTTTTGTTACTCCTTGGCATATGTATTCACGCCTCCGATTCCCTCGCTGAAACCAGCGCCGGTTACTATGACCGCAACACTTCGGAGTCCAGTCAACAGCTCAGAATCGACACACTGAACAGACTGCACAGCGCAAAGTTAATATCCGATGCACTGTACAATAGATCAATGAGAAAGTTGACCGGTGAATCGGTTAATGCCACTGCCTTGATGAATCGTTCAATTCAGCCAGGTTCCATCAGTTCTGAATCGACGGGCGGGCGCTATGTTGCCTTGATAATCGGCAACAACCAGTATAAGCATTTTGAATCCCTTGAAACGGCTGTAAACGATGCCGAGGCAATTAGCACGGTTCTAGACCAGAGATACCGCTTCGAAGTACAACTACTGAAAAATACGACGCGTCACGAATTATTTGGCGCTCTTGCACACTGGCAGAAAAGTTTAACGAATAAAGACAGTTTTCTACTTTACTATGCAGGTCACGGATACCTTGATCCAGTTACAAAACGTGGTTACTGGTTGCCTGTCAATGCAGAGAAACACAATCAGTCTAACTGGATATCGACAAACGACGTCAGTAACGCCCTACTGGCGATCCCTGCACGCCAGGCCCTGGTCATTGCGGATTCCTGTTTTTCGGGGAGTCTTGCAGGTGGTGTAATTCGACCGAATACCGATAACAATACAAATTTAGCGCGCAGGTCGCGTACCGTCATTACGTCTGGTGGTCTCGAACCGGTTCTTGACTCAATCGATGGCGAGCATTCAGTCTTTGCACGAGTTCTTCTAAACCGATTGAACAGGGTCACAGGCACACCGAAAATCGGTGCACTCTTCGATCAGGTGTCACAAGAGGTAGCGCGACAAGTTAATCAGAGTCCAGGATATCATGCTATCAGCAGTGCTGGTCACCAGCACGGAGAGTTTATTTTCCCTGTTGCAGAATGATCTGAATTGCGGCTTTTTTGCGGCGCCGGAACAGTTGCTGATACTCACGGTAGAGCGAATATTTCTGCTATTAATCAACCCGGGGGGCAGAAATCATCTCACGAAGTCCTGTTCAGTAAAAATTATCTGAGGATTGTAATATGAATACAGGCAAACAAACATTTAATTCCGGCATCCACGGGATCAACCAGGAGCACTATAGAGGCAACGCCGGGTACAAGGGACCAGCCATTCACGACAACGCTGAAATCAATCCAGCACCACACAAGAATCTGTTGCATTGGCGCGGTGTCTCGGTGATCGGTGGAATGTTCTTGTTGATCCTTGTTCTCGCGGCAGTTTCCACATTGATACATAACAAGAGTGAACAAAGTCATTCTACTATTACGAAGGTAGAAGCCCGTCATCTTCAACCGAACACTGTCCGACCGACGTCAGCGCTTATTTCAAAAAACATCGCCGAGGAACCAAAACCGGATTCTAAAGAGAGACAACTTGTTGATCCTGTTAAACACACAGCTCACTCTGCCAGTGCGGCACCAGATGATAAAACCACTGCTATACAGACTGAACTTGTGCATGTAGTCGCGGCAGTGCCGCCAACGCACACGTTGCAAGAGGAGACATGGAAAGGGAAAAATACGGTCATCTTAACGGAACCCGCTGGCAACATCACTGCAGACACCAGACAGCGTATCCTGTCATACTACGTAAAACTTGCAAGCAATGCGAAAGCACAGGGTCAGGAAAACCACGCTGACTTCTATACTTTCAAAGCCCGGGCAATGTTATTCGGGCAGCATGAAAACAGATAAAGTAGCTTTCACCAGCCGCTGGTAAGTAACGGTAGTGCTTTCCAGATTGCGAAGATGCGATAAAGCAAAACTGGCCAACATATTCCTTTCAGTGGCATCTGCCGAAGACCTTTCGGCCAACAGATCAATCGAATGAATTCGGCAGATGCCGGGTGTATACTTGTCAGGTGCCCGCGACTCGAAAAGACGCAAGGAACCTGCTCACGAACTTTCGAGACGACCCGTTAGCTCTTCTCAAACCGATAGCCTGGCGTCGATTGCGATAGTTGCCATTCGTCATCAGTCATCTCTTCTTCAACATTCTCAAACAAGGGCGACGACAGGTAGCGTTCGCCTGTGTCTGGTAACATGCACAATAATGTTGAACCGCTGGTTGCCTTTTGTGCAACTTCCATCGCAACGGCAAAACTCGCGCCTCCCGATACACCGGTGAATATCCCTTCCTGTTGTGCTAGCTTGCGGGACCATTCGATACCCGCCGCGCCGCCTACCGGTATCACTTCGTCGTAGTTGCTTTGGTCAATGGCCTCTTGCAGCACCAGTGGAATAAAATCAGGCGTCCAGCCCTGGATGGGGTGCGGTTCAAATTCAGGGTGACTGGCTGCGGGAGCGCCCTCAACGGTTCGCTGCTGGTCGATTCCACTTCCAATCAATTGAGCATTCGCAGGTTCAGTGAGAATAATTTTGGTGTCTGGCCGCTCGCTGCGCAGTACGCGCGCGACGCCGGTAACCGTTCCCCCTGTCCCGTAACCGCTTATCCAGTAGTCCAGAGGTTTACCCTCGAAATCGGCGATTATTTCCCTTGCCGTGGTGTTCTCGTGAATTTTCGCGTTGGCATCCGTTTCAAACTGGCGCGCGAGAAACCAGCCATTGGCCTCGGCAAGCTCGACCGATTTACGATACATTCCAAAACCTTTCTCGGCTCGTGGTGTAAGAACCACCTGAGCACCCAGAAAGCGCATTAATTCGCGACGTTCAATGGAGAAACTGTCGGCCATCGTTACCACCAGCGGATAACCTTTGGCCGCGCACACCATTGCAAGCCCTATCCCGGTATTTCCGCTGGTGGCCTCGACCACAGTTTGCCTGGGCTTGAGTGCTCCGCTGCGTTCGGCTTCTTCTATGATGCTGATCGCAAGCCGGTCCTTTACCGAACCCAGAGGGTTAAAAAACTCGGCCTTGACGTAAAGATTAATACCTTCCGGAGCAAGCCGATTAACTCGCACGCAAGGCGTATTGCCAATGGTATCGAGTATGGAGTCAAATAAAATCCCGTTGCCGGCTGTGGTTCTGGAATCAGTGTGCGAAGTCATGATCATCTCCTTAATCTATTAAAGTCACGTGTTACGTTCTCATTATTTTTTCTACAACCCGGTGGATTCTATAGCTGTAAGCCGAAGCCTCCCCGATCTACTCACCGGACAATTCGAATCTGCAGCACATCAACAGCGAAGACCAGCGCCGGTTCGATTCCGAGATTGAATTTCCGACAACGGCGTCTCCAGCTTTGCAATAAATCACGCATCTGTAAATCTGAACGATCGAAATAGACACCCTTTGGTGCATAATCGAACAGAAACGCCGATTGAAAGTGGTCAAAAGTGCGAAACCTCAATTTGTACTTCCGGTAATCGATAACCAGCTCTTCGACCAACGGTTCAAACAGTTCCCTTACCCGTGCTTCGTTGCCCCAGAACATCAACGATTCGAGCAACGGGTCGTGGCGACTGGTAGCCGACAAGCCGCAGAACATCTCGGCTATTAAACTGGAGCTGGACCAGTGCAAAAGGCCAATCCGCCCCCCGGTGCGACAGACTCGAAGCAGCTCATGAGCAGCCTGGCCGGGGTTTGGTGAACAAGATACACCAAAGGTTGACAGGACTGAATCGAACTGCTGGTTCACGAAAGGCAGCGCTTCCACATCTGCCAGTCGAAAGGATATCGGCAGATCCTCGGCATCTGCACGCCTGCGGGCGAGCTCCAGCATTTGCTCGACAAAGTCGCTGGAAACCACATCGCAACCACGTCTTGCAGCACTCAGGGTCGCCGACCCGCAACCCGCTGCGACATCCAGTACCCGGTCGGCCGGCTGCAGATCAAGATCTTCACAAAGGTGCTCTGACATCAGCGGCAGCGTAAGACCAAATACAACCGGCTCTACCGACTGCCACGCTTGCTGCAGTCTTCCTTTGACGATCGCGTCGCTCTGATCATTGGAAGTAATTAGTCTCAAGCTATTTGTATCCGAACTAACATCTTTGTTGGTGAGTGTTGATAATGGTAAGCTGTCTTACACAATTAACCCTGGGGTATTTGTGTAGATTTCCTGTGGATGATTAAACCGGCCACAATTTAGGCGCTGGAACAGACAATTAACAAGCAGCCTACGGGGATTGTTACCAAACAGGAAGTACAGTACCTCCGCGGGAAAAAGTTGCGATTTACTAAAAAGGGGTGGTGATCTGGACAAAGCAAATGAATGGCGTGATCGCGTGCTCACCGAAAAACCGGATTTAACAAGCGACAGTTTTTTTCTCGCATTCCCCTACTCAGATCCTGCCGGCCGGGAACGAATCAAGCATCTTTTCGCCGAAATCGGGCTGTAGATGTTCGTTTTCAAGCATGCCTTTCACAGGATGCGACGATTTAGCGAGCTAACAGGAGACGAAGAGCCTCCTGTAGGCTTGTTGGCATTGGTTTAAACATCGTTATCGACAGACCTTCCGTGTCTGGCGCTGTATGCGATACTTCCACGGTCGATTCCGATATCCTTCAGTTGCGCATCACTAAGCCCGCGTAGATTCGCAACTGTTTTGCTGTACACAGAGCGTTTAATGAATTTCTGCAAAGGGCGGTAGCCCACAACGTATCGGCATAATGAAGTAAATATGTTTTTCACTTTCTTCTCCTAAAGCAAGCGGGTTATCACGCACTGGCGTCAAACTCACGCATTGCACTCAGCATTAATTCATCCACAACGTCCAATTCGCATGACTCGAATTCCCAATCTTCACCGGTACCTTCAAGATCGTTTTGGGCAGAAAAAACAAAGTCAGCGTCTTTTGCGAATGCTTCAAAATTTGGCGTTTTAACAGACATGGTTGAATCCTCCTTGTGTGGTTATCGAAGGGCCGTCCAGGATCGACGGCATAACCAGTGTAGGTAGAGTCCGCCATCGGAACTTGCAGAATACCTGTGGGTTTACTGGATGTTTGTTGCAGAATTTCAGACTCTGCCAACGGCGCCCCTGTGACAAACTCACATGCAGGCTCATCTTCACCGAGCGCTCATGGTCTCTTTCTATAGACGCTCAACAACTCCGCTGTAAATTCCCCTGGCCTTTCCAGGGGAAGCTGAGTCGTAGTCGAACCTGCAAGATCAAGCCACCAGCACATTCGCTATGACACGAGGCTGGCTTCCGGCTTTATGACTGCAGCCAGTTGAAGAGCGCGGCGCATAGATGCAATCGATGTGATTACGCACAAGATTTGCAAAAGGTTTGGCATGGGTCAACGGGCCCATGTGTGCTGCGTCAGCCAGGGTTTGCAGGTGTACACATGGCAGTTCCCGCGTTAATCTGTCGGCAATAGCCCTCGGTAGTTGAAGTGCGTTTTCACCAATCACGAGCTGGACCGGCATCGTTAGTGCCTGGAGCCGGGCAGTTGAATACTGAAACAGAACATCAAACTGATCGCGAGCGTTCGGTGCCCACTCAACAATTTTTTGTTTCGCCTTCGGGTGCAGCGTGGCCCACGCACCTTCACCATTCCAGTAATCGATAAAGTGTTCCATTGCCAGATCGGGATTGTCCAGTTGCAGACTATTGCAAACCTGATTTCGTAGCTTGATTATCTCAGCCAACGCAGTTTTATCTTGCGGATCGTCATTGTGCAGGATTCCGAACAGGCAGGGTTCATAGAGTGTAATACCGGCAACCTGTGAGGGGCGCGCTTCAGCCACACGCAGTGCCAGAGCACCGCCAAACGAGTGGCCGACGAGATAGACCGGTTTTTGTTGCACATCGATTAGCTCGACGATTGGCGCTGCTTCATCGTTGATGGTGTAAGACCCTGCCAGCTCTTGTGCACTGGTTGGCCCGGCAAAGCGATGACCGGGGCAACTGATCTCGCAGTCTACAGGTATGTTCTCGGCAAGCGTCGACCATCCGGACGGGCTGCCACCGGAGCAATGCAGCGCAATAACGGTAGTTGCCAGTGTATCTCTGTGCTCTATTTTTGTAGTGCCTGGTTTGTTCATGATGTTGTTCTCCCTGTCTCTGTTTTTTGTGATTTACGAGAGCTCTTTCATTCGCCATGGTGCGAATCGTGAGCAATCCGTGTCCCTGAAGCGGTGTTCTATTCCGCTGTAGTACGGGGTAAATTATTGATTCACGATGGACAAGTTGCTTGAAGCTAACGGGGAGAAATTTTGGGTATTACCTGGGGATAATCTGTTCCGTTTGTGGGGGTAGCATCCTGTTATTGCTACAGCCGTTGGCAGTCTGCCGGCGATCGGCGAGAGGTAGATGACTTTGAACCACATTGCTCTCGACTGGTACATACAGTGGCAGTGTTCAAAGTGACACTATTATCTTCGCAACAAGCATTATGGATCATCTTCATTCAGTCGCCTCAATGTGTGCAGGTCTCGGTTTTTTCCTCGCCGGTCTAAACACGATTACCGAATGCTTCGGCACGCTAACAAACAACCGCCTGAGATCAACTCCAGGCCGTTACACAGGTTCTCCCGTTCGAGGTTTTGGCTGGGGCGTTTGTTGTGGCGCGGTCACTCAAACCGCGACTGTGCCGATTTATGTACTGGCTGGAATGGTGAGCGCCAACCTTACAAACATCACTGCTGCCGGACCGGTTCTACTCGGTGTGAACATCGGCACCGCAGCGCTAATATACGTTTCTTCCTTCAAGATAGAGCCTTTTGTGCTGTTATTAACAGGCATATCCGGTATTACGCTTGTCTCCACACGATTTAGAAACTGGCATGGTGTGTCCAAATCTGTGTTCGGTATTGGCATGCTGTTTATCGGATTGTATATGCTCCAGGAGGGTGCGACCGCGCTGGCAAACAAGGAATGGTTTCCCCGGATACTTCAATTCAATGAGGGTTCGTTTGTGATTGCTTTTGTTGCAGGAACGCTATTCCGTGTTTTATTGCAGTCCGGCACGGCGGTGACTGTGCTAGTGGTTCACCTTTTTGCCACTGAAGCGATTGGAATCGAGCAATCTGTTATGACTATCTATGGCATTAACTTTGGTGCAGCCCTGAGTACATGGTTACTTTCACAGAACCTTAAAGGTCCGTCTCGCGAAATAATTAACTATCAGATTCGCTTTGATCTCACAGGAGCAGCAATCCTTGTCCCGTTGTTTTACCTTGAGTGTTATACCAGTGTTCCACTGCTTATCGCACTCATAACCCGATTTATCGCTGACCCGGCATGTCAAATGGCATCTTTCTATCTGATGTTTAATGTCATTGCGGCTACGGCCATGGTCCTCCCGGGCAAATTGCCGGAATCCATTCCGTTTGTTGAGTTGCGCCGTAAAACTGCTATTCAAACAGTGCTGGTAGTTTCGGCGCTGCTATGTACCGTACCTCTCGCTAACTCACCAACTGCAAAACAGATGGCTTCGCGGCCGGATACTGCCATTGTTGCCTACGCTGGAAGTAATTCCTCGATCTCAACCACATATGAAAATCCGGAACAACTTAAACCTGCAAAATTGTCGGCCAACGCAACTGTAGATATATTACTGGAGTTTGCCGGAAAGGATATTGACGAACTGCGTTTGACGATACCAGCTGGCAACAATGCGATGGAGAAGTATGGCCTGGTATTGATTCTCGACCCGGAAAACACCGCTGCACTCACCGGTCTGGATAAACTCGCATCGAGATATCTGGCTATGTCCAGAGCATCGCAACTGTCCGGAAGACATCGCCAATCGAAGGTCTACCTGCGGCGTGCAGCACAGGTGAAGACTTTTACAACGTCATTTACTCAGTCACCGGGTTAACAGACCGGCAACTGCACTGCTGCAACACCATATCTCTATTTAGACAATAGATATCATTATCTACATAAGCACCCGACCCGATTTTAAATACGCGTAGTCTATTTGTTTGAACCCCCGGCGGTTATAGCGGTACATATCAACTGTAGATTCGTTACGCCGGCTATTTAATCCGGCAAGCCGAAAATCTGCAACAGCCAGTATTCATTTCATATTAATCTTCGGGGACACAGCAATGAAAATTAAAAAGCTTTTGGCAATTATCAGCAGTGTGGTTGCAGTATCAGTACTCGCTCCATCATTGGCAACTGCCAATGAATATCCAGAGAAGCCGATAACCTGGGTGGTACCATTCAAGCCTGGTGGTGGCACTGATCGCTGGTCCCGCGTCATGTCGAGCGTGGCCGAGGACGTTATGGGTCATTCAATGCGCGTACGCAATATACCGGGGAATTCAGCGCTTCGCGGTTGGCAGCATATGCTAAAGCAACCCGCTGATGGCCATACGGTTATCATGGCAAGCCCCACCCCTTTGATTGCCATGGCACGTGAAGGTGGCACACTGCCGTTCGACTCGGAGCAGGTTAAGATCGTCTGTTTCGTATCTGCCTTTCGAAATATCATGATTTCCCAACCAGACAAACCATGGAGTAACTGGGATCAACTTCTGAGTTATGCCAAAAACCACCCCGGTGACCTGTCTTTTGGCGCGACCATGTCCGAACTAAGCGGGGCGGCACTTGCTTTCAATAGCGCAGGAATAGACGTAAAGCTTGTTCCCTATGGCAGTACATCCGACGCAGTCACTGATTTGCTCGGCGGACATCTGGACATGGCCGGAGCTACTGAATCTACTGTAATCCCGCTGGTCCCCGACAAGGCGGTAGCCCTGCTCAACGGTACGCGCTCCGCCGTTTCCGCCGAAGTCTCCTCTCAACTGGGCAATCCTCCACATGCTGCAGAACTCGGGTACGAAGCCATAGATTTTCCACGCTGGATTGGTGTACACCCCGATACCCCGGATGAAACTGTCGAAATGTTGTCTAACCACATAGAAGCCATGCTACAAACTACCTCGTTCACCAAACTGATGAACAAAATGGGAGAAGAAATACTGTTCGTACCCCGTGAGCAAGCACAACAGGCTTATAACGATATCGTTGCAGGTGTCGACAAGGCAGTAAACGCAATTTCAGTTGCAGCCGCTCAGTAGTTTTTCTAACCACTGCTCATGAGCACAAATAACACCAGGGCGGCGGTTCTTTACTACGCTGTCCTGGTTTTCATCGGCGCTACCATCCTGCTCTCTGACTGGACCTACCAGAAGGCAAGTGACGGCATTTATCTGGGAACATTTCCACTTCTCTACCTGTTAATAGCAGGCGCTCTTATCGCTGTTTCGATGTTCGATTCATCTCGCCTCGACAATCTACCTGCAACGCATTCATTTTCTGCCAGTGGCGTCATCAAGACGCTATTGTACGGCGGAGCCGCACTGGTATTTGCTTTTTATCAGGATTCAGCAGGGTTCATCCCTTGCGTGGGCCTTTTAGCGGTGACTGGACTGGTACTAACGGGTGAGCGTTCACCCGTATTCCTTGCTCTTTTCTCGGCCATAGTCGCGATACTCCTGTATGTCGCGTTCTCGGCATTCGGTGCTTCAATCACAGCCTTACCTAACCTGAAGTCAGTGTTGTAGCCATGGTCGACATAGCCGCATTTACCCAGGCGCTGGCAATCGTTCTACAGATTGATACGCTTTTATGGCTATGCATCGGGGTTGCCGTTGGCATTGGAGTCGGAGCAATGCCTGGTCTGCAAGCGACCACGGCAATTGCACTGATGCTGCCACTGACGTTCAGCATGTCTCTCGGACCGGCTCTCGGATTGTTAATTGGATTGTACAAGGGTGCAACCTATGGCGGGTCAATATCCGCCATTACTTTCTCTACACCAGGTACACCGGACTCCGCCGCCACCGTTTTCGACGGCTATAAACTGATGCAGCGCGGACAGGGAAGAAAAGCTATGTTGATGGCCCTCTATGCATCGGTCACGGCTGATTTGATGAGCGACATCCTGACCATACTAATAGCTCCGGCACTGGCGATAGTTGCCCTCAAATTTGGACCTGCCGAGCGATTCTGGGTAATGGTGCTGGCGATTACTCTGGTCGGCTCACTGGCTGGCAGCCATGTTGTCAAAGGGCTGTTCAGCGCAGCTATCGGACTATTCATTGGAACAATAGGCACAGACCCCATTGCCTATGTACCGAGAAATACGTTTAACCAATGGTGGTTAGGGGATGGTATTCCCTTCCCTGCCATGCTGATCGGTGTGTTTGCCATGAGTATGGTGATTGGTGAGCTTATGATATCCCGCACCGCCGCAAAGATTAGCATCAGCAGTAAAAAACTGATGCAGTCATTGTCCAACAATTCAGATACGCTAACATGGCGCGAATTTATCCAGTGCAGAAAAGAGATCGGGATCGGTTTTGGTATTGGCTCGTTTGTTGGCATGCTACCGGGCCTCGGTGGAACAGCCGGTGCATTTCTAGCCTACGCAGCAGCACGCTTTGCCTCACCACAGAAAAATATCGGTTCCGGAAGACTGGAAGGAGTCGCTGCCGCTGAAGCCGGAAACAACGCCACCGTTGGTCCCACACTGGTACCATTGCTTGTATTAGGCGTACCTGGCAGTGCGGCGGCTGCGCTCATTGGCGGCGCACTGGTGTTGCAGGGCGTAACACCCTCACCTCGTATGTTCGAACTCTTCCCCGATGTTATATACGCCCTGTTTATCATTCTAATTATTGGAAACTTCGTAAACCTTGGTTTTGGCCGAGCGTTTTCCTTTGTATTTGCAAAGCTTGGCGCGATACCCAAACAGATTCTGGTACCACTCATCGGCATAATGGCGACCGTTGGAATCTATGTTTACGAACACAATCCGTATCATGTGGGGATTATGTTTGCCTTCGGTGTTCTAGGTTATCTGTTTAAAATTACCCGAGTGCCCGAAGCACCGATGGTGATTACCTTTTTACTGGCTCCCCTCGCTGAGGAAAACCTGCGTAGAGCGCAGTTAATAGGTGGCGGAGACCTGACAGAAACGCTATTCAACAGTCCGGTATCAATCGGTATATCTATTGCGGCGGCGGGCAGTATCTGGTTTGCAACCCGAATTCAGATCTACGAGAGAATAGACAGAATTCGCGCAAACAGTCAATCCGATGCCAGCGTCGGAAATGCAATTCAGGTTGATGGAGACATTGCTTATACCGTTAACAAAGATGGCGACAACCAGAATGGCGCAGCCAGCACAGAGAAAGACACCAGGTCCTCCGGGCAACGTCCGATCGGTCAAAGAATTTGGCTGGCCAGTGGTTTAATCGCGTTAACTGCAGCCATTGTGACCACCGCCGTATTGAGCTACAAGGTAAAAAACAACTTGCCAGCGAATTCATCGGTAATAGCTGTCACGAACACACCCCCGACAATGTCTTTATCCGCAACCGCTCGCACCGACGACGCTATTGTTACCAGTGACGATACCAATCCGGTGAGACAGGTTGCACCGACAATCAGCCCGGATCAATTTGCCAATCGTTACAATCAAGCACCGCAAAGTGGCAAGGCCTTGCTCGTTAAAACCTCGGTTACCAACGCTGAGATAGAAATGCAGGCAGTAATTCCGAACCCTGACAAAGCATGGCATTTGATTCAAACCGTTCTGCTGGTGGAACCTGAAAATATCGCTGCAAGAAGTACGATGCAACGCATACTTTCTCACTATGTAGAACTCGCAAGCATCGCAAAAACCAACGGTGACGATAGTCAGGCAGATATTTACACCCGTAAGGCTCACGCAATAGTATTTGGAACAGATATTTGGTAGTGACACGGTTGCTATTCCCGTGTCACCGGTTAGTGCCCGCCCGGAAACAGCGGCGTAGCGAGGATCATCCAGGTGCGTGAGATTTTACCAGCTATACGCAGGCGTTTAGTCATTCTAAATAACTACAAATAGTCGGTAATAGATCGCGGGCCCGGGTCCGCAGTAGCGCTTTTATTTAGACGGGCACTACTTCTCCTAGCCATTCCGGTAAGTGTAGCTGTATCCGTTCAGCGCAGGTGCACCACCCAAATGAGCGTACAGGATTTTTGAACCCTCGGGAAAGAAACCTTTTTTCACTAAATCTATCATGCCCTGCATAGATTTCCCTTCGTATACCGGATCGGTGATCATGGCTTCGGTACGCGCTGCCAGGCGAATAGCTTCATTGGTTTCGTGGCTTGGGACGCCATAGGCAGGATAGGCATAGTCAGGGTTAATAACAATTTCATCGTCACGTACGGTACGGCCGAGTTCCACAAGGTTCGCCGTGTTATCAACAATTTCCCGCATTTGTTTTCTTAGCTGATCCGGCGTGCCGGAACCATCAATGCCAATCACTTTATCAGCGCGATCATCAGCGGCGAAACCGACAATCATCCCGCCTTGTGTTGAACCGGTCACGCAACAAACCACGATATAGTCAAACTTAATTCCCGATTGCGCTTCCTGGTCTCGAACCTCTTCCGCAAACCCGACGTAACCCAGACCACCGTACTTATGCACAGAAGCACCCGCCGGTATCGCATAGGGCTTCCCTCCAGCGTCGAGAACCGATTGCATAGCCTCTTCCCAACTTTTACGAATACCGATATCAAATCCTTCATCAACCAGTCGGCTATCGGCACCCATCAGACGAGTCATCATAATATTACCTACTCGATCGTAGACAGCATCTTCATGAGGGACCCAGCTTTCCTGAATAACCACACACTTCATACCGATCTTCGCAGCAGTGGCAGCCACCATACGCGTGTGGTTCGACTGAACACCTCCTATAGAAACCAGGGTGTCTGCTTTGGATGCAATCGCATCGGGAACGATGTATTCGAGCTTCCGTAGCTTGTTACCACCCATCGCAAGACCAGAGTTGCAGTCGTCACGCTTGGCATAGATTTCCACTTTACCGCCCACCGCCTCAGAGAGTCTTGGTAGATGTTCAATGGGCGTTACACCGAAGGTGAGTGGATAACGTTCAAATTTGCTCAGGTTCATCTTGTTTCCGGAATCTTGAAGAATGTTGCATTAATTTTGCGATAAATTGAATGAGAGGTGCTTCCAATTTGGTGTAGTATTTCCTGATTAAGTGCACTATTTTCCCTCTAAATCGATAATGAACCCCAATTTATTCACCGTTTATGAACGATTCATCCAAACCTGTTTCGCTTGATCGCACCGATCGTATGATGTTGAAGCTGCTGCAGACTGATGGTCGACTGACTAATGCCGAGCTTGCAAAAAAAGTTAGCGTTAGCCCGGCCACCTGCCATCGTAAAATGCAGCGCCTGATTGACGAGGGTTGCATAACCGGATTTCGTGCAATGGTAAATCCGGACACAGTTGCCCGCGGGGCGTTGGTTATGGTCGGAGTGGTTTTGGACAGGTCCACTCCAGAGAGTTTTGCAGCTTTTGAGGCCGCAATTAAAAAGCTCGATTTCGTGCTCGACTGCCACCTGGTTGCAGGCGATTTCGACTACTTTTTGAAAATTCGCGTACGCGATATGGCAGATTTTAACAAGCTTCATGGTGAACAGCTCATCGCGTTCCCGGGTGTACGCCAAATTCGCAGCTTTTTCGTTATGAAAGAAGTAACCGACAACGCTGAGCTCGACTTCTGAATTACCGGGTTTTTACTCCAGGGTAACTCTGACAATTCCAGTCCCGAAGGTTGACTGGATAAAGCCAAACTGCCTTGTTAAAACTCATGGCTTCGGAAACCACGGTGCCGGAGCGTTACCCCATGCCTCCTCACCAGAGCAAAGCTCCCTGCCAGAAATATCTTTATTTTCCAAATCCCCAACTACCCCGTAACGCCAGGTAGAAGAGCGTAAGCCGCCAGTGAACCAATTGTGCACAGGCAGATACTCACAACTAGCAGCTGCCTGATTGCAGGCAGCGAAGCTATTCCAAAGCACCACCGTGCAGCGGGAAAACACAGCCCTGCGTACGCATAGATTAACGACGCTAATATCGCTTGCTAAAGCAGGCGCACCATGGAGAGCAAAATGATAATGCAATCGCCGAGAATGCATAAAGCGTATTCCACTATAGAACTAATAACACCCATTGTTGCTGTATTGCTTGTTTCCGGCTGCGGTGGTGAGAGCAGCTCACCCGGGTTTGCAGGTAGCCAGCCAACTGTTAACAGTCAACCTGTTGCTGGTGGATTACCAGTCGGTGGTAGTCAGCCCGCGGGTGACAGTCAAACTGTCAGTGGCGGATTATCTGTTGGCGGTGATCAGCCTGTCGATGACAGTCAAATTATTAGTGGTGAATTACCCGACGGCGATGGTCAGCCTGTTGACGGTCAAACTGTTGGCGGTGGACCAATCGTTGTTCCTCAGAGTGGCAGCCAATTTAGTTGTAGTGGTAACCGTCTCTGGGGATCTATACCCGATCCGGATTTTCCGGGCGTTTTCTACTATATTTCCGAGTCTTTCGGAAACGAAGTAAGCGGTTGTCTTGTAATCTGGACCTATGATATCAACAGTAACTGCTCGCTCGTATTCGAAACAAACGAAGAGTTTAATGCGACACTACAGGGCCAATCTCTGGTGGTCCCTGTTGATGATGAAGAGACCGTAACTTTGAATCCTGCAGAGATCACTGTCGATCAGTTAAGAAGCCTGCCAGACTGCCCGGAGGCTCCTTTTTCGAAACGCAAGTCTTTAAAGTAGAGCTCTATTCTGAATTATTGCCGCGTTGCCGGTATGGCCTGTTCTGCAGGCCACCTTGCATAGCGAGTTGTATGGCTCTGATGAAAAACGGATCGAGGGCGACCAACTTGTTGGAGAACCGGCGCGAACGTTTTACCCCGGTCCCAACCGCGGCTTGTCTCTTACGCGTGGCAATCAACGGTCCGTACCGCCTGTCAACAAAAAGGGGGATATGGTTTTCTTTCCCGAGGCTAAACCACCAACCCGAGGCTAAGAATTGTGCTTTTAGTTGTTGCGGCGAAAAGGCAAAAGAAAGCGACTTGATTAAACCAATTAAGATACTAAAAAACAACCGGTATTCTCATATCGGTCGAGCAGTTGATGAGAGACTTGTGGTGGTTTCGGAATAGAGCTTGTTGCCAATAATGAGGCGTTAGCCGTAACCGCGGCTACGGGATCAGGCAAAGGCTTAACCGATATAAACATAGCATACACAAAGGTTATACACATTGAAAACTGATGTTCAGGTAGCAGTTGTTGGTGGAGGCATTGTCGGTGCTTCAGTCTTGTACTGGCTCGCGAAACTCGGATGGACCGACACGTTACTTATCGAACGTCGCGAGTTGACTTCCGGCAGTACCTGGCATGCAGCAGGAAATACCACGTACTTTGGGCCATACGCAGAAATGACCAGATTGTTCGCAGGCTCAATCCGAACGTACCTTCAAGCGGAGGAGGAAAGCGGCCAATCTATTAACTTTCACCAGACAGGCTCGCTTCGAGTCGCCACAACCCCACGTGAACTCGAGTTATTTCACAGCTTTGAATCCAAATATCGAATGTTGGATATTCCTTACCATGTGGTCGATAACAACGAGATAGAAACGCTACATCCCTGTATCAACACAGAAGGCTTGTTTGGTGCAGCACACACTCCGACCGATGGTCACGTAGACCCCGCTTCCACCACTCACGCACTGGCCAAAGCAGCACGGAACCTTGGCGCTGAGGTGCAGCGACAGTGTCCGGTGGAGAACATTACCCGGCAGGGAGATAGATGGCTGTTGCAGACACCCAAAGGAGATGTTTGTGCCATGCATGTTGTTATGGCGGCATCGTTCTGGACGCGAGAACTGCTGCAACCACTCGGGTTGAATATTCCGCTGTATGCCACAGAGCATCATGAAATGATCACTGAAAGTGTTCCCGCGTTAATGGAGCTTGATCATGAAGTTCCGGCGTACAGGGATTCTTATGTCTCTTGCAGCGTGCGGCAGGAAGCACATGGTTTCCTTGCAGGCATATATGAAACCGACCCGGTGTTCTGGGCGCTGGATGGAATCCCCGAGGATTTTCGAGAGGAGCTTTTACCACCCAACACAGAACGCTTAATGGGCCACCTCGAAAAGCTGATGGAACGCTTGCCAGCATTCGGTCAGGCAGGAATAAAAACCATTAACAACGGCCCGATGTGCTGGACTCCGGACGGACTGCCGTTACTCGGCCCTGTTGGAAAAGATGCCGGACTGTGGCTGGCATCAGGGTTCAATGTAGGCATTGGCACCGGTGGAGGATCTGCTGAGTTTCTGGCTCACTGGATGGTAAATGGCAGACCACACTTTGAGCTGCCTATTGTGCATGCAGACCGTTTTGGCAATGATATTACCCGTCATGCTGCCCTGGAATCAATCAAAGCCTGTTATCGTCAGGGTTATCGCTTGCCAGATCATATCTAAAGTTACAATTGACCCAAAAAAGCAACATGGTATTTGCACTCCCGTTGTGAGTGATTTAATGCCTTGGGTTCGTCCATCGGGCTTCTCCTTTCTTGTGCTGCTTTAGTGGCTCACTAGTTTGAGTTCCCGGTAGCCCTATAGTCGAGCACTGGGTGGCTCCCGGGCACCGCCGGGGGACTCCTCTCTTCGTACAGCATGAAGAAGGCGGGCACGATGAATTAAGATCGGTAATGATGCTTGTGGATACAGTGGCGGTTTATCAGACGGGTTTCTTATAGCGTCTGCTGAGAGTTTACGGCAGATCCGAAAGCGGAAAATCATACAGGTAAACATCGAACCGGTCATTGGTATCAGTGACCCCAAGGTCAGAACGGGCTGTGATCAGGTATGCATTGTTACCATTTCCGGTAAAACCATCGATGCGCCGGTTAGTCTGGTAAACAATATCGTTGAGATTATCCCTGAGAAAAGGCACCGAATTAAACTCCGCATCCAGCTCTATATACGGCAACCATCGACCATCGGGAGATAACGTTCTGAAGAAATTCTGGTTGAGTTCTTTTACACTACCGTCACTGCGGTTTAGTAGCCGACCTTTGCCGTATACAATTATCTGCCCGTCATCACTAATTGTCGGATCAGTGCTACGGTCACCTGCGCCTGGCAATAGATCAACTACATCATTTGTAGTGTTGTAGGTATAAACATTGACATCATCATCGTCAGGTTCAGTTACGCAACAAGATAATAGAATAAACCTCCCGTCAGGAGTCACGGCATGAATATCAGGCCCAATCAATTCAGCAGTCTGAAGCACCTGGGATAAGTTAATATTGCGTGTCTCGCCAGTACTGCGATGATATATACTGATGGTAGCTGGCTCACCCACAAATCGCGGGGTGCTCTGGTACACAATCATCTCACCATCAGCAGCGATAAAACCAGATGCCGTTCCTGTCAAGCCTCCTCGTCCATCAGTGCCTGCGGAAACCAGAGTTGTCACTGATGTTTGCGAATCGTGTAGATAGAGTTGTGAGTTTCCTCTGGCACCAGCAGGTATCAAATTTTGCGCAAAACTGCTAAATAGCAAGAAACGTCCGTTAGCGCTTATATCTAATGCCTGGCTGTGGTTATTGCCTTGTGAGCCATCTACGCCCACGCTTATTTGCGTAACCACACCGGTCAATGTGTCTCGCAAATAAACGTCGCTAAATTCACCAATGTCATCCGCCACAACGTTCGGTGCAAATGTACCGAAGAGAATAAAGCGGCCATCATCACTGATAGACGGTGTAGTCACCGCGTCACTTATTTCACTACCACCAGAGCCTAGCGTCATACGCAATGGATCTGTGCCAAAAAACAAATTGGTGCCATCGATAGTCAGGGTACCACCCGGGTCATCCGTATCACCTGCCACCGTGTTGTTTTCAGTTTCATCAACTGCGCTGCTATTTTCATTACTGGTGACGCTGGTGCCTTCTGAGCCAGCATCTGGCTCAGTGTTTATCTGCTCACCGGTGTTCCCGGAGTCAGTATCGGTAGTAACCTGCTCAACACTGGTGTCGTCAGGATCAGAATCTGTAGCTACCTGCACATCACCTATGACATCAGATCCAGTATCATTGGAACTATCCGCGGAGTTACTGCCGCTGCTACAGGCAGCCAAAGCAAGTGTTGCGGCAACTGCCAGAATCAAAATACTTCTATTTACCATGATTATGCTCATTTTCTTGTAGCTCCCGGAAAGCAAGGCTCGACAAAATCAGGAAATTTATTGTCATGACGTGTATGCTCAAACCTGGTAAACGATAACACCGTTACGTATGTTCGATCATCAATTAGGACTGGATCACTCGCGTTCCCTCGCATGTGGATGGCGTCGTCGAAACACGCAATATGTCAATTATTACGGTTATAGAAACCAATCGGGAAACCTGCAAAGCAGCGCGTCGATCAGGATATTTCTGATTGTCACTTACGTGTGGGCTATATTTTTTGAAGCGTTCCGAAAGCATCTATTAACCAGGCCCGCGTTGCATTACCAGCGGCAAGCAGCTTTTCTGCTTCCTCAATCGGTGAAGCGGCAATAGCTGTGGACAACGCGTCGGCGCGCCATGCCTCGGGTGCTTCTACCGTGACGGATGCCCAGCGTGCGCCTGCGCGTTCAAGCGGATCGAAGATATGTGCATGACCTGCGATCAGCGTTCCGCGTGGTTCGGAAGTGGCGATGGCACTGTTAGCGGGTTCGATTTCCGCCGCGATGCGTCCGCTTAATGGATCACGAATTCCCAGAAGCCAGGGTCTGCCCTGTTTTGTTCCTCGTGCAGCAAATTCTCCAAGATTGACAAGTATGTTTTTATAGCCTCGCTCTGTGAGGATGGCAGCTACACGATCCGCTGCAAAACCCTGCGCAATACCATTGAAACTTGCGGCCATTCCCGGGCGTGCAAATTGTGCTTTTCCAGGTGTCATTATCAGGTTGCGCCAACCGATAAGTTGATCGACTTGTTTGACATCTTCGCCATCAGTTAATACTTGCCAGAGAGACTGGATGGTCGGGTCAAACGCTCCGCCGGTTATTTCTGCCATATGCAACGCGTGGCTGAGCAATGTGGAGAATCGGGTATCCGTTGAAACAGTTCCAACGCGGTTCAACCGCGACAGTGTGGAGTCGGGATTATAGAGACTGAAGGCATTTTCTATTGCAGTGATTTCTTTTCGACAGGCCAGTAATGCCGCTTCTACCTGCTGTCGCCCGCCAACCAGCGTAATGTGTGCTTCAGCGCCCAGTGCGTAAAAGCGAAAGCGATGGTCTGTGATCTGGCTGCTGCAGGCAGAACCGTTCAGCGCTGCAGTAGCAAAACATGCAAGGAAACGCCGGCGCGTCATGCTCATGCGTGCACCTTACGGCGGTCATGCAGTATCAGTGGAACACATTGTTTCGGATCATCGTGAATTGAAACGCAATCAAGGCATTGAAAGCACTCACTGTATGCAATGCGGCCGTTTTTCTCGATGGCGTTGTAATCGCAGCGAACCTTGCAGAGCTGACACGGACTGCCACAGTCGGTTCTGCGAGGTATCCACCGACGCAGTCGCAGGAAACCACCCAACGCCATAATCGCACCCAGCGGACAAACATAGCGGCAAAAAGGTTTAAAAAAGAGCATCCCCGACACCAGCCAGCCGACAGCGTAGGCAACGTACCACCACTCGCGCATGAAGCCTACCGTGATTGCTGTTTTAAAAGGTTCAACCTCGACCAGCAGATCATTCAGTACTGGTGCTGTAAAACCGGTGACGATCAACAGCGCAAGCAATAAGTACTTAAAGTTTTTGAATAAACGATCGGCACGTTCTGGCACCTGCCAGCGTTTGATTCCGAGCATCCGACCGAACCGATCGGCAAACTCCTGCATCGCACCATAGGGACACAGCCAACCGCAGAACAACCCTCGCCCCCACAGCACAAACCCGAGAATCGCCGCTGCCCAGACCAGCAAAGAAAAAGGATCGTACAACAAAAACAAAAATCCCGTTCCCTCGACTGCTGCGCGCAGCGTACCAATCACAGTGACAATGGACAGTTGTCCCTGCCCCCACCAGCCGATGAACACCAGCGTGAAAGCAAGAATACCTAACCTGAATGGCCGCAAGCGCCGGGCGACCGCAAGCCACCGCTGGCGGAACAGCAGCAGTCCGCTAAGTACAACCAGAAATACACCCAGAATGCTTAAATCGATACGACGCGCCAGCGCGCTCTCAACCCAGACAGGGCGTATCACCGCTGCCACCGGCACATCAAAAAAGGCTTCAGCGGTCGATTGGGTAGCACGAAATTCCTGCACCCCGATCTCGGGCATAAAAGACCCGTGTTGACGAATAGCACGAATGATGAGATCCCATTCGAGAGTTGGATTGAAACCAAGGCGCCGGTCGGTTCGTATCATCATGCGATGCTCGAATTCGGGTACTCCTTCTGCCGTTTCCACGTCGATGACTGCATGGCGCAGTGCAATCGGCAAACCGTTCTGCTCAGCCAGCAAAAGATCGGGTGATGTGTTGGGGACAAATTCCTCAGAGACAAACCCGTGGCGGCCATTGGCTAGTAGCAGCAGTGGCTCGGCGTGGTCGGCAATGGAGAGCAGCTCGTCGCGCTCGGCCAGCGTATTGTCGTCGAGGACTGCACGAGCGATCGCATCAGGACCGATATCAATTACCCAGAGATCCATATAGATGCCTTCCGGTTCCGCCAGTGCGGCTGCATCATCGTCTTCCCACAAACTGTCGGCGAAGGCTGCCTGCAGCTCTGTATTAGTGATGGTGCGACGCTGCGCTATGCCTTGTTCTACCAGTGCATTCCAGTCAAGCGCGGGCCCTTCTTCACCGCGCTTTGGCCGCGGAGAGGGACCACCTGCCAATCCCTGCATGTGCTCGCGAGCCACTGCAAGACTGGCAGCAAGAACAGATTCATGCGCGATGCGGACCGACGCTGTCGCCTTGGTGACCCCGTCAAGATAGATCTGGCCCGAGCCGCTCTGGTTACCGGCGCCATAGGGTACGCCCACAGTGATCGAATCGAAGATTGATAGCCCGTGATACTGGCGCACGAAATCGTGGAACGGGGCTTCTCCAAGCCCGGACACAAAGACCGGCTCGTTATGCTCAAGCAACTCGGCACGCAGAAACTTACCGTCACGATCCAGCGTTACCAGAACATTGATCGGTGCACCTGAAAAACCGGGTAGTGGTGCCAGTGTCCCTGTTTCAAAAATATACCCGGAATCCTTGCCGGTACGATCACGAATCGACCAGATGCCGGTATCTGACAGTTTATCGCCCAACTCATTGGGTGGTTCAACCCTGGCCGCGAGGGTTTCGGGATCCAGTGTCCGGGCTTCAGCTCCGACCGAGAGCATGACGAAAAATAAAAGTAGCATGGTCAACACCGGGCCACGATGCGGCGTGACGGCTTCGGATAGTACAAAGCAAGCACGGACAGGTGTCATCATTAAGTAACCAGGCTCAACGAATGGCTCAAATCGCAAGATCGCAATAGACGGGTAAATAGTATGCTTCACCGTTGTGCTGATAGTCCACTTCATTTTCTGTCCGGTTTTTTCCGGAAGTCACATCTGTATATTGTAGAACTCATTTCTGTATGGCTTAGCGTTATTACTTTGTAGCTGCAAATATTCTCTAATGGCCTTCTCCAAAGCATGCACAGAACGGTGCGATCCTTTCGAATTGGCAATGACATAACACGCCATGCAGCGCTGGAATCAATCAAGGCCTGCTGGTGTCAGGGCTATCGTTTGCCAGATCATATCTAAAGCGACGATTTAACCAACTGCGCCGCTCGCGTCCTTATGCCTCTATCTAGTATCGCTCACGATCCCGCATCCGGATCTGTAGCCACACTGGATAGTTCACTACCGTTACTGAATTACCGTGTTTGAGATACTTTTCTGCCTTGCCCTGCAGAATTTCGCTACTTCGGGGACATATAGGGACGCCTCCCTTATGTCGCGCAATAAAATACCATAATCGCTGTATTGCAGCGTTTTAAATGAGCTACTCAAATCCCTGGTGACATTACGATAGATAATCAGGTTGAAGTAGATACGGGTAATGAAGACATATATCCAGCCTTTGTAGTGTTCATCACGAAGTCATCTGTCTTTTGCTATGAGCACTCTCCTCTCTTCGGGCTAAGCCCCGTTTGAGCTGCAATATTCAGCCAGGCGAGGGTCAGCACATAGCTATTGGTCAACGTTAGTTGAATTTCAGTTTGTCCTTCTAAATCTTATTGCGTTAGTGTCATGACATATGGATCTGAATTGAAATTAAATAATTAAACTGTTTCTCAATTTCTTCCTTGCAGTATTGAGTTTCTTCAACTCTGCATTTTCCCAAACCCTCAGTATCGACATGCTGGAACTTCCGGCAAACACTGGACAATGTGTTGATTCAGCTCCTATCGGCGATGGCTTTGGCTGGAACGGAGTTTGTAGCTGTGGTGTAGATACGGTAGTTAGATTCGGCAGTTCAATCTCAATAGACAACTCGCATGCGGCGGTAGGGGCTGATCCTGCCCTGAAATCTCCGGACTGATGGTGAATCGTGACGCAAATCTTTTTCTTTTCGGCTTTTCCGAAGACATGTGGCGCCTTACTGATATGACAACCTTTACCGCCGCCGAGGGCGTTGGTAATTCCACCAGCTTTGTTGCAGATTTCGACGGCTCCAACATTCTTATGGGCACCTTAAGTGGAGACGGAACAGTGACTGAAAATACCGTACTTGCGTATTCTGTTGATGTTGCGGGTCGCTTTGTTGCAGCAGAAACAGGTATCCTGGTCGGTGACCATACACCTGGTAGCGATGACAGTGGCGATACTCAAGATAACGAAAACGATGGCCCTGTCATCGAAGGTTCAAGCGCGGACGATGAATCAAGCAGCGGTGGGGGTGGTGGATTTTCGTATCTGATTCTACTGGCATTATTATTAGCCAAAGTCAGGGGCAGTTTTCGATCTATAGCGGCTTTGGCAAGTTACCGGGCAACGGTCTGTATTTGGTAACGAGCGATTCTAACTCCCGCACAGAGTCAAATGATGCGTTGCAGCCAGGGCTATACGGGAATGCGCTATAGACGATTAAACCTGTCGTATAGTAGACCAGTATTTCTTGTTCCGGGGAGTGGTTCTACTGTCGAATAACACAATGGTCCCTCGTTTAATGCAGTACCTTGAATTCTGCCAACTATATGCCGACTGCCCAGCTCCCGAGGGTCGGTGACTAATTTCCTGTAGTACTTTGCTCGCATAGTTTCGACAGGTCACATTGGGGGCCTGGGCAGTTACCCGCTTTTATAATTTCGCTAAGCTTAAGTGAACAGTGTTTGCGGCTCAAAACCGATGGTCGAGGAAGGGGTTGTGGCAGCGCTGGTTTCGATAAGTTGCGCGACCACTTTCCAGACAGACCCCACCCTGAAAAATAGTAGTTCGCTGTTAAATAGGACTCGAGTGTTTTAAATTCGAATATGTAACCACCATCACACATCGCATCGCTGGTGGTGATATCTACCTCGCTGTCCATTTTAAAATCTCTAACGAACTTTGCAGGATTGGGTGAATTTTTTACGTAACTGCCGAGACAAAAAGACAACTGTAAATTTCCGTTGTTTTTAAATGATTCAATGTTTTCAAGCACAGCGATTGTTTCCCTGCTCGCTCTACCGGTAGAAGTACCGGCGATGTCCCATTTAAAAGCCGATTCAGATATCTCTGCGTTATTTCCAAATTCATCTCTTACGATTAGCATACGGATATCCGAG
>CAYPCS010000070.1:24564-28029 GCA_964409275.1 uncultured Granulosicoccaceae bacterium
GAGTTATCTCTGATGTAGCGTTCTACCTCGTGATATCGTGGCAAACCAGTTTGATAGGCCAACGCCCTGGCGGTAACGAACGTTTTACCGACAAACACATTGGATTCATCAAGCATGCTGCTTGTTTCACCAGCTCTGTTTTGCCTGTCAGGGTCTGCAATGGCCTGACTAGAATGAAAATTGCCGCAAGCCGATACCCCTGTCAAAAACAGTACTATCAAGCTTATTCTAAATGCCATTGATCAAGTGCTTTGTTACTACCCCTCCCAGGGAATCGACCGCTTTTCATATAACTAATTACGCGACCTCACATTTTCCGGATATTCTCAAACCGGAGCATTGCCAACAACAGCTATCTGGCACTGAAGGACTCAACTGACACCTGGACATTACAACCGGAGAATCGGTTGCATGGATAGGAAATTCGCAGATAACGGTTCGCAGAGCGCGCTGGTTTAAGCGCGCGCCCTCCGACCTGCAATTGAAGAAAGCGCTAGTTAACGCCCCCGGTTGGCAAGAACGCGCATGACTTCGTTATACCAAATATCGGGTCGCCAAACACCTCGTTGACGCAAGATACATTACCCGCAGGGAAGGTCTGTAGAACATAGACACCATTGGCACCATAGCGAACAATCGAAGGTTCTGTCAGGGTGCATACACCACCTTCAATCGCACATTCAGTGTAGGAACCAGACGGCGTCGAGGCAATCGCGGGGTCTACCAGGCTAACCTCCCAGGCGCCGTATTCAATGTGAGTAACAGATCCTAAACCGGCGCTGCCCGCCAGTTCAATGTGGTTGTTGCCACCATCCCATGTAAAGGTGAGTGTCGGGATACTCAACGAAGCATCATCGTTGATAAGGACATCGACTGTACCCGGCGCACCGGCAGCGAATGACTCTGTCTTAACGATAAGCTTAATATTGCTTATTTCTGAAAACAGCAGGTTCATTGGGACGGTGGTACTGCCTGTGACATTGCCATTGCTGTAGGTCTCGAAAACAATTCTATTGTCCGTAGCTAGAACCATGACATCTGAAGCCAACTGCGGGATGTAATTATCAGGGTTGTTTCCAATTTCCGAACCTATACCGATGGCTGCCACGCTGTTGGAACTCGCCCCCCCGATTACATCAGCGGAAATGACAAAACCACCAGCATCGACAATCGAAGAGTCCACAAAACTGTGTTGCGTCAGTGCGCTGGATCTTGGGCACAGGCCGCCTGTCTGGCCAAATTGAGTGCCAAGCGACAGCTTGCCCTCGCCCATGGCACCCTGAAAAACACCTCCAAGCTGACACCCAAACCAATAGGACACTGGTGAAACAACGCCGCTTTGAGATCCATCAAAGCTGTCCCGGAGTAATAGCGCTGGCTCGTCGATCTGATCGATTGTTATATTGATGTTATCAACCGCCAGAGGCACCGAAGTATACGCCAATTCACCAAAGCTATCGCCGTTACGAACGACAATGTCGCGAGCACCCGGGTTCAGGTAAATCTTGCTATAACCAGGTGTAGAAAATGTAGCACTGTTGGTAATCGCAATGTCTTCACCGTCAACGCTGACAACCGCGCCGGAAACCGGTGCGCCATTCAGGTCAAAGACATTTAAGCCAACCGTCGACAGCAAATTTCCACCTATCGCAGAACGCGTTCTAAGCGTCAACTCGCATTCAAGCCTGTTTTGGTTGCGGGTCAGGGTAGCGTTGTCCACACAGATACCGAGCGGCTCGTTATCGGCGATGTCACTAAAGGCGAGTTCAAAGTCAAGGTTCCCGAAGTTCATTTCCGGCAAAGTCACTGATGCTTCGTAGCTATCGCCCACTTGCACTAGCGAAAGCGCAACTTCCTGCAAGGGATTTTCTGGTCCAACCACTGTCAGTATGGATTGCAGGTTACCGAGGTCACCTGCTTCGTCTACTACTTCTGCAGGCACTTGTATGATTATATTGGCTTCCCCTCCTTCTACCGCAAGATCAAGACCGATTTCACCATATAACGGAACAATATCGAGTGTGACATTAGTACCTGGAGAGACGGAAACACCGGCCCCCTGGCCAGGTACAGACTTACCCACCTGACTACCGGCGTCGAACAGTCTCAGGCTCATGTCGTAAGTTCCTGGAACAAGGTTCAGAAACATGTGCTCCGAAAGCCCGGTGGTTGGGTCAAGCTCAAATACCAGTTCAGATCCCTGATCTATCGTGATGCCTATTGAAGGAACAATAAGGCCCGCTTCACCGAGTTGCGAGGCGCTGTAGTTAAATCGAAAATCAACCAGTTCGCTAATCACCTCTGCGGTTACCTCGCTGTCTCCGATTACCGGTCGTATCGTCATCGGTACGAGTTCCTGACTCCCGTCTTCTACCGTGTGTACCGATGTACCTGCATACTGGTGTTCGCCACGCTCAAGCACCAGTGAGAAGCTATAGCTGGATGGTTCCAGCACCAGTGATTTGAACGATGTCACGTTTGCCAGATCATTCTCGTCGAGATTGATAGTCCAGCTGTGGCTCTCGACTTCGTTCGAGCCAAGATCTTCCACCACCATTGTACCGGTCATCAGCGAGGCTTCATCGTTTAACAGAAGTGCGTCGTTGAGAGGTTCAGCGGAAGCCCCAACGTTATCAAGCAGTGCGCTAAGGTCGAAATCGAAATCTACGTTCTCTGTTTCTTCCGGTTGGGCCTGTCCGATGTCCGGATTGCTGTTTGAACTACCGCCGCATGCAGAGAGCACTATGCTACCAGCTATAGCAATGCTCACAAGTGAGTACTTATTCATACTATCCCTATATGTTATTTTGTATTTTTAAGTCCAGGTACTCTCTCCCTGAGCGGGTACCGCTCCTGTTGATGGATAACGGCAAACAAATGTAAAATTGGATCATGATCCGGATGGCGAATAGTGGCAGGTGTGAGGCAGGTAGATCTATGTCAGTATCCACTGCACATTTGTTGTCTGAAATGTGAATTCCGGGACATAATCGGTTACCAGAGGTTAGCAACCAATCAACAGGTAGTTTAAAGGTCTCTGTAATACGTGGCGGGCAGAATGCGATTGAACCGTTGTTACTCAGCGAAAGTATAGAACCAGTCACAGTCGTATAAAGGAGCTAGCTGAATAAAACACGTGGGACAAGCGTGTCGTAGAAAGAGGGGTCTATACGGTGGTCGCCAGGTTGCAGACTCTTGTGGTTTGTCGCTAGCGGCAATCAAAAAGCTGGAACAAGTTAAAATAGCAGTTTACTGTTGTGGTGGTTTGGTCTGCTCTGCAGTCCAAAATCCGTGTCACGTTCAAGCCAAAACTTCCAAAGGTCGAATAGTAAGTCGACCGTCCCGAGTCAGATTTTACCCTTGCCGCCACATCGATCAAAACCGGCGGGCCTGGATACGCCTTTTTCCAGCGCACTGACCGCACGACACGCGTTGACAGCTCCGGTGTTCGGGTCAGCTGTCTTT
>CAYPCS010000071.1:0-2754 GCA_964409275.1 uncultured Granulosicoccaceae bacterium
AACTCGCTTAGGCTCGTTTCTTATGCCACCCTGCGATGGACTCTGTCTTCTGGTTTCAGACCTCCGTCTTCTGAATAGCTACAGCATTCGATTGGTAATCCACGCACATTGATACGGTTGCAATGATATATCCGTCTGGTCTTCCAGCAGGGTTTCACCGGAAAGAAGATCGCCCCATTGCTCGTCAGCGATTAGATTGAGTGATGAATACGAAACATTGACGACATCAGCGCTCACATTATGTATTGCGAATATTGACTGAGAACGGTCCAGCGACTGTCGCCAAATACCAAATAATCGATCATCCAGTCGCAGCGTAAACTGTGTCGCATTGGGATGAAAAGCAGGTTGTTTTGCGCGCAACACAAGGCGCTCGGACAGAACCTTCAGCACCACCGCCTGATTAGACGTTGAGTCTGCGAGTTTATCGTTTAGAACCGGGTAATCCCATCGGTGGCGATTTATCGCCCGGTTCATATTGCGGTAAGTCACCGCTTCGTGATCGTTTGGTGTGGCTAGCAGGGAGTGGATATAAAATGCCGGTATCCCCTCCAGTGACATTACAATCGTCTGTGAGGTCAGAAAGCGCTCAATGTGATTGGCGTCGTCACCCTTGAAGGTTGTGCTCAGGGCATCAAAGTAGGTGCAATTGAGTTCATAAACCGCTTCAGATCCGTCTTCCAGGGTACGCATTGATGCCTTGCCACCCAGCCCGGTAATTGTATCTGTCATTTCTTTTATTTCTGCCGGTGGTAACAATCCTTCTGCCGGACGCATACCAATTCCGTCGTGGCTGGCGCTAAAGTTTAAATACGCACAGCCCATCGGTGCAGGTGGCATGGAAGTTTGCCAACGATTTAAATAGGTAGCCGTCCCTGCCAGCAATCCGTGCAGAATAAGTGGCGGGAGCGGGAAGTTATAAATCATATGCGCTTCATCGCCCTGACCAAAGTAAGACAGGTTCTCTGCCTTCGGTACATTGGTCTCTGTTACCAGGATGATGGCTTCATCTGCATAATCAGCAAGTACGCGAAGCAACTTGACGATGGCATGGGTCTGCGGCAGATGAATGGAGGAGGTGCCCGGTTCCTTCCATACGAATGCCACGGCATCAAGCCGGATGACTCTGACTCCCATATCGACATGCAGGCGCACAATGCGAATAATCTCTAACAGAACTTCGACGTTTTTAAAATTAAGGTCGATCTGGTCGTGGCTGAAAGTGCACCACAAATGTCGCGGACCTCGTGAAGTCTCAAACTCCTGCAGAAGGGGCGTCGAGCGCGGTCGAACAGTGGCGGATAGATCATCTTCCGGCGATGCTTCAAAAAAGAATTCATCGTAGGGTTTGTGACCTTGCCGGTATTCAACAAACCACTTTCCCTGGCTGGAAACATGGTTTAAAACGAGGTCAGACATCAGGTTGAAATCAGTAGCAATTCTTGTGATATCTTCCCACGAACCGAGTTGCGGGTTGACCTTGTCGTAGTCAGTGACAGAAAAACCGTCATCAGAGGTGTAGGGGAAAAACGGCAGAATATGTACACTGGACACTACACCCTGCAAATGCTCGAGCAGGAAGTCACGGAACACATCCAGTGGTTTGTAGCGCCCGTCAGCAATGCTGTTTCCATAGCTTATTAGTACAGAATCTTCTTGCGACCAGTTGGAGTTACCTGATTGCCTGGCCTCTTGCGCAGGCCTCGCGCCAGACGGCCAGAAGGTCTCGATCACGCGTGTAGCAAGGGCAGAGTGGTCGAGTTGCGGGTAGATTTGCTGTAACAGTTTTGAGAGTTTTTCTTCGATCATTTAGTAAGATTCAGGGCTGCAAAGCCAATCGCAGTAATAACGGCAAGAACACACGGTGCCAGGTTCTCGTTAACGCAGACTAACGCTGCGCTGATTCCAAGGCTATCACAATTGGTGAATTTGCCAGATGCACAATAGCCGTTGCAACTATATAGCTGGTGATGGCAGAGGTTCCTGCCGGATTCGTTTGTCCCGGGTGGCGACAGATTAACGTCCGGCTTGCAGATTCGGTTGGCCAGGAAATCTGACTGAATGACATGAATTGCGAGTAGCTTTGGGCGTGATGATATCAGCTCGATACGACAAAGCGCCTGACGAGGTGGCATGGAGCATTTTGCAGGTTAACGGACGGGGCATGGAGAAAGCATCGGTTCAACAGATATACACTAACCGTTGCGAAGGAATTTTTTGTAGCCAGGAGGTTGAACGGACAAGGAGCGCAAGTAAAGTGCCATCCATGGCATTACGCAAATTCCTTACACGCACTACCCTGGAGGAGGAAGTGTATTGCTGGTGCTAATGCTATTTGATCCTATGTTGCCAGTACAGTGCTAAAAAAGCAGCATGGTGATGCATTTAGTGTGGCCAGGCTGTCGTCGTGGACAGATTCCCGAATTCTTTTCAGAGCGACTTGATAGTGCGACCGGTTTCTCAGGTTCAGTCTGGTATGTTCGACACAATGCGTAGAAGGCCAGGATTACAAGACAATTATACCAGTTGTCTGTCGGTCCTATTATGGTGCCTGCTCACTTGCTGCCGGATCTACACATTGGTCTGGCCAGTGCTGTGCCGAATCCATACAAATAATATAATAACTTTGAATGAACACTTTCCGGTTTGCAGAAAGGAGATGATGTTCTCGGGCTTCCGGGAACAGACGTCGGCAATATTCTCGATCAGCTTCGACTGGTGGATGGTGCTCAATCAATGTTTGCGAAAGTCGAA
>CAYPCS010000071.1:2854-27727 GCA_964409275.1 uncultured Granulosicoccaceae bacterium
ACTGAGCTTCCTGACTTCAGCGCAACGAATCTTGTTAATTCCAACGTTTTTCAATTCTACAACAATCCTGAACGGGAACTCGCCACTATAGATGCGCTCTCGGCAACGCTTGAGACTTGACCAGTTGCCGCTGTCTGGACTGCTGTGGTGTATCAAACAAATGCCACACATGAGCCGGCAAGCCAAATTGCCTGAGGCATGTCAACTGCACAAAGCAATTAGCTTGTTGTGCTCGACTGTCCGGCGAAGACTCTAGTGTCAAATTCATTGCTGCTCTGTGTCACCGATAATGCCAAACCGGGCACGCACTATTAATAAGGTATATACTCCATCACACATCTATATTCATGCAGCAATGAAATGCCGGTGGATAGTGAATATAATTCTCTCTGCAATCGATCGAGTTTATTTTTGATTTGGTCGAAGTACCTGATAGTCTGAAGAATAGCCCGATTAGAAAAACCTGACAGGATAAGTCTCGAAAGACAGGTGGTTCCTGATTAACTAAAACAATGGTTTCGTTTATTCAGCTATCCGGTCCAGTCTGCGTCAGATAAAATTAACTTCTCGGATAGCACAAACTTCCAGGGTAAAACTATGGAACAGATCGGATTCAGAATGCAGTTAAATCAAAATCAGGTGGATGAATATCGCCGCCGCCACGACGATATTTGGCCGGAGTTGATCGAACTGTTGAAGGAGGCTGGTGTCAGTGATTACTCTATATTTTTTCATGAAGCCACGCATAGCCTCTTTGCTGTGTTACGCCGGAACGATAATCACACCATGGATAAACTCCCGCTGGAACCTGTGATGCAACGGTGGTGGGCGCATATGTCCGATATTATGGCCAGCGATGAGTCCAGTGAGCCCGTAGTGGAACCGCTGGAAAGGGTATTTCACCTGGCGTAGCAAAACACCAAAACCTCACCAATGAGAGTTGATTGACACAATCATTTGCTACGCACGCACACGCTGGCGTATGCGTGCGATGATTACAGGCAAAGCAATTACAGAAATCAGCAACAATCCAACGAAAATTGACATCACAATCCCGGGCACGTTGAGTAAGCCGAGCCCAAACGTCACCATACCCATCACAATAGCGGCGATTACCACCCCCGGGATCGTGCCTGAACCGCCGAGAATATTAACGCCACCCAGTACCACCATAGTGACAATTTCAAGTTCCCAGCCAAATGCGATCGAGGGTCGTGTAGATCCCAGGCGGGAGGTCAGGCAGATAGCGGCGATTGCTGACATCACGCCGGTTAGTACGAACAGAATAAACTTTATGCGAGGGACGCGTATGCCAGAGAAAAGAGCAGCGGTTGGGTTATTGCCAATAGCATGGATGCTGCGACCAAACGATGTGCGGTGTAACAGCGTGTAAAACACAACGGCTAACACAACAAACAATACCATTTCAAAAGTAATGACCCACCAGACATAACCCTGACCAAAAAAAGCGAATGAGTCCGGATAACCCGAATATGCTTTATCGCCAAGCACAATGTAGGCAATGCCCCTGAACAGAGACAAGGTGCCAATGGTGACCACAATAGAGGGCAATCCCAGGCCGGCGACTAGAAAACCGTTAAATGCACCACAGGCCGCTCCGACGGTAATAGCAACCATAACCAACTGGAAGGTGTCAGCACCGTGCTGCACAGCAAAACCCATACAGGTAGAAACCAGCGCAATAATTGATGCGACTGACAGATCAATTTCACCTGAAATTATGACGAGCGCCATAGCGAACGCAATCATGGCCTTTTCGGTAAAATTAAAAGTTGCATCCGAGAGGTTCCAGGGATCTAGAAAATACGGTGAGGCCTGGATGTTTAGAAAGAAAATTAGCACGGCAACACCAAGTAGCAGAAACTCCCAGCTGGTCAGTAACCGGTACCAGAAACCGCGTAGTCTGTCAGGTATTGTGGCGGGCGAGTCTGCGTCATTCATACGTGCTCTGCCTGCTTGAGAATAATGCGACCGCGCTGGCGCTCTGATCGTGCATTGAAAATCACCGCTATAATTATCGCGGCACCCGAGATTGCCTGCTGCCAAAACGGCGATATATTTACCACGGGTAAGGCATTTTTTATAACACCTAAAAACAAGGCACCCAGTACTGCTCCGGCTGCGGTTCCTGTGCCTCCGGCAATCGAAATACCGCCAATCACACAGGCAGCTACGATATCCAGCTCAAAGCCCGCGGCAATATCTACATAAGCTACCGCATAACGCGAAACCCATAAATAACCGCAAACACCAGACAAAGCTCCGGATAGAACAAACGCGTTAAAGCGACTCCGTCCGACATTAACACCGGTGTACACAGCCGCATCCGGATTTCCTCCTACAGCATAGAACGCTCGCCCTGGTGGAGTACGCGTTAGCAGAACGTAAAGGCAAATAATACTGGCCAGTGCGATCCACGAAAGCACAGGTAAACCAAGTACCAGCATTCTTGGCAGTGCTTTGAATGCCGGGCTCATCTCATGTGCGTTAACCCATTGACCATCAGAAATTAAAAAAATAACCCCGCGGAATACTGTTAACGTACCCAGTGTTACAACAATCGGTGGCATGTCCAGCTTCCACACCAGCAGACCGTTGATACTCCCCAGCATCGCTCCCAGAATTAGCGCTATGATTACAAGTAGCGGGATCGGCAGGGCCGGTATTGATGCATTGAGCATCGCCGTGCACATGCCAACCAGCGCCAGATTGGAAGCCATGGATAGATCGATGCAGCGAGTGAGAATGACAGCCATCTGCCCGAGTGCCAGAATGATCAGTATTGAGGTGTCATTGAATACACCGAGTAATGACTTAAGCGATGCGAATTCCGGAAAACGAAGATAGACCAACCCGACTAACCCGGCCAATACTATCGCAAGTACAACATCACGCGAGAGCTTCAACGGCATCAGGCGACCCCGGTCTCGATGGCGTCATCAATTCCGGCGGCTGCACGTACCAGTAGTTCGGGGGTGACCTCGCTGCTATCGATCTCCGATACCCGCCGTCCTTCACGCATCACAATGATGCGATCAGCCATGCCAATGATTTCCGGAATTTCAGATGACACCATAATCACTGCCAGTCCCTGCGTGGCCAGCTCTCGCATAAAAGCGTGTACCGCGGCCTTGGAGCCAATATCAATCCCTTTTGTAGGTTCATCAAGAATAATGACAGCAGGTTTGGTGGCCAGCCATTTGGCAACTACCACCTTTTGTTGGTTGCCACCGGATAATTCGCCAACCTGTTGGTCCAGTGCTGCCGCCTTGAGCTCAAGTCGCCGGGTGTATTGACGGGCCAGCGCATAATCGTGCGCCATACGGACAAAGCCCCTGTTTGATGTTGCGCCCATTGAAGGGAGCGCGATGTTCTCGACGATTGGTAAAGCGGTTATCACTCCTTGCCTTCCGCGATCCTCCGGCACATAGACCAACCCGTGCGAAATGGCATCGGCAGGGCTTTTTAACGTAACGGCTTTACCGTTAATCCATAGTGTTCCGCTGGATGGTCGTGTAATGCCAAACAGGGATTGCATAAATTCACTTCGACCTGCGCCTACAAGCCCGTAAAATCCGAGAATTTCACCACGACCAAGCGTAAAGCTGATATCGTCGAATTCGGTGGGATGGCAATAGCCCTCTACCTGTAATACGGTGTCTCCTAAATCGTTTGTTCGCGGCGGGAAAATGCCTTCTACCGAACGGCCTACCATCAAGGTAACCAGCTCGTTAGTACTGGTATCCCGGATCAGGCCGTCACCCACTAATTCACCGTCACGGAAAACGGTATATCTGTCTGCTATGTGGAAGATTTCGTCAAACTTGTGACTGATAAAAAGTATTGCTTTGCCATCAGATTTCAATTGCTCTACTAATAGATAGAGTTCTTCAATTTCCTTGTGCGAAAGCGCCGCGGTAGGTTCATCCATAATTACCACGCGCGCTTCAATTGACAACGCTCGTGCAATAGCCACCAGATGCTTATTGGCTATGCCCAAATCTCGCAGCAAGGTTGCAGGCTTTATTGCTGCCCCGATGCGCTCGAGTAATCGGGCGGCGTTCCGGTTCATTGTGCTCCAGTCAATGAAGCCGAGTTCTGATCGTGGTGCATGACCAATAAAGATATTTTCAGCTATCGAGAGGTCGTCGAATAACACTGTCTCCTGGTGAATTGCCGTTATGCCGGCGCGAGCAGCATCAATCGGGGTAGCAAGCTTTAACGGCTGTCCGTCGATTTTGATTTCACCCTGATCGGGCTGGTAAATACCTGTGAGTACTTTGACCACCGTAGATTTACCAGCGCCGTTTTCACCGACCAAAGCCGTAACCGTGCCCGGGTAAAGATCCAGTGATATCGAGGATAATGCCCGGACACCTGGAAAATCTTTGGTGATGTGCTCAAGTGAAAGAACGGGCAGGGAGGATGAAACGGCGTTCGCAGGCAATACGGCGTGCTCCAACAGAAGTAGAGAAAAGCGTCGGCAGAGATACCGACGCTTCGTATCACGGCCTAGAAAATTTCTTTGAATTCGTTGATGTTGGATGAGTCGTAGACAAACGGGTCTGCCATCGCACCATCAAGCTCGTCGCCAAGCTGTACCGCACCCAGTCGGCCCATACCGATTTCGCCACCGGCAGTAGCTTTTGCCTCACCTTTAGCAAGATTGTAGGAAATCATGGTTGCGGCGTAACCAAGATCAATCGGGTTCCAGATGGCGAAAGATTTCGATGCCCCGGAGTCTACGTGGGCTGCCATTTCTGATGGCAGGCCGAGACCCGTAACCAGAATTTCCCCGGTCTTACCGGCGTCGGATACCGCTTGAGCTGCTGCGACTATGCCCACAGATGTCGGTGCGATAATGGCTTTTAGATCTGCATGGGAAGACATCAGGCCCTGTGCTTCGCGATAGCTCTTGTCGGACAAGTCATCACCATAAACTGTAGCTACCACATTGATGCCCGGATAATCACCGACCACCTTGTTCATTTCTTCAATCCAGATGTTTTGATTAGTCGCCGTTGCCGAGGCGGACAAGACCGCAACGTCACCGCCATCAGGTAAATGATCAGCGGCCATTTTGACAATCATATTGCCAATTAACGGATTCGAAGAAGGGTTAAGATGCATTTGGCGACCTTCAGGTGCTACGCCGGAGTCCCAGGAGATAACAGTGATGCCGCGGTCCATGGCTTTCTTAAGCGAAGGCACCAGTGCATCCTGGTCGTTTGCAGAAATTGCTATGGCATCGACCTTTTGAGCGATTAGTGAATTGATTACTTCGATCTGTCCTTCCGCTGTGGTGTCGGTGGGACCGGTGTAGATTATTTCAACTCCACCCAGTTCGGCGGCGGCTTCTTCCGCACCCTTGGCGGCAGCCTCAAAAAAGCCGATACCCAGTGCCTTGACCACCAACGCAATACGCATATCCTCTGCATTTGCAGACGAGAATGTCATGGTACCCGCCACCACTGCGGCTGATAGGATTTTAGTCAGTTTTTTCATGGCGTTTTGTTTCCTCTAGTGTGTAATTTGATTAGCTTTTCCAGTTATGCCAATCATGCGGTCTGCTCTGCAGAATTGAGTTCAGCAACAATTACTCTCACACCCGCAGACTCCAGCATTTTCACCGAAGCATCGGTCACCTTGTCGTCGGTAATCAGAACATCGATTCGCTCAAGTGAACAAATTAGTAGTGGCGATCGGCGTTCAAACTTTGATGCATCTGCCAGTACTATCAGTTCATCAGCTTGACCCAACAGTTTTTGTTCGCTTTGTATCACCAGCGGATCCGATTCCATCAAGCCATGTCGAGCTATACTGTGCGTGCCGGTAAACATGCGAGATGCGCAAAAGTTCTTTGTGATGTCGTTTTCAAACGGACTCAAAATTATATTTTGCTCGCGATAAATAGTACCGCCGGGTAGTGTTATCCGGTTTTTTGAATGATGTAGCAAGTGTTCTGCTAGCGGAAACGAATTGGTGAAAATTTGCATTCGTCGGTTGGTTAACAGATGCACCATTTGAAAAGTACTGGTGCCGCCATTGATGATCACATCATCGCCATCCTTGCACAACGCTACAGCCTCACGGGCAATCGCGCGTTTTTCCGCTACATGCATTGTCTGGTTTACACTGAACGGTCTCCCGGCCAGAGGGCTATGTGTAGGTGGTAGCAATGCCTCCGCACCACCTCGTACGCGTTTGAGCTTTTGAGTGAGATGGAGTGAAGAGATATCACGACGAATAGTGGCTTCTGATGCATTGGTCAATGCGACCAGCTCGGCAACTGTGGCCACCGGCCTTGTCTGCACCGCAGACAGAATTATCTGTTGTCTTTCGACTTCGTGCACCGCGTCCTCCACGCCTGAATGCTGCACTCCTGCATTTGATAATACGCCGCGACAGACGCTTGTCAATCAAAAACAGTCAATATCAATCAACTGCGATGCTAGAACGGAAGTAAGGATCGATAATGATTGACAATGCTTACAATTGACGCAATTCTGTTGCTGAGGAATAAACAGGAATAACATAAATGGGTACCGGCAAGCTGCTTGAAAATCTCTGGAACGAAAAAAAGGCAGCAGCACTCGACGAACCCGGGCGACTGTTGTACCGGTCTAATCTACTCGGTGGTGACAAACGCATCACTAACTTCGGTGGTGGCAATACATCAGCCAAGGTTATAGCCAGAGATCCATTAAGCGGTGAAGACGTAAAAGTATTGTGGGTAAAAGGGTCCGGCGGGGATATAGGTACGATGAAGCTTGACGGCTTTGCCACTCTGTATCAGGACAAACTCGATTCACTAAAGAGTTTATATCGCGGTGAAAAGTACGAAGATGAAATGGTGGGCCATCTACCGCATTGTACTTTTAATTTGAATCCTCGTGCCTCGTCTATCGACACACCGTTGCATGCCTACGTACCGCATATTCACGTCGATCATGTACACCCGGATGCCATCATTGCTATTGCCGCTGCTGAAGACGGTGAAGCATTAACCAAAGAGATATTTGGCAGTGATATTGGCTGGCTGCCATGGAAGCGACCGGGCTACGAACTGGGTTTGTGGCTGGAGAAGTTTTGCCACAACAATCCCGAGGCGCGTGGCGTCATTCTCGGAAGCCATGGTCTGTTCACCTGGGCTGAGTCGGCAAGTGAGTGTTATGCGATCACGATTGAAATAATCAATCAGGCCATTACCTGGCTTAAAACAAAAACGATGGGTACGGATGCCTTCGGTGGTGCGGTGCATGAACCACTGGACGCGGCAATGCGGCAGCAAATCGCCGCACAGCTGATGCCACAGATTCGTGGCCTGATCAGCGACGGACAGTACCAGACCGGACACTTCGATGACAGCAGCGCGGTACTGGAATTTGTATGTGGTCGACAAATGCCTGCGCTTGCAGCACTGGGTACCAGTTGTCCTGACCATTTTCTGCGAACAAAAATACGACCGTTAATCGTTGATTTTGATCCTTCTGTTAACAACATCGATGCGACATCTGCGGCATTAAACAAATCTTTAGCTGACTATCGTAAAGATTATGAGAGTTACTATAAACGTTGCAAGCACGAAGACAGCCCGGCTATGAGAGATGCCAACCCGGTAGTCTATCTGGTGCCAGGGGTAGGCATGATCACGTTTGCCAGGGACAAGAGCACAGCACGTATCAGCGCCGAGTTTTATACCAATGCTATTAATGTCATGCGTGATTCCTCGGCAGTGTCCAGCTATTGTGGTCTGCCGGAGCAGGAAGCATTTGATATTGAGTACTGGTTACTTGAGGAAGCCAAGTTACAACGAATGCCAAAACCAAAAAGCCTGGCGGGCAGGGTAGCTTTTGTGACCGGGGGGGCAGGCGGGATTGGTTCGGCCACAGCGGACAGACTGTTGGCCCAGGGCGCGTGTGTGGTGCTTGCAGACAACGATAAAAAGTTACTGTCCAAAACATACCATCGGCTTATTGAAACGTGGGGCACTGACGTGATCCGTGAAATGGTTATGGACGTCACCAGTGAGGAGCAGGTTGCCGAGGCGTTTGCTAAAACAGCCTGCGAATATGGCGGGCTGGATATATTGGTATCTAACGCCGGTATCGCCTCGTCAGCAGTGATTGAAGACACCACGCTTGAATTGTGGAACAAGAATATGGATATCCTTTCAACAGGATACTTTCTTGTCTCGCGTGAAGCGTTCCGTTTGTTTCGTTCCCAGGGTATCGGCGGTGCTGTTGTTTTTATCGCGTCGAAGAATGCATTGGCCGCATCCGCTGGCGCGTCTGCCTATTGCACTGCCAAAGCTTCCGAGGTGCATCTGGCGCGATGTCTGGCGCTTGAAGGTGCAGAGGGCGGAATACGGGTTAATGTGGTAAACCCGGATGCGGTATTGCAAGGTTCCAAGATCTGGTCCGGTGAGTGGTTACAGCAACGGGCTGATGCGTACGGTAAAGAAACCGCAGAGCTACAGTCACATTACCTTGAGCGTTCGCTGTTAAAACGTGCGGTTCTGCCGGAGGATATTGCAGAGGCGGCGTACTTTCTGGTCAGTGATGTATCAGCTAAATCTACCGGCAATATTTTGAATGTTGATGCTGGTAACGTTCAGTCATTCACGCGATAGGGGTAACACATGCGTATCGCACCGGAAATTATTGATCAACACAACCAGACCTGCAAGGCAGCGCTCGATGCAGACTACGACGCGCTGGCGGAGCATCTGCAGCGCGACAACATTGAAATCGATCAGCTCACTGCAAAGGCAGCAGCTTTTGGAGTGGCAATACCTTCGTGGGGTGTCGGTACCGGCGGAACCCGCTTTGCGCGTTTTCCGGGAGCCGGAGAACCGCGCCATGTATTTGATAAGCTGGATGACTGCAGTGTGATACAGCAACTGACGCAAGCGACCCCTACGGTATCTTTGCATATTCCCTGGGACGATGAAGACCCGAAAGCCTTGCGCGAACAGGCTACAGAACTGGGGCTTGAATTCGATGCAATGAATTCCAATACGTTTCAGGATCAGACAGAACAGTCACTGAGTTATAAATATGGCTCATTGTCACACACCGATGCCGCAACCCGTGAACAGGCTATCGAGCACAACATCCGCTGCATAGAGATTGGCAAGACACTAGGCTCCAAAGCATTGACTGTGTGGGTGGGAGACGGATCAAATTTCCCCGGTCAGACACATATGGGCCAACAGTTTGATCGTTACCTGGAGGCGATGCATCGGGTTTATGCGGCACTTCCCGATGACTGGCAACTGTTTACCGAACACAAAATGTATGAGCCGGCATTTTACTCAACCGTTGTGCAGGACTGGGGCAGTAACTATTTGATCGCCACTGAGCTCGGCCCCAGGGCGAGTTGCCTGGTCGATCTGGGGCACCATGCCCCTAACGTTAATATAGAAATGATTGTGTCACGACTGGCAAGATTCGGAAAACTGGGTGGTTTTCACTTTAACGACTCTAAATACGGAGATGATGACCTTGATTCCGGATCAATCGATCCGTACCGCCTGTTCCTGGTCTTCAACGAACTGGTGGATATTGAGCAGCAGCGGGGTGAATCATTTAAGCCTGCGTACATGCTTGATCAATCGCACAATGTAACGGACCCTATAGAAAGTCTGATGTGTAGTGCCATTGAAGTTCAGCGGGCCTGTGTACAGGCAAATCTGGTGGACAGGGCAGCCCTGGCGAGTTATCAGGAAAATAACGATGCCCTGATGGCAACGCTTACACTCAAGCGTGCGTTTAACACCAATGTTGATCCCGTACTCGCGCGGGTGCGAGAGCAGTCAGGTGGTGCTGTTGATCCGATAGCTGCCTATCGTGCCTCCGGCTACAGGCAATCTGTATCTGTGGAACGCCCGCTCGTTAGTGGAGCGGGTGGTGGAATCGTGTAAATACCCCGGACCAGCAGTGCGTTATTTTTGATAAACGTTGGTCGCCTGATCTGTGTTGATGCGGGTTGTTTACTTTCCGATGGATTGTTGTCGATTTCCCTGACCTGGTAGAAAGAACAGGTAGAACAAGAGCAGGCAGAACGAGAGGGATGAATATTAAGCCCCGTTGTTGACCAGTAGCAGTAGTCTGGAACCCGCGTCCACGGTTGTACCATCTGTACAAAGCAATTGGCTTACCGTGCCGGACTGTCCGGCAAATATTTCAATCTCCATTTTCATACTCTCTAGAACCAAAACCGGCTGTTCCGGTGTGACCGTGTCTCCCTCGCTAACCAGTAATTTCCAGACACTACCGGCGACGGGGCTTTCGACAGCAATAACACCTTCATCCAGCACCTGGTCAATTTGCCCGGCGTCAGCTTGTTTTTCTTCAAACTGAAACTGTCCGGATTCTTTCCAGCGTTGTAGTTCTTCGTCAAAGGCGTTCTGTCTTGATGCTGAAAATTCAGCAATGGAGTCTGCATTTTCCAGAAGGTACTTTTTATATTCCTGCAGATTAAACGCCGTGTGTTCTATTTTTATTTCATGCTGTCCGAGCGGGAGCCTGGCACGCATGTCCATTAGCTCATCGCCGGTGACCGGGTAGAACTTTATTTGATCAAAGAAGCGTAGTAGCCAGGGTTTGTGAAATGCGGAAGTTTGGTGGTAGATATTCCACATCTGCAGCGTTCTACCAACAAACTGATAGCCGCCCGGACCCTCCATACCGTATATACAAAGATAGGATCCACCAATGCCAACAGAGTTTTCCGCAGTCCACGTTCTGGCCGGATTGTATTTGGTGGTCACCAGTCGATGGCGCGGATTAATTGGGGTGGCAACGGGCGCACCGAGGTAGACATCCCCCCAGTACCAGGTAGTTTGCATCGAACACAATTCTTTTTACTTCATCAACAGAATCAAGTCCGTTTATACGCCTGATAAATTCTATATTGGAAGGGTACCAGGGAGCGTCTTTTCGCACGACCTGGTCATACTTCTCAATCGCTTTGTGGCATTGCTCGTCGTCCCACGACAAAGGCAGATGCACGATTCTGGAGGGCACACTGACCGGTTTATCAGTTGACAATGTCTGGCAGCAGGATTTAACCCGCCGGATCAGTTCATCCTCGGGTACCACCAGACAGTTGAAGTGAACCGGCAAGGAACGAATACCAGGGGTTAATTCCAGCACACCATCGATATTTTCAAGCTCCAGCGCCTGCATTAAATGCTGCGCCATAAAACCCAATTCTATATCGAGCACCATGTCGCCGAATTCGATCAATAGCCAGCTGTCTCCGGCACGTCGAATTTTTACATCCAGTGAGTTGGCGGCTGACTCGTTATATTCGATGCCGCTCAGCCGAATGGTGATTTCATCGGTGAATGGTTCTATATTCTCTGCAGATTGCCAAAGATCAGGAATATCACTGAGGTCGCGTATTGCTGTGGTTTGACCTTTCGGTTGCGCAATTGCGCTATCTCTTGTAGTGACGGACCGTCGGGACCGAGTATCACCGGCATGTCACCGGTAAAGTCTATTGTGCCAAAGGCGTAGGCGTTGTCGTGCAAATTAGAGGGGTGCATACCGGCTTCACCGCCGTCAGTTCTGGCCCATTCGGGTTTAGGCCCTGTCAGACGGATACCGGTGCCGCTGGAATTGAAGTGCACGGACCAGTGTGCTGTGTAAAAGCTGATGAGGTACCCGGTTGTAAAGAACTCACTGGAGCCCTGTGGACCAGTAATAACGTGCACTTGCCAGTGACTGGTGAATGGTGCTACGAGTGCGCCTGGTATCGTCGATGAGGCTGATGGTATAGTTGAATTATTCGTATTTATATTCTTCGGCGTTTCCCTTGTGTAAAGTCGTAATACGTCACCAGTGCGCAGTGGTCGTCCTGAGTGGCCGCCAAAATTCCCCAGGGTGAATGTCGAGCGACTACCAAGGTAGAGGGGACTTGTGACAAGTTGCGGAATTACCGACACAAGAATCTAAATCTGACGTATAAGGTAATTTCTACAAAAAAGTAAGGATCCACCAATGAGTGATATACGGAATATCAATTAAAAGACAGCTACTGCACTATCTGTCAGTCTATTCCGGTTTGCGGTGCTAAAAATTCAGCACGCCTGTGCATATCGGGGAAAAGCGATATCCGTAAAAACCGGCGTCGCCGCGGTACACTAGCTTCTGCGAATCCGCACCACTTTCATAAACTCAAATTCCATCCCTGCAACGCGCTCTGTTTGTGCATAGTAAGTCAGGTTTACGGATGCTCCCTGCAAATTGAGGTATTTCTTTTTTCGACTGTACTTAAAGGGCACGTCGTGCCCGTCCAGCATCAACGTGTTTTTGATCCAGTCGCCGCTCTCGCGCTGCACATGGCTGGTTACTTTTATCGCGTCTAGCTGGTTTAGTTGCGTATTCTTTTTTAAAAGCTTGTTAATGTCAGATTTCACGGTTTCAGAGTCCGGATAGTTTGGATAATCGCAGAGTTATGAACCAGAGCAGGTCCAGGTAGTCTTTTCCATCTGACGCAGCCAGGCGGTCAGGTTGTGCGGGAATCCGGAACTACAATGCCATATTGCTCCCCAATTCCCGTTAACCGATTATTTTAATTACCATTATACTACAGCGGCAAAGGTAGTCGCGAGGAGCACAATTGTGTCTCAAATATCCGTCATATCTACAGCATTTTGGCCGGGATTTGTTACGATTACCTGCAGAATATCAGTGACACGAGCATGCCATGACCATCGAAAGTGATCTTAAAATCAGTAGCGTGACGGCCCGACCGGTGATGGTACCAATGGCTCGGCCATTGCACACTGCCACCGGTGCTATCGATCAGGTTGCATTGGTGCTGGTTGATGTAACCACCAATCAGGGCTTCACCGGTCGCAGCTATTTATTTACCTTTACCGCTCATATTCAAAACTCTGTCGTAGCGCTGCTCAATGGTATGGCCGGGATGATAGTCGGAGACACGGCATCACCCTACGAGATTGAGCGCAAATTGCGCTCCAGCCATCGGCTGGCCGGTGTTCACAACGTAGTGCTTTTCGCTATTTCAGGGATTGATATGGCAGTGTGGGATGCGCATTCCCAGTCGGTAGAATTACCGCTGGTAAAAGCGCTGGGTGGCACGGTAAAGAAGGTTCCGGCCTACAATTCTAACGGACTCGGGCTGATGCCAATAGCACAACTTCCCCATGAAGCAGAACAACTGCTGGCCGAGGGATTCACCGCAATCAAGCTCCGACTCGGGCGCGAAAGCGCCAGAGAAGACCTGGCCGCTTTGCAGGCAGTTAAAAACGCTATCGACAGTTCGGTAACCTTGATGTGCGATTTTAATCAGGGACTTACCGTGGCCGAGGCTATGTTGCGTTGCCGAATGCTTGACGACGAGGGTGGTCTTCTATGGATTGAAGAGCCTGTGGTTGCCGAAAACTACACTGGAATTAAAAAAATTGCCGAAGCGACAACAACCGCTATTTCTATAGGCGAAAATTTTATGGGTATTGAGCAAATGCAGGATGCATTGCGGCATCAATGTTGTGATTTCGTGATGCCTGATGTCCAGCGTATCTCAGGCGTGACAGGCTGGATGCGAGCAGCCGCCCTCGCCGATGCAGCAGGTATAGAAATGTCTACGCACTTATTTCCTGAATACAGTTGTCACTTGCTGGCGGTGACCCCGACCAGCCATTGGCTAGAGTACGTTGACTGGGCAGCTGCGTTAATGCAGGAACCACTCAAAATTGATTCCGGGTATATTCAGACTCCAGACAGACCGGGCAGCGGAGTGGTGTGGGATGAAGAAGCGGTTGCCCGGTATTCTGTGTAGACGACTGTAATTTTTAAGATGGTCATCAGTTTTATCAGCGCTATAAAATACAATTGTGCAATCAATGAAGCGGTTGACCGGTTTTACACCGCTTTGTTTATTGTTCTTTCTTTTCGGCACCAAGCAGCGCTAGCAGATCGGTCGACCGTGTCACCAGCAATAGTACCCCGACCGTAACAGCGACAAAAAACATGGAAGCCGATGCGACTACCGGCGAGTAGCCGTACCTGACGTTGTTGAATATTTTTATCGGCAGAGTCTCCACCACAAACCCGGATATCATATTTGCTATCAAATATTCGTTGACGCTGATGATAGCCACGAGTGCGAAGCCTGTGAGTAAATAGGGAGTAACAAGTGGTAGTACGATAGTTTTAAATAGTTGCCAGCGAGTGGCGCCCATTATCGTAGCGGCTTCAATGACGTCATCAGTGAGATTTGCAAATCCGCGAGCGATAATCACCAGCGGCAGCGTGACGAAGAAAATACCGTGGGATATTATTGTGGCCTCTACACGTCCGTACCAGCCAAACTCAGCCCAAAAAAGACTGGCCCCCAGAGCCAGAATAATGGGAGGCAATAAAAAAGGCCCCAGCCCTATAGCAAACACCATCCGGGAAAAACGCGACTTCAGTCGCCAAAGAACGTAGTTAATAGCCAGCGCCAGTGACACTGAGATGATAGCTGCGCAAAAAGCGACGAGCAGTGAGATGCCTATGGCCTTTAACCAGTCAGAGTCGGTAAATAGTACGCTGTACCACTGCAGAGATAATTCAGCCGGTGGAAATACTATTGTTTTTGAAGCACCAATAGAGACACCCGCAACCACGACAAAGGGTGCGATGATGCCAATTGCAAGCAGCCACAGCAGGAGACGACCAGCTACACCGCTCATGCTAGATTTTCGCCCTTGGGGACAGGAAAAGCGATAGCAGTAGTATCAACCCGGTGATAAGCAACATTACGACGGCAAGTGCAGCGCCCAGGGGCAGGTTCGCGTCACCTAGTGCCTTGTCGCTGATCATCACTGTCATGGTCCAGTCAGATGGACGACCTAGCATCGTAGGCATCACAAATACTCCCAGGAGATACACAAACATGGTTAAAGTGAGCGCGATCAGTGTCTGGCGGAACATGGGCAATGTAACCTTGAATATCACCAGATACGGGTGTGTGCCGAGTGTGCGGGCCGCTTCTTCAATGTTTTTGTCACGGCTTGCAGCCTGTGGGTACAGGATGATAGTGACGACCGACAGCCCAAGGGTGACCAGGCCGATCATCATTGCACCAAAACCGGGCGACAGAGCGCGCGGGTTGTTCCAAAAACCCAGTGCGTTTAACAGGCGTGGAACACCAGCACTCTCGGACATTAATATAAGCCAGGAAAACCCGATGATTACCTCACTCAGGCACATTAACGAGAGTAATAAAATTACCCAGAATAGTTGCCACTTGCGAGACAGTTCAACGATAGCCAGCACCGTGACGAAAGCCAGAAACACCACTATCACGGCACTCAGTGCGGCAGACCATAGCGAGCGCAGCGTCACTTTAAGATAAAAGCCGGTGAAATACCTGGCGTAGTTGTCCCAAACAAAAGTCTTTTCATAAAAGGCCATTGGGTCAGATTTGTAAAAACTGACCACCACCATAAAAGCCAGTGGCACCAGAAAGAATGTCGCGAGCACTGCAAACGCAGTGAAGCCGATCAGGCGGGTCGGCAGGAAATTCAAGCGGGTAATACCCATATCTTTGACCAATCCCAACTTACCTCGACTTTGTCTCCCGGCGCGAACCTGGTAGCGCTGTCCTGGAAAGAGGTTTGCTTGATCACCTGACCGGGAATTTCGATTTTGTGCTCGATCAGTGCACCAACAGGGCGACTCGTCACTACGGTGCCGACAAGAGAACCCGGGTTTCCGGCATCGAACTCTTTTTCGCGGGTTAGCCTGATCGATTCGGGTCGTATTGCTATTGTATGGTGCCCGGAAATTGTTGATAGCGCGGCTTGCGGATGACCGAGATCATTACCCGCCAGTTGAACCCGGTCAGTGCTGATCTCAACGTCTAGTAAATTATTAGCGCCAATGAATTCAGCAACAAAGCGGGTTGCCGGCTGAAGATAAATTTGAGCAGGTGTACCGGTTTGTTCTATTGCTCCGTCGTTCAATACCACCACACGATCAGCAAGTGCCATTGCTTCCCGTTGATCATGGGTGACAAAAACGGTTGTAATGCCAAGTTGCTGCTGCAGGCTCTTTACCTCTTGCTGAAGATGCTCTCGCAGTCCCGCATCGAGTGCCGAGAAAGGCTCATCCATTAAAAACAATTGAGGTTCAGGTGCCAGTGCACGAGCTATCGCCACGCGCTGTTTCTGGCCACCGGAGAGTGACGAGATCGGGCGTGCTGCAAAATCCGGCAGCCCGACCATTTCTAGCAGATGGTTTATCTGGCTATCTATTGCCTCCCTGGTAGCACCACGCATTCTCGGTCCATAGGCAATATTGTGCCCGACGTCCAGGTGCGGAAACAATGCCAGAGATTGAAATACCATGCCGATATTGCGCTTGTGGCAAGGCACTCCAGCCAGGTCCCTGTCATTAAGTCGCAGTGTCCCGTGATCATGGGTTGTAAGCCCCGCAATGATCCGAAGCAGGGTGGTTTTGCCGCAACCGGATGCTCCAAGCAGACAGATAAATTCACCACTGTCAATTCGCAACGATACATCGCTAAGTGCAACGTTGTTACCAAACTGCTTGCTAACCCCTGATAGTGTCAGAACCGACATACAACTCTCTACCGGTACCAGGAGGCAAATCGTGACACTGACACGGATCTACTGCGCGATCATTTCCTGATATTTCGACTCAAGCCAGTCTCCTTCGCGCAAGTGAATTTGTGTTTGCACCCGGATTGGTTCTATTTCGCTGCCGACTGCGGAAAACTCTTCATCGGTTAGATCCATAGAGTCTCGTGGCACGATTGGAAATATACCGAGTTTACGTGCCATAAGTGCCTGTGTTGCGGGCGTGCTCATGTAGTCCAGAAACTTCTCTGCTGCCGATATATTTTTGCTGTCACGGGGTACGACCCAGTAGGCGTCAGAGACAATGCCCCCTTCCTTCGGGAACGTTGAAGCAATGGGTTTTCCGTCCCAGATAGAGAGCATGGCGACGTCGTGATAGTAAAGCCCTGCGTTCAGTTCTCCTGCTTCAAGCGCTTGTTGAAACTGCCCCTCATCGCGATACCACAGGCTAACTTGTGGCTTGAGTTCAGCAATCTTTGCGATAACTTTCTCCAGCCCCTCTTGAGTTTCCATCACGTCGTAGCCACCAAAGAACGTCCTGGCGGTGACTTCGAGCAAGCCTGAATTAGGCGTGGTGACCATGCCAAGCTTGTTATCCCATTTGCCTTCCCACAGTTCTTCCCAACTGGCAGGCGGCTCTTTTTCAAAGTCGGTGTTGGTGACAAAAGTGGTATAGAAGGCCAATGCACCAACGGCAAAAGCCTTGTCGTCGTTTTTTTGTACATAACCTTCTTTCAATGATTGTGTGCCTGGCATATTGGCCGGATCAAGGTTTGCCCACAGGCCTGCTTCATTGCCACGAATAAGCACTTCATCGACGACCAGTGAAAGATCTGCCGGAGCTTTCTTTGCACGTGCGGCCGCCATGAGTTGAGTCATCCATGCGGAGTCTTCGGGCTGGGCAATAGACTTTACTTCTATACCAGTCTTCTCGGTGAATCCAGGATAGATCTCTGCAGCCAGGGTTTCTTCAAAGAAGCCACCCCATGCACTGACGGTTAGTGTCTCGGCGTAAGCAGCTGTGGCTGAAAATACCGTCAGGCTCAGTGTAATTCCTATATTGCGGATCTTCTTTAACATTGTGCGGTTCCTCAAAAGTTTAAGTTTAAATCGGGTTACATTCACACGGGATAAAATCGAAATCGTAACCGAAGGCACGCGGGCCCACGGATTCAAGTGCTACCGGTGTTGTTAATAGCCCGGGCGCCGGCAATACTATTACGGTGACTCTTAGTCCATAGCGCTGTTCTTCTGTACCAATGGCTCGGCCATTTTCAGCATCGACTATACAAACCAGGTCAGGCACCATTGCGTGCCGGTGTCCGTCTTCAGTGGCCACGAGATATTCGTTTTGCAAATCAATGGTGAGTCTTCGGCCAGCATCACGATCAATTCCGTCAATGGTAATTGCACCCCGTACGAATCCTCCGTCAATGCGCCGCTCGACATCTAGGACTTTTCCGGTAATCAGGTGCTTTCCGCCCGCTTTCTCCAGAATTGCATCAACCGGACTGGCTTTTTGATTCACGGCAGTGTGTACAGCATTACCCAGAGTCCAGGCCTGGCTCACCGTGCGTGGAATGGCGTATTGCCTGACAAAATTGCCGTTCATCGGGGCGGTGCTCATCATGGCGCTACAGCCCATGGTGATGGTTGCCGCGCGCATAATATTCTCAAGCTGACCGGCTGATGTAGCGTGGGTAACCACCAGTGAATTACCACAGGCATCTGTCAGCGCGGCCGGTGCAATTGCCTGCCCGTAAATAAAAAAACTGGTCATCTGTGTTTCCGGAAACGCGCGTCCCATTCCATCACCATCAACCACCGGTAAATCGAGTTGTGCAGCAGTCAACATGGAAATAAGTCCGTTGCCACCACCGATTTCATCAGCCACCAGTGCAGTAACCTTTTCCGTGGTCACATTTTCTATAGCCTGTACTAGAAGTGTACCCTCATTGCCGTTGTCCATGCGTTCTATCCCGACGGTGGGAGCGCCAATACCACCAAGCGGCAATACACAGTCATCGTCAGACAGCGCGTTTGGCGATCTAACTCTGACTGTACGTCCTGCGCGAATCTGCTCGCGCACTTTTAAAAAGGCCAGATAGGTACTACCACCTCCACCAGTGCCAAGAATGCCGGCGCCGGTGGCTATCGACTGCAGGTCTGCTTCAGATAACACCCAGTCACATGAGCCGGCACTCATGCCGCCAGATCCCCGACCACTTTTACAGTCAGTCGCACAGCGTTACCGGGCAGATACGCCAGCGGAGATTCGATTATATCTGCGGTGACAATCGACTCTTTGTCAGCGCCGGCTGCAATAGCCTTTTCGCAGGCTTTGGCACATGCGTCTTGCAGTGCTTTTTCACGCGTGGTTTGGTCGAGTGAAACAATAGAGTCTGCTTCACCTGATACCTGTGCGATTGCAGCACCAATAGCGTTTGCAGCACCGGCATGCTCCGGCACAATAACCTCACTGACACCATCCAGTTCACCGTCCACTAAAAATGATCCGCCCCCTACAAACACTGCTGGTATTGCATTGGCGGAGAGCTTCATGCGGTCGATCGTTGTCGCAATTTGTGTATTGATCAGTGTTTGCGCCTCACTTAGAAAACCGGGGTCCAGATGTTCCAGTCGAGATGCATTGTGGTGCGCGTTATAAACAGGCTCTATATCACCGCGCTTTGAAGTACCTTGCTGTTCGCGCCCGGGCTCATCACACTCAGGCTCATCACAGCCGGGTCGGGCGCGACCGAGCGCGACTGCAATATCGGTGGCAGTAAGTGTATTGCCGCCAAAACACATTGATTCCCTGCTCAGCAGATAACCGACTGATGTCGGCCCTATTTTAAGGTGCGGGTGTTGTTGTACTTTGCTACCACCGCCTAAAGCGAGTGACAATACATCCGGCATACGGAAGTTTGTGCGTACGCCGGCTATCGTCGCTCCTTCCGACCGGGTACGAGGAAATCCCGCGCTGACAATGCCAATGTCAGTGGTGGTACCACCTATATCGACTACTGCGGCATCCAGCAGACCGGTCAGGAAGGCCGCACCACGCATAGAATTGGTCGGCCCGGAGGCAATCGTATGCACCGGATAGCGCACCGCGTAATCGGCAGACATCAGGGTGCCATCGTTCTGCGTCAGGTATAGAGTGGCGTTTAGATCAAGCCTTGCAAAAGCCTGCTCAAAGGCGGTGACTGTTTGTTTCGCCAGCGCTTGCAATGAGGCATTGAGAATAGTCGCACTTTCACGTTGCAGCAAACCGTTTTGCCCGATCTGGTGGGAAAGGCTGATATCCGCATCCGGTAATTCTTCTGCAACAATTGAAGCCACCTGAGCCTCACACGTCGAATCCACCAGAGAAAATACCGACGACACCGCTACCGCGTTTACGCCATCTGCACGCCATTGACGGCAAATTGTTCGAATGGCTTCCGGGTTCACCGGTGTGATAGTGCGTCCGTCAAACTCGACGCCACCATCCTCGAGTACAGCACCTGCGTTGACTACGGTCTTTAAGTCTTCGGGCCAGTCAACCATCGGTGGCAAGGCACGCCCTGTCGGTCCGCACAAACGAAATGTTCCGGTGCGAGACAAGTGTTTTCTCTGCACGAGTGCATTCAAAAAATGAGTCGTTCCAACCATGACAGCGGAGACGTGCCCCGGGTTAACAGCGGTTTGCGATAGCACCCGGGTTACCGCTTCGTGAACACCATCGGTAACATCGACGGAAGTCGATACCTTGCAGCTGCCGAGAATAGTATCACCGGCAAGAACGGCTGCGTCAGTATTAGTACCCCCCACGTCGACACCGATTTTAAGCTTTGCGCTCATGGTGCTACCGGGAATTTTCTACTGCGAGCGATGGAATGGCCGTGCTGGTGCGAGTGTTAAACACTTTATACAGGCGCATTACCATCATCGTGTTTATACGCTGAATCCCGGGAATAGGGCTGATCTCGGTTTCTATAAATTCATGCAAGCTGGCATTGCTGTCTGCCATTACCGATGCGCCAAGATTGTATTGGCCAGCCATTGCACACAAATATCCCACCTGATCGTATTCCACCATTTGCCGCGCTATCGCATCGGCCTGTCCGGGGACGGTCTCTATCAATAGGTCTGCCTGAACATCCTGTCCGATCATAGTCGGGTCGGGGATGGCGCTGATAACAATGTGATTATGCTGCAGCAGGCTGGCGATTCGGTTTCTGACCGTGCGCTCGGCGATATTGCCGATTCGGCCAGCTACCTCGGAAGCTGACAGTCTCCCGTCTTCCCGCAAAAGTGCGATGATTTTCAGGTCAAGCTCATCCAGGGCGGACTTCTTCGAGGCGGTTGATTGTTTAGCCATAACCGCAAATATTCTGTAGATTCGGCTCTAAAGTCAAGGGAAAATGGCCGTATCGGTCTCACTGTTTCTGAGTCCTCAACCGAGACACGAGGCTTCAGAAATCCACCTTGTCTCATGATTTCATTTAAGACCCGGGCAGACCTAATACTTACAAAAATGTAGTTACTTGCGCATTTCGGCGTAGAAATGCATTCTGAGATGCGTCCGGGGCGGGGGTTTGCAGTGGAGGGAGGACAAATCGAACTGCCGATAACAATTATCGCGAGCTATGGCGGTGGTCGCTCCAATGCTGCCCAGCATTCTGATACCCCGTTCGGGCCAATCATGAACGTGAGTGGTGTGCATCTGTTAGCACCGGCGAATCCTGCAGACGCCAAGGGGTTGTTAAAGTCCGCGATCCGCTGCAATGATCCGGTAATATTTCTTGAACCCGACGGGCGTGGTGGTGAGATGGGCGATGTACCGGATAAGCAATACCTGACCCCGATAGGTGAGGCGGCCGTTGTAAGAGAAGGTAGTGATGTTACTTTGATCGGCATGGGGTCTACAATGCGGATGACACTGCAGGCCGCTGACAAACTCGCCAAAGACGGAATTAATTGTGAGGTAGTGGATGTACGATCTCTCGCACCAATCGACGAGAAACCCTGTGCGCAGCTGCCGGGCGTACCGGGTGTGTCGTGATAGTTGATGAGTCGCGCGATCGCTGCAGTGCGGCAAGTCATATTGCAGCAGTTATTGCGGATCGTTCTTTTGCTGAAATCGCCCGTCAAGCGAGTGACCACAATGGATTGCTCTTTTCCGTATGCTCCTGCCAGTGAAAAGTATCTTATGCCATCTACAGAAAAAATAATCGCAACAGCAACGGCACTGGTCAGGGCCTGACGGATACTGCAATGAAAGAGACTTTAAAACTCAATCGCGTTGGTATGACCATGGAAGAAGCTCTGCTGGTTACCTGGTGTGTTAAACCGGGAGACAAATTCGCTAAAGATGATGTGTTGTATGAAATCGAAACAGAAAAAGTCACGCAAGAGGTAACCGCACCAAAAGCCGGAACCCTGGTTGAGATCCTCGTTGAAGAAGACCGCGAGCTCAGCGTTGATGATGTGTGTATTATAGAAACTGATGAGTAGTGCGTACAGGCGAAGTTGCTTCAGACCAAACGCAGGCTAATTCACCCGCACAGAGCATCATAGCCAGAAAACCAGATCACAGGGTTAGCGTTCTAACCAATTTTTAGATGAGCACCTGTGAGTCCGCAAATACAAACATCAAAGGCTTACGGATAAATATCATGAAACTCTCCGCACGTGCCGAGTCGATGCTGGCTGGTGAATATGGTCCTGCCCGCAAGTGGGCCGTCGAGCATCAGATACAGGTTGGTCGAATGTTCGATGCAGCCGATATGGTTGAGGTGAGTCAGGCGCACATGATGGCTGATCCTGAATCGACCGGTGTAGCCGGTGTCGAGCTGGTAGAAAAATTCGCCGCTTTGCCAATGGATCAACGCCTTGTTGAAATACCGATGATCACGGATCCACGCGGCGTTGATCTGGATTACTACGATCCATTGGGTCAGACCGAAGAGATGGCCAATCTGGAGCGTCGTTTTATTGCGGCGTGTCGTTCTATGGGTATTGTGATGACCAATACCTGCATCAACTATCAAACCGTTATGCCGCCGGTACGTGGTGATCATGTCGCTTACGGGGATACCGGTGTGGTCATCTATTCAAACAGCTTTTGCGGTGCACGCTCCAACTTCGAGGGCGGCCCGTCTGCACTGGCTGCAGGGTTAACCGGTCAAACACCACGCTACGGCTTGCATCTGCAACAAAACCGCGTCGCGACACGACGATTTGTCGTTGAATCAACACCGACCGAGCTAACCGAATGGGGAGTGCTCGGAGCCGTGATCGGACGGCGTGCCGGTTCCTATTGGGAAGTGCCAGTCATAGAAGGGATAGATCGGGTACCGACTTCGGATGAGGCAAAACACATGGGCGCGGCAATGGCGAGCTATGGTTCGACGCCATTGTTTCACATTGTCGGTGTTACACCTGAGTGCAACACGCTGGCTGATGTTAACGGTACCGGCTTAACCGCCGAGCGAATCACGGACAAAGATGTTTCAGAGCTGCGCGGATCATTTGGTGCAGCCGGCGAAAAAGTCGATGTTGTTGTGTTTGCTGCACCGCAATTGTCATTGATGGAGATGCAAAGTGTTGCAAAGCTTTGTCGCGGCAGAACACGTCACCCCGACACTGCGATGCTTGTTTGTACCCCGGCCAGTGTTTACGTGGATGCCAGGGCCGCAGGTTACATTGATGATATTGAAAACTTCGGTGCACGTGTTTTACAGGGAACGTGCTTTTACCAGCAATACGCTCGTGAAATTGGTGAGGCCAACGGATGGACGCGGCTGTTATCGAATTCCACAAAGATAGTTAACATACTGGGAGGTTATGGTTACAAACCGGCACTGGCTTCAATGGCAGACTGTGTCGACGCGGCTGTTGCCGGAGAATTATTAATCAACGGAGGAGTCTGATGGCTGCTGTACTGAAATGCCATGTGGGTATCGGTCCGCAAGTGCAGGGTGAAGCGCTGGTGGCCGATGATAATTTTTCTGCCCGCTACGATCTTGATCGTATCAAGGGAATCTTCTCCAGACCGCAGCATGCGCTGGCGGGGCAAAGCTATGTCGATAAGGTTCTCGTACTCAATACTGCTAAAGGTGGTGTTGCAACGGCGTGGATGCTCTATGAAATGGTCTCGCGTGGTTTAGCACCCAGGGCACTGCTGTTGAATAGCGCCAACACCATTCTGGCGCAGGGTGCAGCGCTTGCGGACATGGCTTTGTGTGACCGGTTTGAGGACGGAGATGTCACAAAGATGGTAAAAAGCGGTGACTTGTTGATTGTTGATCCTGAAAATGGTCAGGTAACGATCAAAAATCGCCAGGCATGAATTTTTTTGGAGGATACGATGCCCGAGATACTTACTGAATCCCAGGTAAGCTCCTATCATGACACCGGCTATCTGGTTCTGGAAAATCATCTGCCCGCCAGCGTCATCGAAAATATCCGTACCGAGATTGTCCGATTCGAGGATGAGGCGAGGGGGTTGACTGCGTCGAACGATCGACTGGAACTCGAGGAAGGTCACACTGCAAGCCAGCCACGGGTTCGGCGCATCCGACTGCCGCACACGATTAGTGATGTGATGCGAGAGCTGATGTACTCGGACCATATTCTGGCGCCCGCGAGAGATTTGATCGGAGCTGATCTTCGGTTGCACACCACAAAACTCAATATGAAGTCCGCTGAAAATGGCGCGGCTATAGAATGGCATCAGGACTACGCATTCTATCCGCACACCAATGATGACATTCTCGCTATCGGAGTCATTATTGATGATATGGAAAGCGAAAATGGTCCGCTGATGGTCTATCCGGGGAGTCATAAGGGGCCGGTTTATAATCACCATGTCGATGGTGTGTTCGCCGGTGCATTTATTCCGGACGAAGTTGGTCTACATATTAATGATGCTGTTGAGCTAAACGGTCCGGCCGGGTCAATTTCCATTCACCACGGACGGATCGTGCATGGCTCGGCGGAGAATACATCCAATCGTGCGCGCAGAATTCTGTTCTACGAGATGATGGCAGCTGACGCATTTCCAATTAACGGTTCACTGACCCAATGGCATGGTATAGAGGATTACAATACCCGTATGCTTTGCGGTGAACCCACAATCACTCCGCGTCTGAAAGACATACCGATCCGCATCCCGCAACCACAGCCGGATACCCCTGTGTCCATATACGAGATTCAAAAGGGATTAAAGAGAAGTGGTTTCC
>CAYPCS010000072.1:0-27461 GCA_964409275.1 uncultured Granulosicoccaceae bacterium
AAAGATCGCGGGCCTGGGTGGTCCGCAGTAGCGCTTGTTTCTGGATGGGCACTAACTAATAAGGCGCCCGGATCAGCCTTTAAGAGAGGTCTTCGGCAATCATCAACGCATTGTTGTCCGGGTCAAAGAACGTTGCCACTTTAACCATGCCCTCCACCTCAATGGTATCACCATCAAAGTTAACCCCTTCAGCCTCCAGTGCAGACCGGGAGCTGTCGAGATCAGCCACGCCAAATACCGGTGTGGTACTAGCCCGGTTAATTTCTTCGGCATCTCCCAGCCCGATAGTGACCCCTGGTGTGTTAGTGGCAAGTTCGGTCCAGCCGGCTTCATCTGCCGCGAATATCTCTTTAAAGCCGAGGTGTTTTAGATACCACTTTGCGGTTGCCGCGCGATCGCTTACCGAGAATGCGATGGTGATGGACTTGTCTGGTGAGATTGTAGGCACAGTTCACTCCTTGTTGCAGGTTCGACAAAAATATAGTTACTATACTATATGGACACAGCCGATCTAGTCAAATTGTGCTCTCGTAGCTGGTGCTTGACCGCCCTGGGGCTGGTTGCCGATGGTACTCCCGCACGCACATCTCCACTGGCAAGTGCTGCGGGTTGCGGTAGAACAGCAATGCAGTCGAGCGTTACACATTTACTGGAAATGGGGCTACTGGAACAGAACCCCGGACACGGCCACCCCTTGCGTGCGCAATATCGACTCACCGAACAAGGTAAAAACATCGCAAAATGGGCATCAACACTTGGCACGATAGTCAAACCGGAAGAGGATCGTCAGTTATTGCGCAACAAGTGGACGCTGCCCGTAGTGAGTTGCCTCCACACTCAAATACGTTATACAGACCTGCGGCGTCAGCTAACACCGGTGACCGATCGGGCGCTATCCAGATGCATTGGGCAACTAACAGAGCGGCACTGGATTCGTCGCCATGTATCTGCGCAACAGTACCCGCCGGCAGTAAGCTATTTGCCAGGCAAAACAGGCAGCAGAATCTATCGACATCTGCAGGAGATCCTGGTGGTTTAGCTCCCGTCACCTTCGGGCGATTTTCCTGTCAGGCAGGTGTTGTATTTTACTGTCTCGCGGATTCCAGAAAGCGTTGAACCCGGTTGATCGCTTCCAGAATATTCTCGGTGGAATTCGCATACGACACTCGAATATAGCCTTCCCCGTGTATTCCAAAGTCAGGCCCTCCTATCAGTGCGACTCCGGTTTCCTCCAGTAGAGCCGACGCCAGCGCTTTCGCTTTCCAGCCTGTACCAGCAATATTAGGGAACGCGTAAAACGCGCCTTTGGGTGTAACGCAAGACACTCCTGGCAAGCGATTCAATTCATCCACCACTACTTTTCGCCGCTTGTCGAACTCACCGACCATTTGCCCGACAGCATCTTGCGGTCCGGTCAGCGCTTCGAGTGCAGCAAATTGCGCGGGGGCATTCACACAGCTCCAGGCATTTACCGCCAGTTTGCGAATGTGCTCATAGAGGGAGTCCGGCCACACCGAATATCCAAGTCGCCATCCCGTCATCGCATAGGTTTTGGACCAGCCATTTAACAAAATGAGTCTGTCGCGAATCTCGGGATAAGCAAGCAGACTCACGTGGTGTTCTCCGTCGTAGACCATTTGATCGTAGATTTCATCGGACATAAGCGCCACATGTGGAAAGCTGGCCAGCCCGGCAACGAGCTTGTCAATCTCTGCTTTTGGCGTTACCCCGCCACAGGGATTGGCGGGTGAATTAATAATCACCAGTCTGGTTGAGGGTGTGATTAGCGAGAGTGTCTCATCTGCCGAAAAAGCGAATGCATTTTCTTCGCGTATCGGGATTGCCACCGGTGTTGCACCTGTGTATTCAATCATCGATCGGTAAATCGGAAACCCCGGATCCGGGTATAAAATTTCCGCACCCGGTTCACCAAACATTAATATGGCTGAAAACATGGTGACCTTGCCACCCGGCACCACAATGACGTTCTTCGCATCTACCTGAGCATTGAATCGACCATTTAAATCTGCGGCAACTGCCTCACGCAGTTCTGGCAATCCGGTGGCGGGAGTGTAGCCGTGGTGGCCGTCATGCAATGCTTTTACCGCGGCTGCGACGATGTTGTCCGGTGTTTGAAAATCCGGTTGGCCAATTCCCAGATTAATCACACTTTTGCCACTGGCGGCAAGCTCGTTCGCTCTGGCCAGTACCGCAAACGCGTTTTCCTCGCCTATGCGATTGAAATTGTCGATGACCTTCATTGCTGCCCCGGATATGTCTTTGCCAGCGTTCTATTGTACCAGCGCAACAACCGGTTCGGTTGGCATCAATTACCCGGGTTAAACCAGATCTGCATCGGTAATCAACTCTACCAGCGCCGGCCCGTCGTACGCCAATGCCTGTTGCAACGCATTGCCAATGTCAGCCGGGTCTCTAACCTGTATACCGAAACCGCCACACAGTTTTGCAAACTCGGAAAAATCCGGATTGTGCAATGAGGTTTGCCACACTTCCCACTGGCCGGCGCGCTGCTCTTTGGAAATTTTACCGAGCTCACAATTGTTAAGCAGGACATGGGTAATGTTCATTCCGTATTTTACCGCTGTGGTGAATTCGGCAAGATACTGACCAAAACCACCATCTCCACTGACCGATACCACCTGTCGACCCTTGAATTGCTCATGATCCTGAGTGGCAGCCCAGGCACCCATCGCAGCAGAAAATCCGAACCCGATTGAGCCGAGGTAACCCGACATCAACACACGCTGGTTACGCACTTCGAAATAACGACCGAACGAATAGGTATTGTTGCCCACATCGACTGCAATTACGGCATCGTCCTCAATATGTTCCTGCAATGATTCGAAGATTGCTGCCGAGCTAATACCCTTACCGCGGTTATCAACTGCACGAGAACGTTTTTCCTCACGCCATATACGCCAGCGTTCGGCAACTTCATCGCGTTGATCAACGGTTTTTACATTTTTTGTCTGTGCTGTCAGTACCTTCGCGGTCACACCATTCTCGCCGAGCACAGGTACCTTTACCGAATGAAAACGTCCCAGAGCCATCGGGTCAAAATCGACCTGAATAACAGGGCGTTTAAGTGTAATTCCGGTGTGATTGGAAAACGATGATCCAAAAGCCAGTATTAAATCACATTCATTCATAAACCAGCTTGCGATCGGCGTGCCTGAACGTCCCAGTACCCCGGCGGCAAGTGGATGTGAATCCGCAAGCTGCCCTTTGGCTTTAAACGTGGTCAACACCGGGGCATTGAGCTGCTCCGCCAATGCGGTGATCTCTGCCATATTATCTCTGGCGCCATATCCAACAATAATGATGGGCCGCGAATGCTCACCGATTAAGCTGACTGCAGCTTCTATTGACTCGTCCGACGGAGTAATGCGCTGGTCGCCGGTGCGCCCCTCAGGATGACTGGCCTCGCTGCCGGGCGCCGCCTCAAGCGTTTGTACATCATCAGGAAAAATCAGGTGTGCAACATCGCGCTGTACGATTGCTGTCTTGCACGCAAGTGACATTAACTCCGCATGTTTAGACGTGTGCAGCACAGTTTGACTGAACGCACTAACCGGGGCGAAAGCACTGGTTTGGTCAATCTCCTGGAACGCACCTGGCCCCAATACCTGAACATCAACTTGTCCGGTTAACGCAAGTACGGGTGCACGATCAACTTTTGCATCCCAAAGACCGGTCATAAGATTAGTGGCACCGGGACCGGCTATTGTCAGACAGGCAGCCGGCTGTCCTGTCAGTTTGCCGTAGGCGGAACAGGCAAATGCGGCTGCACCCTCATGACGGATACCGTAAAAATTCATATTGCCGCTGATTTCCTGCCGACGCAACGCGTCAGCCAGGCCAAGATTCGAATGCCCGACCATACCGAAGACAGACTTCACTCCCCAGTTGACCATGGTTTGAGCCATCACATCGGTCACGGTTTCCACATGGGCCTGTTCTTCTGAAAGCCCGACAAATACATCATCACCTTCGATTTTTACCGGGAACATCTCCTGACCACTGTCTTCGTGCCCACCGGGCGGCTTACCGGTTATCGGGTCAAAATCCCATCCGTGCCAGGGACAGCGCAGCCAGCATTTACCGTCTTTTCCGGTCTCTATTGAACCCTCTCCCAAGGGTCCGCCCTGGTGCGGACAGCGGTTATCCATTGCCGCATACTCTCCTCCGGAGTGACATAGAGCGAGAGTTTTGGTGCCAGCGGTCACTGTCATTGCGCGACCGCCTGGAAGGTCGCTGGCAGCCGCTACACGTATCCATTGAACTGGTGCTTCGTTTGAACTCATTCGAACTGTTTTCCTTGTCAGCGGCTCGAAAGAAACTGACGGTGCAATGCATGAAGCCGGTTACGACGTGAAAGCCTTGCCGCAACACATCGGTGTTTGGCATTGATTGTATGTTGGGTAATTCCAGAGTATAACGAACGATTGTCCAGCCTTGCCAGCACAAAAAACGCTCAGTCAACGGCCGCGTGCTTTTCCTCGATCAGAAAACGCCGTATAGCGCGCGTTCGCAATATGGCGCTTCTGCCACGTACGCTACCTGGTGGCAAGCTTAAGTATTATATAGCGACCGGAGATCCTGTTTCGACGCCTGACCTGCTACGGCAAGTCAGACATCGTGCTCCTGTTCGGTCACAAATCTAGACTTCGATCAATTCGATTAAAGTCAGTGACCCGCCATCAATCTCGTACACCGCCATAGCCTCTGACCCGCCAAACACCTGGTACAGGTAGCTACCATCATCACTGACCTGCAAGTCTACCCATGCGCTAGCAGAATTTTCCCTGTCGACGGCGACAACGTCAGGGGACTGGATTGAATCGAGTTTCGATACTAGCTCAAAATTTCCGGACGAGTCAGTAAAACGGTAGGTTGATATAGATCCATCCTGCCCGTCGGAAACCCAAAAATGCTTATCATCCGGTGCCATACATATCCAGCACGACATACTCTGGATTTTCGCCAGACTCAGTGCCTCATCCGCCAACTCGTCGATGGACGCATCCGATGTCAGGTACTGATCGATTAAGGGACTGAACTCGACGTCAGTGGATCGACTGATGGCGGCGTCGCTACCATCAACGTATGCACGCACATCCGCCATACTGGAGCCCGAGCTATATCCAACCACCGCCAAAAGCACGGGAATGCTACATGCGGACAATGATAATCTCGGATGTTTGTGGTCCTGTTTGTTCATTATTATTTCTCCTGTTTGCTGGCAATTCAGTTGTTGTAGTCAGTTATGTCTGGCTTTCCGGTGTTGAGGTGATGCGTGTTCGTCTTGTTAACTTAGAGGCTATTTAAGCAACAATTTATTGCGGAGAAATAACGAAACCATATTCTTTTTTATACATTTGGTCCCGGGAACCTCCAAATCATGCACACACTTCGCTGATGCAGCTGCAAACGTTTCGCACAATCAAGGTCGTGCAGCAGCAAAATCTCCTTGTGTTGAAATAATGTGCACGGTTATCTGGAGGTGTTCTGTAAACAGCGTTTAAAACGTTTTAGTTTCGGTGACCCAAAACACGTTGTTGCATCCCGCGTTTACTTCACACAGGTTACCAACCTCTATCAAGACTTGCGGGCTGGCACATGGAGCAGAGGAGCTTTAACCCGGAGTAATAAGCAGGGCACTATCGGACAATCTACAGTCTAGTCAGTATTCAGGTATGTATGCGGTTATACCTGCTTGACAGGTCTGTTTAAGCGTTCGCTACTTCGCATCAAACTTGCCGGTCGTCTTACTAAAAAAGCAGCGCCGTGATGCAGAACAAATCTGCCCGCACCACAGGCTGCACAGGAGTAATTGGTAAACAGGTATTTATCCCAGTGCGCTGCGCTTGCCGTATTGCCCGGGAACATCGCCCTCGCTCAACAAACCGGCAAGCTGATCCGTGTGATGCAGGATAAACAGATCATCACACCCACCCATTGGCACATCGTCGATAAAAATCTGTGGAACCGTCCAGCGTCCCTGGGCCCGATCTACCATTTCCGATATCTTCTCCGCATCACAGGTGACGTTATATTCGGTGAAACTTGCCTCGTACCGATCCAGCAGCGCCTTCGCGTGATCACAGTATGGACAGTGATCTTTTGTGTACATTTCTATTTTCATGTTTCTCTGCTCCCGCCACGCTCGATATCTGCGCACTGGACGTTTGGACTGTTAAGTTGACTCTATAGTCGCAGGTGTGTTCGCTGTCTCAAACCGCATTGGACGAATCTTTACAAAAAAGTCAGAAATATCGACGTTCTGTTAGAAATAATTCATAAATCGACAGGAAACACCCCAACAACAACGATTCAGTGGCAATAAAATTCCCGCCTGCCTACTCGAATTCCATCTCGGCAACCAGCCAAATCCACACCGTTTCAGCCATAATGGCGCTACCGCCCGACAGCGCCACTATGGCGTCCCGAGTTAACATTCATGCAAACACACACAACGCCGCAGGGAATATTCACCCGACGCTGGCCTTCGCAAATGCTTTCCGCAGCACCAAAAGCGACTGTTATTGTTGTACACGGTCTCGGAGAACACAGCGGACGCTACACGCCGTTGGCGAGTGCTCTAAATCAGGCCGGCTACGCCGTCGCTTCAATCGACCTGCCCGGCCATGGCATGTCTGCCGGAAAGCGTGGTCATATTGACTCCTTCACAAACTACCACGATGCCATTGTGGCCCTTACCAGCACTGTCAGAGAAGAGAGTCCTGATGGCCCTTTGTATTTACTCGGCCACAGCATGGGCGGATTAATCGTGAGTCACATGGCACCGGATCACCAGCAACTGTTCAACGGATTATTGTTATCCGGAGCCTCAATCAAAAGCCCTCAACAACCGCCGGCATGGCAACTCAGCCTGGTAGGCCTGATAGCCGGAATAGCGCCACGCCTTGGTTTGATTAAACTTGATGTGGGTGGTCTCTGCAGAGACCCCGATGTAGTCGAACGCTATAAAAAAGACCCTTTGGTCAACACCGGCAAGTTGTCAGCCAGATTCATTTCGCAAATGTTTCGCGCAACACAGGAGACAATCGGTCGGGCACAGGAAATTGTAAAACCTGTTTTAATTATGCATGGCGGTGACGACATCATCACCGAACCCGAAGGATCCAGGCAGCTATACAATGCGGTATCTTCAACTGATAGAACATTGACGATCTATGATGGCTTTTATCATGAGATCTTTAACGAACCGGAAGCGGCCAATGTGTATACCGATGTGCTGCAATGGCTAAACGAACGCTGCCAGGAGTCTGCGCGGTAGAAGTCCGCGTAGCGAGAGTGTGACCGGTTGTGCCTGAAAGTGTTTTTATTTGAGAAGCATAGTTGTTCCTACGCGACGATAATAAAAGCATTTTCAGGCGCAATCCGGCGCACTCGCAGTAGCGGAGGTTCTGCCGCGCAGACTCCTAGCGCTCATTTATGATTATCTATGTCAGTGTAGCTGATACCGACCCGAAATCACCCAGCTCAGCGCGTACCGTGTCCCCTGGCTTTATCGGCCACGGCAAGCCGGTCACACCGGTCGTGACGAATTGCCCGGCCACCAGCCCGACTCCAAGATCACTCAATGTGTTAGCAATCCATACCATGGCGTTCAAAGGACCATCCAACGCATCGCGGCCATGGCCACCGGTTACCTGTTCTTCATTTACGTAAAGCGCGGTTTCATGGTCGCCAAGCGCATACGGATCAAAATCCGTTCGGGTTGCGTCGCCGAGCACAAAGCGCGCTGCGCAGGCATTATCGGCAATCAATCCGGCAGTGCCCGGCAAAGTGAAATCCCTGAAACGGGAATCAGGAAACTCAAGGCCGGGGTGTAACGATTCAATGCACGCCGCAACTTCGGGCATGGTGTAAGGCGAAGTTTTCGGCGGCAGATCACTGCCTAGTGTAAAAACAAATTCGGCCTCCGCCACTGCCATACGGTTCCTGCCAAATGGCAAACTTACTCCGTCCTCATAACAAATGGAGCGATAGAGCCGGCCCGCAAGGGGTCGATCAACATTAATGTGTTGACGCCCGGCGATCGCTGTTGCGGCAATCTTCCAACCCGCAACCTCCTCACGTCGCAAGCCCGCCACTGCAGCCTGTACCGCGTAACCTTCTTCTGCTGTGTCCGGCCACAGATCTGCCTTCACATAATCAACAACATCCTCCCTGCTCCAGCAATGGCGAATTATCTCTGCCGCACGATCAATATCCGACATTTATATTCCTGTGATTTAAAGAAAACAAAGTAAGCTAACCAACCGTCCCGCAAGTGACAATCTGCGAAATACTGCGCAAGTATGGCCACCAGTTGCTAAATGGATTCACAACAACCGGAACCGGCGTGAACGAAAGTTGACTGCCCTGACCAGGCGTAGCAGAATGAACCATCCGGGTTACGCCGAGTTAAAAACATGCTTGCACGCCACTCCCGCCAACAACCAGTCACAGCGTCCGCGCCGCCACGGACACAATCATATGATCTGTTACTCCGGATTGCTGCTCTGTGCGCTGTTGCCATCGCACTCACGTTAGCACCGGCCACACAGACTGTATTCGCAGCCGACGACAATACCCCCGCAAACAGCACGCCCGCATCGCAGGGAAGTTACCACGGCGCCATGGACACCGTGTATCCCGACTGGTTTAAAACCAGCTTTCTGGAACTTGAAGAAGATATACTCGAAGCGCGCGAGGCAGACAAGCGATTAATGCTCGTGTTTCACCAACCAGGCTGCCCCTACTGCAATATTCTGGTCGAACGCAACCTCGCGCAAAAGGATATTGAAGAAACGGTTAAATCTCATTTTGATGTTATTGAAATAAATATGTGGGGGGATCGGGAAGTTGTTAACGTTGATGGCGGCGACTACACCGAGAAAACCTTCGCTGCCGAGCTCAATGTTCAGTTTACGCCAACGGTACTGGTGTACGAACCGGATGGCTCGCTCGCGCTGCGCATGAATGGCTATTATCCGCCGCCGAAATTTCGTGCAGCACTTAACTACATCATTGAAGAAGACAATAGCGAACTGAGCTTTAACGAGTATCTGGCCGGTTTGAACGACCTCGATTCCGGCAGTGAAAACACCAGCATGGATTTACCCCGTGCCGACTACATCGGCATTGATGATTTCAACCCTGATGAAACACTAACACTGCCTGCTGCCAATAACACCCGTCCCTATATTTTGTTGTTCGAGCAGCAGGATTGCAGCAACTGTGAGCAACTCCATACTGATGTGCTCTCCGTCGAGGCATCGCAGGAACTCATTCGCAAATTCCAGGTGATCAGAGTAGACATGTGGGGTAACGATGCGATACGCCTGCGAGACGGTACTAATTCCAGTGGCAGGGAACTCGCTAAAAATCTGAATGTACACTACGCACCAACCCTGGTGCTCTATTCAGCAGATCACCGGGAAGTGATCCGCTCTGAATCCTGGCTGAAAAAATTTCATACTCAATCTATCCTCGACTACGTGCACTCGAATGCCTGGCAGGAACAACCAAGTTTTCAGCGCTACCTCAGCGCGCGCGCTGACGAAATTCGGGAAACCGGCGAGTCTGTTGATATCTTTGATTAACATCACTGCCCAAACACAAAAATAAAGTCGCGGTCCTGCCTCCGCCGGACCGGGTATTCCAACGCACCGTCGCGTAACATCGCCTGTATTGAGCACGGATATTCATTTCACGTGATGACCTTTAAACCCTCAATCATCACCGTCACCTGTTTAAGTATCGGAACGCTGGTTGCACTTGCTGTTGCCAGCGCTCTATGGCTGGGTCTGTCCAGTGCCGCCGACAACACTCGTCGCCTGCTGGAAGAACAGGCCGGCATCTATATGGATCTGGTCGAGCAACGCATTGACAGCTTGTTGCAGCCGGCAGTGAACCAGGCACAATGGATAGCGGAAAGAGTATTTGATGGTACTGTTGAACCAGGCGACGATGATGGCTTCGACAAGTTTATTCGCGGCACACTGGCTGCGACCCCGCAAGTAGCCGGTATTACATTTGTCGACCACACAGGGATGAGTCGACGGTGGCGACGTATCGACAGCCTCATGATCAAAGAACAGTGGATTGACAGACCGGGTATCGCTGGCTGGCTTGAACAAGGCGCGGCCGGCGCGCTTGCAGAATGGCGGGAACCCTTTTACACCGATACCGTTGACGCATACGTCGTCCTTCACGATATCCCGATCGAATCCGGCGGCGAGTTTGCAGGCATGATCGGACAGATCATCCCGATCACGGACCTGTCTGTCGAACTTGTCAAGCTTGCCAACGGCACACCACTGGTACCTTTTATTCTCTATGACAAGACCCGGGTATTAGCCCACCCTGCACTACTGACCGATCTACAGAATCCGCTACAACAGGACGCCAGACTTCCTGAACTTCAATCCATGTACGACTCGGTATTGAAGAAAATCTGGTCGGATGACATACGCGAGATGCGACTGTTGGGTTCTATCGATCGGGCAGAGGCGCGAATGACATGGGTAGACGAAAAAGCCTATGCCATTTTGCACAGAACGATAGATCGTTACGGAGGCACTCCCTGGGACATCGGCTTCTATTTCGACCTTGATGCCGAGGACGATACTGTCGTAGATCGATTGATAGCCGCATTACTCGCTGGTCTGGCAGTCTTCTGCGCCTCGGTGGCTGTAGCCGTATTACTTGGAAAAAGACTGGGGCGCCCGGTCGCCTCGATCGCCCGAGTTGCCGATCAAATCAGTGACGGCAACTTTGACCACGTTGATCACTTGCCAGCGAGTCGTGTCAAAGAGATCAATTCAGCAAACCTGTCGATTAACAAAATGGTGTCTGATCTGCGCGAGCAACGCGTTATCCGGGACACTCTCGGCCGCTATTTACCCGAACCGGTAGCACGCTCCATTGTGCGAGAACAGGGTGAGCTGGCACCCGAAACCTCGGTAGCCACTATATTGTTTTGCGACGTCGCAGGATTTACAGCGCTCAGCGAAGCCTTTGGCGCCGAAGCCACGATCAAAGTGCTAAATGCCTGGTTTTCCGAGGCTGTGGATATTCTGGAACGCCACATGGGTGTCGTAACACAATTCCAGGGCGACGGTATTCTTGCTGTTTTTAATCTGCCACTGGCTAACTCGCAACACGCACATTCCGCTGTAACAGCAGCAAGAGAGATTGTTAAGTGTGTCGAGTCACGCCGGTTCTCCGGTCAAAAAATAAGCATCAGGATTGGCATTAGCACTGGTGAAGTTGTCGCCGGCGCCGTTGGTGCTCAGGGACGTTTGACCTACACCGTGCATGGCGATGCGGTTAACAGCGCCGCCAGAATCGAGACCATAAACAAGTCAACTGGCACGCACATCCTGATATCAAGCTCAACTGCCTCACAGCTAGACAACGCCGGCTTGCGCTCAATGGGTTACTTTGAAATACGAGGCAAGAGTGACACTACGCAATTGTTTACTGTTTAGATCGGTATCGGGCCAACCGGAAAAACACCGGTGATTCGCGATTTTGCGGGCCATTCACCACCGGGCCATTCACCGGCAATGAGAAATTTTAACCACTCAACCTTCTGACTTTGGCGGCCACCTAAAACCTGCAATGCAGAATAATCTCTACCACTTCACCCGCGTCACTCAGGCTCACTTCCCGACCTTAAAACAGTGGCTCGCAGCACCTCTTGTGCAAAAATGGTGGGGTGATCCGGTTGAACAGGCCAGGCTATTACTCGAAGACATCCGGGATTCGCGTATGGCCATGATGATGAATATAGTAAGCGTAGACGACTGTCAGTTCGCCTTTATACAAGACTACGAAGTGCATGCCTGGCCAAAAAAGCACCTGTCCGGATTTTCTGCCGGTACTCGGGCTATTGATACCTTTATAGGCCCGGAGAATTTTCTCGGCCTGGGTCATGGCAGCCGGTATCTGCGCCAGCGGGCAAGTTTCCTGATCGCGCACGGCGCATCAGGTGTGGTAATTGACCCTGACGTCGCAAACACCAGGGCAATTCGCTCCTACCACAGGGCCGGGTTCCGCCATCTATCAGATGAGTCCACCGCTGACGGCCCGGTGGCAGTGATGGAGTATCGACCCGACTCGTCGTAATCCGATTGACGCACCTGATGTTCTCGCAGGCAGGCTCTCATAATTTAGCCACCAGCCGCGAAAACAATTTCTTTAACCTATTTCAATTTACGCCGCTAGTCTGTACTCCATGGTTAACTAAAGAAATCGCATGAGTTTATTCAGACTAACCCCCGGTTTTATAATCGCTTTCACACTGTTGCAGGCCTGCGATTCGAATTCTGGCGGCCTCCAGGTACTTGAAAACGAAAGACCCACGGCAAGCCGTCCGGACACCAGTAACGACATAGACGTAGTTAACACTTTTATTGCACCCGCCCGCGCCGAACCGAACGAGGCTGTCGCCGATTCGACGAATCTGTTTGGCAATCCGGGCTTTGAGTCGGGCCACAACGGCTGGACTGATTGCCAGCCCAACGCAACCAGTCTGTCAACGGACAGCCACGAAGGTAGCAGCGCGCTGGAACTTGCACCGGACAAATGCTTTTATCGATCGGTGGAAGCATCAGTCGATGAGACTTACGTGCTCAGCTGCTATGTGAAGCTGACCACTGAAAAAGCCTGGACCGGTATGGGACTGGCGTTTGTTAACAACGAGTACAAGGCACTGAAGGAAGCACCGGTCGCCGTAGCTACAGCGGGTGAATATACCCGGCTTGACACAAAGGCCGTCGCTCCAAAAGGAACTCGCTTCGCCAGCATGTGGATCCACAGTGACCATGGCGCTCTTGTCGACAATTGCAGCATCACACTCGAATCAGACAAACCGCCGGTACCAGCGGTGGATGCCAACAATATTCTGGAAAACAGCGATTTCAGCAGCATAGACGACAACGGCGATGCGACTGGATGGACTGCCGGGTGCGGCGGAAGCGTGATTGCCGACGGCACGAGTCTGTATGTCGCTGACGGCGCCTGTGCCGATCAGGCTCTGAGCATTGGCGGAGTTCACAGCATTGGCAGCAATCCTGCGAATTTCAGCTGCCTGGTGACGGAAGTCGAGGGCTACTCCGACCTGAGCATCTATCTCGATGAAAAACTCGCTGGTGTACAAAGTATCGATCCGGCGCAGAAAAATACTCGCGTGAACCTTCAGATAGATGCGACCGATGCCAGCAATGGATTCGTTACACTTTATTCCGAGGGACACCTGAGGGTTGAAAACTGTGTGATGAGTACTAACGGTAGCACCGTGGTTCCTGATACTGATACTGACACTGCGACAGACACCGATACCACAACGGATACAGATACTACTACAGATACCGATACAACAACGGATACTGACACCACGACAGATACCGACACCACAACGGACACTGACACCACGACAGACACCGATACAACAACGGATACAGACACTACAGACAATGCTGAGACCAGCGCTCGTTACCGACTTACGTTTAACGCAACGTGGAGCGCACAAACGCATCCGGTTAATTTTCCGCCACCGGCCCATTTCTCACCACTGGTCGGTGCCGTTCACAACGATCAGGTAGTACTTTGGAGAACCGGCGAGATCGCCACCAGCGGTGTTAAGCTGATGGCAGAAACCGGTGACTCTTCAGGCATGCTTGCTGAAGTAGCCATGGCCGTTGCAAACGGGACGGCCGCCAGCGAAATTGACGGCAACAGCGTTGACGTTTCTCCAGGTACGACCAGCATCGAATTTGAAGTCACCACAGATCATCCGTTGATTTCAATTACCTCAATGGTCGCACCAAGCCCGGACTGGTTTATCGGTGTGCGCGATCTGGCGCTGCACAATGGCAGTGAGTTTGTCGAATCACTAACGGTTGATCTTGCGGTCTATGATTCAGGTACTGACAGCGGATTACTGTTCACCTCAGATGATGACGACACTCAGCCACGCGCTCCGATAACACGTCTGAGCACAGACCCGTCCGAAACAGACTTTGTCGATGGTCTGCCAGCGATGGGTCAGTTTATCATTGAAAAACTTCCCTAACGCTTTATCGCGGTTTCTTTAGTCTTACTGGCCACCCACACTTCGGGTGGCCTTTTTGTTTTCAGCAGCCGCAAAAGTTTAATAGCGAATCAACTGCCATTACCGGATATGCATAGCCCCTCGCCTGCGAAACACCGGGAAGACGCGATCCGGCAGAGAATCCGTGGCTGCTTGCGCACCAGCAGGTGTAACTTCTACCAACCGCTAATTTAACTTTGTCGTAAATGTTTACAGATCGAGGGCGTACTTATAAAACGGCCGGGGTTGCGGTTTCAGTGCTTTCGTTATTTCCTCGCAGCATAGACTCATTTCCCGGTTCGGGATTTCGCGGCACATTAAAAGCGAGCAATAATGACACACCAGCCATTGCACTGCCTGTCAGGAATACTGCAGATGGCGAGACCAGCCATAGCAGCCCAAGCACCGCTGGTAACACCACAGCAGCAATGTGATTGATGGTAAAACTGACTCCCGCGGTTGATGCAATATCTGCCGGATCGGCAATTTTCTGAAAATAGGTTCTGATTGCTATGGCCAGCGCAAAAAACAGATGGTCCGCCAGATAGAGCGCTGCCGCCACCCCGGCATGTTCGACAAACGCATAGGTAGCAAAAATAACGATCAATCCGACATATTCAAAGAGGAGTGCCCGGCGTTCACCAATACGATTTATCAACCGGCCGGCCATCGGTGCCAGCCAGATGTTGATCACCGCGTTGACCAGAAACAGCAACGCCATAGCAGAGACACTGAAGCCGAATTTCTCAACCATCAGAAACCCCGCGAACACCATAAAAATCTGGCGTCTCGCACCCGACATAAATACCAGTGCGTAGTAGAGCCAGTATCGCCGCCGCAGCACAAGATGCTTATGCTGTTTGACCCGTTGCGGGAAATTTTGAAACTGCGTCCATGCAACAACAGCGATTAGCACCGTTGCACCACCACCGATCATATAGACCGTTGCATACGAAAGACCCAGCGTGCCAAAGGCGACCCACACCAGCGCAAACGCCACCACTGAAGCGATCGATCCCACCGCTATCAAACGACCGAGGACCTCCGGTGCGCGTTTCTTGTCAATCCACTGCAACGCCAATGAACCTTGCAGGGTTTCAAAATAGTGAAAACCCATGGACATCAACACCGTAGTTGCATAGAGACCGACAACACTCGGGAACAAACCTGTCAACGCCGTCCCCAACCCGAGTGTTGCCAGGGAGAAAATGGCCAGTGGCTGCTCGCGAAAGTACAGAAGTAAAAAAATGACGGCGAAAGCGAGAAAACCTGGCACCTCGCGCAACGATTGCAGAATCCCGATTTCCCTGCCGCTGAAGGACGCGTGGTGAATCGAGAAATTATCGATCAATGCCATCCAGGTCGAAAAGGATAACGGCACACCCGCAGCCATAATCATCAACAACACTTCAGGGTGTTCTCTCAACGAGCCGATGCGGCCAATCAACCGTGGAAAGGTATTCTTCAGAATTCTCATGTGCGCAGTTTGCCAGCTTTGAAATCGTCTTTCTTGCTACAATCAGCCCATGAATATCGCCAAACAGACAAAGAGTACTCCAGCCAACGGTAACCACTCTCAATCCGGGCCGCCTGCTCATCAGCCCCCCAATCATTGGTCAGGCTCACGGCAGACCGATCCCGATTCACCACCCGGTGCTGCGATCACTTACCTCTGCAAGGGCTACCCTGCAGACCATGTTATGCAACGGCACCGGCACGACCGCGCCCAATTGCTCTATGCCGTTCAGGGGCTGATGGTAGTGACCACCGATCACGGATCATGGACTGTCCCTCCGCAACAGGCAGTCTGGATCCCGCCCGACTTAAGCCACGAAGTGTCAATGCCCTGCGAGGTAGCGATGCGCTCTCTATACATTCGTCGCGACCTTGTGTGCGAGCACTTCCCGGACTGCCAGGTCCTGGAGGTCACACCATTGCTACGTGAGCTGATTGCCAGACTGGTATCGGTAAATCACGAAAACGCAGCACAACTGGAACGCCTGATGGCCGTTCTGCTTGACGAGATAACACAACTCAACTCACCACCCCTGCATTTACCCGCGCCACGGGATCACAGGCTTCGGTCAATAACCGGTGCATTGATTGCCGACCCTGCCAACGAGATAGAACTTCAGCAATGGGCTAACACTGCAGGAGCCAGTAGCAGAACACTTGCAAGACTGTTCGAGAAAGAGACCGGAATGAGTTTTCGCACATGGCGCAGGCAACTCAGATTGTTGTCCGCAATTGAGCGCTTAACCGCGGGCCAGAGCGTAACTGCTGTGGCACTCGAACTCGGCTACAAAAGCCCTAGCGCTTTCATCGCCATGTTTCGCCGTGCACTGGGTAAGCCGCCGGGCAAATACATGCCGGGCAGCCAGCCTGGTTAATAACTGCGAGTTCAGCGAGTCTGCCTGCGTTCGCGGCAAGGTACGCTTTTGAAAGCAAAACCTCTACTAATGCGAAAGCGCCTTGATGGCACGATTTCATCAAAGATTTTCGTTACCGCACTACTCCCGGGTCAGCTGGCCCTGGCAAGCAGTTCCTGGTAAATCTCTACCTGCATATCCAGGTCGCCGAGCAGCTTTTGCCCCGTATCATGTGGTTGTCTGGGACTTTTGAGTACCAGCATCGAGCCGGTCGATTCCAGTGATAACGGATCTATATGATTAAGATAACTGCGAACGCTTTGCCCCATTGCCGCACGTACTACCGAGGGGTTTTCGGATATCACATGCATGCTGTTGGCAAAGACCTCGTCATCGGGGAAGTCAACCACGTCTGTGTTTAGCAGGTACTCGATAGCATCTTTGGCACGCGTCGGTCGCGCACAAAAAGACACCAGCTCTCTATCACAACGCAGCAGTGTGACAGTCCACGCGACACGGTTCTTTTTTTTCACAGCCTTCGACGGAAACCGGCCGCTTGCATCGGTAAATGCCTCAAACTGCTCCAGTGTATAGCCCTTGTATTCACCGGAATAAACGGTGGCGGCACTCATTCGCTGAAGTAACAAGGACCCATCATACGGCGTGTCATTGAAGTTCGTCACCTCGCGAGCTGCGAAATTATTTTCCCGGTAGAACTTTCGTATCAGAAACGGTGCGCCAATCCATTTCCAGAAACCGTAAAACACCAGGGCAATAAATAGCGCCAGCCAAAAATAATTCGCGTATTGCTCAAACATGCTTTGCTGTGCACTCAAACGGCGCAGGCTACAGCGCTGTCGGGATGAGTGCAACTGGCACTCGCTGTGACGCTCTTCCTTGCGAACCGCCTAAATTTAAATCACACCGAACCACGGCAACTGTGACGTCGTCCGCTGAAAGAACAACGCCGCAGATTCGGTGTCAGCAACACGCCGCTCGACACACGGGTGGGCTATAGTGGCGACAGGTACGCTTTCGTACAATAGCCTCCGAAGGCACACCAAAAACACCACACGTTTCAAACGGAAAATATCAGCACCGCTGTCACGTGGCGAGCTAAAAGCGGCACAAAACCCATCTAAAACCCGGGCAAAGTCATGGCAAGTTTCCCCTCAAAAGCAAAGGTCGTCATCATCGGGCAAGGCGGCATCGTCGGTGCATCTGTGGCACACCACTTGATCGAACGTGGCTGGGAAGACATTGTCGGTATCGACAAATCGGCAATTCCCACTGACATTGGCTCAACCGCCCACGCGTCAGACTTTTGCTACGCCACCGCGCACGATCAGATGACCTGCCACACCACCATGTACAGCATCGATTTCTACGAGAAGATGGGGCGCTATGCAAAAACAGGCGGCCTTGAAGTGGCGCGAAAGGGTGACGACGAACGCATGGGGGAACTGAAACGCAAGGTGGCCTCTGGCAAGGCATTTGGCACCAACGCCCGCATGATCAGCGCCGCCGAAGCAAAACAGAAAATGCCGCTACTCGAGGAAGACATGATTCAGGGCGCGCTATGGGACCCGGACGCCGGCCTGGTGATCCCGCGTTCCCAGGTGGTCAGTGGCGAACTTGTTGATCGTGCAGAGAAGACCGGTAAACTCACGGCGTTTGCCAATACGTCAGCAACCGGACTGGACATCAAAGACGGTCGCATCATCGGTGTTGAGACGACACGCGGCTACATTGCAGCTGACTACGTCGTTGTGTGCGCGGGACTATGGGGTCGGCTAATAGCCGAAATGGCCGGTGAAGACTTGCCGGTTATGCCTGTGGACCATCCGCTTTTATGGTTCGGTCCCTATAACGAATTTGCCGGCAGCGGAAAAGACATCGGCTACCCGTTGCTCAGAGACCAGGGCAATTCCGCCTACCTTCGAGATACCGGTGATCCGGTCACATCGGAGGGCGGCATGATCGAATGGGGATACTACGAAGAATCGGAACCGCGCTTGTGTCATCCACGAGATTTGCCGGAAAAAGAACAGGCAAGACTTTCGCCTTCCCAGCGCGATCTCGAAATGGAGCAAATCATGGAACCACTGGAGCGCGCCATTGAACTCACACCGATACTTGCCGAACTCGGCTTTGATGAAAAACGCTCGTTTAACGGTTTACTGCAGGTAACCGCAGATGGCGGCCCGTCCATTGGTGAATCTGCCAGTGTGCGAGGTTTGTGGTACGCCGTATCCGTGTGGGTTAAAGACGGACCGGGAACCGGCAAGCTAATCGCCGACTGGATGACCGACGGCGTCACCGAACTTGATCACAGCGGCATCGACGTGGCCCGTTATTACCCGTTTCAGCAAGAAGAGCAATATATACACGACCGCTGCTATGAAACAGCATTCAAGATTTATAACCCGGCCGTACACAATCGCGAGCCATACACAAAAGGTCGCGGTATTCGTCGCAGCCCGTTCTACGAACGTGAAAAGGCTCTGGGCGCCCATTTTATGGAAGCCGCCGGTTGGGAACGCGCCCACGGTTATTCAAGCAATAATCATTTACTGGAAAAATTCGCCGACAAGGTACCGGTACGTGAAGCCGAATGGGACAACCGACACTTCTGGCGGGTATCCAACGCCGAACATTTACAGCTGTCAGAAGACGTCGGTATGGTGAACCTCTCGCACTTTGCCATCATTGATGTGAAAGGACCGGATGCCGAAACACTAATGGAGTACGTATGTGTGGCAAAAGTCGGCGGTGATACACCGGTTGGCAAAGGTGTTTACACGCATTTCCTTGATCACACGGGTGGCGTGCGCGCTGATCTAACTATCGTTCGTCTTGCCGACGATCACTATCGTGTGATGGACGGGGGTGATGCCGGAAACCGCGATCTTGTCTGGTTAAGGCGCATGGCAGCAGATCGCGGCTACGCGGTTCAAGTCGATGACCGCACTACCGACTATGCTTGCCTGGGCCTTTGGGGTCCGAACGCACGCACCACACTGGAAAAGGTCGTCGCCGATCCACAGGCATTGTCAAAAGAGAACTTCCCGTTCGTCGCTGTGCAAAATATCGAAATCAGCGGAGTAACAGTTGCCGCGTTCCGAATCTCCTATGTTGGAGAACAAGGTTGGGAATTGCATTTCAGCTACGACGACGGTTTGGCCGTGTGGGATGCACTCGCCGAACAGGGTGTGACGCCAGTTGGAGTCGAAACCTACGCCAACAGTCGGCGGCTGGAAAAAAGCCTGCGCCTGCAAAATGCCGATCTTCTAACCGAATACACTTTATTTGAAGCAGATCTTGCTCGCCCGAAAGTGAAAGCCGCAGATTTTCACGGCAAACCCGCCTACGTTAAACAGCGAGCGCTTGAGCAACAATGTGCCTTGCTCTGCACAATGACCATGGTCGACAACATTGACTCCAGCGGCACAGCGCGCTATCCGGTTGGCACAAGCCCGATAATGGATCCCGATACCGGCAAATCGCTCATAGATTCAAAGGGGCGCCGGTCCTACATCACCAGCATTGCCTACGGTCCGACGATAGGCAAAAACATAGCGCTGGGCTACCTGCCCATTGAGTACTGTCAGGAAGGTCGTGAATTACTGATGGAATATTTTGGCGAGACTTATACATTAAAAATAGAGTCGGCAGGATACAAACCGCTGTACGATGCCGACAATGTAAAACCTAAATCCTGAAATAACTGCTCACGCTGCTTTAATGTCAGAGACGATCTCCGATCAGCTAAACCAGGGACCGCTAGCCCGCAAAAATGTAGTGCAGCTTGTCGAACTGTTTTCTCATCGCCGCTACCTCCGGCGCCAGATTCTGCGCCTGCTTTGACAACAATGCCGCTGCCAGCAATTTAGCTATGTCGCCCGCATTGTCTTCAGTCACGCCCCAACGCACCAGTTCCGGTGTGCCAATTCGAAGCCCGTTCATATCACCGTCAATAGCCGCCATTGGCAACCCGATGCCGCAGGCTAAAAAGCCGGCTTTGCGGAGTTTCTTCGACACCGTTTGACCACCGCCGAAGCGGTGGGCCGGCAGGGCGAACTGGTGAGAGTCGGTAAAGCCGTGTGATGAGGCAAACACTTCGATACCCTCTTTGCTCAATGACTCCGCCAGCGTCTTAGCAAGCACTATCATCCGTGTTGCACAGGCTTCACCGCAGTGTTTCCAGTCAAGCATCGTCACTGCGAGCGCCGCAGATTTGGAGGCATCGAAATTTGCGGTCATACCGGGAAACGCAATCGCATCGAGTTTTTCAATCAGCTCTGCATCGTTAGACAGAATCAAACCGCTGGCAGGGCCACCCAGACTTTTATAGGTGCTCATTGTCATTAGATGAGCACCTTCCGCCAGGGGATTCTTCCACGCTTTTCCTGCAATAATGCCGCATTGATGTGCCGCATCAAACAACACTTTGGCACCGACCTCATCAGCAATAGCCCGGACTTCATTCACGGGATGCTCAAACAGGTTCAAGCTGCCACCTACGGTTATCAGTTTCGGTTTGCAATCCATTGCCAGTTGACGCAACCCGTGTGTGTCTATGGTGTAGCCGTCTTCGTTTACGGGTGCGTGTACGATATTTAAACCGTAGAGTCCTGCACAGCCGTCGTTATGATGAGTCACATGACCACCGATGGTGGCAGGCGGAACTATAACGCTATCTCCCGGCTTGCAGGTTGCCATGAAGCCATAAAGATTTGCGGCAGCGCCGGACGGCACACGAATCTCTGCGAATTTTGCATCGAATACTTCTGCACAGAGTTCGGCCGCGATCACCTCTATCTCCTCAATCGCCTCCAGACCCATCTCGTATTTGTCGCCCGGGTATCCCAGTGACGGACGTGAACCGATACCACAGGCAAGCAAGGCCTCGGCGCGCGGGTTCATCACGTTCGTGGCAGGATTCAGATTAAAGCAGTCCTTCTCGTGAATTTGCCGGTTCGCTTCCGCCAAAGATTCAACTGCCGCAAGAACCTCGGCACCGGTTTGCCGCGCTGTACGGTTCGCAATAGACTGCACCCGCTTTTCACAGTCTTGCGGTACCCATTGGCGGGTCGCAAGACGGCTATTGGTATGTCCGGTACTCATGGTAGCTCCACAGATGGTGCGCGGAGTATCTCAATAAGCCGGTGAGGGTTCAATTGAAGTCGAGAGTCACAGTGCGAGCTCAATACTGATTAACTCTATCCCTACCCTGATCCGTTTGCCGGCGTCGCTGTTAAACCTGCGTTGCGGTTTCGTCAGATCCGTCCTGCAGTGACGCAAACCGGCGATCCTGTGGTGCACCCACATTGCCGTAAGCGGACAGCTCGACCAGGGTATATTCCGTGTGACCGTGAAAGTTGTTTGAACAACTCCATCCATAAACACCCGCGAACAGGCTTCCCAATCATGTCCTCCCTGAGCCCTCTACCCAACGGCCAGGACAACCCTTGAATGACTCCAGGAATTTATTGCGGTAGTGAATTTTATTAATAACGAGACCGCCACTCCTAACAGTTATAGAAGAAGTTGCAGCAAACGAATGTCGGACAATATTGCACCGCGGACATTGTCCGGTTCGGTAAGCCAACAAAAAAAAGCAGGTCAGCAGAACAATATTGACATTGTAAACATAGGTCCATACCATTTCCTGTTATAGCATCATGGCGCGAGCACAAACGCGATAGAGCGCCCACGCACCGCCTGGCTTGCAACAATCGCCGAAACAGGAATCGACATGCTAAAAAGTTACATGGATTGGCTCATCAAACTGCGATGGCTGGCTATCCTTACCACCCTCGTAGTCGTGGGGGTTTTGGCTTCCGGTGGTCGCTTTTTACTGTTTACCAGCGACTATCAGGTTTTTTTTGGAGACTCCAATCCACAACTGGCCGCGTTCGAGGAGTTGCAGGAGACTTACACAAAAAACGATAACGTACTTATTATGCTTGAGCCCGCGGACGGCGTGGTCTTTAGCAACGATACGCTACAGGCCGTTTTAAAACTGACCGAAAAGGCATGGCAGACTCCCTATTCGTCACGAGTCGATTCACTAAGCAATTTCCAGTATACCTATGCAGAGGAAGACGACCTTGTCGTTGAGGATCTTTTCGAAGAGGCCTCCGATCTAAGCGCAGACACACTGCTAAAACTCAAGGAGATCGCCCTCGCTCAACCGTTGCTGGTCAATAGACTTCTGTCCCCCTCTGCCCACGTCACCGGGCTGAATATCACTTTTCAACTGCCCAACATTGATCCCGCGAAAGAGCCGGTTGAAGTAGTGAACTACCTTGACGGTGTAATAGCTGACATAGAAGCCGAGCACCCGAACATCACACTCTACAAGACCGGTGTAGTAGTAATGAACAAGGCATTTCCGGACGCCTTGTTCAAAGACATGTCCACACTAATACCAGCCGCTTTTTTCGTTATTTTGTTGGGCTTTCTTGTTTTCACCCGAAATATCTGGGGCACTCTGGGCTCGCTTGTGGTCATGGTAATGTCGATCATGGCAGCCATGGGTACAGCCGGGTGGATGGGTATTGCACTCACCCCGCCATCGGCATCCGCACCAACGTTAATCCTGACGCTGGCAGTAGCCGACTGCGTTCACTTTCTGGTGACCTTTTTTCAGGAGATGCAACGCGGCAATGATAAAATAACCGCGATCAAGGAAAGCGTGCGACTGAACTTAAACCCTATATTTCTGACGTCAGTGACCACTGCCATCGGTTTTCTCAGCATGAACTTCAGCGATTCACCACCTTTCCATGATCTGGGTACCATCACAGCAATCGGTGTTATTTATGCCTTTATTCTGTCGGTATTTTTCCTTCCCGCGCTAATGGCCGTACTACCCATAAAAATCGCGGCAAGGGAAAAGCGCCAGTCAGGACTGATGGATAAACTGGCTAACTTTGTCATCAGACAACACAAGGCACTCTTATTGCTCATTGGTGCACTCATTGTCGTACTGATCTCGATGATTCCAAAGAACGAGCTAAACGATGTATTCGTAAACTACTTCGACACCTCGATTCCGTTCAGGGTGGAGACAGACCGGATCACCGAGAACCTTACCGGCATGTACTTCGTCGATTACTCCTTTCAATCTGACGAAGCCAGCGGCATCAACAAGCCTGAATACATTGCCCAGCTGGAAGCCTTTGAACAATGGCTGGAATCACAACCGGAAGTTAAACATGTTAACGCGCTATCAGAGACCTACCGTCGTCTGAACCGAAACCTTCACGGAGACGATCCGGAGTATTATCGAATTCCCGAGGAGCAGGAACTTGCAGCGCAATACCTGTTGATGTACGAAATGTCGCTGCCCTATGGTCTCGACCTCAACAACCAGATTAATGTCGATAAATCAGCATCCCGACTCACAGCAACGCTGGAAACACTGTCGACAAAACAAGTCGTTGCCTTCGAGAATCGAGTGGCAGACTGGATGGCAGAGAACACCCCTGCTCTCGCTACTGCAGGCTCCAGTCCGACAATAATGTTCTCGCATATTGCCAAAAGAAACATCGTCAGCATGCTCTCCGGAACAACCATCGCGCTAATTCTGATATCACTCATACTTATGCTGTCCCTGCGCTCGGTAAAATTCGGCTTGCTCAGCCTCATTCCAAATCTGGTACCCGCAGGAATGGCATTCGGTGTTTGGGGACTGTTCGTTGGTGAGGTAGGTCTCGCAGTGTCTGTAGTTGCGGCTATGACACTGGGCATCGTGGTCGATGACACCATCCATTTTTTGAGTAAGTACCTGCGTGCAAGACGAGAGCGCAACATGTCTACGGATGATGCAATTCGCTACGCATTCAGCACCGTTGGCGTCGCCCTGACCATTACCACGGTAATCCTTACAGCCGGTTTTATGATCATTGCACAGTCTAATTTTTCATTAAACGCTCACATGGGACTATTGACGGCAATCACGATTTGCATTGCGCTTTTTGTTGATTTTCTCTTCTTGCCACCGCTGTTAAAGTGGATAGACAAAGACACCGAAACCTTCGTTGCCAACCAACCGGGACTCGCTGTGAGTTAAATCAACTCGCCTGTTAAGTCTGCAATGACCCTGCTTCATATTATTTTTAACGACGGCGATTTCTCTAATGACTGGTTGCCTGATATTAACTCCACAAACCCAGTTAACCTGGTGTACTGTGTTATTCAAAGTGCACCAGTCCACACATCACGTACCGGGAGACAATTATGCACGGAATCCAGCGAGCTCTAAAAACCTCTGTCCTGGCTATCCTGATCATCGGACCCTGCATCAGTCACGCACAGAGTGCCGAGGAAAAGGGACTGGCCATTGCACTTGAGGCCGACAAACGCGACCTTGGCTTTGTCGACAGCACAGCAAACATGAAAATGGTGTTGCGCAATCGTGCTGGCAAGGAAAGCACCAGAAACGTACGTGTCAAAACACTTGAAGTGACAGGAGATGGTGACAAGAGCCTGTCGATATTCGATGAACCCGCTGATGTCAAAGGCACTGCCAGTCTTACCTGGTCCCACTCTGCCAAACCGGATGAGCAATGGCTCTACCTGCCAGCTCTAAAACGGGTTAAACGCATATCGTCAAAAAACAAATCCGGCCCGTTTATGGGAAGCGAATTTGCTTTCGAAGATATCGGTTCACAGGAGGTCGACAAATACAGCTATAAATATCTAAATGATGAATCACTGGACGGCAAGGATACCTTCGTGGTCGAGCGTTATCCGGTCGATAAAAACAGCGGCTATACCCGTCAGATTGCATGGATAGAAAAAGACCGGTATATCGCCTTGAAAATAGAATTCTACGACCGAAAAAACTCACTGCTAAAAACCCTGGTCGCTTCCGACTTCAGCCAGTATCTGGACAAACACTGGCGCCCTTCAACCATGGAAATGACTAATCACCAATCCGGAAAATCAACCACCTTGTCATTTGAGAACTATCAATTCCGCACAGGCTTATCCGATTCGGATTTTGCCAAAAACGCTCTCAAAAAACTTCGCTAGCCCTTGACGTCATGCGCGTAATCGTCCACGGCTATGGCAATGTTCACCGCCATAGCTGTCAGCACAATAATCAATCAACCCCCTGCCATGGCACACAAGCGCTATGACACTTCGATCTATTATTCTTGTTGCCACAACGATCACGTTCAGCAGTTCAATTAGTGCTGCTGACTGGCGTGGAAATCTGTCCTCCGAGTTTACTTTTTTTCCCGAGTCGTCACCTGGTACTGACAATTTCAAAACCAGTGCGTCAGTGGCGCTGGACGTTGAGTTCTTTCACCAGGTGAGTGATGAAGTCAGCATTACAATACATCCTTTTCTGCGAGTTGATCAACGTGATGACGAACGTACACACGCAGACCTGCGAGAGTTATTAATCTCGACATCGGGTGACAACTGGGAGTTCAACGGAGGACTCGGCACAGTCTTCTGGGGAGTAACGGAGTCGCGTCATCTCGTCGATATCATTAACCAAACCGACAACGTTGAAAATATAGACGGCGAAGACAAGCTTGGTCAGCCAATGCTTAACCTGAAATGGTTTACCGATTTCGGTGAGTTCGAGGCTTATCTTATGCCTCTGTTCCGCGAACGCACATTCGCGGGAGTCGACGGCAGACCATTCTCGGGTATCACTGTTGACACTGACACGGTTCAATACGAATCTTCACGTCGCCGACAAAATCCGGATACCGCATTTCGCTGGAGTCACAGTTTTGATTACTGGGACGTCGGCCTGCATTATTTCAATGGAACCTCTCGCGATCCGGCGCTGATCCTCGACCCCCGCGCTACAGGGCCTGTCCTCGTTCCACGGTACCAGCTCATGGAGCAACTCGGTCTTGACGCTCAGGGCCTGTTTGGCGATCTAAGCCTCAAAGCGGAAATCGTCTATCGTTCGGGAGACGAAATCGAGGATCACCCGGAAGTAGTGACAGGCATTGAGTACACGCTGGTCGGGGCATTTTCTCCGTTTCAGGACAATGAGTGGCTTTCATCAGACTGGTGTGCAACGGAATCGGCAAACTTTGTCAAATCGTTTATTTGCAATGACCGTCTCGATCTGGGTATCGTCGTTGAATACCTTTGGGATGAGCGCGGTGACGCAGCCAGTCACCCGTTCCAGAACGACCTGCTCGCGGGTTTCCGCTTCGCATTCAACGATGAGCGTACCAGCGATGCATTGCTGGGTGTGATTCAGGATCTCGATGGCGGCGCGACTTCGCTGTCGCTCGAGGCAAGCACGCGCCTGTTCGAATCCTATCGGCTAAGCCTCGAGATGCGCAAATTCGCAGCTACCGGCAATGATCCGGTACTCAATGCTTTCAGCCGCGAGAGTTTTATACGTCTGGACTTCAGCTACTTTTTCTAGTCATAATTCGCTTAACTCCAGTGCAACCTCCAGACACCTGAAATGTCCCAAGATCCGATACGAGAGACCGCGACCCGCATAGCCGGAACATCGAATACCGTGTTGGAGCACCGCCTGAAACGCGATATGTTTGATGCAATCGTTAAAGTGAAACCTGCGGTGGGGGACAACGTTTCCTTCGAGGACGACGTACTTACCGGCTCGTTCTTTGAAAAGCTGACGCCACCATTGCAGGGTATCGCTGTAGTAAAACTTGAGAACGCCATTTCGTTTTACGACCGTGTTGGATGGCGCGACGCCTATCTGGAAAAAGATATCTCCGAGGTATTAACTGCTTTTCAAGTTGAGAAAATCACAGAAAAAATCAGCCCGAAATCCATTCACGATTTATCCTACGTTTCCCACAAACACGTCGAAAAACTACTCGGCAAAATTGAGGCTGCACGGCTTTGGGAACATCTTAAAACGTACAAGCTTGATAGCTAGTGCCCATCCATAAATGGCGCGTAGCGAGGTTGATTCAGGTGCACGATATTTCGTGCTA
>CAYPCS010000073.1:0-15124 GCA_964409275.1 uncultured Granulosicoccaceae bacterium
GATGGAACGGATGGAACGGATGGAACGGATGGAACAGATGGAACGGATGGAACGGATGGAACGGATGGAACAGATGGAACAGATGGAACGGATGGAACGGATGGAACGGATGGAACGGATGGAACCGATGGAACAGATGGAACAGATGGTACGGCTGGAACAGATGCGAGTAGTGGCGTAGCCGTGATTGCTACAGCTGCCAGTGATTTTTCCAGTGGTGCTATCAGTTTATTCGACACCACGGCCCCCTTTGCAGGCGATACCCAATTGAACCCCGGAGTATCGGACGTCATCGTGCGAACCTTTGAAGACAACTACTATGTGATAAGACGGTTTTTGTCCGATACGGTTGTCGGATATTCTATAGATGATACCTCTACACCGTTTTTGGACGTCTCTACAAATTCTGATGATGAAGAAGAAGTATCCAGCAATCCGCATGATCTGGTATTCCTTAATGCCGAAAAGGCGTATTTATTGCGCTATGGTAGCCCGATCATGTGGATTGTTAACCCGTCAGCAACTGATGCCGATCAATTCAAAATTGGCGAAATTGATCTTGGTGCCTACGATGTGGATGGCGTACCCCAAATGACTCGCGGTGTTATTGTCGACGGTCGGTTGTTTGTATTTATGCAACGCCTTGAAGCCGAGACATTTGCACCGACACTACCTGGTGCTGTTGCGGTAATTGATACAGCGACGGATACTGAAATTGATACGGGTAGCAGTGGTACGCTAAACGGTGTGGAATTGCCTGCTATTAATCCGAATGATATTTCACTGGATGAGGCGAGCGGGATGATATTTGTTGCTGCAGTCGGGGACTTTGGCAACGGCACAACGCGGCCTTCGGCGCTTACCGGTGGAATTGTGACTATCGATAGCTCGGATTTCAGCACCAATGTTGTTTTAGATGACAATGAATTTACCGGTCGCTTCACCGCTGTTGAAGTAGTAGATGCAAATACCGGGTTTGTGATTAGTGGTTCAGACGAGGGTTTGGCATCACTCGACCGCTTTAACCCGAATACCGGCCGGGTGGAAGCGCTTGGGGTGGCAGGCTTTAGCAACGCTGATTTGCGTGATATAGCAACTGGACCTGCAGGTAATTTGTGGGTGGCCATTGCTGATGCAGCGGCACCCCGTGTAGTGGTAATTAATCCTGCGGACAACTCGATAGTGACGCAAGACATCAATCCGGTGTTAAACCCGATAAACATGGCGTTTATTCGGTAACGAGCGATTTGGCCGCGACGCCATCAGCGGTGTCGCGGCTGCTTGACGATTAAAATGCAGATGGTAATCCATGCAGGCCTGGATGTTTCACTACATTAGTGCAGCAAGCACGTGGCAGCAATATCGGGTGACGGTATTATTGTGCTTTCTGTGTCTGTTTAGCGTGTGTATAAGCCACGCGGATACCCGGCAGATTGCACGAGAGACGGATGGCAGAATCCGTGTGGCATCGATCAATTTGTGCGCCGACCAGTTGCTTATCCTGTTGGCCGATGAAGATCAGATTCTGTCACTGTCTAATTTATCGCATCAGGAAGCGGGCTCGTACTTTTTTAAAAAAGCCCGTGAATTCCCGTCAAATGAAGGGCACTCCGAGCAAATTTTTACGTTGGCACCGGACCTGGTTATTGTAGGGCAGTATTCCAATGTACACACGGTTGAGTTACTGCAAGAGGTTGGCTTGCGCATTGAGACACTGCCAATAGCTAATGACGTAGACACCGTGTTGCAGAATATACTCTCGGTTTCTGCATGGCTGGGCCATGCTGAACGAGGCAGGCAAATTGTTGAAGCGCTGGAAACGCGTTTGTCGAATCTGCAGGAGCCAGATGGGAGCGGGCCTCTTGCAGCTGTATTTGATCCGAATGGATACACCAGTGGTAAAAACTCTCTGCGTGGTCAGATGCTGGATCTTTCTGGCTGGAACAATGCTGCATCGCTTGCCGGCATAGACCGTTTCGGTAAGCTCTCTCTTGAAGCCATGATTCATCTTGCGCCAGATGCCTTGATCGAGTCACCGTATAGCCCGGGGACCTATTCGCGAGCACAGGTTATGAGCCAGCATCCGGCGTTGCATGGCGCCGGTTTAAAACCGCATATCATATCTATCCCCAGCCGAATGACAGTGTGTGCGGGGCCGTGGACCATGGACGTAATAGAACAACTGGAGGCTGAACGATTGAGCCTGGAAGTTAAATAGTGTCGCAACGTACGCTTTGCGTGGTACTTGCTGTGCTGGTTGTCGTGTTATTTGTGGCCTCACTGGCGATCGGTCGGGAGCCGTTGCCGCTGCTGCAGGCGCTGTCTGACTGGAGTCGGGGGCAAGAGTCTGTGCATGCGATTATTTTTAGCCAGATTAGAATGCCGAGAGCACTGATTGCCTTGTTTGCCGGTGCGAGTCTCGGACTGTGTGGGGCTGCCATGCAGGGGTTGTTGCGTAATCCGCTCGCAAGTCCCGGCCTGGTGGGCAGTGCCAGTGGTGCTGCGCTGTTTGCGGTACTTGTCTTGTATTTCGGCTCAGGAGTGCTGTCGCCTCTGGTGCTGCCGATTGCCGGTATGACTGGTGCGTTACTGGCAACTGCGCTCGTCTACCTGATGGCGGGACGCGATGCGTCGGTAACTACCTTAATACTGGCGGGTGTCGCCATTAATGCGCTGGCGACGGCGGGTATGTCCCTGCTATTGAATCTTGCACCTAGCCCCTACGCGGTGAGAGAACTGGTGCTTTGGACACTTGGTGATATCACTGACAGAAGCTTGCGGGATTTCTGGCTCATGTTGCCTACCACTCTGATTGGCTGGTTACTGCTGACTGGCACAGGCGCAAGACTGGACGCGCTAACCCTTGGTGAGAGCACAGCATTAAGTATGGGAGTTAATCCGGTTGTGTTGCGCTGGCGTGTATTTATAGCGGTGTCTCTTGCTGTAGGTGCTGCGGTTTCAACCACTGGTATGATAGGTTTTATCGGATTAGTAGTGCCACATTTACTGAGACCGCTGGTGGGCCATGAGCCCGGTCGCCTGTTGACTGCATCGGCATTGGGGGGCGCCTGTATGTTGCTTGCCGCGGATATCGGGGTGAGACTGATACCGACGGAGGCACCGCTAAAAGTGGGTGTGTTGACGGCTTTGGTAGGCGCCCCGTTCTTTTTGCGTCTTATCTTGCGCAGTAAACGGGAATACCTGTGAGTATGCTTCGATGCGAATCGCTGGGCATTTCGAAGTCGCAGCGCAGGTTGGTCGACAATGTTGCTATTGAAGTTCGCGCTGGTGAGCTGGTAGGACTGATCGGGCCCAATGGCGCCGGCAAATCAACGCTTTTAAGCATGCTCGCGGGATTGATTAAAAGTGATTCGGGAACGGTGAGCCTGCTTGGTCGAGAGCTTAATGATATACCCTTGCATGAAAAAAGCAGGCTTCTTGCCTGGGTGGCGCAGAGTGGCCCGGTAAACTGGCCACTAACTGTTGAGAGAATAGTGACACTCGGTCGGCGCCCGCACCTCGGTGCATGGCAACGACTCAAGTTGCAGGACAGGGAGGCAATAGAGCGAGCTCTCGTAGCCACTGACTGTGGTGCGTTGCGGCATCAGGATGCCACGACACTCTCGGGTGGCGAGCGCACTCGCATGTTGCTGGCGCGAGCGTTGGCTGCCGAGCCGCGAGTGTTGCTTGCCGATGAACCCGTTGCTGCACTCGATTTGAAACACCAGTTGCAGACAATGCAGGTGTTGCGGCAATACGCCAGTGGGGATCGGTCGTGCCTGGTGGTGCTACACGATCTGTCACTTGCAGCACGCTATTGTGATCGTCTCTATATGATGCACGAGGGTGTAATGGCGGCGGAAGGGAGTCCTGCCGATGTATTGTCTGCGGATAATCTGCGTGAGGTGTACGGAGTTGAAGTGGCAGCGGGAGGCGGTGATGTGCCATGGATTGTGCCGGTTCGGATGACAGGCACTGATGAAAGATAAATTTTTTTCAGTGGTGACGAATTATCTCTGGTTTGTCTCCGGGGCGACTGTGAATATCGACAAGGCAGGTATTGCTGGATCGTTGTTTACTGCGCTCATAGAATTTTTTCAGGGTTTCAACAACGACCGGAAACGCGAGCTTGTCCCAGGGAATGTCGGCCTCTTCAAATAAACCGACTTCAAGTGACTCTTCACCGGTCGAAGCTTTGCCGTCTTTCAGGTCACCGTGGAACATGACATACACCTGATTGATTCGGGGCAGGTTGTACAAGCCGAATAGTTGCAGGTTTTCTGCGACGGCGTTTGCTTCCTCGTGTGCCTCGCGGGCAGCGCCTTCCATGGTAGATTCCTGGTTTTCCATAAAGCCCGCTGGCAGTGTCCAGTAGCCGTAGCGAGGCTGTATAGACCGTTTGCACAGTAAAACCCTGCCTTCCCACTCAAGCAGGCAGCCGACCACAAGTTTGGGGTTGTGGTAGTGGATCGTATCGCAGTGGTCACACACGTGACGGTTGCGGTTGTCTCCTGGTGGTATGCGCTGTTCGACTCGAGCACCACAGTCGGGGCAGTATTGCATGATCGGGTCCGTTGTTGGCCGTTGCTCCCGTACACTAGCATATTGGTATTGTTCGGTCTCAGTGTGTAATCATCTTGCAGGTAAGTGGAAGCGGTAGCCCGGTATTATTCTGCCTGGTGCAAGCGTGCGCAATCTGGGCGTTTTCAGGATAATTTGTGGCGCATCGAAATTCGAATGCAGCGATAGTGATAAATAAATTGACACCGTAGCGATGTTTTGGCAGTGGCGCAGCTTGTGACGCACTGACTCGTTACTGGCGTATTGTTCTTAATAACTATACGTGATCCGCGAGAGATCTTGCGATTGAGAAATATGCAGTAGCGCCTGTTTCTGGATGGGTACGAATTAGTGCCTAACCAGAAACAGGATCATCCAGGTGCGTGAGATTTTGCCTGCTATATGTAGGCGTTTAGTCATTCTAAATAACTACATATAGTCGGTAAAAGATCGCGTGTCCGGGTGGTCCGCAGTAGCGCTTGTTTCTGGATGGGCACAAATTAGTACTTTCGGCGTATCCTGCGGCATGCCGAAGTGGCAAGCTGCTAACGCAATGGATTCAAACTGTTGTGATAGTTCTGAACATACGTCAATAATCCGTAAACGCAGAGTAAAAGTAAACACCCCGAAGTTTTTCCGAAAATGCGTTCTCCGGTTATCCGGTTTTGCACACGCAAGCTGTTATTCAAGCTGTTATCATTGAGTCACGAACAGGCTTCTTTGACGTCGAAATGGAATTATCTGATAGCAATCCCGACTTTGATCTACAAGCTACGTTGCGTAGCGTGGTGACTGTTCGCACCAACATCCCGCAGAACGCGATGACCGCAGAGCACCTGGGTACCGAGCGTAGCGGGCATGGCGTTGTGATCAATGATCAGGGACTGGTGCTTACCATCGGTTATGTCATCACCGAGGCAGAATCCGTCTGGATAATAGATAACGATGGCAGTGCATTATCGGCACATGTTGTTGGCTATGATCAACAGAGTGGACTGGGGCTTGTTCAGGCATTGGGCAAGCTGGCTGTAGATCCGGCGTTATTGGGTAATTCGCGAAAGCTGGTGGTTGGCCAGCACATGTTGCTTGCCGGTGGCGGCGGTGAATCTCAGTGTCTGGAGGTAAGAATCGGCGGTATGCATGAATTTGCAGGGTACTGGGAATACCTGCTCGACAAGGCAATTTTTACCTCGCCGGTGCATCCTTCCTGGGGAGGAGCTGCGTTGCTGGACTATCATGGCAAAGTATGCGGCATCGGATCACTAATTATGCGGGCAGTCACTGAAGAAGATGAAAGTGTCGAGGCCAATATGGTTATCCCTATTGATGAATTGCCGCCAATTCTGAATGATTTATTGCGCTACGGAAAAAGGAATGAACCACCGAGGCCCTGGTTAGGCTGGTTTGTTCAAGACTCGAACGAGGGTGTGTCCGTGATTGGTACATCAGACGCCGGACCGGCCGCCCGTGCGGGTATCGTCTCGGGCGATATAATTGTTGAGGTAGATAACGTCGCTGTCAATGGCTTGCCGTCCTTGTATCGCACTGTATGGAATGCCGGTGTGGCCGGTGTGGATTTGTCCGTTACAATTGAACGCGATTCTCAGCGGCACGTAATTGCCATCACCTCGATGGATCGTAATTCAATGCTGTTGGGCGCGATTGTTCACTAGCCTCATAGTTAGAGCATGCTTTTAACCAAGTCTATATCCAACACCGTAGATTGACTGTATCAGTTCATCGGAATCGTTTTGGCCGGCTGTTCGATCTATTGCAGTGTTCTTTTTGGCTTCCTCTGTGTTTGCGTGGGCAAATTCTGCCATTTTTCTGCGTAAATGTCGGATATGGCTGTCAATGGTTCTGTCGCTGACGATTCGGTTGTCGGAGTAGCAGGCATTCATTAATGCGTCTCGTGAATAAACCCGGCCAGGGTGCTGCATTAGCGTTTGTAGTAACTGGAATTCCACCCTGGTCAATAGAGTTATTCACATTCTATTGTGTCAGCGAGAGCGGCTCTTTGCGCATAGGGTCCTTATCAGGAGTTTGCGCCAACTATAGCTTTTTTTCCCAGTGCAGGACTGCAGGCCCGCAAAGTGTCTGCAAAAAATAATGCAAAACTGTGCAAGCCCTGCACATTCCTGCAAGCTGGAAATCAGGATCGCCGCTGGTCGCTTTCATTTTCGCCGCCTGTTTTACAGGTCAAAAACCTTAATGGACATCGCCAGGTTGGCAAAGCGGGTTACCCCGTTGTTATATTCTTGTGAGCCGCACTCATGAATGTGACCAAACAGGTGCCAGCGTGGCTTTATCCGGTTTTCCACTTCGTCGAGCAGATCGGCGCAGCCTGCTGCATCGCCGTCGCTGGTGAGATCAGCAATATGCAGAGGCGGCCCGTGGGTAATGAGTAAGTCGGTGGTGGACGGAATAAGTTGCCATACCGCTCGCAGTGCTGCGCCGCGCGGCTTCATAAATGCCCAGTCATAGAAGCGTGGTGTCCATGGCGAACCATAAATTTCTGTTTCGCCCAGCTGCAGCGATTGATCTTTCAGATAGATTACACCGGCTGGAACCAGTGACTCATACAAAATCGCTTCGCGTTCAAAACCGATATCGTGATTGCCGGCAACGAGAATTTTATGCGCGTGAGGCAATTGCTCGACCCACTGCATAAAGCCGATGATCTCCGATTCACTGCCATGATTGCTGAAATCACCGGCGTGAATAAATACATCACCCGATGGAATATCGAATCGCTGATGCTGACCATGAGTGTCACTGATGGCTACATATTTCATTGGTTGCCGGTACTTTAGACTGGCATCGAGGGTAGCACCTCATACGCGTAGTTCGTATTTTTTTACTTCATGCCCTTGTGCGCTGATTCAGTTGCCAGTTAATTGTAACGCCGAAATAGATACCCTGGTCACAGTTACGGGGGTGAAGTAAGTTTAGTGCAAGGCTTTTTCGTCGATATGTTGCGCACGTGATTTTACGACAGGTGACATTGTTCAGCTGTAACTGTAGTGGCGTGTGATCTTGAATTAACAGGGGCGGGAAATGAGTAATTCGCTGGTAGCCATTGTCGTGTGCGGACTTTGCCTTGGGATAGTTATTGCAGAGCCGGCGATGGCAGCACCCGGGGGGCGAATTGCCAGTGCTGCGTTCGAGACGTTTTGGGGCAAAGTGCTCCTCGGGGCTCTTACCATTGCATTTTTACCCCTGATAGTTACCGTCATTGTCCGTGAAAAACTGGCGGAAAGACGCAGCCATAGCGATCTACGTTATATGGCACTGCGCAATTCCGTGTTTGACTGGCTGACGATTCAGCGGCGCGTGAAAGATTGCTTTCATCGAGTTCACTCCGGCTGGCAGCATGAAGATCTATCAATGGTTTCGGACTGGATGACGGATTGGTACTGGCAGAACCAACAATTATTATGCATTGAAAGATGGAAGAGTCAGGGTCAGGTAAATGTGTGCGATGTAAAAAAGCTGTCGAGAATTAAACCTCTGCTGTTTGTGCATCGCAACATGAGCGGTAAGGATGAAGGCTCATTGCTTGTAGTTTCAATAATCGCAAAAATGAGTGACTATCTCATCCATGAGGCCAGTGGCACTATTATGGAGGGCAGCAAGAAGGTAAAAGAAGTGGAGACCATCTGGACTTTTACCCTTGAAAACAATCAGTGGAAGGTATCCGATATTGACGAGGATTCCATGTCGCTGTCGTTTGCGAGAATGGCCAGAGAACTGCCACCCATTGAGACCACCTTGCTTCAGAACAATGGAGCCCGTTAGGCGGTCGATTTCTTCAGTTGCAAAAACCAGGTCCGGCGCAGATGCACCGAAACGCAAGGGAAGCGCGTTAGCGCAAATTAACCGAAAGCGTGGCAGCACGACGAGCAAGTGGCTAACGACTTGTGAAAGCCAATTTGACGTGCAGGAAGTTTCAAGCGGCGGACAGATTCGCGCCGCGTTCAGTCGGTAGACAGAGTCGCTCTGCTACCCGGTTGACCAGCTTGTGTAGTGGTCAGGCAGTCTCGCGCTCTTTTTCAATGAGTTCGTTCATCACCTGAACGACCTGCGCGTGGCCACCTGCCATCGATACAGTCGTTCGGTATTTTCCGTTAATCACTACTGTTGGTACTGCGTTCACCCGGCTTGCCAGTGCAGTCTGCATAGACTGCCTGATTTTTGCGTCTACAGCGAATGATTTCATTGCATCGTGCATTTTATCGCTGTCGATTCCAAGCTCGCCTGCGAATTCGGCAATGGACTTGCGATCGCGAAGGGCACGCTTTTCACGATGGATAGCGTTGAAAAGAGGCTCGAAAAAGGTATCGGTGACACCCAGTACTTCTGATGCATAGAATGCTTCGGAGTGTGGAGTCCAGCCCTTGTTTAATGGTGGTGCATGGCGAACAAAATCGACATCGTCAGGCTTGCTTTCGGCCCATTCATTGATCGTTGGCTCAAAAGCAAAGCAGTGAGGGCAGCCGAACCAGAAATACTCCAGAACCTCTATCTTGTCCGGGTTCAGAGTAGATTGCGGCGGGTTGACGATTTCGAATTTTGCGGATTGGGCCAGCAGCGGTGAAGAGGCCGCGACCGGCAGCGTTGCCGCAGCAGCCAGCTGTAAACTCTTACCCAGAAATTCTCTTTTGTTCATCAAAGGCTCCACTTGTATTAAATGTTGGTTTTCCGGGCCGTTCGCGAGCACTGTCTTGTCGCTGGAGACACAGTGCCTGGGCGATTGTCGGCCGTGGTTGTTAATTGCCTGAGCCGATTGTAGCCCGGGCGGTTACTGGTTCGGTAACGAATAACACATTGTTTTGATTGCATTGCTTCGGTGCACAGCAGCCGGTCTCGATTCAGGCGATTTGTTGCTCTACATATTCAATGAGTTTGTTCCGGTCGACGTGGAAGTTATTGTAGACCACCACACCCTCGGGGTTAACAAGAATAAGCCAGGGCGTTCCGCCGGTTCGGTAGGCCTGCATCGTTACCGGGCGGGCGTGGGTGTCTTCGTCACCTGGATCATGCCCCATTATCACGGGCAAATCATAGCGGAGCTGCAGCCTGCGCACATCTTCTTTAGTATTGCTTCTGAAGCCCTCGAACACCGTCTGGATGCCTGCAATAGCGACTTTGGGATGGCCGTGAAAACGTTCGGCGAAGGCTTGCAAAGTCGGAAATCCGCTGCTGTGGCATCCAGGGCACCAGTTTTGAAAACACTTGAGGAACACCCATTTGCCGCGGGATTCCTTTACTGAAAAAGTGGCCGGTTTGCCGTCTCCGTCAATCCAGTAGTCGAGCTCTATTTCCGGTGCTTCGAGGCCTTCGATTCCGGGTGACGACTGCGCGAACGCTTTGCCGCTGGCGGCTGCCCCAAGGGCCAGGGATCCTGTTACCGCGCCGGTCTGGCGTAAAAATTTACGACGACTTTTCAAATAACTCATGGTTCTACCTTGTGTGAGCCGGTGAAGCACTGGTTTCTGAACGAATGTTTGCAGGAATAGTGCAGGTGCTTCAATAGTGTAGCCCGTTGCCTGCTTTGAGTGCCCGGAACTCCTCCCGACTCAGCTTGAGACTGATTAGGTGCATCAATGTTCCCTCAAGTAACGAATGAACCGATGCCTTGATTGCAGTTGAACTGATAAGACAGATAGTTCTGTTCCGGGGGGATATTGCCGTGCCGGTTGCATTAGCGTCTGAACCGTGCCTTTTGCAGACGGGATCAAAAACCGGGAAAGCGGATACCCCTATCGAAAACCGGCCATGTTTGATATGCCCGGGGATGTACTCCAAACCTGACGTGGACGAATCCACCTTTGGTTCGCGCGAAAATCGCACTGTCCGGAAGTCGGAGGGTGTGCAGCCGCCTTGTCGCCAAGCATAAAACAAATCCGGCTAATACCCGTCCATCGGCAATCTGGTTTTATCAGTAGGGCTGTACAGGCCGGTCGGTTTCGAGCTTCGGGGTTTTTGCTGTCGTACCGCGGGCCGGTCTTCGACAAGGTAACCAGACTCAATTCACAAATATTAATCATCGGTGAAATTATCGGAATAACGACATTTTCATTCAGCGAATATTTCGATAGAGTTTGCGCTCATTGCCAGGATTATTGCTAATAGTCCATCTAGAAAATTGTGCACATTGAAGAAAACGGAGTTTTAATGATTAATAAATTCTGCATACCTGCGTTACTCGTACCGGCTTTCACGTTAACTGCCTGTGGAGGCGGATCAGACTCTCCAACAGCTACACCTGAGCCAGCTCCGGTAGATCCTGTTCCTGTAGATGTGCCCATGGTTATATCAGACTTTAACAATGGTAGTGCAGACGGGTGGTCTGTCACACTTGCCGCTTCTGAGTCGGTATCAACTGATGGGGTATGCGGGCTGGTTGCAGTTGAGGCAGACCCTGGCTATCTATGTGCCAGACCTGCGGGCGATGGTGACACCAGCTATTTTCTGTCGCCTGCAAAATTTAATGGCGACTTGAACGTCTATTCTACTTTAAGCTTCGATCTGGTTACCGCAGGTGGAAGTTACTACGACACGGGTTTTGGTTTTTCCGGTGATATATCTATAAGCAACGGTGTATCCACTGCAACACTGACTTTTGCACCGGACGCACGTCCATCGAGCGAATGGACCTCCTTCCAGTTCAGTTTAGGTGATGAGGCAATTTGGTCTGTGGACGATGGACAGCCGCTAGCGACCGTTCTGCAAAGTGTCACCGAGTTGAGAATTCGTGCTGAATTCGCAACAGGTACAGATGATGCGGGCCTCGACAATGTTGTACTGCAGTAACAATCTGGTGCTGTAACTTCCTGTGGCAGCGACTGTGTAACTCTCTCTGCAGCAGCTTTCGCAGGCCTGATAAAACTCTTTACGAACTTTAAAAGTGTTTGATCGACAGGTCCGGAAAGACTGATCGTGCGGGTGTGATCGATCCCGCACGACACTCGGTTTATCATTCCAGGCCTGTTGATTTTCGCCGCACGATTGTTTGCGTAGTTAAAGAGCAGCAAACGGGTTTAAGCATCACTTACAGCGACCCTGTTGTCAGTTACACCGATGGCGCGAGCGTATTGCCGGAACGCGCTGGCGGCGAGCGCTACGGGATCAAAAAACTCGGTATTATTCGGGGGTTTACACCGGTTTCCTGGGCTGGCTCAGTCAGTAGCGGAGACGTCGAACTTGTTGTTGCGGACAGTTTTGATTCACTGATATTGCAGGCACTACGGGGGCGAGTAGATGCGATTTATGCGAATACTGCCGTAGTGGATTACCAGGTTGGCCGTCGCCGTAGGTGGAGCGCAGTTCACCAGCGCTGATCTGTCACGATACTGTATCGGGCGTTGCATAAACCATTGCTCAAGGATCTTCGATGTAGAGGATCGAGCGCCTGGTCACTTATTTAGTCACCTTTTCCCTGTGCCGGTAGCCGAGCTATTTATTTACACGGACTGCTGAAGAAGATCAAGGTTTTGATAGTATTCAGGCTTTGAGCAGAAGATGACAGGACCGTTTAGCAGAATCGCAAGCGACCGTCAGTCGGACGATCAAGCTGCACACACTTGTGTACAAATAGCGTCAGGGAGTTCCGGTCAGGCGGTGGTTTTGCCACCAGAGAGGGCGAGAATGAAATCAGGATTGGCGAAAGTAAAACCACTGTCGAATCTACCATTCGACAGTGGTGAATCGACCAGCTATTTTGCAACAAGCTGTCTGCAAGCCAGAGCAATTCCGGTGTAGTCCGGGGCGTTGACGCTTACCTTTATCTGAGTAGCTATCTGGCCGGCCGGACAGTAGTATTTCTTCCCCCACATACCGCAATTAGTGCGGGTGTCCTGATCTCTGGCGACGTTGGAAAGCGCGCCTGTCGATCGGTCGAGCTTCGATCCCCACACCCGTAGGCCCTTTATTCGGGATAGGTTGGTGCACACCTGCACGCCACGAATGTAGGTCTCGGTATCGTTGTAGCCAACGGTAATTTTGTCTCCGTTGCAACTACCGGAAATCAGGCTGTGCGAGTCGGTTGTGCCGTCGTATTTGTTCAAGTGACGCATCTTAACCTTCATTTTACAAGGGCGATCGGCTGATTCCCAGTTAGTTATACGGTGTATCGCTTTGAAATCCATTGTGCCTCCGAACGTATCGTAGTTTTTTAGATCGACGCCCGATACCGAAGTGGTATGGGTCGCTGTATTAAGTTTGTAGAGTGGCGTAGCAGTACCCGAAGTAGTTACTAGCAGGCCAGTTGCGGCGATTGTTGCGAGGAAGTGTCCATTTTTGATCTTCATTGAAAATATTCCTTTATTAGTTGTACAGTGGTGAAAAGTTCGGTTATAGATTAATGGTGTTGGCTATTTCGGAATAACGGTACGACATACCAGCGAGATACCGAAAAAATCCTTTAGGCCGTATGAGACCTTGATCTTTGACGCAACATTTCCGGCAGGGCACTCTGATTTGGAGTGCCAGGAAATGCAATTTGTACGAGTATCCTGTTTTCTCGCAACGTTCGTGAGATTTCCTGTGTGTCTATCCAGCTTTGTTCCCCAGACTCTAAGGCCTTTGATTTTTGTGTTATTTGTACACACTTGAACCGCCCGCACATAAGTCTCGGTGTCTTCGTAGCCAACAGTGATCTTGTCTTTCGTGCAACCGGTGTCCAGTGACTCTGTTTCCGCCGTTGCTGTGTAGTTGTTGAGATGACGCATTTTTGTTTTCATTTTGCATGGATGGTTGGATGATTCCCGGTTCGTGATTCGATGAATCGCCTTGTAGTCTTTGCTGCCACCAAGAGTTTTGTAGCTGCCACCTGACGTAACTCCTGATGTTGCAGTCACCGACTCTCCAGCGGAGAGCTTGTACAGAGTTGTTGCGTGCACCGTGTGACCGGGAAAGTAGAGAGATAGCGCACACGTTGTTAAAAAGCAGGCTGCAAGTGGTTTCATGGTCAAAGCTCCTTTAATCGACCGTTGGTGGATTTACCTGTTTGGCAAGTCCGTGGATTAATAATTTACGGCCAGGGGGTAACAGCTTCGTTTCAGAGCATGAGTGAAATTGTTTCGTTTGTAACTACAAGGCTGGAATGTGATGAGCGTAAACAGATCCCGACAAGGTCATCGTTGACGGGTCTGGATACACCGATACGGGTCGATGCCCGGCAGAGCATTCTTGTTGCGCCCTGACATTATGTTTATCAGTACGAGTCGGGCGGGACCGAAAGGTATCTTTCCGGCAACTCGAATGGGACGCACTGTGGCGACACTCTTAACCCGGAGCGCCACCCAACGAGTGGCTGATGAGATAGACTGGTTGTTGATGCGCATCGATCAACTCAGCGTATGGGAACAACGCGAATTCAAACATGGATTTGTCCATGTTGAGTGCCCATGTAAAATCCGGGTGATTTTTGACGACGTATCATTAACGCCGTTCGCAGTCCTGGAAGCGTACGTATCCAAATCGAACGCCGCGCGCTTTTTGGAACGAATCGCCTCCCCTGTACTGCTCGGTCAGTGTAAAGCTGCGCACCTGACAATAAGGATCTTCCGGTAACTTGAACATCACATAACCGGGCAGCGTGCGGCGCTGGATGATCCCAAGGTTGTTTCTGTGAATTTTCCAGTTGCCACGGCTGTACCATGTGTCTATCACAGCTGCTTCAGGATGCCATTGGGCCGTAATCTGGTTTGCGGCCAGCGCGGGACCATAGTCGGCTTTGACGTCAGCACTGGCGCGAGGCAGTTTTGACCAGCAATCTGCACCACGTTCAATTGCTTGCCGAAATTCCTCAATTATCTCCTGTGCATCACCGTAGTGTTTAAAGTCGCTGGCGGCGATATCAAGACTCGTAAACATTATTTTCTGCTCTTCTGGTGTGAAGTCCGCCAGTTCGACGTACATCATACGATCGAAGGAAAGTATTTCCGTAAAACTGGTGGGGCCTTCAACGCTAGCCCAACCATCTCTGTCGGATAGCTCATCCTCATCGTCGTATGGTTCCTCTGCAATGGTTTCCCAGTCAGGCCTGCTGCGGATCAATCGGTTGCGGATCGCGGCGGGTGCCTGTGATGCAGCACTGCACCAGGCTCTGGCATCCTGTTGTGGATTTTCACCGCAGCCGGTTTGTATAATTTTTGTGTATTGCGGATTGGCGCATTGCTGTGTAATTTCCGCCATTGTCTCAAGCAGGTTGCTCATGACAGGTAGCGTAAAGTTTTCGGCGGTCGGGTCTTGCAGCAGTGTATGCATGCGGCGTTGGTTGCGCCGTGACATCACTTCATCTTCAAATACTGTGCAGGCATGAGGAGTTACCGGTTGTGCTGCTGTAGCAAACTGCGTTGACTTCTCGAAAGCCTGTGCAGTTAAGCACCAGGCGACCGGATCGGTGTCAGGCCTGTCCTCGCAAAATTCACCACTTTGCAAAATTGTTGAGAAAATACTACTGGCACAGGTTGTCGCCAGGTCAGTCATTGCACCGCTCATCTCCGCCGAGAGCTTATTGAATTCGGGTGCCTGATGTGCGTTTTCCCATCCCCTGGCG
>CAYPCS010000073.1:15224-26815 GCA_964409275.1 uncultured Granulosicoccaceae bacterium
CTGGCGTGTTTGTATTTCATCTACCATGGAACGCCCCAGGGGTGATCGCTGCGCCAAAGGAGGGAGTGAATTGTAAGCGGCAACAGCGGCTGATGCGGTATCGAAAAACTGATTTATAAATACGTTGGCCTCTTCCATGGTCAGAGAAGGATCGAAAGCTGTGCCGTCGTACTTGCCGGAGGCCATAAGTGCGCCTGGCTGATCGAGATGATTCTGGATGTGTGATAGCTCGATCTGTGAAGAGTCATCGTTAGCGTTGACTGCGATGGATGACGCTGTCGGTTTGTTCACCGGGGCGGCGTTATCCGGTTTGTCTTGTGTGACTGGTTTGTCTTGTGTGGCAGGCGCTTGCGTTTTTTTTCGTCTATCGAATGCCTTGAATTGGCTGGTCATCGCTTTCGAGTATTCAAGTTTTTCACGCACGAGTTCAATCAAACGTGCGCCCTCATCACTGTGGCGACCAGTGGTCGACATAGAGTTAACAACTTTGACTGCTTTGTTGATATCCTGTGCGAACGCGTTCATAAACCGGTACGCATCCCCGGGGTCTGCATCGGGATTGAACGTAGTGCCGTCGAAAATAGCAGGGTTCTTCGTTAGTGTTGGAATATGAAGCGCCCGAAGCAGCTTATCCCGTTCATAATCCCCAAGCTGGGCCAGTGCAGTGAAACTGGCGACGCATAGCGTCACAGCCACGATTATTCGAATTATTATTCCAGATTTCTGTATCATCGCCGGTTCCATCAGGTTGTTTGACGGAACCAGGTATCGGCCTTGACTTTTTCAATGATGTTTCAATAGAAAGCTTTGTTGTTTCGATTGTAACAAGCCAATACCGGGCGTAGACTCTGGCTTAAGTAGACTCTGGCTTGTAAAGGGGTTGGGTGGCAATCAGCGCATGCTAATTTGGACAACTGCCGCAGCTTCTTTTCTTACGATGTTTAGTTTGTCATATTCGGCAATATTAAGTGCTTACCTCGCTACAGAACGTTAGTCTGTTTCCGAATGGATCTTTAACTGACATGTCTTCGGTTCCCCAGGGCATTTTTTCAATTGCTGGCCCGTACTTCGGGTTTTTCTCGTGCAGTTCTTGATGAAACTCTGCCAGTGCATCAACCTTTATTCTCATCGCTGCCCCGGGGCAGCAGTCTCCGTGATGCTCAGACAAATGAATGACACATTTACTTCTTGATACTTGCAAATACAGTGGTAGCCCGGCTTCAAACCGGTGCTCCCAGTCGACAGAAAAACCCAGGTAATTTACGTAAAACTGCCTGGCTTTTTCTTCGTCAAATATTCGAATAATTGGTGTAGTGCTGCTGAATTTCACTTTAGTTTTCCTGATTGTTGCCACATCGCGGCGGAATTCTGCGTTCATTATGTTCATTATACAAAATCAGAAATCGCGCATCGTCAGTCGAGATTGACATAAAGACAAAGAAATAGATGGATTATTTACCCAGGCTATAGAAAAATATGGAACTCTCGCACCTGCCTCGCTACACATTTCGGTTGCAGCAGGGGCGTGCTATTTTTTTCACTAACCTGGCATCGCCGGAGTAACCCTTTGACTACAATACCTTCTACACCAAACGGGCAGGGTAGTCGCGACCTTGCCAAAGAGTGGCCGCTATCTGTGTATGAGACACTCAAAAGTGCACAGGTACAACAGATGTGTTACGTGCCGGACGCCGGACATTCCACCCTGATTCGTCTTTTTGGCGAAGATGAATCGGTAAAAAGCAATGTGCTAACTACAGAGGAAGAAGGTGTTGCTATTGCGGCCGGTGCCTGGCTCGGTGGTATGCGCAGTGTGTTATTGATGCAATCCTCTGGTGTTGGCAATTGTATAAATATGCTTTCGCTGCCAGTTCAAACCCGGATGCCATTGCTGATGCTGGTGACTATGCGAGGTGAATGGGGTGAGTTCAATCCGTGGCAGGTACCGATGGGCCAGGCGACCAGGACATCGCTCGAGGCGATAGGTTTGCAGGTTATACGTGCTGACACCGGTGTCGATGTGGTGGAGTCAGTCGCGCAGGCGACCACCATGGCTTTTGACGGAGATCAACAAGTAGCGGTATTACTCGGTCAACGTCTGCTTGGAAAAAAAGAATGGTGAGTAAATCTATGACGCTGACTATGGACCGACGTGAGGCGGTTGCTAGATTGATCGCTGCGCGCAACGGTGCGCTGGTCGTTACCGGTCTGGGGTCGCCGAGTTATGATGTGCACGCGTGCGGTGACACAGATGACAATTATTACCTGTGGGGTGCAATGGGTGGTGCTGCGCTTGTCGGGCTGGGTATCGCACAGGCACAGCCAAAGAAGCGAGTGATGGTGATTACCGGAGATGGTGAACAGCTGATGGCGTTTGGTTCATTGGCCACTATATCGGTTGCAAGGCCCGTTAACCTCGATATCATTGTGCTCGACAATCAACATTTTGGCGAGACTGGAATGCAGTCCAGTCATACCGGGCGAGGTATAGATCTGGCATCAGTAGCGGAGTCTTGCGGGTTTTCACAAACCGGTTTGCTGCGCAGCCTTGATGAGGTTGACGCGCTATGCGAACAATTGCAATCGCCATCTGAAGGACCGCGGTTGTTCGTATTAAAAATCAAGGCTGATAATTTACCGCGGTCTCTGCCGCCGCGGGATGCCACTTATATTAAAAATCGATTCCGTGCGTACCTTGGGTTCGCAACCTGTTGACCGGCTGGCAGCATGTCTGCTTCCGGGTTTAAGGCTACCCTGAAACAGGACGCATGCGACACCCTTGCGACTGGTGCCGGCATTGTTACCGCATACCCGCCTGCTCGCATTGACCCTTTATCACGTTGACCCTGTTTGCAATTACCCTTTTTACATTGACTCTGTTCGCATTGGCTTAGGCTAACTCATGCATAAGAGCCGATTCTTCCAGCAACCATTCGCGAAAAGCAACCACTTTGGGGGGTTGAGCGTTATCTGGCTCACTCAACAGGTAGTATGAAAATGACAGTGGTGTGTCCAGTTGGGAATCAAATGGCCGAATGAGTTGGCCGGAGGCGAGATCATCGGTTACAAGTACATTGCCGACCAGCGCTACTCCATGACCGTCTCGTGCTGCTTGCACGGCCATTGACTCCATCGTGAACGTCGGGCCGCTGCTTGAGTCGATATCAGACAGGCCTGCTGCCAGTAGCCACATATGCCAGCTGGCTTCGGCGTCTTTCCAGTCGATGTGCAGCAAAGTTTGATGGCGCAGATCATCGATCTGTCTCAGTGCATTTTTACCGGTCAATAGTTTCGGGCTGCAGACTGGTGTGTTCACCTGATTAAGCAAATGATCGACCTGTACCCCGTTGTAGCCACCGGGGCCATAGCGAATTGCTACATCAGCGGGATCTCGCACAAGGTCGACTAGCTGATCAGTACCGTCAATGCGCACTTCAATTTCCGGGTAACGTTTGCGAAAATTTTCCAGTCTTGGTACCAGCCACATGGCGCCAAAGGAAGGGCTGACACTGATAGTCAGTTGTTCCCTGGCGTTGTATGTACGTATCTGCTCCACACCAATCGTCAGCTTGTCGAAACCCTGGCTGATTGTTGCCAGCGCGACCTGACCTGCGCCAGTCAGGCGAAGCCCGCGTGTCAGTCGATAAAACAATGGAACATCGAGAAAGTCTTCCAACGTTTTAATTTGATGACTGACTGCAGCGGGGGTGACATTCAGTTCTGCTGCAGCCTTTGTAAAGCTGAGATGCCTGCCGGCTGATTCAAATGCTCTGAGTGCATTCAGAGGAGGGAGCGATCGGATCACCATGGATACCCAGGATTTTCTCACAAAAAATATGAAATTTTCTCGTTTGTGGAAAGTTCCACTGCTGCCTAACCTAACACCAACTTCATGGAACTTCTAACGAGAGCGTGTGATGACCACCTTATTGCTGGCACATTGGCTGTTTATGCCCACAGATATTTCTTCGGCTGTCCACTGTGTTGAGGCAGTTCCTGGCCGCGCAACCCTGCGCGACGGGAGTTAGCGTTGATGAGCTCACATAAAGCCGGGGTACTGCTGGTGACTATATCGGCGATCGTTTTCAGCAGTGCGGGTGTGTTTACCAAAGCGGTGGAGTCGGACGCGTGGGAGATTATCTTCTGGCGTGGTGTATTTGCCGCCGGCTTTACCTGCGCGTACGTTCTTTGGCAGAAACGGTTCGCGCGCGAATTTTTGTGCATGAGTGGCAGTGGTCTGGCTGTCGCCATTGTTGGCGCTTCCGGAATTGTAGCGTTTATTCCTGCTTTCAAGCTGACTTCTATGGCTAACGTGATGCTCATCTATGCCGCAGCGCCGCTTATTGCAGCGGTACTGGCCTGGATCTGGATTAATGAGCGACTGACGAGGCGACTGGTGCTGGGCTGTACAGGTTCAATTGCCGGTGTTGCAATAATCGTATCGGGATCAGCCAATAGTATTAATTTGCAGGGTGACTTACTGGCCTTGTGGATGACGATTGCCATGGCAATCTTAATGGTGATATACCGGCGCTATCCGTCCACGCCTGCCGCAGGGCCGGCTGCGCTTTCGTCGTTGATATTGTTACCGATAGCGATATACCACGTTAATCCTTTCATTGTTTCAATGACAGACTTTTTATTGATGGCTGCTTTTGGACTTGCGTTCGCCATCGCCTCGGTAACACTGGCAGAGGGCGTAAAGCGGTTGCCTGCCGGGGAAACGGCTTTACTTAGTACGCTGGAAACTCCGCTTGCTCCATTGCTTGGCTGGTTGTTCTTCGCCGAGATTCCGGCGGACGCCACTGTGTTCGGCGGAATCATTGTCGTTGTTGCTGTACTCAGTACCCGGTTAGATGCAAAGGGCAACACCGAGCGCGGTACCGATGCTGCTTGAACGTCGTATTCAAGCCTGCCCACCGCACCACTAATTCAATTGATATTGGTGCTTTGGTTTACGGGTACGCGATGCAGAAAATTGGCTCTTCAAAGGCAGCAACCGTTGGTGCTCTCGTACCAGACAAGCAGCCTTTTGCGATGGCCATTGCAGGTTTATCTATAACTATCTGCGGCGTAGTGCTTGCCAGTGAGTTTGCCAGTTATTAGCGCCATTATCCTTGTTTGCTGCGCATTTTTAAGTCTCTACTGATTCCAGGACTTTTGTGTCAGAAATCATCTGCCTTTTCCAGTTGGTTGTGGGTGAAAGCTCTTCCACATCGTAGTTTGAAATTACTCCTTCCGTTTTTCTTTGCCATTCGTACTTGTAACGACCGTATATCTCGGTATCAATGTGCACAATTGCAGCGTTCCAATAGAGTTCTCCAAGCAATTCTTCAAACTTTGCGATCCAGTTATGTCGCTGATCAGTCTTTCTTGTTTTTAAAGATGCTCCGAAATGAAGAATGTGGGTGTTAAATGTGCCTTGGATCGTGCTCTCGTGAGGTATTTTTGACGCGAATATGCCATTAACAAAATGCAGATCTGTGTCTTCGTTCGGAAGGCTGGAGACAATTTCAATGTTTCTTTTTTGATATTTTCTGTAGTTCTCTTTGCGCCATGCACGACCTTCTATGTATCCGTATATTATAGTTTCATGTGACATATCGAAGCTCCTCTGTGGTACCTGGTATTGCATCTCACATTCTTTTTACATTGCCTGTCCCTTACTATTACCCAACTTAGTGTAGCGTCTATCCTTTATTGGGCCTTGTCCCTCTGGTAATCCGTCTGCAGTCGCGAGCAAAATCAAAGGGAGTTTATGCATTGGTCTGGTGTGAGCTAAATAGAACGGATCAAGCCGGTTTTGCCAGCACCGCTTCTATTCCCTGCATAACCTCTGCACTGTGATTTGCATCCAGTGCTACTGCATGTGGTTGTGCAAATGCACCAACGTCATTATCAAAATACTTGCCTGATGCGTCCGAAAACGATGCGCCAGTTGCCGCCTCACACAGAATATTCGCACCGATTTGCATGTCTTTACCCTGAACTCCAAATCCCTTTTTGACCATTTTAGATGCCAGCAGAGAGCCAGGGTTGACTGCTACGACGACAGGACCATTAGCCAGCTCTTTTGCCAGTTCCCTCGACCAGATTGTGATGGCCAGTTTGCTTTGGGCATAGGCCTCCATATCGTCGAGCTGCACACGCCCGTGTAGTGCATCAATATTCACCGGAGCTTGCGCCGCCGAAGACAGGTTCACTATGCGCGCGTGTGTCGGAAGAATTGGCAACAAGGCTTTTGTCAGCGAGTAGGGTGCAAACGTATTAACCATGAATCTGGCATCGTATCCTTCTGCTGTTTTTGGTTGGGCGATTTTTAAAACACCAGCGTTATTGATAACGGCGTCAAGCCGGGTGTGTTGTTTGAGAATGTCAGAAGCTAGTGCTTGAACTTCATCCATTCGCGACAAGTCGGCAGTGTAGCTTTCAGTGTCGCTGCCAATTGCTTTTGCAGCTTTATCGAGTTTATCCGGGCTTCGGCCATGTAATAAAACACGGTGTCCGTCAGAAGCCAGTGTTTTGGCTGTAAGCAGACCGATTCCATCGGTTGAACCTGTAATTAAAATTGTTTTAGACATGGAATATACACAAAGAATTGAAAGAGGGATCACTTGTGCGCGTTCTGCCAGACTATGAAGTGAACGATGGAGCAGCGATTTGGCTGGCATACCCGAAATCAAATGTGCTTACCGCTAAAGTGCGTGTATTTATCGATTTTCTATTAGAACAAATTGGTACACCCCCGGTGTGGGAGCGTGATTGAGAGTAGTAGTGTGCATAATGTTCAGTTATGAACAACTCTGTTAATTTGCGTTTTGCTAGTCGGTTGTCGATGCTGTAATGACGGTAATCCACTGTTTCTCTGAATTGACGATAGTCCAGCAAAAAGAACCCCACCATTCATCACCAGCGTCAAAGTAGATTGACCAATTGGTTGGCCATTTTTTAATGAGTAAGCTGTTTCCATCTTCAAGTTTATCAAGTTCCAGAACTTCAAAACAAAACTTGTGAATCAGGTTTTTCATCCAGTTTTTTTCAAACTCACTATATTTACCACCAAATGCCTTATGTGGATTATTGTGTCGTAAACCATATGGCGGGTTTAACAAAGCATGAGCTAAGCCATCATGTATTCCAGTTGACTTACTATTATCTGTATAATGAAAAAGATGTAAATCATCGTCATCTACGTTATATCCCTCGCCCCAAAGTTCTTGAAAGGAAATAGTTTCGCCTTCCATATCGGTCGTAATATGACCATGAGTCGCGTTTTGAGAAAATTCAATGCCGTACATCTCTTTAAATTCATTTGTCGTATGAATGATGGCTTGTTTGGGATCTTTTACTTCAGATAGCGGGAATCTAAATAGATCGAGAACACAATTTATTTCCGAAAATGGTTTAAATGCTTTGATTGGTACTGTCATAAATATTTTATTGGTTACTATAACGCCTCGCACTGATACGAAAAATGAATCAGTCTGAGGAGCGAAAACTGCATCATTTCTTGTTGCCAGCTGTCATATTGTGCACACCCGGTATGGGCATGATCTAACAGGGTGGAAGCCTTCAGCAGGAAGGTCAACATAAATAACAGTCATGGTCTGTTACTAGATGACAATTACCAGAAACCACTTCAGGGCAATTGCTACAGGTAGCCGAATAGCTTTACCATTGTAATGTACTTGCCGTAACCACGGCGCTGGTAGGCCATTTCGGAGTTAGGGCGGGCTGATCGCATAGGAAGCCCGGTCTTAAAATTAGGCCTGACAGCCCAATTGATAAACGATTGATCGAGTGTAACGTTAGAGTTTCTAAATGACGATGTGCTATAGGCGGTGTCGAGGTCTATGCCGAACACTTCGTTTTGATACCGCACATAAGGCAGATGAACTGCTGCTTCAACTTCCCCCTCGAATTTAGTGAAAAGCAGTTGATGTCCCAGTTCGTGGTAAGTAACGTAGTTGACATCCAGCGGGGAACGCAACAACACCTGATTATTGTTGGGGGCAGCGGGATTGGCCGGGTTGTATGGAAAATTAGACATCGGATAACCCGGAAAAAAAGCGCTGCCGCGAAGCGTTGTATCTACCTGCACATACAGTATTGTCTTGTGTGTTTCGGTAACGCCAAACAGATCCAGAACAGATTGCATTGACGCGTCCCAATCAGCCATAAGGGTTGCCGGATCTTCAATCTCACTGAGCCACGCCGTTGGCACCTGAGCCATGAAGTGATCACCTTCGAGATCAGGCCACGGAGCCGCGTGAGATTTCTCGATCTCCCATTGGGCAACAGTAGTGTGACCGGCAAAACTGCGTGCAGCATAGAAAGGCGAGCGAATTGCATTTTTTATTTTAATTTCTGCTGTACCAACATCTGCACCGTATGGCACTTCGATATAAATTCCACCTCCAAGCGGGTTGGCCACAACAGTGGTTGAACAGTCTATCGGGAAGGTTAATGAGACACGATCAAGTCGTGTGATGCTGTTTTTATTGGCCAGATCCCACGAGTGTGCTCCAACTCTTATTTGAAAATCAGCACCGACCATGCTGTCTGGAACAGTGATCTCGACAATGTTACCAGGAGGTGCATAAACACCTGTTGGACGACGAGAGTCTGCCAGCATAGCGCCAAACGGCCGATGTGTAGTCAGCGGATTGGATCCATCAATTTCCACCGAGTACTCACCAACTTCAGCGGGCTGGTTAACAGCACCCGGGAAATAAGATGATGTTGTAAACGCACGGTCTTCGAGACTGCTACGAAAGCGAGCGGTGTTATTATCGGCATAAGCATGATCAAGTATCATCTGCTGTACCGCAATTACAGCGTAGTGAATAATACTGTCGTCTGAACCACGTGTGCGTGGCACACCACCCTCAGTAACCTCGTTAAGAAACAAAGGGCCGTATTCATCATCGTAAAGATCAATAAGCTGAAACGCCTGCTCGATCAAGCTCGAGCTACCACCAAGCTCGGATCCGGTCATCTGTATAACCGATAAAGCAGCATCAATCTCGCCAACGGTCAGCGCCTCCGAGCCATCGAGATGCCCCATCAAATTGATCAATACTGTGCCAAGCGCTACGGTACCAGTCGGTTCTCCACGAGGCGTGACTTCACATTCATCGACCAATGGAGGTGGGGTATCGAGGTTGCCGACCGGATCTGCGCCACCTTCAGGAGTAAGCGCTAGTTCGGGGGTTTCTGAATCGTGAGTACCATCAGTTGGAGATGTAGCGAGTAGCTGTGACTCAGGTGACAAGGTGGTTGGCGGTGCATTAGCAAAGTTGTTGCTTTCGCTTCCACATGCACAAACCAGCATACAGGTGGCTACTGCCAATAGAGTTTGATTTACGAACATATTCTTGATCGAACCTCAGTGGGGACTCCTGTACGCGCCATACTTGACTACGCGTGAAGGTCTGTTGCCTTCCAGACTGAACGCTGGTCTGATTTGCGTACGCTCCACATGTTGATGAGCCGATGAGGTGAAATTCCTCTGCAGGTCGGTCACCATCGGTAACAGTCATTGAGTGTTATTAGATGATAACTACCAGCGACCGGTACGGGTAGTGAGGAGCAAGGGTACGTCTGAGGAAGCCATTTAGCTGCTTTTCTCGTACGCATTGAGTAAGATCAGAAACCAGAATTCCATTGATCTTCATTCCTTCCAGGTTTGCATCTGTGATCTCCACTTCAGACATATTCAGATTGCTAAAAGACACTCCTGACATATTGCCCTTACTGAAGTATACCGATATACCAAAGGCACTACCGGTTCTTTTCTTGCAGTTGTCGCAGTGACATATACCGTGCTTTGTCGGTTCTCCTGACACATTGATCTCTAGTTCCCCGCAGCAACACCTGGCAACCATACTATCAATATACTCCGCTTTTGAATTTATAGCTGGTATAACCCAGTGTACAGGCGCGTTCAATAAAGCGACACGATGAGGCAGCCGCACTGTATTGCTGGTAGCTCGGGTGCACTTTGTGTACTCCCGGCATGGGCATAACCTGAAGAGGCGAGATTGTGTTGAAGAATCACAATCGGTAGTCACATAGATCATTATTAGATAACAACTGTTGCTCGACGGCAAGAGCTGTTTCGCGTGATTTCGTCTGAAGGAAGTCATTGGCAAATCGGCGATCTGATGAAAGTAGCACCACAGGAGGCCTGGTTCATGGTATATGATGCGTTATTTATGTTTAATAATAGCTGGATCGACTTGCTGGAGCAGACCCGGTTGCAAACTGCAACAATATGAATACGCATGTGTTGCCGGGCGTGCTCCTGGTGTTTCCTGATTCTGCGTCGGAGGTTGGTGGTTTACCAGGATAGTAATTGAAAGACAGGCTGACAAAAAATGAAAATGATCTGGCGGAAGAACTTTCCCGGAAGTTCAGTGAACCAGCTCTTCGCGCTCTCCGTCCTCAAGCTGTGGTATTTACTTCGGCTGCACTACTTGGTGTTTGTCTACTTGCTTTGTTGAATATAGCGCTAGACATATACACTGGAAATGACCTTCAGGTATCACTGTCTCCTAAAGTCGGTCTCACTCTTCCGGCTATTCTGCCTGTCCTGGCTTTGCTTTTATTCTATTCGATTGGTCTGTATCGCGGGAAAAACTATGTAAAATGGCTTTTTGTTGTAAGTGCTGTGTCATGCAAAATATACGAGCAATTCTTTTTCGATTCGGCGGCATGGGTCTCGTATCTTCTGTCCTCGTTTCTGTTCTGTGCAATTTTACTTTTCACACCCAGATGCCATGAGTTCTTCTCTAAAGGAAAGCTTCTATTTGCCTGAGTACGGCTTCTGCGTATTGCGTTGAGTGGTAAGAAGACATGTGGAGAATATCCTTCTCTCTGGTTTAACTACTGGCATGCTGGTTAGGCTTTTGGTAGGTATAACTTGAGCGTGTTCAACGGCACTCACCCACTGGGTAATATCAACCAATTTCAGGTCATTGTTGAGACTCCCAAAGTTCTGAATTTAGCTCGGCACAAGCATTACCTTGTTAGAATATTCGCGCAACAAGCTAGACATTTCTACCTTGGTTTCATGTATGAATTTCACGCTTATTGAAAAAGTGCAAAGCAAATTAACACCACTCTCAAGTTTGTCTCATTGTTACCGAAGTAATGAGATTTGACTGTGTCAATTATGGAATTCACGATGAAGTTCTTTCAAGTTGCGATTGCACTCACATTTTTAGCAGGATGTAGTACGACGCCCCAGGAAATTAAAGACACCTATCCAGTTGGAGAATTTGCTAGTACAAAAGCTTCATACGAGCTTACCGCTTGCCTTGACAAAAACGCAAGGAAAATGCATTTTGGCACACTAAATACTAATGTCACACCCAAGAGCGAAGACGGTTTTGAGATACTAATCTTAAACGGTGGCTCTGCTTACGCAACCTTGGAAATTGAGCCACTGAATAAGCACAATTCCAATGCAACTATACGTTTAGGGGGTCCAGCAAAGATGACTCCAAAAACAGTTATTCAACAAATTACTAATGGGTGCTCATAGGAAACCCATTCTGCATGTTTTTATTCTAACGAGGCTGTCGAAA
>CAYPCS010000074.1:0-26801 GCA_964409275.1 uncultured Granulosicoccaceae bacterium
TCTTATTCCCGGGATCGGGTTTCCAGCAATACAAGTCTTCAACGGAATTTAGACCGAAGGCTTAAGTGCAACTCCCTGCTTTTCCCACATAATGTGAAACCGACCGACTTCACCAGCCTCGATTCGAGCCAGCACCTCTGACGCAATTCCTCCTGCCGCTATAAAACTGTCATGCGCGCAGGTGAAGCCTGGCGGCATTGTCAATCACTGCTTGCTGATGTGGCATTAAGGCCTGGCCTGCATACTCCTTAATCATGGGGGCCCACGGATCCCGGATTTCGCTGCTAACGCCTAGCAACTCTTCAATCACTGCGAGCCCGCAGTAAGGCACATAACTGGCTGAATATCCGCCCTCGTGAGTCATCACTAAACGGCCATTACACAGTGTGCCAGCCGCGTCCTTAAGCATGGCGGTCATCTGCCGGAATGCCTCAGACGAGAGCATCATATGGCCAAGCGGATCCATGGCCGAGGCATCAAACCCGCACGGCACTACAATCATTTCCGGTTTAAAACGCTGTAGCGCCGGAAGTACTACCTGCTCCATGCAGGCCAGATAGGCACCCGAGCCCGAACCTGGTGGCAACGGTATATTTATGTTGCTGCCCTTACCTGCATTCACACCGGTATTTTCAATAAAACCGGAGTCCGGTGGAAACAGATTATCCTGATGGATCGAGATAGTCAGAACGTTCGGATCCTCAATAAATGCTGCTTCTGTCCCATTGCCATGGTGCACATCCCAATCGACGGTGGCGATGCGCTGGATACCGTGAATGGCTTGCACGTGCTTTATCGCAACTACTGCATTGCCAAACAGACAAAAACCCAGCGCCATATCAGCCAGCGCATGATGACCTGGCGGGCGACACAGGACATAGGCGTTTTCTACCGCACCGCTAATCACTGCATCAAATGCCTGAATCACGCCACCGGCTGCGAGCTGTGCAATTTCAAAACTCCCCTTACCCATAGGCGTACCGTCACTGGCATCTCCTCCACCCGATTCACTTAATGATTTAATGTGCTCAAGATGCTCGCGTGTGTGAAACCGCAGAAGCTCTTCCACGGTTGCCGCCCGCGGTTTTATCTGCACTACCTGCTCGTGCAATCCGCTGACTTCCAGCAGATTGCGAAAGCGACGCTTGGTCTCCGGGTTCTCGGCATGCTCACCAGGCTGAAGCGTTAAGTCCGGTTCGTAAAACTGATTCCAGTTATGTGTGTTATGCCACATGTACAGCTCATGACAAACCCAGCCAGTTGACATTGCCTGCTCCTGTTTTCTATTAGCAGATTATTTCCGGTTTGCACTATAACCGATAGTTGTTGTGCAACACTATCCGGGAGTCCGTGCGGCGGACTGCACCGTCAGCGGTTACGTTTTTGAAACTACTTTGCACTGTGATATCGTCAGGGAAGCAGGGGGTGAAAAACCCTGTCCAACGGAGATAGAAAAATGTCGGGTAAAGTGTACAACCATACCAGCTACGAAAAACCACTGGTCGAATCTGCCGAGTCTTCTTACACGTTGCCCTCCAGTCTGTACACCGATGCGCAGGTTTATGAAATTGAAAAAGAACGAATCTTTTATTGCACCTGGCAATTTGTGGCACACAAAAGCAGCTTTGCACAGCCAGGGGACTATGTCACCGCGCAAATTTGCGATCAAAATCTGTTTGTGATGATGGGTGGAGATGGAGAACTGCGCGCTTTTTATAACGTGTGCCAGCATCGTGCTCACGAGCTTTTACCAGCTGGTAGTGGCAACGTAGATAAACATATCGTTTGTCCATACCACGCCTGGGTCTACGAGCGCGAGGGTTTTCTACGAGGAGAGCCGCGCGCCAAACAACGGCCTGATTTCAACAAGGTCGACTACACACTGAAATCAGTCAAGCTTGAATTGTTTCTTGACTGTGTTTTCGTGAACCTTGATGAGCACGCGATACCATTGACCGAACAGGCAGCCGACCTTGAGACTGATATACGCTCGAGTGTGCCTTTCTTTGACAAACTGGGGCATCCACAGGGTGGTGCGCTGGGCCAGTATGAAATTAAAGCCGGCTGGAAAGTCGTGGTAGACAACTACGTTGAATGTTATCACTGCGATCACGCACATCCGGACTTTGCAGACCTCATCTCCATGAATTCGTATCAACATGAAACGTTTGGTTTGTGGGCAAAACAAAGCGGCTTTGATATCAAAGCCGATAACTCTGCCTACCAGTTGGCCGAGAATGAATCTTTCATGCAGTCACGCTTCTGGTATCTATGGCCCAACACCACATTCAATATACTCCCCTGCCACGAAGAAATGAATATCGCGGCAATTAGACCTGTAGGGCATGAAACTACCGACTTTAGCGGCTTTAATTTGTCGGCCACAGGCAATTTTAACGAAGCACGGGCCGAGTACACCAACAATGTATTGATGCCCGAAGATGTCGCTTTGTGTGAGAGCGTGCAACGTGGCCTTAGATCCAGAGGCTATTCTCAAGGCCCCATTATTGTAGATCGCGAACGAAGCGGCCGCTCCGAGCACGCGATTCATCACTTTCACCGAATGGTGCAAAAGGCGCTTGGTTGAGAATTGGCTACTACCGATTTAGCGTCGTTCACTGGCAAGCGCATCCAGTGCGATTACACTGCCCTCTTTAGTTATGGCCAACGGATTAATCTCCAGATCAATCAACTGTTTATCGGCCAGATAGTTGTCGGCGAGCATGGCAAGGTTTTTCGCCAACAATTCCAGATCAACAACTGGCCCGCCTCTGTGACCGGATAACAAGGGCGCAGATTCAAGCGCCAGCACCATTGATTTGATTTCGTCTGACGTTAACGGTAGCAATGCACTTTGTACGTCCGGTCGCAATTCTACATCGACGCCACCGCGCCCGACCAGAAACACAGGGCCAAACAATGCATCGTTTTTTATACCGACGATGAGTTCACAAGCTACCTCATGCATTTCCTGTAACAGCACCCCTTCACAATCAATATCCATTGCGGTGGCAAGCTGAAAAAGTGTTTCTACCGCTTCCTGCGTTTGCGCCGTGGTGTACAAATTACGGATAATTCCTCCATGCTCGCTACGATGAGGCATGACATCACTTTGAAGTTTCGCCACCAATGGAAACTGTAAATTGACCTGCCCGGCACGGACGGCAATGCCGTCACCGGTTGCTATATCAGAAGTGTTGCGCTCCGCGACAAGATAGTGAGCGGGGAACACGAAATTGCACATTGTCTGAACGCGCTGCGATACCTGATGCTCTGTCAGCCATTTCAAACCATCTGCCGGAACAAGGCGTACAGCAGGCCATTGTCGGGTATCAAAAGACCTGACCTTATGTTCCATCTCTACCGCAAACGCTACATTTTCAAACGCCCGCGCTGCCTGTGGTATATCCATAAATACCGGAATACCAGATTGTTCCAGCTCATCTATAACCTCGGCGCTGGCCCCAAGCCAGATTACACCTACCTGTTTACTGGATTGGGCAAATGCCTTTTTGATAGAGGCAACCAGTTTATCGGCAATGCTGTCAAGCAAGCCGCTAAAAACCACATAGGCATCGTGATCTTCCGACTGACCCACAATATCAATCACCGACTCAAACAACTTTGGATTACCCGCAATGGCGGCGGTATGATCGAGCGGATTTCTGGCCTGAATGTAGGACGGTAGAACCTGGTTCAGCTGCGCTTTGGTACTGTCTGAAAAGTCAGACGTGATCAGTCCGCGTGAGTCAAGCTCATCAGCCAGCAACACGCCCGCGCCTCCAGAGACGGTCACTATTCCAATTCGCTTGCCTGCCGGTGGTGGCTGGTGGATTAACAGTTTGGCGGTGTCAATCATTTCGGACAATGAATTCGCTCGAACAATACCAAACTGGTCAAAAAAGGCCTGGTAATTTTTATCTTCACCGGCAAGTGCACCGGTGTGCGAAGCCGCTGCCTCCGCTCCCACCGCGGAACGGCCCGCCTTAATTGCAATTATTGTTTTACCTGCTCTGGCTGCCAGCAATGCCGCTGCCCGAAAACCCGCAATATCTTTGATGCTCTCGATATATACGCCTATAACATCGGTCGCCTGATCATTGGCAAGCCAGGCAATTCCTTGCGCCAGATCCACACCCGCCTCATTGCCGGTCGCGATAAACTTGCTAAATCCAAGGCCCTGCCGATCGACCATTGCCATCCAGTACGATCCCAACGCACCACTTTGGGTAACCAGCCCGAATCGCCCTGGTTTAAGTGTTGTGGTGTCCATGGCGGATGAGAACGAGGCAATAAGGCGTGAGCCGGTATCCGCACAGCCGATACAGTTCGGACCCAGGAGTAACGCACCGGCGGCGTGGCATATATCAGCCAGCCTGACCTGGGCATCCCGTCCGCCCTCACCCAGCTCGGCATAACCGGAGCTAAAAACTATAAAAGCCTTACAACCCTTCTCAATACCTTCCAAAACAATAACTTCTACCAACGCTGCCGGCACCGCGATAATCGCAAGCTCTACCTCATCGGGAATATCACCCAATGATGCATAAGCCTGGAAGCCCTGTATTCGATTGTGCTTTGGATGAACCGGATAGACTTTGCCAGCAAAGCCATAGCGACGCATGTAATCAAGCGGGCGCCCACCGATACGGATGACGTCTTCCGACGCACCAACAATAGCAACGCTTTGAGGAGTAAAGAAGGAAGAGAGATCAGTCAGTTTTTGTGTCATCTACAACGGGATCCCGGGTCACCTGTTCCCCCGGCGCTGTGCCACGCACAAAACAAACTACTCCGATCAACGTTCCGGTGAACAGCATGCAGACAAAAAAATTAAAATGGATAACATGCATCTTGCGCTCGCCGGCAAGCCACAGCAGCACAATTGAAATAACCAGTATCAACCAGTGCCACCACCTGCCAAGAAACAAACGTTTCATGTTGCACTACCTTCGGGGGATTGTGCGTCAGGCCCGCGACGCATGCGCTTAACGCGCGGGCCGAGCAATACAGCACCAATTATAAAACCGGCCAGATTCCACAGGTAACCGGATAACCCGGCAATTATCACGGGTGGCAACAGTATCAATACCGCAGCTACAATTGCAGCAAATCGTTGCGCCGCGTTTAGCCGGCCTTTGTACCAGCCCTCCAGCCCGACTGATAAGACCCACAAGCCAGCTAGCGCCAGTATTGTAGAAAGTACCGATACCCACGTCGGACCAACCAGCAGCAACGACGGATTATAGACAAAGGCCAGCGGTACCAGGTATTTGGCGATGCCGACACGCGTTGACTCAAAGGCCGTGGCCATTGGCGGTGTTTTAGCAATCGCCGCTGCAGCGAAAGCGGCCAGAGCAACAGGTGGTGTGATGGTTGATACCACGCCAAAGTAAAACGCGAACATATGGGCTGCTATTGGTTCGACACCAAACTTCACCAGCGCCGGAACGATAAGGGCGGCCACCGTAATATAAACCGCGGTGGTGGTAATACCCATACCCAGAATAATCGCAGAAACACCTGTTAAGGCGAGCAAGGCAAGCAGATTGCCATTGGAGAGTTCGATCACCTGTTGGGTGAACTTGAGCCCGAGCCCGGACACGAACACCGATCCGATAATCAAGCCAGCGCAAGCACAGGCAATAGTGACCGGCACGGTGGCGCGAATACCGGATTCAAGCGCTGCCAGCATATCCACCGGACTCATGCGTGTGTCTTTTTTGATGAAGCTCAGTATCACCAGAGAGACGATGCCCCAAAAAGCGGATTTCATGGGTGTATAGCCCATTACCAGGAACGTAATTAAAATCACCAGGGCTATTAAGAGATGCCAGCCACCCCGCAATACCGTTCCGGTTTGCGGCAGCAGGTGTTTTTCTATCTGCCCTATGTTGTTTTTTTCGGCTTCCAGATGAACCATGAAATAGACGGTCGCAAAGTACAGGAAAGCCGGAATGGCCGCTGCGATCACAATACTGATATAACTGGTTTCCAGAAACTCGGCCATGATAAAAGCAGCGGCCCCCATAATAGGTGGTGTAATCTGCCCGCCGGAAGACGCACAGGCCTCCACAGCGGCTGCAAATTTGGCGCGGTAGCCGATGTTCTTCATTAGCGGAATAGTGAAAGAACCTGTAGTCACTACATTGGCAACAGCAGAGCCGGAAACGGTTCCCATAAAACCACTGGCGACAGCCGCAGCCTTCGCCGGTCCACCAATCCGATGGCCCGTCAGAGACACTGCCAGATCAATAAAAAAGCGCCCTGCGCCGGAACGGATCAGTAGCGCACCAAAAATTATAAACAGAACAATATAAGTAGCACAGACGTGCAACGGAATGCCAAAAATGCCGTCGCTGCTCATAAACAGGGTATCTATAAACTTGGAAAAGCGGACCGGAGGACCATAGAAAAAACCAAAAAAATAGTTAGCGTACAAAGCGTGACAAATAAAAAAGCCGGTAATGATCACCATCGACCATCCCACGACGCGCCGGGTTGCTTCCAGTACCAGAAAAATCAGCAGGCCACCGACGAACAGATCGGGGAGATCTTTTTCGCCGTAGCGCATGTGAAATGCATTGATGTCGTAGATTGTCCAGACCTGGACAAACAACACCAACATTATAAACAACAGATCAATACCCAGCCCGAACTTACGCCGTGCATTGCCTGCGCTGTCGGGCAGATTCACCGGATCTCGCCACGAACGGCGAAACAGGGGATTCATAAAAAATGCCAGCACCAGCATTCCGGTTAAATGAACGGAGCGAAACGAGCGTCCTTCTGGCGTGCCATAAACCGCTACAAACAAATGGAATAGCGCAAGACTTATCGCAACAATAGCGCAACAGTACGATACGAATTGCACCAGCCCTGTTTCGCGCTGGTGCAACAGGCGCTCGAGGAATCCGGGCTCCTGGCGCTCTTCATAAGAAATAACCGATGACTCGTTTTGCGAATCACCGGAGGATGCTGCAGTTGCTGATTCGCTTTGGGTCAACCCTTAACCCCGAGTTCGTCGTAACACTTTTGTGCACCGGGGTGGACCGGTATAGCCGCACCGTTTAACGCGTCCTCAAGTTTTACGCTTTCCCAAATGCTCTTAACCTCGGCAAAAGTTGCGTGATTTTCCCAGAACACCTTGCACATGTTGTACACGAGCTCATCAGGCAGATCTTTATGCACCACCATATTGGTGACAATGCCCAGCGTTTCAGTGTCTTCGGCAATACTCTCGTATACACCCTTGGGCATCATTCCGGGTATATAGCCTGGATTGTTGTCGAGGATCTCGCCAAGTTTGTCTTTGGGCAAACCAATAAAGCGAATACCGGGGCTATGCTCAAGCTCCAGAAAAGAAGCCTGCGGCATAGAGGTTGCCGCCATGAAGACATCTATATGCCCGTCCTTCATTAGCGCGACCGATTCGGTGTAACTCACGTGATGTACCGTTCCGCCACCTTTTCGAATGCCATCAAAGCTAATGTCGTAGGCGTTTAATATAGACTCGGCAAATGCTGTACCAGTCCATTTTGCTTTACCAGGGCTGATGTTAGCTGTACTCATATCGGCAAACGATTTGATATCAGAATCTTCGCGAACCGCTACCTGAAACATAGCCGGATAAAGCGTTGCAAAGTGGCGCACATCTTCCTGGCTTTTGTCAAACTTGCCTTTGCCAGAGTAGCCGTTAAAAGCGGTATGCGCATACGACCAGCCAATTTCAGCATCACCGCCCTGCACTGCAAGTACATTCGAGATACCTCCGCCCGAGGTATTGGATGTGGAAATACCCTCGATGTTCTCTTCAAATACCTGAACGATTTTTGCGCCAAGCGGATACCACGAGCCGCCAGATGGCCCCGAAACCATGCGAACGAATGTGTCAGCGCTATAGGCTGTAGAACAGAAAAGACCGGTAACGGCAATACCAATTGCCATGGAGTGTTTTAGTTGCATCAGTTTGATCCTCCTTCAAAGTGCCGAAAACTAAACGCGTGCAGACAACCTGCTCGATCGACGCAACCGGGTTCTGGCAGAAGCAGCAGCAAACGCATATTCCTGATATACGCTTACCTGTTGTAAGTGCATTTCCCCCGCTGCGCACCTGTTTTGAGCAGGCACTGACTAGTGCCCATCCGTTATCGAACGCTACTGTGGCCAACTCGAAGCACGCAATTTTTCACTGACCACAGGTAGCTATTTACAACGACTAACCCACAGATAGATGCTGAAATTTCGCGCCCCGAAACTGCCCTCGCTGCGTGCTGTTATCGGACGAACACGGTTTAGCATACACAATTCCGCACCGGGATTCACACACACAGGAAACATAGCGGCAACACGGCCCCTGCCAGAAACCCGCGCGGCAGAACTCCTGGAGCTTGACATGTATCTCTATATCATCCCGAATGAGCAAATACCGGTATCATCACCACAGACAGGATGCCGCATCAAACAAGCGATCTGCGGGCGCCGGTAGAATTCAAATCAGGGGGCGACACTTGGCCTACAAGTATTTTCCAATAGACAATCGCGTATCGCTCATTCAGGAGACCGGTGTCGCCAATTTCATGCGATGTAACATCTGGCATGTCAAAGGGCGAGACCGCGATCTGGTTATAGACACCGGAATGGGACTGGGCTCGCTAAAGCACTGGATATTGCAACACACAAACCGCCCCATCACCGCCATAGTGACCCATTGCCACTTTGATCACGCGGGGTGTCTGCATGAGTTTGACGAACGCCTGGCACATCCGGAAGAAGCACACATACTCGCAAATCCGGACAACCCGTCGACCGTATACGAAGGTGCGTGGACCCGAATCGCTATTGTTGATTTAAAACAGCATCCACACTATTCATCTGAAACCTACCACATCACGCCGGCCCCGCTGAGCGGCTACCTGGATGAAGGCGATGTGGTAGACCTTGGCGACAAGACGTACCAGGTATTGCATTTGCCCGGTCACTCTCCGGGCTCAATCGGACTTCTTGACACGCAGGAAAAAACGCTTTTCAGCGGTGACGCACTCTACGATGGCGAGTTACTTGATAATCTGTATCATTCAGATGTTAATCGCTATCAGCAAACACTCGATCGCATTGAAAGCATTGATATAGATGTATTTCACGCAGGTCACTATCCGTCGTTCGGGCGAGCGAAAATGCGGGAGATTATAAAACGCTACCGGCAAGGCACAAACAGCCTTGGTGATGTGGAAGCATGGTTCAGGCACCAGGCTAAACATCAAGATGAAATGTTTGCTGATCAGGACTGGAGCGAATTTCGCGCACTGGCTATGCCGGGCATTTGAGAGCACACGGGCCGGGCATCAAAAAGCGGGATTCCACACTAAAGAATCAATTTATTGATGCATCATTGATTGACAAAACCACGGTTCCCCGGCGTAGCTGAAGCAGCACCTGTGCAGTCACTAAAAACCTGCAGTCACTAATAAAGGGAACCTTTGATTAGTTCAGCGTGGACATTACACTGCCTGGAATCGCACAACTCTATCTGACCACGTCGCCAGTACGACTTGACCAGAACGACTTGATTAAGAGACTCCGCCACCAACAGGATATCTATGCCCTTACCCGTTTTTCACATGATCGACGCGGCACCACAACCGGTAGCCACATTTTCACATGCGGCAGAGGTCGACGGCTGGGTGTTTTTAACAGGCCAAATGCCTACCTGGCCGGGAGAGCCTGAACGATCATTGCCGGAAGGCATAGAGGCGCAAACTCGCCGGGTAATGGATAACCTCATTCTTGTACTTGGCGGAATGGATCTTGATATCGCCAATGTGGTGCAGGCACGCGCTTACCTCACGCACTTTGAGCGAGACTACGCCGCGATGAATGAAACTTATCAAAGCTACTTTGCAGCTGGCAAACTACCGGCACGAACCTGTATTGGCGTAACCGGACTTGCCGTCGGCGCACTGGTCGAGATTGATTTTGTTGCCCGACGCCCCTGATAGCCTGAGAAACTTCACATCGATGAAGCAAGCACCTGCTTTCAACATACCGCCAGGCTATCAGAGCAAGAGCGGTGCTTTGTGCCACCGCTCGTGTTTAATGAATCAGGTATCCGGAAATTATCACGAAGCTGACTTAACCAGCTTTATGATCAGATCTGATCGCGTGGCACCATGTTTGGCCCGCACTTTGTCGAGCTTCTTAATGGTTTTTTCATCAAGCATTACATTGACTTGACGCCTGGTAGCGGAAACCTTCGACGCGACTTTCTTGCGGGATACTTTTTTCTTGACTTTCTTTTTACTTACGGCTTTTTTCTTGGCCATGTATTCTCTCTTGATTAATATAACTGTGATTTATAACTGCGGCTCGCGCAATACTTAAAGCATGTTTACGAGTTCGGGTCACTAGCACTCATGGGAGCGCAACATCTGTTCGGTTAATTTCCAGCTGGTAAGAAACAAAAAATACCCGTGATTTGGCTACAGATTTACCAACACCGGATCTTTGAGAGCAGTTCCATCTCTCGAATTACAAATTAATCCCACAACAGCAATCAATTGCTGTTTTGCTCCGCGACGGGACATATAGCCATTTATTAAAAACACAAGCTTCTGCAAGCAATTCGCCAGACAAAGCTATAGAAACAGCCTTGGCTCAGCATAAAATTGCGCGGTACAACTCCTTCAAATCACACCGCAGGCTCTTTAGCCAGTACAAGCTAAGCATATAAAATATATAGACTTTCAGCTCTTCACAGTGCTAAACAAACCCGCGACAGGCACTCCAGCCATACTTTACAGCCTGTTTTCACGCTTAAGTTTACTACACACAGCTGAAACACTCACTGGAAATACAACTGTATCTAGTATAACAGCGGGCACCGCAGTCGCAGGTCCTATATAACGTGCCCTCGAACAACCGCACGAGATATATAGCAACACGGAAGCCATGTAGTCTATCACGCTTTTGTAGAACCCGCTCGTTTCAAAGATGTGTAAGAGGTATCTATGTGCTCAGGCTCAACGCATCACGTGCGTTCGATTACCTTTAGCTTCTACTAAAATGCAATGATCTCAATAGCTTTAAATCGCGTGCTTCGTAAGTGCTGCATCATACAGTCTTCTACCTGGTGGGAGGTTGGACACTCCCCTTGCTTGATTCCCGGTGTCACTGGCCGGTGCAACTACGATGTTAAATACCTGTGCTTTTACTTTCGCAGATCGGGCGACTTTGAATTACCTGCCTGAATCGAGGTATCAGTTGTCCCCCTCAACTAGTAAGGAGGTCATTTTAAAGGTAGTTACATCGACCAGGCCAAGATCACTGATGCGCAACTCCGGTATCACAACCAATGCCAGGAGCGAATGTTGCATATAGGCATTGTTCAATGTGCAGCCACATTCGGCCATGGCCTGCACCATTTGATCGGCCTTTGCTGCCACTTCGTGCGCCGGTGCATCAGACATTAACCCTGCGACCGGCAATTCCACCAGCGCCAGTTCATACCCGTCTTTCCATACAGTGATGCCACCTCCAACTTCGCCGAGGCGATTGGCCGCGAGCGCCATGTTTTCCCGGTCGGTACCTACTACTATCATGTGATGACTGTCGTGAGCGACGGTAGAGGCCATCGCCATGTCTCCGCGATAACCAAAACCTGATACCAGCGCATTAATAGTCGTACCGGTTCGGCGGTGGCGTTCTACCAGAGCAATTTGGCAGATATCGTTTTCAGTACTGCATTGCACCAGACCGTTCTCTACGGGTACTGATTTTACAAGCGCCTTTGTCGGCGCCTGATTTTCCACCACCCCTATAACTCTCGCCGTCACAGCGTTAGTATTTTCCGGTGCCTTGATTTCAAAATCGCGGGCCACTCTGTTTCGCCCAAGATGCACTGTGTCCTTTGCACTGGACGGCCACTGCAAATGCGGACAGTCGACCGTAATATTGCCTTGTTCGGCCACTACCTCGCCACGCGCCAGAACAAGCTCGACGGGTAGCGAGCGCAGATCTGATGTGACAACAACATCGGCACGCCGACCCGGTGCGATAGAACCCAACTCTCTCTCCAGACCAAAGTGGGTTGCTGTGTTTATCGTTGCCATTTGAATGGCGACTAGCGGATCTGCGCCGCAGTCTATTGCATGGCGTACCACGCGATTCATATGACCCTCATTTACCAGCGTGCCCGAATGTGAATCATCTGTGCAGAGAATAAAGTGCCTTGGATCAAGCCCCTTTTCAGTGATGGCAGTAATCTGGCTTTCGACGTCATACCAGGCAGAGCCTAATCTCATCATAGGCCGCATTCCCTGGCGAACACGGGAAATGGCATCAGCCTCACAAGTGCCTTCGTGATCATCCGCCGGGCCCCCCGCTGCATAGGCATGGAAAGCGACACCGAGATCCGATGCAGCATAATGCCCTCCAACTGTCTTACCCGCATTTTGAGTAGCAGCAATCTCTGCCAACATCTTTGGATCAGCGTTAATCACACCCGGGAAATTCATCATCTCACCCAGTCCGACAATGCCAGGCCAGGTCATCGCCTGCGCCACATCTTCCGGGGTAATTTCAACACCGGTAGTTTCCAGACCCGGCGCTGAAGGGGCACATCCCGGCATCTGGGTATATATATTTATCGGCTGCATGAGCGATTCATCGTGCATCAATCGCACACCTTCAAGACCCAGTACATTGGCAATCTCGTGGGGATCAGTGAACATGCTGGTTGTACCGTGAGGAATCACCGCTCTGGCGAATTCAGCAGGCGTCAGCATCCCGCTTTCAATATGCATATGCGCATCACATAGCCCGGGGACCATGAAACGCCCCTGCATATCTATAACCCGTGTGTGTTCACCGATACAGTGACTGGCGTCGGCACCACAATAGGCAAAGCGGCCTGCAACGATGGCTATGTCATGATTGTCGAGAGTCTCGCGGCTGTGCACATTAACCCAAACTCCTCCCTTTAGGACGACATCCGCAGGTGCCCGGCCAGCAGCTACCGCTATCAGTTGAGTGGCACATTCCTGCCAGCGTGGAATCGAGTTATTGCTCATAGATTATTCACCTGAGTAGTCATCAAGAAATAACACGCAACGTGTCTACAGGCACCGCTGCAATACTACGACGGGTCATTCAAAAACGGGCCGGAGAACAATAGCGACCGGGTTTGCTTCCAATTCTACGGCGCCTGCGTGTACTGCCGCTACTGCCACACTGCAACGTGTCCGATTTCGCTGGCCAGATTCTAGTGCAGGGTGACGATCAAAGACTGCGAGTGAGAGTTTGTCATTTTACGCGATCTTATAAACACCGCCAGGCGTTTAAATTTCCCTGCGGGGAAAATCGGTTTGTGTCTTTATTGTTCGGCACCATTCGGATCGTTTTTATTTTGGCACTACTGCCATCTATACGTTCTGACCTGGACCGGATTGGTGGTGTACCAAATACCGTCCGGAGTTACCGTCGTGATTCGCCATGCGAAGCAGGCCGGCATCGCCGAGCCGCGGGTTACCGTTGTCTATTCGAATATCGCAAGACACATTTTTTAGTATTCAGGAGGCATTTTCTTCGCCTGTAATTCCACGCGAACGCGTCTGTACCCGAGTGTTTCTGAAAGCCTTTATATCTACCATTGGCGCGATTTGAACTTTTAATGTCACATAACCGTCTGAAAGTGTCGAATTTCACAGAATATCGATAAACTTTGAACCCTATCTCGTTGAAATACCCCAGTCGAGTTGCGATACTGCCCTATTGTTTGCATCTGAGAAAAACGTCCTGGTCTACAACCCTGGTAAAGGGTGGCTAGCCAAGGTTCCGACTTTCCGGTGTAACATGCGCAACTGGTTTCTCGTGCTTCAATACACGACGAAGCTTTTTCTTGTGGCCTCTGCCACACCACCAGTCGAGAGAGACTTCCATATGAGTATCAGATCAAAATTAATTCCTGTTGCAGCCGGTGTCGCGCTGCTGGCAGGCGTCCAATCCGCAAACGCCGCTGAAGAACTAAACGTGGCCTACTTCCTCGAGTGGCCCATGCCGTTCCAGGCTGCCAAAGTGGATGGTGCGTACGACGAAGCACTGGGTATGAAAGTAAACTGGACTTCATTCGATACAGGCACCGCTATGTCTGCTGCGATGGCTTCCGGTGATATCGACATCGCGGTTTCCCAGGGTGTACCTCCGTTTGTAGTCGCGACCTCTGCCGGACAGGATCTGCAAATCATTGACGTTGCAGTGTCCTACTCGGAGAACGACAACTGCGTTGTGCGTTCCGAGCTTGAAATAGACAAAACCTCTGCCGGTGAATTGGCAGGTAAAAAAGTAGCGGTTCCTCTGGGTACTGCTGCACACTACGGCTTCCTCAAGCAAATGAGCCACTTCGGTGTTGCGCTTGATGACGTGACGGTTGTCGATATGGCTCCCGCTGAAGGTCAGGCGGCACTCGCCCAGGGCGCTGTTGATATGGCTTGTGGCTGGGGTGGTGCACTGCGTCGTATGAAGGAATCAGGCAACATACTTTTATCCGGAGCTGAAAAAGAAGAACTCGGCATTCTGGTATTTGACGTTACCAGCGCACCTTCATCTTTTATCGCGGAAAATCCGGACGTTGTTGCAAAGTTTCTTGCAGTAACTGCTAAAGCAAATTCCGACTGGGCAGACGGCCAACCAGCTGAAATGCTTGCGACTATCGCAAAAGATGCCGGTATGTCTGAAGAAGACACAGCCTCGACGATGAGCACTTTCGTATTCCCGACTGTTGGTGACCAGCTTGATGGCAAATGGCTTGGCGGCGGCGCACAGGAATTCATGAAAGGAGTTGCCGATGTTTTCGTAACGGCCGAGTCAATCGATGCCGCCAAAGACAGCTACGAAGACAACGTTAACGTCGATCCGCTGAACGCTGCCAGCAGCATGTAGACGCAGACAATTACTCTCTGCTAAAAGGCGACCTCTCAACTCCGGGAGGTCGCCGTTTTTTTATCTGCTCTACCCTACCGTGGGAAATAAACAAGCGTGTCAGGCCTAAAGATCGACGACATTTCAATGCGGTTTGATCTTCCCAAAGGAGGATCTGTTCAGGCACTAAAGAATGTCAGCCTGGACATAAAATCAGGGGAATTGATGAGTGTGCTGGGACCTTCCGGTTGCGGCAAAACAACGCTCTTAAACATCATTGCAGGCTTTCTGGTACCTACGGAAGGCAGCATTATCCTGAACGACAACACCGTCACCGGCCCGGGTCCTGAACGAGGAATGGTTTTTCAGCAGGGCGCTTTGTTTGAATGGATGAGCGTACGCAATAACGTGTCTTTCGGCCCCGATATGAAAGGCATGGCACGAAAGGAAAGTGCAAAGACAGTAGACCGTCTGCTCGATGTAGTCGGCCTGCAAGACTTCAAGGAAAAGATGGTCTACGAGCTTTCCGGCGGGATGCAACAACGAGTAGCACTGGCCCGTTGTCTCGCCAATGAGCCAGACGTCATTTTAATGGATGAACCGCTGGGCGCGCTTGACGCACTGACTCGCGAAAAAATGCAATCACTTGTGCTCGACCTCTGGAAAGAAACCGGTAAAACTATCATCCTCATCACCCACTCTGTGGAAGAAGCACTACTACTGGGCGAAAGGCTATTGGTCATGGCGCCGCGTCCCGGGCGCATACACAAAGAATATCGCTTGCCATTTGCCGACATGGGTGTCGGCAATGATTTGCGTGACGTTAAAAAGCATCCGGACTACAACACCACCCGCGAAGAAATCCTTTCAATGATCTGGGAAATGGAAGAGGAGATAATGGGTCGGGCGGAGGAAGGACAATGACCGGAATCATTCTAGTCGCGGTTTATGTGGCGATATTTGTCATTAGCCTGTTTGTAGTCACATGGGCTACCCGAAGCTTTTTCGGAAAATCAGATTTCACGTCACTGAAGACCGTTACCTTCGGTGATGAAAGTGCCGTTCGAGCCAATCGTATTGCAAGCGTGCTCTCGGTGTTGGCTATTTTTGTTCTCTGGGTTGCATTCACCAACTCATCCCTGCCGCTGCCAAAAGCCAAAGGCCCCTTCGATGGCAGTGTCACCTTCGATTACACATCAACTCTGGAAAACGGCGATACCGACGATGCCACCGTCACTGTGCTGGTTCACAAGGAAGATCTGCAGCTCACCAAAGACGAGAATGGAAAACCTCTGCGCATACCAGCCAAACCTGAAGTTGATGAGGGAGATGGCTTTGCGAAAAACGACAGTATTGTTGTGCCCCGGTACGGTTCCAAAGTCATAAACGTTTTTAGAAACGATGAATTTGCCAGGAAAGATGGCGCCAGAATCACTCACTACAATGGCCAGCCGATAGAACCCGGAGAAAAAATATCCCTGCCCGAAGGTAACCTTGCGTTGACGCCCAAGGGCGGTGTTTTCTTTGAACCGGCAACCGGCTTTCGCATGGCGCGTCTATACCTGCCCGCACCGGAAGTCACTACTAACCGGTTTCTGGAACTCAATGCCGAAGGCTACCGAAACTTCACTCTGCTGGAACACACATGGTCATCGCTGCAACGCGTACTGCTGGGCTTTATTTTCGGTGCACTGGTTGGCATTCCCCTGGGATATGCAATGGGGTTAACCAACTGGGCCCGCGGCTGGTTCGATCCGATCGTGGAATTTATGCGACCGGTCCCACCGTTGGCACTAATACCGTTGATGATCATCTGGTTCGGCATTGGTGAGCAGTCAAAAGTAATTTTGTTATTTCTGGCAGCCTTGTGGATTATGACGATTGCGGCGCGGTCAGGTGTTTCAGGGGTTGCGATATCAAAAGTACATGCTGCTTACTCACTAGGTGCTAGTAAATGGCAAATATTGAGAAAGGTCATCATTCCTAACTCCTTGCCGGAAATATTCACCGGTGCTCGCGTTGCCATGGGAGTATGTTGGGGCACTGTAGTTGCAGCCGAGCTGGTTGCCGCTGAGAAAGGCCTTGGCATGATGATAATGGTGGCATCAAAGTTTCAGTTAACCGATATCGTTATTGTCGGCATTATTCTTATCGGGGTGATCGGTTTTCTTATTGATATTGGCATCCGCTGGCTTGAAGCCTGGCTGGTACCGTGGAAAGGTAAAGTGTAGGTACCATTTGCTATGTTGTTTCTATAGCTATCGTAAAACATATCGGTTGTTGTAACCGGACAGACCTAAAAGGCGGGGGTGCGTATCACCACCGCCTTTTTTTATTACCCGCTTCAATTTCCATTATCCTTGTTCGCAAAAACTGTGCTGCTCTAATGATTGAAAACAGCTCTCTTTGTATTCCGGAATGAACAACGTAACGCGTGGCGCGCTCGCCATGATGATCGGCATTGCACTGCTGGCGGCTATGGATGCCAGTGCCAAATGGATGGTGCTGGACAATATTCATCCGCTGCAATTGCTCGCGATCCGCAGTGTGATTATTGTAATGGCTCTGCTGGCGGCTTACGGTGTCCGACAAAAACTCCATGAGCTTCGACCGGTACGACCATGGGCACAAGCCATTCGTGGTACCACTGGAATAATTGCTCCGTTAACGTTTTTCATGAGCCTCAAATACCTGCCACTGACCGACGCCGTGGTGGTGTTTTTTACGTCTGTGTTTGCTATCACTATTCTGTCGGCGCTACTGCTGAAGGAACGCGTGGGGCTGCACCGATGGTGTGCGGTAATTACCGGTTATCTGGGTGTAGTGATCGCTATGTCCCCAAGCGGTGGTGGATCGATAACGGGCTATGTACTGGTGCTGATTGCGAGCGCGGGATACGCCGTGCTGTTCATTTCAGGTCGCTGGTTGTCAGCGACTGATTCCGTCTCGTCGCTGGTAATGAGCTACAACGCCGGAGTGGGTCTGATCGCTTGTCTGCTATTGCCAGCTGTGTGGACGCCGATGCAAGCAGCGGATTGGGGATTACTGGTTGTGTTGTCGACCCTGGCTGTGTGCGGGCATTTCGCAATCACACTGGCTTTCTCACTGGCTGAGGCCTCATCAATTGCGCCATTCGAATACACTGCAATCATCTGGACCATCCTTTTTGATCAGTTGTTTTGGCAAAAGTCCCCGGATTTCACGACCCTGGCCGGTGCTCTTGTTATCATCGCCAGCGGTCTTTACGTGTTACACCGGGAGCAGCTGCAACTAAAGGACTAATGTTTCTCTGCGAGCTCAGCCTTGGTGTGATACCGCTCTTTCACTCTGCACCCGTTATTACTGGCTGGACGACTGGCAGAACTTCTTGTAATGCGCTGACTGCTGGCGAGTTATGCCTGGTGAAAAGTGTATTTCATTACGGAATAATTGCGCGAGGCTTGAGACGGAGATTTATACACAGCTGTCTTGTGCAGGTTTATACTTTGCCTGAGCCAACCGTAATAAGAGGACAAAATGAAACCGACACTCTTGTTGACTGCTTTTGGTATCGCACTCGTTTCACTACCTTCCTACGCTGAGACGCCGGTTTACGCAGCACTGTTCCAGCCAGCACAAACACAGTATTGGCAACAGATGGAGAGTGGCATCAAACAAGGCATCAAAGACATTGAAGCCGACTACTACACCTTACCGTTTAACCCTGATCTGCCCGACCACTCCATCGTAGAAATTTGCATGGCAATGCTTCAACGCAAACCCAACGCGCTTTTGCTTCCGCCTGCAACCACACCCGAATTGTCTCCCTGCATTCAAAAAGCCCATGCTCTGAATATCGCCGTGATCAGTATCGCGCAAACCCGTGAAGAGGAGCTCGCTGACACAACGGAAAGCGACTCGCTGATAGCAGTGAGACTCGATGACGAGGCGGCGGGAGAACTGAGCGCGAACTATCTGCTGGAACAGGCAGACATGAGTGGCGCCGGTAAGATTCTGATTGTCGATAGCCCCAAATCGCCAGGCGCCGAAAAACGCGCCGGCGGTGTTGTCAATCAGCTTGCAAAGCAGTCGCCAACGACAAAGATCGTATTTGCCGACAACTCCGGCGATCAGCAAACCACTATTGCCAGCGCGATTGATCAACACGCCGACGTTCGCGGTATCGTACTTATCAACGATCATGAAGCAAACTATGTAAATGAAGAGTTCACTGCACCGGATAGCGACACACGCATCCCGGTCGTCGGCATTGGCGGCAGTGCTGCTGCCATTAAAGCCGTGCGGGACGGTCACCTCGACGCCACTGTAACTTCTCTTCCCTATTCGCTGGGGAAATCTGCGGTGATTAATACGTTGGCTATTCTATCTGGAGATCACCCGAAGTCAGTGCTCGTAGAGCCTGCTCTGGTTAACCTGAAAGTCATTGATAGTGGTAGCTTCCCGTTGCCGGTACCCCCGCCAACCGATGCATCGCAAAAAAAATAATGCGGATTTCCGAACTTGTTTCTCCAATCAAGCTGGTGATCAGCAGACAATAATCAGCAGCTTGAGCGTGCTGTTTGCCGTGCATGCGTTAACGCTGTTAGCGCAGCGCGAACGTTGCTATTCTTGCCCAAACACGTACCACATGACATGGGCCAGAACCGATGAAGGAAGTTCCACAGATAACCGTTGATCAAGCAGTCGCAATGGTAAAAAGCGGCAGTCGCCTCGTGTGTGGCGGCTTTGGCATGACCGGCTACCCCGTAAATCTGATCCATGCACTGGCGGAAACGGATGTAGCTCATCTCACCTATATTGGCAACAACGTCGGTGAGCCCGGGCTCGGTGGAGGCCGCCTGATCAGAAACAAACAGATTGACCTGGCGATCGGTTCATTCTTCACCTCCAACCGCGAAGTGGTCGATGCGCATCAGCGTGGAGAACTTAAGTGCGAGCTGTTACCGCAAGGAACACTCAGTGAAGCACTGCGTGCGGGAGGTGCCGGTATCGGTGGCTTTTTTACGCCAACCGGTGCCGGAACACCATTGGCAGAAGGCAAAGAAACACGAGTCATTGATAACACCGAGATGGTATTTGTAGAGCCACTTCGTGCCGATGTTGCCTTTATCAGAGCATGGCGAGCGGACACCGCCGGCAATTTGCAATATCGCCTCACCGAAAACAATTTTAATCACGCCGCCGCCACCGCAGCAGCTGTTGTCATTGTCGAGGTGCAGGAAGTTGTGCCGCTTGGCACCATCAAACCGGAATCTGTGCACACGCCAGCCTGTTATGTCGACTATCTGGTACAGACTACGGTTAGTAACAGCGATCTTGGTAGCTCTGCATCGATCAGTGGTGGGGCAAAAAAAACCGACGACACGCGTTTGGCCATGGCAACGGCTGCACTGGCCGAGCTAAAACGCGGTGAGGTGGTCAATCTGGGGGTGGGCATACCTACCCTTGTGGCAGATTTGATTACACCGGAACACGGTATTTTTCTGCACTCGGAGAACGGTATGCTTGGTGTTGGGCCCGCTCCGACATCGGGCGGAGCCATGGATTTCCCGATTAACGCCAGTAAAATCCCGGTAACAGCACTGGAAGGGGCCAGCTATTTTGACAGCGCCGAATCATTCGCCATGATTCGCGGCAAACACATTGACACGGCGATTCTGGGCGGCTTGCAGGTTGACAGTCAGGGCAATCTGGCCAACTGGGCGGTGCCGGGCAAACCATTGCTCGGGGTTGGCGGTGCGATGGATCTGGCCTCCGGTGCTGGCAGACTGATCATTACCATGACTCACTGCAGCAAAGATGGCAGCAGCAAAGTGGTGCCCGCCTGCACACTGCCACTCACAGCGCAGCACGTAGTCGATACGCTAATCACTGATCTGGCAGTTTTCAAAATCACAGATTCAGGCTTTATGCTTACTGCACTGATGTCTGGTGTTACTATTGATGACGTCAGATCGGCGACAGACGCACCGTTCGAAATTTCAGACTCGCTAGTCTGATACACATCATTAAGCGGCCATGCAAATCAGCGCTTTCCTTGCCGCCGCAGTTTAGCTGCTCATAATTACTATCTACTGCTTGTGTGTAGAGTAAAAAACGTTATCAATATCCGTTAACAACAACAGAGTTCACGGGGGAATAGTTATGAAACTTGAATCACTGGCGCTTCATCACGGTTATAAGTCAGAAGGCACAACCAACTCTGCAGCAGTTCCGATCTACCAAACGGTCGCCTACACCTTTGACGACACCCAACACGGTGCCGATCTGTTCGATCTGAAGGTGACCGGAAATATCTACACCCGAATAATGAACCCGACAACCGATGTGCTGGAGCAACGGCTGGCAGCAATGGAGGGCGGCATTGCAGGGTTGGCGGTGGCCTCTGGTATGTCGGCGATTACCTATGCTATCCAGTGTATTTGCGAAGCGGGCGACAACATTCTCAGTACCAGCCAGTTGTACGGTGGTACCTATAATCTGTTTGCACACACACTGCCAAAACAGGGCATTCAAACACGCATGCTCGCACACGATGATTTTGCAGGCTTTGAAAATGCAATTGATTCAAAGACCAAAGCGATATTCTGCGAGTCTATCGGGAACCCTGCCGGCAACGTAGTCGATCTACAAAGACTGGCCGACATCGCCCACAAAAAAGGAGTACCGCTAATCGTCGATAACACGGTAGCCACACCTTACCTGTGTAAACCGTTCGAATTCGGTGCGGATATCGTTATCCACTCACTAACCAAATACATTGGTGGTCACGGCACGTCAATCGGCGGAATCATTATAGATTCCGGGAAATTCGACTGGGCCGGCAATAAAGACCGCTTCCCTGTACTCAATGAGCCTGATCCTTCTTACCATGGAGTCGTTTATACAGAGGCACTCGGTCCAGCCGCCTATATCGGCCGTTGCCGTGTTGTGCCTCTGCGGAACACCGGGGCGGCGCTCTCGCCACAGAATGCGTTTCAAATAATGCAAGGACTTGAGACTCTCGGACTACGCATGGACAGACACTGTGAAAACGCCGAAAAACTGGCGAGCTTTCTGCAAAACCACGACAAGGTTTCATGGGTTAACTATGCGGCATTACCTACCAGTGAATACCACTCGCTTTGCCAGAAAATCACCAAAGGCAAGGCATCAGGGGTACTCAGCTTCGGTATCAACGGTGGTATTGAAGCAGGCACAAAATTTATTGACTCATTGAACATGATCCTTCGACTGGTCAATATTGGCGATGCAAAATCTCTGGCCTGCCACCCTGCATCAACCACGCACAGACAACTTAACGAGAGCGAACTGGCAGCGGCAGGCGTGAGTCAGGATCTGGTTCGCATATCCGTTGGTATTGAGAACATAGAAGATATTATCGAAGATGTCAGTCAGGCCCTTGATAAAGCCTGATTATAAGGAAAACCCTTAAACCATCTTCACGCTCACCCCGGCTGTTACTTGCTGCGATCAATAAAACACCTGCCAATTAAATCCTAGGTGGCCATGCAAAGCCGGGGGCGTTAATGAATATACAGACGATTTGGACGACCTGCACCCGATGACAGATACCGATCCGCGTTACACACTCGACCCTGAATTGATAGATGAAGATAGTGGAGCGGTGCCCCTGATACCAGCATCGGTCGCCGAACTACTGAGCGACGTTATCAAGAACTGTCATGAGCACCTTGTTGTTTTCGATCTCGATTCAACCCTGCTCAACAACCACAATCGCAGCGCCCATATCATGAGAGAGTACAGTGCCACGGTAAATCACTCGCTACTCGCTACTGCTGATGCAACACACTGGGTTGATTGGGACGCTCGCAACACCATGAGAAATATCGGTTTGACCGACGAGGATGTAGACACTCATCTGAATAGCTACGAGCGCTTTTGGGAGGCACGTTTTTTTTCTGATGAATACTGCCGGTTTGACACATCGATTAGCGGAGCCAGCACCTTTGTCAACAGTGTCCAATCCGCCGGCGGCATGGTGGTGTATTTAACCGGGCGCTCCGAGTCAACCCGAACTGGTACCTGCAGTTCACTGCAGGCTCAAGGCTTTCCGGTAAGCGCACTAACCTGCAAAGCACAACCTTTTAGCCACAGCGCATTTTCCGCTGATCAAGCTGCACTGATTATGCGACCGGACTCTTGTACCTCAGACGATTTATTCAAGCGCGAGGCAATTTCCCGTCTGCCAAATTACGGCCGTGTTGCCGCCGCCTTCGACAATGAACCAACACACATCAACACCTACCGCGAGTTATTGCCGGATACAACTTGTGTGCACCTTTTTACCGACCACTCAGCCCGCCATGTCAAACTGCACGACGGTATAGTATCGATACAACACTTTGCACATTAACCTTGATTGAGTATCCGCACGCCCTTCGCGGCCACGCGGCTATGCTTCTGTTTGCCGTACTGATTTCCATTTCATTCACGCTCGGTAACATGGCTGCTAATACCATTGAACCTGCAGCACTCACTGCTGTGCGTTTTTTTATAGCAGCGATGTTGATTGGTGTCACTGCGCTTCCACTGATGAAACCAGTGCATTTCAAACACTTCTGGCGCTACCTTGTTATTGGCGGGCTGCTTGCCGGCTATTTCATACTGATGTTTGAAGCACTGCGCATTACTGACCCCGTCTCCACCAGCGCGCTATTTACTCTTACACCCATGATGAGCGCTATTTTTGGTTATCTGTTATTGCGACAAATAACCACACCGGTGACGATACTATCGCTGGTGCTGGCGGGGTGCGGTGCGATATGGGTCATATTTCGCGCCGACGTTGAAGCTATTTTGTCTTTGCGCTTTGGTGCCGGTGAGCGTCTCTTTCTTATAGGTTGCGCCATGCATGCGTTGTACACACCGGCTGGACGACTACTTAACCGCGGCGAGCCGGTGCTGGTATATTCCTTTGCCAGTATCTGTGGCGGCTTGCTGGTCACCGGTATTTACGGGGCAAACGCCATCGCCAGCACTCAATGGCTGGCACTGTCTGCCATCACCTGGTCTACTGCACTATACCTCGGCATCTTCACCACTGCCGGTACTGTTTTCTTACTGCAATATGCCGCGATGCGACTATCCTCAGCCAAAGTTATGGCCTATGGCTACCTTGTACCGGTGTTTGTGATCGCGTGGGAAGGGTTGCTTGGCAACGGCTGGATAGCACTAAACGTGTTACCCGGAATCATCGCCATTGTTTTCGCATTGGCTGTCATCCGATTTCAACGATAGCAGTTGTTGTATCGATGACTGCCCGAGCCCGTAGATTATAGCCTGTAGCCTGTACGGTGCAAGCTCTGCTACTGTGATGGCATTCCGGTAAACCGGTTTTAACAACGATTTTCGTTGTAGCTATTTAACTGTGCTTCTAAATGATCGCAAAACTGTTTGTACCATGGCAAGCTCCTTCAACGCAGACTTAACACAGCGCAAGCTTCAGACATGAAAATAGAAATCCTGTGCACCGGCGATGAGATTCTGACCGGTAAAACCGTGAACACCAATTACAGCTACATCGCGCAACGCCTCACCGAAAATGCACTTGACATGCATTGGGGCACCACGGTAGGTGATGATCGCGAATCACTTACCGAGGCATTTCTGCAGGCATCACAGCGCGCCGATGCAGTGATTGTCAATGGAGGACTCGGACCAACAGTCGATGACCTCTCACAGGAAGTTGCTGCTGCGACTGCCGGAGTAGAGCTGGAGCTCCACGCAGAATGGCTGGAACGCCTCAAAGACTTCTACGCCAGTCGCAATCGAACTATGCCACCCAACAACGTCAAACAGGCGATGCTACCGGTTGGCTGCGAATTTATTGATAACCCGGTCGGAACCGCTTGCGGATTTGCAATTAACCTCAACAAGGCGCGGTTTTTTTTCACCCCGGGAGTACCGCATGAGATGCGCCGTATGGTCGACGAGCAGATTCTGCCTCGTCTGTTGAAGATGAGCGGTTTACAAGTGGTCACTCGCCTGAAGAGCTTTCATACCTTCGGTGTAGGTGAATCGCGTGCTGACGAATTCCTTAAAGGAGTTGAAGAACTGGCCCCGAACGGATCTGTAAAGCTGGGTTTCCAGTCCCACTATCCGCAACTGGAAACCAAGCTTGCCGCTCGCGCCGCCGACGAAGCCACACTCGATGCTGCTCTGGCACCGGTTGAACAAGCGGTTCGCGAACGCTTTGGAAATTTCATTCTGTGCGAAGACAGTGAAACACTCGAGCAGGTGGTACTCGACGCGCTAAGAGACATCGGCGGTTCTCTGGCTACCATGGAGATGACCACCGGTGGTGCGATCGGAATGCGTCTGACGGCGGCAATTCACGCTGACAAAACACAGTCCGGCAGCCCGCTAATTCGAAGTATTGTGAGCCAGAATCTTACTCAACTGGCCAACGCCACCGGCTTACAGTCGGCCAGCCTGACACCGCAGGGTGCCGGTGACCTGGCCGATGCGTTGCGCCTGCACTGCGAATCAAGCCATGCGCTGGTGTCCCTGATTAATCCCGATAAAGAGCAAGACAGCCGAAGCTACGGCGCCGATCTCATCACTGCAATCTCTTCCGACAAGGGGTGCAGTGTGCGACAAGCCCGATTGATTGGCGGCAAGAAATGGGTGATGCTCGGTGCCACTGAAATGAATCTGGATTGCCTGAGGCGTTATTTAAAGGGCCTGCCGATAGATGAAAAAATTGATTTTGAACAACAGTAGGCAAACCTGCCCGTGCACTGCGAACGACAGCCAGCCTGCCATCGCGATACGCCGGGCCCCTGCGTTTTGTGCCACTGCAATACCCGTCGATGGCGAACATCATGACAGATGATGCACATCGGCAGTTCGACTTTGACCGGGAAACCCGGGCGGACAAAACCGGCGAAAACCAGTGGCAACTTACACTGGCGCCCGACTGGAATATCAGCGGCAATCCCAATGGTGGTTATCTGCTAGGGTGCCTGCTGCGGTCCATGGCCTCGCTGCTACCCGGGCATCCGGATCCGGTATCTGTCACCACCCACTATCTGCGACCAGGAGTTCCGCAAAAACAGGCGGTGCTTAATGCAGACATCGTGCGCGCAGGTAGACGCACGGCGACCATGACCGGAACGTTGCTGCAGGACGGGAAACCGCGAATTATTACCACGGCTACTTTTTCCAACCTGGCTAGCCCACACGAATTAAAAAACCCGGAATCCCCCAACCGCAGCCAGACCATCGCAGCTCCAGACCTGCCATCACCGGACCAGTGCGTTGACCGAATGCACCTCGCACAAGGTGTCGACCTGGCTATTCTGTCCCGGGTTGACGTGCGGGTTGACCCTCAATACCAAACACCTGGAAAATCAGCTGAGGCTGCGATGGCTGGCTGGATTCGATTCGCCGATGAACGACCGGCAGACATACTTGCGCTTCCACTGTTCTGCGACGCTTTTCCTCCCTCGATCTTTAGCCTGTACGGCACCATAGGCTGGGTACCCACTGTGGAACTCGGGGTGCATATTCGACAGCGTCCCGCACCGGGATGGATCAAGGCACAGTTCTCGACGCGAGATATTGCCGGGGATCTTTTTATCGAGGACGGGTTGTTGTGGGACGAGTCCGATCAGTTGGTCGCGCAATCGAGACAACTGCAGATGATATTGCCCGCAGCCTGAGCCAGAGAAGCGCAAGAGCTACCTACAGGGCAGTATAGCGACACTTGCTACCGCTTAAGGTAGTGTGATTTCTATTATGCTATCGACTCTGGAAGTCCGGTAGTGATAAATATTCCGGTCTAGGAGTCTGCGCGGTAGAAGTCCGTGTAGCGAGAGTGTGACCGGTTGTGCCTGAAAATGTTTTTATTTGAGAAGCATAGT
>CAYPCS010000075.1:0-18946 GCA_964409275.1 uncultured Granulosicoccaceae bacterium
TCATGATCGCAAGGGACCAAGCGAAGACTGGAATATGGTGTCGTGGAACTCATCCCACAGCAGCGCCGGCTGTAGCCAGGAGTCTCTGCAACGTACCGGTGGTGACGGACTGTTTTACTGCTTCTACGCCGGCGAGTAAAGCCACAAAATAGAGGGCGCAGGCGCTTGTTGCGTCGGCGCCAGGCTTCGCACGAAACTCGCTATGGCTTTGACAAAAATTACCGCACTACGTGCAAATGTTCACACCGGCCGGTAGTCGGGCTTGGCCATAACAATTTGCGATGTGCCAATGACACGTTCCTGAAACCCGCCTTCGCAGTAACACAGATAATACATCCACATGCGTATGAACTGTTCGTTAAACCCCAGAGCACGTACCTGTTCAATTTTTTCACTAAACGCTTCACGCCACATACGCAGGGTTTTGGCATAGTCCTGTGCCATATCGGATACCGTGAGAATGCACATATCGGTGTCACTGGCAATGTGTCTGGCAATGACATGCATAGACGGCAGACAACCACCCGGAAAGATATATCGTTGAATAAAATCTACTGATTTTCGTGCCTGTTCGTAGCGCTGATCCGCTATAGTTATAGCTTGTATAGCCATTAGACCATCAGGCTTTAACAGAGAACTGCACTTGCTGAAATAGTCTGCGAAGTATTGATGGCCGACGGCCTCGATCATTTCAACAGAGACCAGTTTGTCGTATCGACCGTCAAGCTCTCTGTAATCTTTCATTAGTACGGTAATTTTATCTTGCAGGTTTGCCCGTTTAACAGCTTCAGTGGTGTGTGCATGCTGCTGTGCCGATATCGTAGTGGTAGTGACTTTGCAGCCATAGTTTTTTGCTGCATGTATCGCCATACCTCCCCAACCCGTACCAATTTCGACAAGATGATCTGTGGATCTTAACTGTAGCTTGCGGCAAAGACTGTCTAGTTTGGCCCTGGAGGCCTCTTCAAGGCTTAGCTCTTTGTCTTCAAATAGCGCGGATGAATACATCATTGTGGGATCGAGAAAAAGCTCAAAGAAATCGTTACCCAGATCGTAGTGAGCCGAGATATTTTTACGTGATCCCGAGACACTGTTACGAGTCAACCTTTCAAGCAAGCTCAACGCCAGCCGGTTGGGCAGTGACCTCTCTTTGTCCATGCCTTTTAGTGCTGTCATGTTTGATACAAAAAATCGCACCACGCTAACCAAATCGGTTGTCGTCCAGTAACCTTCCATATAGGCCTCGGCAGCCCCTACCACTCCGTTAAAAGCAATGCAGCTGTATGCGGCAGGATTTTGCACCGTGATATTCGCGACTACCGGATCTCGTTTTCGGCCATCTGTGTCGTTACTGTCCGCCTGGACCGGTGATCCAAACTGAAACGACTCGCTACCCTCGATAAGCACCAGTTCCCCGCGCAGCATTTTCGAGAGATGGTTTTTAACCAGCACCCGGGCCCAGCGCTCCGATGCACTGCCAGCATTCAGTGCATCTCCGTTACGCCACAAAGACAATGCCGCTACCCAGCCTTTTATTTTGGGCGGCAAGGTGGTTTGTGCTATGCCGCCTCTTGAGTACCCGGCCGACTCGGGATCCATCGCATTACTCATACTCGATTATTGCCCTGCTTTACCACTGAACTGTTGACTGGTTTGCCGGTATTGATGTCTATTCCCGCCGTTTTTCCTGTAAGGCCTTTACGCGTTGTCGGAGTCACTGGATCAGTGTTGCACAAACCGATGTCCGCTTTTTGCCTTGGGATATCAACTGTTGCAGAGTTTTTCGGGCAGTCAGCGTGATCCTTACCCGGATGCGGGACAAACGGGATACGCTTGATGGCCAGCCGCAATGCCTGCCAGTAAATACCTGCGGCAACTTTCAACCCCATTAGCGGGAACTGGTAAAGGATGCGGTTAAGGCTTGCGCTTGTTATCTCAATTCGATTGAAATTAACACCGGCGTCAAAATACTTGACGGATTCCGCAACACCTGCCCCTGCAACAACGCTGTTTTCATCCGCAAGACACAGATTGGTCAGCGAATATTTCAACTTTTCACCGGGTACAGCACCGCGCCATCGATAAACCATATTCATTGGCATAAACGGCGATACATGCATGCATTTATTGAAGTCAATGGAGTTTTCAAAGGAATGGTTGCGTAAATCCAGCACGTAGTGAGCTTTCTCTCCCCACGGCGTGTTTGTTACCTGAATTAGCAATGCCTGCAGCGATCCTGCGCTGGCATCAAAGCAATAATAACAGCTGATCGGATTAATAACATGGCCAAAGTAGCGCAGGTTGGTCAGCAGTCTTACCGGGCCGTCCGGGTTGAATCCGAGAGCAGAATGCACGGCTGACTGCACTGAAGCGACAATGGAGCGATCCGTCGGGTTAACCGGTGTTTTCTCGTCACCGCACGGCAGAGAGAAATAGTCGGACCGTCGAAATTGCGCCAGCGCAAAACGCTGCCGCGACCAGAACGGGCTTTTTGCCAACACCTGGTCTACCTCGTCGAGATCGAGATACATCATAAACACTCGATAACTAAACCGGTGTAGACGTGGCACCGAGCGATTGTGCCACACGGTACCGCTGTAGATTGCACTATGCACCGACAGGTGTACTCGTTGCACGGTTCCCGGTTTTTCCAGAGTTCTGCGCAATAGTGTTATTGATAGACTCCACAACCTTCAAGGCACTCACTACTCCGTCTTCATGGAAACCACTACCCCAGTAGGCTCCACAAAACCATGTGCGTCGGTTACCGGCAACCTCTGCCCAGCGCGACTGTGCTTTCACACCGTCAAGCGTATATACCGGATGACTGTAGTGGAATATATCTATTACTTTTTCAGGATCAATGTTACCGGTCTGGTTGAGGCTCACACAAAACGTGGTGTCGGTTTCAAGGCCCTGGAGGATATTCATATTGTAGGTTAGCCTTGCCAGTGGCACACCCGTAGTGTCAGCGGCAGAGATACGGTAGTTCCAGCTCGCCCACGCACGCTTCCGCGCTGGAAGCAGTGTGTCATCGGTATGCAAAACCACCTCGTTTGACTGGTACGGAATTGCCGAAAGTACTTCCCGCTCGACGGTGGTAGTATCTTCAAGCAGCGCCAATGCCTGATCACTGTGAGTTGCTATCACAAGGGCATCGTACGTTTCCCGACGAACCTCGCCACGGCCTGAATCACCAAGGCCTGAATCACCACGGCTTTCAGACCGGTTAGATATATATTCAATAGTGACTTCACTATCAGCTCGCTCTATTTTTTCGATCTGCACGCCTGTGTAAATATTGTTGCTGAAAGACCGGGTTAACGGTTCAAGGTATGCTTTTGAACCTCCAACAATCGTGCGCCACTGCGGTCGATCAGCAAGTGCGAGCAGGCCGTGGTTTTTAAAGAAGCGAACAAAAAACAACAACGGAAACGACATCATTTCCGGTTCACCGGAGGACCAGATAGCAGCGCCCATCGGCACGAGATATTTTGCTGCAAACAGTTTTCCATAGCCCTTGTCTGCCAGATATTCACCTAAAGTTGCATCACTTGAAATACGATTGCTTTCAAGGTCCGCGATTGCCGAGCGATTGAATTTGACAATGTCGAGCAACATGCGCCAGTACCCGGGACGGAGCAAATTACGCCGATCAGCAAACAAGGTATTGGCATTACTGCCAGCGTACTCAATTCCACTGTCTTCACACGATACACTGAAACTCATCTCGGACGGCCGGGCCTCGACACCTAGTTCGTTAAGTAGTGCAATATAGTTGGGGTAGGTTCTGTCGTTATAGACAATAAAGCCTGTGTCAATGGCATGTCTTTCGCCATTGTGTTGCACATCAATGGTGGCCGTGTGCCCGCCAATGCGGTCTGCTGATTCCAGCACCACGACATCGTGCTGTTTATTCAGATACCAGGCGGCAGTAAGTCCGGAGATTCCACTCCCGATGATGACTATTTTCATTGTATATCTATGGCTGTTTTAATTGTTATCCGGAGTGGTACGTGCGAGCTTCGGCCCGATTACACCGTACCATAGCGCCGGAATTGACGCGGCGAGTTTTAATACCATCCATAAACGCAAGGGAAAGTTCACCGTGCGTTTTCGTTTTTCAATTCCTGCGAGAATACAGTCAGCTGCCTCATCTACCTGCATTAAAAATGGCATTGGAAAGTCATTACTGTCCGTCATCGGCGTTTTAACAAAACCCGGGTTGACCACAGTCACATCTACACCGTCTTTAGCCAGATCCAGTCTGAGGGAGTCGAGCAGATAAATAGTTGCCGCTTTAGATGACCCGTATGCTTCGGCTCGTGGCAAGCCAACCACCGCAGACAAACTGGCAACACCTACAATGTGCGGATTTTCTCCCGAGGATTTTAGCAACGGCAAAGACGCAGAAATCGCATTGACCAGGCCAAACACATTAACGTCATAAACCCGCCGGAAAAGATCGCTGGATACCTCACCATCATCAACGTATTCACAACGCCCGGCACACACCACCAAAGTATCCAGACCACCGAGCAATGCTTCAATTTCTGTTGCGACAGTGACAGATTTTTCATCATCAGTAACATCGTAAACCAGTGGTATTATGCGGCCGGTAGCATCTGGCTGTGTGGCACCTTGCTGCTGCCACTCAGTGACCACCTGCTCCAGCGCATCGAGCCTGCGGCCACTAATCACTACATGGCGCCCTGCCTGTGCCATCTTCAATGCCAGTGATTTTCCAATACCGGTTCCACCACCAATTAACCACACCCGCTGCACAGTGCTCATTCGATTCATGCTTTTCCTAGCCGGTTTTTGAGGAACTTAACCGGCGTTGCAAGTAGCGGTACGTTTTCGTACAGCAAAGCGCCTACGTCAAAGATATCTTCGTGGCTGAAGATCAGTTCATCAAACTCAATAAACGTTGCACCGCGAACTACAATTTCTTCTCCGCGAGCAAGCTTTGGATGTCGCAAACGCATGTCCCATTTGATACTCGCGTGACCATCGCTCACGATCTCGTCAAGGTAGTCAAACCTGCAGCTATGAACATTACTGTACATGCGATCAAAATATTCATACAACCGTTCCAGGCCATTTATATGGTGCAGCGGATCTTTGAACGTAACGTGAGGCGCATACACTTGACGGAGATCATCTCGCGATAGCTCGCTGGCGTCGCGAAACAGTGTTTTGAATTTTTCAGTCTGTGCCAATGCCATGTAATGCAACCTGCCGTTTAGTTTCGCGCCGGTATTGTGTACTGGCCCTGTCATGCAATGCCCTGCGTACGCCACTGCACATTCTGCGGATCACCACCAAATTTAGCAAATGACGTTGATGTGATTACCACCCGCTTTTGGGTCACACTTTGTTCACATGTTCTGGTGCACGATTCCCCCACGCTTACAAACGTCCGGGGAAACCGCTGCTACGCGACACCCGCCCCTGCCTTGCGCCCTCTCCACCGGCAACAGCCCCTATGAGACAACCACAATGCCCGCAGGAAACCATTGACGACTGGGCAGCCACATTGCAGAGGGTTGCGAAACATCAGGACAAGGCTGCTTTCACCCGATTGTTCCGGCACTTCGCTCCGCGAATCAAGGCCTACGGGATCGCGCTGAGCAGTATTCACACGTCGCCGGAAATGGCTGACGAACTGGTACAGGAAGTGATGATCAAGGTGTGGCAAAAAGCACCGTACTTCGACTCGGCAAAGGCAAACGCCAGCACCTGGATATTTGCTATCGCCAGAAACTGCCGGATTGACTATCTGCGTAAAATGAAACGCACGGAATATCCACTGCGTGTCGAAGATTTGTGGCCAATCTCCGAAGACCTCGATCCTTTCACTACACTGCACTACTTGCGCAGCGAACAGGATATTCAATCTGTGGTTAATGACATGCCAAAAGAACAGGCGGTCATTCTGAGGGAAATATACGTGGAGGGTAAAACCCACTCGGAAGTGGCAGCACAATCAGGCCTGCCGCTCGGCACCGTCAAATCCCGCATCAGACTGGCAATAGATAAACTTCGAAATGCACTTGGTACTAATGAACCGGAAAACGACGGGCCCGGTTACTCATGAGCTCGAGCATCCATGATTAACCCCTCTACACGTGACCCGAACTGCCGACAATAACGTAAATGGTTAAACACCCAATTTACACTCGCTGTGATCTATGATTCGACGACACCCCGACTTGCACTGGCTGACGGAATACAGCGCCGGATCACTTCCGTCTTCTTACGCACTCTGTGTCAAGACTCATCTTGAGTACTGTTCGGATTGCAAAATTCGCTGCGCACAACTGCTTCGTGTGGGTGCTTCGCTATTTTCCACTGACCCCGGTGCCTCGGCAGAGCAAAACTCCCTCGACGAGATTTGGCACAAGATAGATCCCCCGTTGTCGGTACCAGCCGATTCGCAGGGCGCCGTGGTGTCGGGAAACCAGCTTGATTCGGTACATTATCCCGAGGATTTTCCGGCAATCATCCGAAAACTCGTTCCCTCCGGTACTGACGCCCTGCACTGGACCTGGCTCGGCCCCCGGTTGAGTGTAGCGACGCTCGATGCTCGAGGCGACACGTCGACAATCGCCCTGCATAAATTATCGCCGGGTGGCAGGGTAGCCAACCATGACCATCGTGGTCGCGAAATTACCGTGGTTCTGTCCGGCAGTTTTTCCGACCAGCATGGACAGTATCAACCGGGGGATTTTCTCTTGCGTGAACCCGGCGATGAACATCAACCCACGGCCAGCGAAAACCAGGAGTGTGTTTGCCTGTCGGTAAGCGATGCACCGGTCAAATTCACTGGCTTGTTTACCCGTTTGCTCAACCCTTTACTGGCGTTTCAATTCACACGCTGATTGCCATTGTATACACACCTGATTGAAGATCTGTTTCAGTCTTAACACCAGTGCAGTAGCACATCACAGGGTGGGAGCAAAGCTTCACAGAGCCCGATTACCCCTCTGTCGACACACTGCATCAGGGATTTGATGTCTCGTGCACACCGCCCTGTTAAAAGATACACTGTTGTTCATCTCACCCGCGTATTTCCAATGCAACGTTCTGTCACTAACCGCTCGTCCGTGTTGTTTAATCGAACACTCGGTCTGCCTGTCGCGTTTATGTTTTTTTTTAACGGAGCATTGTTCGGCGCGTGGGCCTCCCGTATTCCGGATGTCAAATCACTCTACTCTCTGGGGGACGCACAACTGGGCAGCCTGCTGCTGGTGATGGCCGCTGGCGCCATAGTGTCATTTCCTCTAGCCGGTGTATTTATTGAGAAAACAGGTGCCGGGAAAATCGCGCTGCTACTCGCGCTGGTTAACGCGGTCGCTTTTTTAATGCTCGGGATCAGCACCAGCCTCGCACTAACGGCGCTGGCCCTGCTGGTGTTCGGTGCAAGTCATGGTGGTATGGATGTGGCCATGAATGCGTGGGGTGGCAAGGTAGAGCAAGATAATAAAGCGTCAATTATGTCGCGGTTACACGCGATCTGGAGTGTAGGTGCAGGGGTCGGAGCTCTATCGGGTGTGATCGCGTTGCGATTTGAGCAATCCCTGTTTCCACACTTTTTTTACTGGCTTGTTATTCTTGGTTTGGCTGGTTTTTTTGCGGTTAGACTGCCATCCGACGCTCCACTTGTTGAAACTGCTACCAAAAAAGCAGCGTCCAGCTTCGCACTTCCCACAGGCAGTTTGCGCTTAATTGGATTGATCGCGCTTTGCGCCGCACTGGGTGAGGGGGCGATGGCTGACTGGGCTGCTGTATATTCAGTTGATGTACTAAACACCAGTAGCTCCAACGCCGCCATTTCCTACGCCTGCTTTTCCGCTGCTATGGTCATTATGCGTCTGTCGGGTGACTGGCTGATCGTACAGACTGGTGACATCCGGGCGCTTCAACTTGCAGGAGCACTGGCAACCACCGGTGCTCTTGTTGTTACCACCGCACCAACACCTCTGCCACAATTTGCAGGCTTACCCGCATATCCATATGCACTAGCCGGCTTTGCACTACTGGGGGTCGGCTACGCGCTGGTAATGCCTATCGCCTTTTCACGCGCTGCCAGAGATCCGCACACGCAACCCGGCCATGCTATGGCAGCTACTGCCACACTGGGCTATGGTGGTATGTTGCTCGGACCACCGGTCATCGGTTTTTTAGCAGCGGTTAGTTCGTTGCAAACGGCATTTATGGTTTTGGTTGTTGGTGGAATGACAATTTTGTGCCTTGCTCCACTGACTGCGGTAGATACAAAAAGCAAAGCAGGGGACGTAGGAAGTCGCTAGCGACAGTGAACGGAGGGTTCCAGTGCGAAGCCAACGCCTTTCGTACGAAGGTTAAGCTGCACGTCAATATACAAATCAAGGCCTGGTCACCTGTCGCGTCCCTGCTTTCGCTGAACGGAGATCGTCCCCCGCATTTTTTTCGCGATATCGAGACTTTCAGGTGCCACCCAATTACAGGCAATGCTGTGATAAGTTTCGACTGGTTAATATCTACTTGTATCAGGAGACACTGTGCAAACACATGCTCAAGCCGTTGTGATCGGTGGCGGGGTCGTCGGTTGCTCTGTGCTGTTTCATCTTGCACGCGCTGGCTGGACAGACGTGTTGCTGATCGAGCGTTCGGAACTCACGTCCGGTTCTTCATGGCATGCCGCTGGTGGCTTTCACACGCTCAACGGCGATCCGAACGTTGCCAGGCTACAGGCCTATACAGTCTCGCTGTATGAGGAACTCGAAGCTTTGTCCGGGCAATCATGCGGGCTGCATCTGACCGGCGGTGTGATGATGGCAGACAACGAGGAGCGTATGAATTTTCTGCGCTATGTGCATGCAACAGGCCGAGCACTCGGCATGGAAACCGAAATCATCACCCCCTCCGAAGCGCGCGCCATGTTTCCGCTCATGGATGAAAGCAATTTCGTCGGTGCACTGTGGGATCCTGTGGAAGGTCACCTCGATCCATCCGGTACCACGCATGCCTACGCCAAAGCCGCGCAAAAACTCGGCGCAACAATTGAGCTGCGCAACCGGGTACTCGATATCTCCCAGGCAACCGATGGTACATGGAGTGTAAACACAGAGAACGGCACTGTGCAGACAGAACATGTGGTTAACGCCGGTGGTCTTTGGGCACGGGAAATCGGTCGCATGGTCGGTCTTGAGTTACCGGTACTGGCAATGGAACACATGTATCTACTTACCGATGAAATGCCGGAGGTCGTTGAGTTCAACCAGCACACCGGTCGCGAACTGGTTGGAGTAATTGACTTCAAAGGCGAAATCTATACAAGGCAGGAACGCAACGGCTTATTGCTGGGTACCTACGAAAAAGCCTGCAAACCATGGGCACCGGTTACCACATCGTGGGACTTCGGGCATGAACTTTTACAACCCGACCTCGACCGCATAGCACCATCGCTTGAGGTCGGATTCAAACACTTCCCTGCATTTGAGCGTACCGGGATAAAGCAAACCGTTAACGGACCATTTACCTTTGCACCGGATGGCAATCCGTTAGTCGGCCCGGTGCAAGGCCTGACCAACTTCTGGTCCGCCTGCGCGGTAATGGCAGGCTTCAGTCAGGGTGGCGGAGTCGGGCTGACGCTTGCAAACTGGATGGTACACGGCGACCCGGGCGCCGATGTATTCGGTATGGATGTCGCACGCTATGGCGATTTCACTACTCTGCGATACACCAACGCCAAAGTGCGGGAAAACTATTCGCGACGATTTTCTATTCGTTTTCCCAACGAGGAACTACCGGCTGCAAGACCCCAGCAAACCACCCCTCTCTACGACATTATGGTACGAGACAACAACGCGGTTATGGGTGATACCTGGGGCCTGGAGACCCCGTTGTGGTTTGCACCGGCCGGTACGCCGGCCGAGGACATACTGTCGTTTCATCGTTCAAACGATTTCCCTCACATTGGTCAGGAGGTTAACGGGGTTCGCAACGCTGTTGGCATTACCGAGATAGCCAACTTTGCCAAATATAAAATCTCCGGTAATGGCGCTGAAGACTGGCTCAACCACCTGATGACGAACACCATGCCAAAGACCGGGCGCATCGTACTAACGCCGATGCTGAACCATCAAGGCAAATTGATCGGCGACTTCACCATCGCTAAAGCCACGGATGAACACTTCTACGTATGGGGTTCCTCCGGTGCGCAGATTTATCATATGCGATGGTTTGAGCAACTGTTACCCGAAGAAAGCAAAGTATCGATTCATCGCTATGGACAAACTATGGTTGGTCTTTCTATTGCCGGCCCACGATCCAGGGAAACGTTACAGACATTGTGCGACGACAGTGTCAGCGCGGATGATTTTAAATTTATGGATCACCGCTTTATGGATGTTGCGGGCTGCCCTTGCCTGGTAAATCGCATCACATACACCGGTGATCTGGGCTTCGAGATCTGGATGGAACCGGCTTATCAACGAAGAGTTTATCTGGCGCTAAAAGAGGCTGGGAAAGACGCAGGAATAGTTGACTTCGGTATGCGCGCGCTGCTTTCCATGAGACTGGAGAAGAATTTTCCTACCTGGTTTGCCGAGCTTCGGCCAATCTACGGGCCGTTCGAGGCATCGATGGAACGCTTTATCAAACTTGGGAAAAATCACTTTATTGGCCGCGAAGCCGCCGCAAAAGAATACCAGGACGGGCCCAAACTAAAGCGCGTTACCTTTTCTATAGATACTAAAAGCACGGATGTAACGGGTGACGAACCAATCTGGGCCCGGGTACCAGCAAGCATTAGTGATAATGACCGGATACTCAGCATCGAAAAGCCGCATGGCTACGGCGCACCACGTTTTAATAACGAAGGAGAGGAACTACCAAAAGCGGTTACCCAAACCGATGGTGACTGGCAGGTAGTTGGCTGGGTCACATCCGGTGGCTACGGCCATTCGGTGCAGCTTTCACTGGCGCAGGGCTATATCCCCGCTCCATTGCTAAAACCGTCAGTAATCAACGACGTGGATTTTGAAATCGAAATACTTGGTGAACGATGCAAAGCGCGAATCGAATTGAAGCCACCTTTTGATGCCGAAGGCAAAAAGATGCGCTCATGAAAAAGTTGATTGTTACAGGCCAAAAAAAGCCCCGCAAATCGCGAGGCTTTTATAGTTAACCACTGCTTTTATAGTTAACCCCAGGGGAATCTCTATAAGAAGGGAATCTACAAGTGGTGCGCTGCTACGCTCCCGCTTGAGGGCGCATATCACCCGGGTCAATACCCGCCACCGGCACCGGCTTTTTCATCGCATCGCGACGGAAGGGCTCACCGAGTTCCTGGTTTAGAATAATTTCTATAAAGGTGGTCACACCATCAGCCTGCGCTTTGCATGCTGCGCTGAGCTCATCGGTGAGTTCATCCATGGTGCTGACAGTCACGCCTTTTAACCCGCAGCCATCGGCTACTTTTGCGTAACTCAAATGAGTGTCCAGTTCAGTGCCGACAAAATTGTTGTCATACCACAGAGTGGTGTTGCGCTTTTCCGCACCCCACTGATAATTTCGAAAAATCACCATGGTTATTGCCGGCCATTCTTCACGACCAATAGACGACATTTCACTCATGGAAATACCAAACGCACCGTCTCCGGCAAATCCGACAACCGGTGTATCCGGACAACCGATCTTGGCACCAATAATTGACGGGAATCCATAACCGCACGGGCCAAACAAACCGGGGGCGAGATACTTGCGGCCTTTTTCGAACGTCGGGTAGGCATTGCCAATAGCGCAGTTGTTGCCAATGTCGCTGGAAATAATTGCCTCGTCCGGCAATCCCATTTGTATAGCCCGCCACGCCATGCGCGGTGACATGCGATCAGGATCACGGGTGCGACTGTCCGCATTCCAGGAGGTACCTGGATCATCGTCTTCGTGGTCCATACTGGAAAGCGTTTGCAGCCAGCCAGACTTGGTCGTGCGAATCAGCTCCTGGCGCTCCGGTCGACCAGAGTCTCCTGCAGAAGCAGACAATTGGGCCAATAGAGACTGCGCCACCATTTTCGCATCACCGCAAATTCCTACCGTGACTTTTTTAGTCAAACCTATTCGATCAGCATTGAGATCGACCTGAATTATTTTTGCATCCTTCGGCCAATAATCGATGCCATAGCCAGGTAGCGTTGAAAAGGGATTGAGCCGGGTGCCGAGTGCCAGCACAACATCGGCCTTTGATATCAGTTCCATTGCCGCCTTGCTACCGTTGTAGCCCAACGGACCTACCGCCATCGGGTGCGAACCAGGGAAGCTGTCATTGTGCTGGTAGCCACAGCAGACCGGTGCCGTCAATCGATCAGCCAATGCTGCGCAATCGTTTATTGCATCACCAATAACCACACCGGCGCCAGACAGGATAACCGGAAATTTTGCCTCCGAGAGTAACGCTGCAGCATCGGCAATGGCATTCGCACCACCGGCCGGGCGCTCCAGCTCAACCACTTGCGGCAGTTCAATATCGATTACCTGAGTCCAGAAATCCCGTGGCACATTAATTTGTGCAGGAGCGCAGCCGCGCCACGCTTTAAGGATTACCCGATTTAACACCTCGGCAATTCGCGACGGGTCCCTGACCTCTTCCTGATAACAAACCATTTCGGTGAACATGGACATCTGTTCGACTTCCTGAAACCCGCCCTGACCGATTGTCTTGTTGGCCGCCTGCGGAGTAACCAGCAGCATAGGCGTGTGATTCCAGTAGGCCGTCTTGACCGCAGTGACAAAACCGGTCACACCCGGACCGTTCTGCGCTATCGCCATCCCCATTTTGCCGGTAGACCGCGTGTAACCGTCACAGATGAGCCCACCGTTGGTTTCATGAGCCACGTCCCAAAAAGTAATTCCTGCTTTCGGGAACAGATCGGATATTGGCATGAAGGCCGAACCGATGATTCCAAACGCATGTTCGATTCCGTGCCTCTGCAGTACCTTTACAAATGCCTCTTCTGTGCTCATTTTCATAGCGTATTATCCGATGTTGAGTAAATTGCCGGTATCTTCCGTTTTGCGGTACAAGACTGCAAGTGCCAGTTGAAACGCCTGGATATACCAGCCTCGCACACTTGCGCTGGTACCGGCATCTTTGTCTTGCTCCGGGCCAACACAACGTTGTTCCCTGCGAGGCAAGAATTCCCTTTTTCGATGCCGTGGCCAGCGAGGCAGATTGGTTTCCTGCTCGACCGTTGTGCTACGCCGGGAATATTCAGGCACGAAATGTCAGGCGAGCGGAAAACAAATACCCGCGGTACAGGCGATTGCGTGTATCACATACATTAGCTGAAGATTCGCTGGTGTCGAGTCACCGGATATTTCGACAGGTTCAGCAAACGTGACAAGCGCTCGTCGCAAGTATCCACCGTCGGATTCCGGAGACAATACACTTCGCGACTAACTGCGAAACAGGGGTTCACTTTCCGTATAATAAGCGATGCGTTCGCAGTAGCAGTGGTTCTGTCGCGCAGGCTCCCGCAGTCACCAGATATTTGAGAAGCCGCTCCATAGATTTCACCGAAATTCGCCGTCATCTTCAGAGCCACATTGTCCATGAACAACCACAGTACAAACCCTCTTATCGAGACTGTCGGCATTAGCAAATCCTTTGGCGACGTAATCGCTAACCGGAATATTAACTTCAGTGTTGCGCCCTCGCAGATTCACGCCTTGCTCGGCGAAAACGGCGCTGGCAAATCCACCTTGATGAAAATTGTCTGCGGTCTGCAACAGCCCGATGCCGGTCACATACTGTGGAAAGGCAAGGCGGCAAACATTACTACCCCCAAGGTGGCGCGCGCCATGGGGATCGGCATGGTGCATCAGCACTTTGCGCTATTTGAAGGACTGTCAGTCGCTGAGAACATTGCGTTGAGTATTGATGGCGCCGTGCAAACCAGAGCGCTGGAACAAAAAATACAGACACTGGCTGATCGATTCGGGCTGGAAGTCGAACCGCGTCGGCCGGTATTTGAGTTGTCGGCTGGCGAGCGACAGCGTATTGAAATTTTGCGCGCACTGTTTCTTTCACCCGAGCTGCTTATTCTCGACGAACCCACCTCTGTGCTCACACCGCAGGAGGCAACCCAACTCTTCGGCACTGTGCGCAAGCTGGCCGATGAAGGCCACGGCATCATCTTCATCAGTCACAAGCTCAAAGAAGTCAGTGCGCTTTGCGATTCCGCGACAATTTTGCGGGCGGGCGAAGTCGTCGGCGATTGCGACCCGCGCACCACCAGCGCCGAATCAATCGCCGAGCTCATGCTTGGCAGCCGCGATATCAAAACGACACCACAAACCCGGGAAACAGGTGCAGTTCGTCTCGCCATACGCAACCTGGTGGTACCCGGTGACGAGCAAACACTCACTATCGATTCTCTGGATCTACATGCCGCAGAGGTGTTTGGTGTCGCCGGTGTGGCCGGCAACGGCCAGGAGTTGCTGTTTGCAGCACTCAGCGGTGAACACGTCGTTAGCCGGGCAGCGGCGATCACTATAGATAATATTGCTGCGGGTTCCCTCTCACCCAACAAGAGGCGCGCCCTTAACGCGCAGTTTGTACCCGAGGAACGGCTTGGCCACGCTGCAGTGCCGCACATGAATCTGCTCGACAATACCTTGTTAACCAACGTCGCCAATCGCGATGCGAATAATCACGGCCTGGTAAACCGGCACTTTCTGGCAAAAACCACACAACAGGTCACCGAGAAATTCGGGGTTCGACACGCGGGCGTAAAACGCTCGGCAAAAAATCTCTCGGGAGGCAACTTGCAAAAATTCGTCGTCGGTCGGGAAATTGTCAAAGCACCCGCTTTACTGGTGGTCAATCAACCCACCTGGGGAGTAGACGCACTGTCAGCGATGCGTATCCGCGAAGCACTTATGGAACTCGCCGGCAATGGCTCTGCCATTCTGGTGATCAGCCAGGACCTCGACGAGTTACTGGAAATATCGAATCGTCTGGCCGTTCTGCACCACGGTACGCTGGGCAGTGCACGCGCTGTGAATGAGTGGAGCGTCGAAGCCCTTGGTCTGGCCATGACCGGCAGTGAGCTAGTCGCATGATCAGGCTGGAACCGAGAGCGGATACCACTTTTTGGACCACACTGCGCTCGATTGCCATAGCGCTGCTAATCACTGCGCTGGTGTCAGTGATCGTGTTGATGCTGATGAGCGACGAGCCAGCCAGTGCGATCTGGCAAATGCTGACGTTTCCCTGGCAAGGTCGGCGCATGGAAGTGCAGCTTGGCCTGGTAATGCAGCAAACTGCCTATCTAGCCACCATCGCCATCGGGCTATCTGTCGGCTTTCGCGCGAATGTCTGGAACATTGGTGCGGAAGGCCAGTTCGCGCTCGGGTCGATTGGCGCTTACGCAGGCTATCTATTGCTGGGTAGCCCCGAATCAATGTGGGCATTACCGCTCGTGTTACTGGCAGGCATCATCGCTGGCTGTCTTTGGGCACTGGTGCCGGCTGCCTTGCGCGTCACCTGCAATACGAATGAGCTGCTGACGTCGCTAATGATGGTCTACATTGGTGGCCATCTACTCACCTATTTATGCATTGGGCCCTGGAAAGGCGACCCGAAAGCCGGCCAGGCAGAGACTTACCCGATTGCCACCGCTATAAGACCGCAGACACTGGTATCCGGAACCGAGCTTCATAGCGGGTTAATTATCCTTGCCAGCGCGGTGGTGATACTCGGCGCGGTGATCCTGTTTACCCTTCTTGGCTATCGTTTACGGGTGGCACAACACACACCCAGAGCAGAACGTTTTGCCGGATTTTCACCGGATAATACCGTGTGGTTATCGTTCGCTATTTCCGGTGCAATGGCGGGTCTTGCCGGCGCTGTGTACCTGACCGCTGAAACCGGCAAACTGATTCAGGCAGAAAACTACCTGGAAAACTTCGGGTTTGCCGCGATCATCATCGCTTTCCTGGGTCGACTGCACCCTGGCGGAATTTTGCTTGCCGCTTTTATGATCTCATACGTCAATGTTGGTGCGTCCTACATCCAGGCGGCACTGCGAGTGGACGACTCAGTCGCAGACCTCATTGAAGTCACCGCACTGTTTGCATTCCTCGGTACTGCGATGCTCGACCAATACCGGATTCGTTTCAGTCGCCCGTCTGCGGCCAAGGTGACTACGAGAGAACACTCATGAGCATTGACACCGTCTTTCTTATCAAACTGTTGGTGGCCGCCGTGCTGCTTGCCACCCCGTTGTTGCTTGCCGCCCTCGGCGAACTGGTGGTCGAGAAGTCCGGTGTTCTCAACCTCGGTGTCGAAGGCATGATGTTGATCGGCGCGCTGTTTGGCTATATCGCCGCCTATAACCTGCAAACCATCACCTGCCTCGAAGAACTGATACCCGGTATGTGCCAACGGGAAGAACGCGTGTTTACCTTCGTCGATTATGTGCTGGCACTTATTTGCGCGGCACTGGCTGGCGCATTGCTGGCTGCTGTTTTTGCGCTCCTGACACAGGGCCTGCGCGCTAACCACGTTGCGGTGGGACTGGGTCTGAGTATCCTCGGTGCCGGTCTCACCAACTCGCTGGGCAGCAATTTTTTTGGCGTTAACTATACCTCGGTGCAGGTGGCTGATCACCCGGCCGTCTTCGGGCAGGACCTGTTGGTGTGGCTTTCACTGCTCGCCGTTCCGGCTATCTGGTATGTGCTGCAACACACCCGAATCGGGCTCGTCATACGTGCGGTCGGCGAAAATCACGACAGTGCCTACGCACTTGGTTACCGGGTGTCACGCATTCGATTTTATTGCATACTGTTCGGCGGAGCGATGGCGGGCCTTGCAGGTGCGTTTATCGTGTTGGTCCATGTGGACTGGAAAGAAGGTGTAACAGTAGGTAAAGGCTGGTTGGCATTAGCTCTAATTTTATTCGGTACCTGGCGAACTCTGCGCGTACTTTGCGGCGCTTACCTGTTCGGGCTCTTGTGGGCCTCCGAACTGCGTCTCGACAACCTTTTCCCCAACTGGCAGCTTGAATGGAAAACATTCCTGACCGCCGCACCCTATCTATTTACCATACTGGTACTGGTCCTTATCTCCCGCAACCCTCGAATGATTCGCCAAAACGCTCCGGCTTCACTTGGAAAACCGTTTAACCCACCGTCCTGAACGCACGGGACATCCACAGAGATACTGTTTAATTATGAAGCAACTACTACTCGCAGCCGCCGCCACGCTGGCGCTTGGCAACATCGCCCACGCCGACACCACTAAAATCGGTTTTATCTATGTCGGGCCGGTTGGTGATCTCGGCTGGACCTATCGCCACGACGTCGGCCGCAAAGCTATTGAAGGTGAATTTGGCGACAAGGTAGAAACCACTTTTATAGAAAACGTGCCCGAAGGTGCCGAGGCAGTAAAACAAATCACCCAACTGGCGGAAACCGGCCACGACGTTATCTTCACCACGTCTTTCGGATTTATGGACCCGACCAACGAAGTGGCTGCTCAATACCCGGACGTAAAGTTTGAACACGCCACCGGATTCAAGCGTGAAACTGACAACGTATCGACTTTCTCGGCACGTTTCTATGAAGGCCGGGTGATCCAGGGACTGATCGCCGCAAAGATGACTAAAACCAACAAAATCGGCTACATCGCTTCATTCCCTATTCCGGAAGTTGTGCGTGGTATTAACGCCTTTCAACTGGAACTCGCCAAACACAACCCGGATGCCAAAATAGATGTTAAATGGGTATCTACCTGGTTCGATCCCGCAAAAGAAGCAGAGGCCGCACAGGCACTCATTGATGCAGGCGCAGACATCATTGTTCAGCACACTGATAGCCCGGCAGCCATGGCAATTGCCGAGAAAACAGAAGGTGTGTACGCCTTTGGACAAGCCTCAAACATGGCGCGTTTTGGCACCACCAGTCATCTGGTTTCCATTGTCGACAACTGGGACAGCTACTACGTAGATCGCGTCGCGGCAGTACTTGACGACAGCTGGTCGCAAACTGACACCTGGTGGGGCCTGTCAAAAGACGGTGCCGGCAACGGAGTTGGCATGGTTGAGATGGCTGCCTATGGCAACATGCCTGAAGAGCTGGTTGCCGAGGCGCAAGCGCTGGAGGAAAGCCTGAGATCAGGAGAGCGTCATTCGTTTCCTTGCCCGGTGATGAAACAGGATGGTACTTTGGCTGAAGACTGCGCCGGCGATGGCAAGCATCTGGCCGACTTTCCAACACTGGTATCAATGGACTGGTACGTTGAAGGGATTGAAGACACGTTGCCAAAGTAGCAAGCAAGCCTGGTTTCAAAGGCGCCGCTCATGGCCGCACCTTTGATCACCCCGGAAAACTCCCGTGCTGGTCAGCTGGCAATTGCTGATCAGCTAGCGATCAGTCAATCACGAAAACAGAAACGTTTTACACAGCACTTTCTCAAGCGACCATAAACCGCTGACCATACACCGCTAGTAAACCCTGCTAGCGCATCCCAGACTTATTTCGGTCGCAAGATCAGCTCGACACGTCTGTTCCTTTCCCGTCCAACGGCTGTCTCGTTTGAATCGATAGGCCTGGTATCGCCAAACCCTCGTGCCGATAATCGATCAGAATCGATACCTGAACTTGCCTGCAGATAGCGCACCGCAGCACTGGCTCTGGCGGTGGAAAGCTCCCAGTTTGTCGGATAAGTTTCACGCAGCACGGATCCGATTCCCTGACCATCCGTGTGACCTTCCACGTCTACACGCCAATCAGGCAACTCTGCAAGCACAATCGCCAGCGTATCGAGGATACCGTTGCCCTTGTTACTTAATCTCGCACTGCCAACGCGATAAAGATCACCGGACCCCAGAGTAATTGCAACGGCACGATCCTCGTCAATCGAATCGACAAATACATTGCCAAGCCCTGCAGAACT
>CAYPCS010000075.1:19046-26157 GCA_964409275.1 uncultured Granulosicoccaceae bacterium
GGCGTCTTTGTCACTGGTGACTGATTCGAGCTCGGTTTGCAGCGCTGTGCGTTCATTACCTGCCTTGAAAAGCTCGTTCTGCAATGATTCGCTTTTACTCCGGGCCTCGGTCAGCTCTTTCTCAAGAGCTGCGGCGCTCTCTCTGGCAGTGTCGAGTTCCGCTTGCAGAGTCTGCTTGTCACCATCGAGCTTTTCTATATCTGCCTGTTGCGAATACGATGTCTTTTGCGCTTCAACGAGATTGGCTTCAAGCTTTGCGACCAGCTCGTCACCGCTTGCCATCGCTTCTGCCTTGTCTTTTTCAATTGCTTCGATGTTTTCAGTTAACTGCGCAACAGCACCTTTCTCTTTATCAACGGCGTTTTGCAGTAATTCGCTTTCTTTTTGACTTTTTTCCAGTTCCGCCTGCACCGTCCCGGTCTGCTCACGGGCGTCATTGAGTTCTCCGGTCAGACCTTCAACCCGAGTTTTAAGATCGCTGACTTCATCTTCAAGACCACTCACTTGCTGATCGACTTCATCACGTAGGGTAAGGGTCTCGGACAACTGCTGCTGCACCCCGCTCAGCGAGGAAGACAATACACCAATGCGCGCAACACTGTCATCGTTACTGGCTCTGGATTCCGCTAGTTCGGTCGCGAGATTATCGAGCTCGACCTCGCGCGAGGTTAACGCCTGTCGCGTCGTTTCATTCTCTGACATCAGGTCGGATAGCCTTGCCTGCAGCGAACCTCTCTGGTTTAACAGCTGATCGCGCTCTGCAGTTAGTGAGTCTACTTCTTCAGCCTTGCCGCTGTTGGCATTCAGTTCTTCTACCCTAAGCTGCAACGCATCTCTTTCGGCGACAAGCTCGTCACGCTCGACAGTCAGCTTTGTAGCCTCGCTGCGAGCATCTTCTCGCTGCGCTCTCAGGGACAACACGGTTTCTTCCCCGGCGGCGACTGTTGTGCGCAATTCTTCCGAACTCAGTGTCGACGCAGTTAACTCGGCATCCAGAACTTCACTTTGCTCCTGCAATAACTCGGACTCGGTAGCGAGTACCTCATTGTCCGAGCTTATTACCTCTATGGTTTGTTCCAGTTCCACAATCCGCTCACTCAGGACAGTCACCCTTTTCTGACTCTCGGATAAAACCTGCTGCGTCTTGTCACGGGATTCAGTGAGCAAGCCGAGCTGTGCCTCCAGATCTTCGGAGTTCTCGACAACCGGGCTGTTGTTGTTGCTTTGCTGCATTTGAGAATGTAGATCGTCAATAGTCGTTTGCAGCCCGCTGTTATCCAGAGTGAGCCGGTCGATTTCCAGTTGCCGTGCTGACAACTCCTCCTCGAGGGCAGCTGCCATTTCTGTTAGCTCCACGGCTGTATCAGTCTGCAGTTGCGCCTGATCCAGTTCTTGCGTATTCGCCTCGAGTTGTGTTTCCAGTCGGGCAATATCGGCAATTGCGGCCGTTTGCTGTTCCTCTATCGTGTTAAGTTCATCTTGTAGCTTCACCGTGCTTTCTGTAGCAGCATCGCGCTCGGCGGTTACTGCCAGCAAACTCTGCTCAAGATCGGCCACTTTCGCTGCAGAATCCGTAGCTACTTTCAGTTCCAGTGTGAGGTCGTCGACACGACTTTTCAGAGAGGCATTGTCAGCACTCACAGTTTCAACTTCGGTTTGCAGACCCGTCACCGTTTCACCGGCTAGCCTGTTCGTTTCAAGAAGACCATCGATCTCGTTTTGCATCTCTGCTTTAGCACTGGAAGCAACACGCACCGCCGCACCATTGCCACAGTCTTTTAAACCGCCAAATACCAGCCCGCCAACCAGGAGAAGTGGTAAGAAAAACCTGAACATCCAGGATTGATCAGTTTCCTCTGCTTCCAGTGCCATCGCTCCTGCACGGGTGCGGGCGCGTGCTGCCGACATACTGGCCTGTTGCATTTGTTCCGCGCTGACCTCAGGTCCTTCACCAAGAAATATCTGACCAATACCGTCAGGCGTGTCGAGTACCTCACCACGCGCGATCTCGCGTTTTATGACACCGAGAATACCGGGAACCATATAGCCGATTGTATTTTCAGCATCTTCCTCAGACACGTTGGACTCGGCAGCCACCGACTTGATCATACCCTGCTGATTTGCGATACCCACCAGACTTGCAAGGCGAATATTGCCATCGACGAAGACATCCTGCACAGAACGACCTTCAAAAAGACTGGAGGGTTGCTCAAGATAAGTGTCGTCACAATACCGCACCGCTTCGTAAAGCGTCTCCCGGCCGATTTCTTCACCGGCAGCAACCCTGAAACTGTGGAGCACCGCCCCGATCGAGCTGTCGATACAGGGCGTTAACCTGTCGACCGACTGGCCGAGCAGTCCACTCAGATGACTGGCCGCCTTATCAACCAGCTGGCCACGTATTGTTGTTTCAATTTTCATAATCCAAAGCCATTGCTTATTGAATGCAAATGATCACGCAGCAGCGCCCGTTCACGATCCGTGTGCACACACAGGGTACTGTATCCCTTGTTAATAATGGTCATGCAGGGAGATCAGCCCGGCAAAGTTTCTGCTGCCACCAATGCACCGCACGCTGGTGTCTTTCCTTTACACACGCGGCGTATGAATTGCGTTGCGTCTTACATTGATCATAAAAACGCCCTCTCTGGCCGTTTTCGCTTCGCAGATTTCTACAATGCAGCTCCCCGGCTTGAAGATTATCAGTTTATAGAGGCATCTGTAACTTCCTGCCGTGGATTGGCCAACAAATTCACGGTTATGTACAGTTCAAAAAAGCCTCAGCCGATTCAGTAGCGCTACGGAATACCGGTTAAAAAAACCGGGGCAGTAATACGGATTCATACCAACGGAAGAATAGCAAGAGCATTTAGCCGGAGCCGGGTACAGCTACGTTAACCAGAGGTGGCACGAAGCAAAACAAGACCCGCATCCAGCCCTGAAACTCCACTCGTCAGGACTGCAAAACAAAACGACGGTCCGTGCCGTACCTGTATCCGGTTGCTGGATTCGGCTAAACGTGCCAGCGCCATTGAGCCGGACGCCGCGAAAAAGAAATGTCGCACGGAATAGTCGTTGCGTGTAGCGCCACCAAAACACAGCACCGGTTTGCCGCAGGGAAAACAACGTAACCCCATTGCCCGCTTCAGTCTGCGTTGGCAAGGGTAAGATGATTCGACACCCGGGTAAGATGGCGTGTATCTCTCAGCCATCACCTCATACATTCAAGGCTTGATTAAATCACTCTCCAGATTCGCCGTAAGCTGGTTGAGCCGGTTTAGCTGAATCTCGGCTCGCAACAAATTGAGTTGGTAACCACGCAATTTAACAAGCAGCTCCGATATGCTTTGCGTTCGAGACTCCGGTTCTGTTACTGACGCCTGCACAACGCCGGGTCCGTAGGTCTCACAGGCCGGCAGTGCCTTGAACTGGTAACGGTCGGCATTGACAGACATCCACGCTGCAAACGCATAGGTAGTTTTCTCGCGCCGTACAGGACCGTCGTGCATGAGAACTACGGATTCGTCACGACTTTGATTAAGCGTGTGGTAAACGGATTCAAACGTAACATCAGGATGCCAGTCGCGAGTATCAAGGGTCCACTTCACAGGGGTTAGTCCGAGCGACTCGGCAACGACATTTGCCTGTATGTCTATCAGACCGAATGGCGGTCGGTAACACGTTAACGGCGGACCACCTGCGTTAGCAACCGCCTGATTAGCGGTTTGCAATTCACCCAGCACAACTTCACTGGATTTGCCAACGAGGCGTGCGTGACTGTAGGTATGGTTGCCAATAGAGTGTCCGCCGTACAGTATCGCGGCAATTTTCTCCGGGCTCTTTTGTGAACGCTCTCCAGTGACAAAAAATGTAGCTTTCGCGTCGTATTTTGCAAGCAACGCGAGGATATCCTCCGTTACCGAATCTGCGGACGGACCATCGTCAAACGTCAGGTAAACTACAGGACGCTGGTCCTTGCTCTCGGCAACTACGGGAAGCCACACGAAGCAAAACAGCGCCACCGGCAAGGCAGCTGACAGATTGATGGATGCCAGTAGACGACGCACAACGGTTGGTAAAAATATAGACAAGAAACTTCTCGGCAGCACTGCTATGAAAGGCAGGCAAGTTTAAGTTGACGAATGACCCCGGTACTGGACAACGGTTTTACGCTTTGTACCAACCGAGACACACTAGCTTCGTAGCCGATACTACAACATCGCAAATCGTAAATAACCCCGAACATTGCATCACGGACAATTTTAATGATTCTCCAAAGCCTGCTTGTAAATTAATTGGAACATAATGCATGCTTTATGTAACTTTTCTGATAATTCATAAGTATCTGTTTCAAATTTGAAACAGATATTGACCCATGGGCTGTGCAAAAAACACGGTAACAGACCCTTCACACTTGCCAATCGATCAACCAGTAAGAATTCGCAGATTTGCCAACGCAACCCGCCGATTGAGGTTTTCGGCAGCGGATGCCGCCCGCTTTCACCGCGCGCAATATCCCTTGCTCAAACCGGGTTGATCCACCGCATGCTATTCTGCATCCCGCTGCGCTACCAGGATTAATCATAGTGACTGACAAAAACGCTGATGCCGCAACCCGTCTACTGGAAGGCGCATACGCCCTGCAATCCGCAGACGACAATATTAATTATTACCGCGATTTCTCTGCCATCTACGATGAAAAGTTTGCCGCAGGTATGGGTTATGTGTATCCACAATTGCTGGCATCAATTTATCTTGAGCATTCCACCAAAACAGATGCGCCTGTCGTAGACATTGGCTGCGGAACCGGCTTGCTTGCGCAAGCAATAAGGTTACACCACGATGAAGCAGCGCTGGCCATTGACGGTATTGATATTTCACCGGAAATGCTTGCAGTCGCGCGCTCAAAATCCGTTTATCGATCATGCTACCAGGCTGATCTAAAGCAAAACATGGCAGATTTGCCCCGAAATTACGGCGCGGTGCTCTCCGCGGGCACTTTCACTTTCGGGCACCTCGGTGCGGACACGTTGCCGGATCTATTAGCCCTGGGCAGGCCTGGAGCGCTTTATTGCATCGGTGTAAATTCTGCACTGTTCGATCAGCAGGGTTTTTCGAAGGTCCTTGATCAGATGGTAAAAAACGATCAAATTTCATCACCCGTTTTACAGCACGGCGAGATTTATACCGACGAGAGCAGCGACCATGCAAACGATACTGCAACGGTGCTTATATTCAGACAACGGTAGCCGCCTGATTTGACGGTTGTGAACGCACCTGTAGACTCAACGACACCGCGGTGCTCTACTGCCACTACGTAACGGCAATGCTACTGCGCAGGCCTGACTGAACCGCAATGACCACCAGTTACCGGCACCGATAATACCCAGTTCCGCAAGTTTCGCATCGCCAGTCGATCACATCCTGTTTCGATCACGCTTGCACGTTCGCTTACCTGGCTTCCTCCATAACGATAACGAACGGTTCTACGCGGAGCGACCGCGTCCAGACCACCCCTGATATCTGCCAGCAACAACCTTACGCCCTCAGCCATAAGCGCAGCGGTTTCTATTTTGAGTGCCTGGGCATCGTTGCCAAGCCAGTGTTCTACCGGCGATCCTGTAACAGCCGGAGATACTACATTCACAAGGTGAGTAAAACTCTCGCTCGAGTCGATCGTTATCAGTCCTGTCAGATACAAAGCGATCGCCTTTTGATCTCGGGCCATTTGATAGTGGGCGTACAGATTTACACGGGGCTTCGAACCTGTGGCAACCTCATTTGCAACAATCACCGGTCTGTCTGCCACATCCAGTTTCTGCACCGACGAGGCGATGATATCAGCGATATTCATTTCCCCGATTGAATCCAGATAAGGTTCAAGTATTTCATCGGCTGCGATCTGACGTGTATTTGTGACACCGGATTGTCGACCTGATTCAAACGCGGCATGTACAGCAACGGAGGTGGCAAGCGTTACCAAATCAGGCCCATAGTACAACGGGCTGTACGTTCCACCACTGTCCTGGTCAACGGTTAATTCACCCCGAAACACCGGTGCCTGCGGAGCAGGCAACACAGCGAGCAAACCGGATGTAAGCACAGGCCTGTCGACCGTCGTCGCAATCTTGCTGGCAGCGACTAAAGACTGATTTATAGTCGACGGCTGGCTAGTGCATCCGGCCAATCCGGCCAGACTAAAAAAGACAATCGAACACAATGGCGACACGGCGATTCGTCGCGCAGACAGAAACTGCATTAGAATTCATCGCTGAGAAACGCGGTAACCAATCGATCAGAAACTTCTGCCACTGTTTGATAATAGGCGTTGGTGAGACCAGGGTATTCCGGTGGCTCTTTCCAGTCACCAACAGCAGCCCGCTGCTTTTCAAAGGCCCGATACCAAAGATAATTGTTCGTCTCCAGATCCACCATAAAAGCGATTCCGTCAACATACGCTCTGGGTACGTCATTGGGGATATAACTCGAATAAGGGCGCATCACCCCCTGCCCGTAAACTCTGACAACTATAAGTTTATCTAAAGAATGCGCTTCTTTTAAAGATCTATAGTCTTTCTTCGCCGAAGTTTTTCCGTCGCCCTTGAATTTACTCAAAGCATCAATGCTATCGCTGTGCGCAATCGAGCTGGCATCGATGCCGGTTTTCTTAAGCGCTGCAATAAACTTGTCCGCCAGATTATCAATATTTTCATGGTCCAGCGTCCGCACCTTCGCGGTCAACCTCTCATTGGTCAGGTTGGCCGCAGCAAGACACAGAAGACAGTCTGCGCCAGGAAAAGCCGTGTTTGTATCGGGGATCTTCTCGACCAGCACCCCTACTTTTTCGCCACTTGCACGCAGTGATTCGGGACTGAAAGTGATCGGATTGTCCGGATTGGTTGCACACCCTGAAGCCAAAAACAAAATTAACAGAGACGCCACAATCTTCCCGGGAATCGCTATCGCCGAGCGCCCGAGCCTGGTCAGCGTAGAGCAGAAACGCATACTTGTACCGACAGTCAATTCGTTCATACGGATACTTCCTCCAGATCATCCACTATCTTTTTTGCCGCTACGCAGTCGGGTCAGTTACACGCACTGCAGTCGCGCC
>CAYPCS010000076.1:0-1079 GCA_964409275.1 uncultured Granulosicoccaceae bacterium
AGTACGCGACAGTTGTGATGCAGGAAACCGTAACAGCGTGTGCGCTGGAATCCTCCGGGCAGAACGTGCATGAGTACCTTCCACAGAAACAGAGCAGCTGGCAGTATTTACAAACTGACTGGCTAACTTGCGGTGTCGTCGCCACTTGTGATAGTCGCTGTCGATTGTGATCCGCGTCATGGATTCGCAGTGTTTCTACTCACGGGAGACCTGTTAATGCGTAGAGTCTCAACTGACTACTTCTTTTGTGAAGCACTACCATTGTTACCGGGATTGTTCGTAAACCTGTTCACAGCGACATTACGTTCTTGTCTTTAGAATGCGCCGCCACTGTTTATAGATATGGAGTGTTTGTGCATGCGGTCAATTTCTACTTTAATCGGCGTATCATTACTGTCCCTGACAACCAGCAGTGCGCTTGCTGCAAACAATGTTAAGGCGACCAAGGCAGGCGATTTGCGTGTCACGCTAGGTGACCATAGCGGGTACCGTACGCTTGAGTTGTATGGAACCGGTGTTGTTAATCAGGTTGGGTATGAAATTTCCGATTACCACGGTGATTCAGTGACCGGAGTGGTCGATAATGTACGTCGTAATATTATTGTGCGCGGCAAAGACGGCGCAGACACCATTATCATTTCGGACCTGATCGTAAACGGTAATGTAAAAGTCATTAGCGGTGATGATGATGACAACGTGGTGCTGTATTACTCGACCATAATGGGTAACTTCACTGCAACAACGGGACGAGGTGACGATTTCGTTCTGTTGAATAATTCCAGTGTTTACGGACAAACTGTTGTCAAAACCAATGACGGTCACGATGAGGCGACGATTGAAGGTTCATCACTCGAAGGAAAAGTGACGGTTCGAATGGGCAGTGGCTGGGATCACCTCGACATTAAATCCAGTGAATTCACTTACTACGCACCGCGTTTTCAAGGTGATCGGCAGACGGATTACTACACCGACCACGGTAACAATGATTTTTGGGGCGGTGATGCAATTCTCCGTACGTTCGAGCATGTCGATGTTAAAGGTTCGGTTGATCCAGTTGATCCGGTTGATCCAGTTGATCC
>CAYPCS010000076.1:1179-26052 GCA_964409275.1 uncultured Granulosicoccaceae bacterium
GATCCAGTTGATCCAGTTGATCCGATAGATCCAGTTGATCCGGTAGATCCGGTAGACCCTCCACAGCAACCACTTAACATTGGAGATATCGGTCCGGGTGGTGGCATTGTATTTTCGTTGTTGAATGAAGAAGGTACAAGTGGGCTTGAAGTATTCCCGCAGCCAATTGGTTCTGGCACCTACGGATGTATGAATTTCTCTGTTGATTCAGACAATGCGCTAACGCCTGCTAATGGTGTCGGCGCTGCGTCCGGTGCCGAGAGCAGCGCGCTATTGCTTGATGCCAATACCAGCGGGGTTTGTTTTTCGGACGCTGCTCAGCAAACCTTTAGTTTCGACAACAATGATCTGAATGACTGGTACCTGCCGTCAACTGATGAACTGATTGCTATTCGTGAACTGGGTTTGTTGCCTGGCGAACCTGCCACCTCTTACTGGTCTTCAACTGAGGACAGTTCGACGAATGCATTTCTCGTGCTGGTTCGAGTAGAGACCAATCCGTTTGACGATGGCAACCCGGTCACGTCTATTAAGACAGAAACTGCAAACGTTTTACCTGTCCGCACGTTTTAATCTGTCCGCCTACAGCGCTCGAAGTCGCTGCGATTCTCGCAGCGGCTTATATGGTGCGCTTATTAGACAGGCGAACGAATTACTCTGATCAGGGCTGCTTTGAGCCGGAGTACAACCATAGCGCTCGACATCCTCCCGTTTTTTATCGACTAAATAACACGGTACCTCAATGGATATTAGTGCGTGTGCAATTTTTCTTTGGTCTATCGTACGGATACGATCCGGATAGTTACAGGCGGTGCGATACGCATTGTTTCGTGTATACTTAATGCGATTGAACAGAATGTGGCTTGACTCAGTCATGGAATGATATTTGTTGTCCTAATTGCGCTGTCGGGTTCTGGCATAGGGTTTACACGGTCTGTCTTAGTACCACCTCCGCAGACCGTCAGATCTACACGATTGTAACACCGGATTACGTGATTTACTGACTAACTAAATGAATTGTATTAGATGGGCTGCTTAACCAAAAACCGTTGAAACTGGCTGGTAAAGGCTCTATTTCATCTCGAATTACGCAACCCTGATTTTTGAGATATTCTTTTGCTTCTGCGGAATTGTCAGTTTCAATTTCAAGCCACACCTCGGCCTGGCTTATTCCGGATATTTTGTCTACCCATAGATTTTTGTCACCAAACTCAAATGTTACTGAATCAAATTCGTCGGGAGAGCTAGCCTCTTTTTGCTTAAGCCCCAAAATCACTTTATAAAAGGTCACCATTTTTTCAAACTCATGGACCGGTACTTTTATAGCAATGTTTTTTCCCGGGCGGAACGTTGGTTTCAAATGCTTCTCCTTAGTTTAGAAGAGAAGAGTGTCGGGACAGGCGACCAGGAACCGGTTGTTTGGCCTATACTTGAGTTGGCAATTCGTCTTATTTTTTTCAAACGTCTGTCATCGTTATCGCACTTTAGATCTTCTTGTACCTACTCTGAAGAAGCAGACTTGTTAGCCAGAAGATAAAGTAGATACCTAAAAGCCAAAAACCTAGTGTGCTGAGGGGAACTAATTTGGTTACCATATAGATTGAAACGAAACATATTATAACGAATAAGTATTCTGAATAGGGTTTTCTGCCGGTATATCTCTCTTTGTGGTACGGAACCCATATCCAACCTATCCGTACTGCGAGCCATGCAATGTAGCCCACTGGCGGTAATCTGTTTGCAGTACTTATTATATCCCTGAAAAGTTTGTCTGCCTTGTGTCGTTCCAATTTCACAAATCCAGGTCTTCCATCTGAATTCAAGACTTTTAAATTTCCGAATGTGTATGCGTAGTCATGTACTATTGATCCAATTAAGGTTACCCCCAAAGGGCGGAGAATTCCGATGGTTAGCAAGCTGATTAACCATGGAGCAGGTATTGAGGCACCGTCGAATATATTAACCCTGCCCTCGTCGTCTTCCTTCGGTATCACGATGGTTCCGTTTAGATCTGATTCATAGGCGATATTTTTTAGTTCTATATGCCAATCTTCCTGTAGTGTAAATCTTCGCCTCCTTGTTGCGATTGATAATCTTTCCAGAATACCTGTTTTATAGTTTGGAATAAAAGACTCAAGCTGTATTAAAGGCATGCCTTTAAAACTCAGATCTATTGATCCACTGTGCTTCTCCATGGTCTTTTTCCTGCAATTGAAGAATGACTTGGAAATCCAACGCACTAGTCAAGTGGCATTGTATGCGAGGGTACCGGGACATGCGTATCAGTAAAGAATAGTGTGAGACAAATCACATTGCAATATCTATAAATACGGCAGTGGGGATCCAGTAGGTGGTAACGATGTGGCCTGTTCCTTTCCCGTAACTCCCGGACAGAGTCCAATATATGTTTCCTGGATACCTTTTGATTGCTTTTACATCAAATCGCGATTTCTCTTCGCGCTTTGGTTTTACAGAAAAGACGGTTCCATCCTTGTGATTCGATACAGTACCAAGTGGATCCCGCAGCCCAGATCAATCTGTTGGCTCAGGCCGAGAACATGAAGTCCGAAGGATTGTGCGCAATAGCGGGATCCAAATCTTCAAAATACACAGTCACCTGTTCCCTTTAACTGAACCCGCTGCTGGCAAATACTCCATGCCTCAAACATACCTCTTTTCAGCGCCCGCTCACCAACCCCTTTGAATCTCCCCGGTAACCAGCGATAATACCCACCCCACCAAACCAACCCCGAAAACAGGCAAAAACATCATGCAACTGTTACACACCATGCTTCGCGTAGGCGATTTGGACAAATCTATCGAGTTTTATACAAAGCAGCTCGGAATGGAGTTGCTCAGGACCACCGAGCGGCCCGAGCAAAAGTACACACTGGCGTTTGTTGGATACAACGGGGGTAACAAGAATGGCGAGGCCGAGATTGAGCTGACCTACAACTACGGAGAGACTGAATACGAGCTGGGGACTGCCTACGGGCATGTGGCGCTGGGCGTGGACAATGTTGCGGAAACCTGTGAGCGGATTAAAGCGTCTGGCGGTAATGTCACGAGGGATGCGGGGCCGGTTAAGGGCGGGAATACCATCATCGCCTTTGTTGAAGACCCGGATAAGTACAAGATTGAGTTGATTGAAACCGCTAGCAGGGATGTGTAGCAATCTTGTGTTGCCCGGTTGATCGGGCAAGACTATTTGATAGCTTCCAATTTGATTTTGGCACACTTGATTTTTTCCTGGTAGAGGATTAGCTACGATGACCAGCAACCAGCTTGTTCGCCCGCGTATTTATCAATTTACATTCGGTGATTCGGTGGTCACTACTATTCTCGAGGGCTATGCGCATCGAAATGATTTGCATCCCTTTGTCGCCACCAATGCGAAGGCTGATGAGGTCGAGGCGGTAGCCAATCGCTACCGAATACCGTTCCCCTCGCTGGAACATAACTTTGTGACAACGGTAATTAAAACCCCGGAGAAGCTGATCGTGTTTGATCCGGGTTTTGGTCAGAACTCGCCAATGACGACAGCCGGTTTTTTTAACGAGGCGCTAAATCAGGCTGGCTATTCAATTGACGAAGTTGATCTGGTGGTAGTGAGTCATTTTCATCCAGATCATTTTGGCAACCTTTTAACGGATGGTAAACCGACATTTGAGAACGCGCAGTATGTGTTTGGCAAGACCGAATTCGAGTACTGGCAAAAGGGTGAGAACGTTTCAGAGATGCGCCAACCGACGCTGGCGCTGTTTAATAAAGTAGCGTTACCCCTGGCTGACAAGGCCCGGTTTATCGAGCCTGATGAGGAGATAGTTAGCGGGTTAAGAAGTGTTGAGGCGTTTGGACACTCGGCAGGGCATATGTGTTTTCAGTTTGTTAGCGGACAACACGAGCTGCTGCTGCTGAACGATACAGTTCCGCACTATGTGGCATCGCTGGCGCACCCGGAGTGGTATTTTTCGATGGATGACTTCCCTGAGCAGGCAGCAATTACGCGTGAGCGAATCGTGTCAGGTGCAGCGAAAAGCAAAGTGCCGGTGATCGGGTTTCACTTTCCTTTCCCGTCTATTGGCTTTATTGAATCAGCTGCGACCGGATTTGAATTTCGACCGGCTACCTATCAGTTCAACTTGCAACCCTCTTGATCGTGTCCGTTTGAGGTGACTAGTGCTGCCAATTGAGCGGGGAAGCTATGACCGGTTATTGCGTTTTAGCGCTCAGTTGCAGAAAGTGATCGCGCGTACTTCTTTCCCCCAGGATGCGTGAAAGGTCTGCCAGCCGGTCAAGTGAATGGCAGGCGTGAAAGCTGTCGACATGGGGAAGAATCGCCTTGATGCCGCTTGCCGCCGGTTTGAAACCATCCCAACGTAGCAGCGGGTTGAGCCAGATAAGCGTGCGGCTAAAACGCTGCAAACGCGCCATTTCTTTTCTCAACAAGGCGGGATCACCGCGCTCAAGTCCATCTGATATAAAAAGTACCACTGCGCCTCGGCTCATCACGCGCCGTGTCCAGTCTTTGTTGAATTGTTTGATGGTAGTACCGATCAGGGTGCCACCTTCCCAGTCACTTGCTTCACGACCGATACTGGACAGTGCGGTGTCGGGGTCGCGGTTATACAACGCGCGCGTGACGTTGGTCAGGCGTGTACCGAAAGTGAAGGTATGTATCCGACTCCATTGTTTGTCCGGTGTGTGACTAAGCGCATGCAGAAATCGCATGATCATTCTCGAATAGACGGACATTGAACCGGAGATGTCGCAGATCACGACAAGATCCATTGGTCGGTGCGGGTAACCTTTACGTTCTATGCGTTGCAATTCACCACCATTGCGCAGTGCGGTGCGAAGTGTTGATCGCAAATCAAACCGGGCTCCGTTTGGCGACGGGTGACTTCTGCGGCCTTTCAAAAGAGGGGCGGGCAGTGTCAGGGTTTTTATTACCTGCTCGGCCTCGTGAAGTTCGGCGGTGGACATCTGTTCAAAATCTTTTTGCCGGTCTACCTGCTGTTCCGAGCGCGTGAATGTGGCGTCACGGATCAGCTTTTCGCGTTCCGGTGCATGTGGATCTGGTGATTGATGATCAAGTGCGTCGGTTGCCCGACGCTGTGCTGGTGGTGCTGCCTCAGCATTATCTTCTATCGCTTGCTCGCTACCTAGAACAACCTGTTGCAGAAATTCCGGGTTGCGCCAGAATAGCGAAAACAGCTGGTGAAACACCGGGAGATCGTCGGCGCGCGAAATCAGGGTGCACTGCAATACGTGGTAAAAATCAGCTTTGTGTGAGAAACCGGCAGTGGCTAGCGCCTGGATGCAGGTTTGCAATTGTGCGGTACCGGTTACTACCCCGGCTTTCCTTAGTGCGCGTGTGAAGTGCACAATGTTGTCGGTTAGCTTGCCGTCGGTGTCGAGTGCAGCAGCGTTGGGCATTAGTGATGTGATTCAGCGAGTAGCTGTGATGCTTCGTCCAGCAATCGGCTAGTCTCGGTACCGGCTAGCTGTGCTATATCGTCTTGATACTTTAGCAGAGCACCGAGTGTGTCTGTGATGACTTCCGGTGAGAGAGTGGTGGTATCAAGTGCGAGGAGGCAGCGCGCCCAGTCGATGCTTTCGGCGACGCCCGGTGATTTGAAAAACTCCTGTTTGCGCAGTGTGTGGATAAACGCGACGATCTCCTGCGACAACTTCTCAGTGGCCTCGGGTATTCGTGCGCGCAGAATTTCAAGCTCGCGATCAAAAGCGGGGTAGTCCACCCAGTGATAAAGGCAACGGCGTTTAAGTGCATCGTGCACTTCGCGGGTTCTATTAGAAGTAAGTACTACAATGGGTGGCTGCGTGGCACGAATTACACCTGCTTCGGGAATGCTGATCTGAAAGTCTGACAGCACTTCCAGTAGATAGGCCTCGAACGGTTCATCGGTGCGATCGATTTCGTCGATCAACAATACCGGTGCTCCACCGGGATGCGGGTCCAGTGCTTCAAGCAGTGGGCGGCGAATCAGATAGTCGTCTGATAACAACTCCTTTTGCAGTTGCTTGCGGTCGGTGATGCCGCTTGCTTCTGCCGTTCGAATAGCGATCATCTGTGCAGCGAAATTCCATTCGTACATGGCTGACGATGCATCCAGCCCTTCATAACATTGCAGACGTATCAGTTTGCGCCCGAGTGCTGTGGCTAGCGCCCGGGCAATTTCGGTTTTACCGACACCGGCTTCACCTTCGAGGAACAGCGGCTTGCCAAGGGTTAACGCCAGATGCACTACCGTGCCGAGGCCGCGACCGCACACGTAGTCTTGCGTTTGCAGCAGGGCAATAGCATCGTCAACAGAGGAGGGCAACTGTGGCAAGAACAACTCCGGTTAGTGGTGGTAGATCTTAAGTGAGGTTATTGGCCGATGGCGATGATCAAAGCAGCTCGTCTTTGCGATCATCAGTTTCGCCGTAGCGATGCAGTGTTGGTTGCTGCAGGCCATCGTACAATTGCTCGATGTTTTGATTGACCAGATCGCCCTGATCGGCAAACAGACTGTTGCCCTGTAGATCGCTATCGACAAGAAAGGGTCCGAAGTGCTCGACTTCGAACATCCACATGGCTTGAGCGATACCAAGTTCATCCATCCACAACACATCTTTCACTCCTTTAACACCACGGCCGAGCAATGCGCCGGTGCCATAACCCACGGTGGTTAAATAGATAGCGCCGCGAGGAGCGAGAATGTTTTTGTAGTCATCGCGTGGCATGCCTCCCTTGCCGATAATTATTTTGGTCAAGGTGAGGTCGAGCCATGACTCCATGTATTTTGAAAAGCGGAAGCTGGCAGTGGCGGTGACACCTCCGATGTCGTAGCCTCCATCGTCAGCGGGTGCCGCAGCCGGTGAGCAGTGAAAATTCACGTTGCTGATTGTGGCCAGATTATCCGGCAACTTTTTACCGCCATTTAGTACGCTTTCGTAGACACCTTCTCTGGCGGTATAAACTACACCGTTTAGAAAAACGATAGCGCCCGGGGTTAGTTCAGCGATAGCTGCAGGGCTTGCTGGCAGATCGAGTACGAATTCTTTTAGTGGCTCGGCCATTCAACCGTCTCCCGTCGCATGTAGGGGGTGAACCATTGTGGGTCGGTTCGGTATTCAACGTCGCCGTTTGCGTGCAGCCTTGCGGTGGCACGGCGCGACGAAAGGCAAAACGTATGCACACTGACCGGCATTCCACCGGTATGCGTATAGCCCACCTCGATATGGCAATCGACAACCATTGATGATCCCACAAAGCCCATTGGTCCCATGCCAATGCCGTTGCCTATCTCTTTTAGCTCGGCTTCGAGCTCGGCAATTTTTGTATCCGGGTTGCTATCACCAACCCGCCGCAAACAGGCGGCCTGTTTACCAAGTTGCATGCAAGTGTCTTTAGAACCGCCAATGCCAACACCGACGATAGCCGGCTGGCAGCATAGCCCTCGTTTGCCAAAGGCAATGAGAGTGTCAAGAAAGAAACGCTTTATACCGTCTATGCCGTCACCTGGAAACAGCATGCGATAGTCGGTGCCGAATAGCCCGCCCTTGTGCACGGTGGTGATATCGATCCAGTCTGCATCGGGCTCAAACGACCATTCCATTTCCGGAGCGTTGATACCCACATTATTGTTGTGTTCCGTGCGCCACAGTGGATGTACCCGGTTGGGGCGCAACGGAACATCGAGAGTGGCGCGCGCGGTTGCGCTGCGCAGTGCACGTTCGATTCCGGTGAAGCCACCGTGCAGAGGTGCATCGTCTCCAATCTTTACGTAGTAGCGTGGCAAGCCGGTGTCCGCGCACATCGGGCGGCGATCCTCGCTGGCGGCCTCGTAGTTGTCGACCATGGTTTTAATCACATAGCCGGACAGTGTATTAGTTTCGGTTTTTTGCACCGCTTTGATACCACCGAGGTAGTCGGCAGGAATGTCTATCGCCGCTTTTTTCATTATTTCGTAACCGGCATTTTCGACGGTTTCGAGATTGATCATGGGTACAGTCCTGTGACGTGTCTGGTGGTGCAGTGCTGCTGGCGGTATCGTGCTGGCGCGCGGTTTGATCAGAGCAAAGCGGACTTTATGTAAGAATTAATTACATTAATGGTTAGAATAAACTGGTTTTCGTTAGTATATCTCATGTTTAAACTAGCATGAAGTCAGGGGTCTGCGTAGAAGTGATTCCGCTATATGGAGCGTACTTCGGTTGCAGTGTCAGCGGATTGTTTTGAAAGTACAATCATAACGTGCCTTAAATGATCTTTTGATACGTGCGCCGTTGCATGCTCGTGGCGTGCAACTCATTCTGCGCGGATTCCGACTGCTTGTTATGCCTGGCTCTTTGCATAGCGCAAATTAGCGGAATTGCAAACCTGAGTCGCTGGTGTACCTGAATTCCCCTGGAGCCCGTGTGTGAGTAAATCCGGCATCATGAATGTTTCCGTGTGGCGCGGCCAGGGCGATGAGGGGCAGTTCGAGGAATTCGCCGTTCCGGCGATGGATAACCAGACCATTCTCGACGTAGTGTCCTGGATTCAGCAAGAGTCCGATCCCACCTTAACCTACCGGTTTGCCTGTCGTGTGGGTATGTGCGGTTCCTGCGCGATGATGGTCAATGGCAAGCCGAGATGGACCTGCCGTACTCATGTGAATAAGGTGCTGAAAAACGGCGCGATTGAAATCGCACCGCTACGTAATCTGCCGGTGATTAAGGATCTGGCAACCGACATGACCGAGTTTTTTGACAAGTGGGTCAAGGCGGAAGGGGTGTTCCATCCATCGAAAACGCGCAGTGACCCGGTTGCACCCATTAACCACGAGGGTGAAGCGCGCAAGCAGGCAAGTGCGGGCATTGAATGTATAAACTGTGCCGTGTGTTATGCCGCGTGTGATTCGGTATCCTCCAATAAAGAATACCTTGGTCCGGCAGCGCTGAATCGGGCATGGACGCTGGTGAATGATGAACGCGACAGTGCTGGCAAGGAACGTCTACAGGCAGTGTCTGGAGCAGGCGGTTGTCACAACTGTCATTCTCATCAAAGCTGTATGAACTATTGTCCCAACGAATTAAATCCCACTGCATCGATTGCCGGTCTTAAGCGAGAAACGCTTAAGAATATTTCGTGGTGGAGAGGCTAGTGGTGGATGAACCACTAGTGGATCATTAGATGCTTGGCGTGCGACTTTTTTTTCTGCAGCGACTATCGGCGATGGTGATGGCGCCGCTGGTATTGATCCATATCGCATTGATGATCTATGCGGTGCAGGGTGGTTTAAGTGCGGCGGAGATATTGTCCCGCACTCAGGGCAGTGTGTTGTGGGCCTGTTTCTATGGCTTGTTTGTGATTGCGGTGTCGATACATGCTGCTATCGGTGTGCGGGTGATTGTATTTGAAACTTTTGCGCTGCCAGCTAAAGCGCTATGGCTGTTCACTGTTTTGATGTTTATCGCGTTGCTGTTTACCGGTATGAAAGCGGTTTACTCGGTGGTTGCCGCATGATTCGACCACACCGATCTCATCCGCTGTGGTATGCGTTTTTATTGCACCGTGTATCCGGTTTGGCGCTGGCATTGTTTCTGCCGTTTCATTTTTATGTGCTGTCGCTGGCGTTGACGGAGTCAGTGCGTTTCGAACATTTTATAAACTGGGTTGAAAATCCTTTAGTCAAGGTGGCTGAAACCGGGCTGGTGTTTTTGCTGGCTGTGCACTTTTTTGGCGGTCTTCGATTAATGGCGCTTGAGATGTTGCCATGGACATCGCGCCAGAAAACCCTGGCAGCTATTGTAGTGGCAGCATCGTTCTTTGTTGCTGTTGCGTTTTTTCTGAGTGCGATATGACCAACATAGAGCGACTGGAAACAGACATACTCATTCTGGGTTCAGGCGGCGCTGGCCTGTTCGCCGCTTTGCATGCATTGCAAACTGCCCCTTCGCAAAAAATCACCATTGCTGTTAAAGGTCTGATTGGCAAGTGTGGCTGCACCCGTATGGTTCAGGGTGGTTACAACGTGGCGGTTGCCAGTGGTGATTCAGTGGAACGCCATTTCATGGATACCATTCGTGGCGGCAAGTGGTTGCCAGACCAGGACATGGCATGGAAGCTTTGCGAAACGGCGGTAACGCGTATTCGTGAACTGGAAAACGAAGTTGGCTGCTTCTTTGATCGTAATGCAGATGGCAGTCTGCATCAAAAAGCGTTTGCCGGACAGACCTTTGATCGCACAGTGCACAAGGGTGATCTGACCGGTATAGAAATTATCAGCCGCCTGATGGAGCAGGTGCTGGCGCGCAGGCAGGTTGAAAAACTCGAAGAGCATCGGGCGATCGGACTTATTCCTTCAAAAGACGGCAACGCTATTTCGGGCGTACTTTTTATAGACATGCGTACTGGCGGTTTTCGCTTTGTGCGAGCTAAAACCGTATTGATGAGTACCGGCGGTGGTCCAACCATGTATCGATACCATACACCGTCGGGCGATAAATCCATGGATGGTTTGTCGATGGCGTTGCGTCTGGGTTTGCCATTGCGTGATATGGAAATGGTGCAGTTCCATCCCACCGGATTACTTGCCGGTGATGCGACCCGAATGACGGGCACAGTGTTGGAGGAGGGTTTGCGTGGTGCAGGTGGCCATCTGCTGGACGGCGCGGGCAATCGATTCATGTTCGAGTACGATGAACACGGTGAGCGAGCCACGCGTGATCTGGTGAGCCGTGGAATCTATGACCAGATGCGTCGCGGCAATACTTCACCTGGCGGCGGCGTGTATATCTCGATGGGACATCTCGGGCCTGATGTGGTTCGGCAGAAATTTAACGGCATGGTGAAACGCTGTGAAGACAGTGGTTTTGATCTGGCTGCAGGTCGGGTAGAGGTAGTGCCAACCGCGCATTATTTTATGGGGGGAGTGGTCGTCGATCCGGATACACGCACCGCGCTTTCCGGGCTATACGTTGCCGGTGAAGATTCGGGGGGGGCTCACGGGTCAAACCGCCTGGGCGGTAACGGTGTGGCTAACTCGACGGTATACGGTGGCGTGGCCGGTGAAGTTATGGGCGTTGCTGCGATGAAGTCTGCCGGGTTGCAAGAGCCCGATGAATCGATTTTAACAGCAGAGCTTGACCGTGCGCTTTACCCGTTGTCGAAGCCACCGGTCAATGTGCATTCATTGCGTAAAAAACTGATGGATGTGATGTGGGATCAGGTGGGGGTGATCAGAACTGCCGAAAGTATTAACAGCGGCATGCGACAGATTGATGAAATCGATGCCGAACTTATGCAAAGTGGTGTGGCTGGCGATAATCTGGCATTTAACCTGACCTGGCACGATTGGCTGAATCTGCGCAGTCTGGTAGATATCTCGAAAGTTATAGCGAGCGCCGGTCTGTCACGCGAGAACTCACGCGGTGCACATTTTCGTGAAGACTTTCCCGATAGCGGTGCGATGGAAGATTCGACCTACACAGTAGCCCAACAACGTGGCAGTGAAGTAGTGGTAGAGCAAAAGCCGGTTGAATTTACCATTGTGCGCCCGGGACAAAGCGTACTTGAAAACGATGAGCTGTTGTAGCTTTGTGATGCAATAAAACAGCAGGCGCAATTTAAAGTGGCGACCCTCTATATTTTTTCCGGCTTGCCCGGCACAGGTAAAACCACGCTGGCAAAAGAGCTTGCGAAAACTGTAAATGCCTTCTATCTGAGAATAGACACGATCGAACAGGCATTGCGCGATGTTTGTGATATTACGGTGGAAAGCGAGGGATACCGCTTGTCGTACAGGCTTGCAGCCGAGAACCTCACGCTCGGTGTAAATGTGGTGGCTGATTCTTGCAATCCGATAGAACTGACTCGCAAGGCATGGCGTGCGGTGGCAATCAACAGCGGCGCAGAGTGGGTTGAATTTGAGGTCATATGCACGGATAAAGCGGAGCATAAACGCCGAGTCGAGGAACGTGTCTCTGATATCGCCGGGTTACAGGCACCTGACTGGCCTGCTGTGGTGAACCGTGAATACGATCAATGGTCTGGTGAACGTATTCGGCTAGACACGGCCGGTGCGACAGAAAGTGAATCGATCGGTAATCTTGTACAGCAATTGACGGACATCGGGATATCCCGTTAAAAATACTGACGAGTCAGGTCACAGCGTACCGGCGAAAGTATGGAGTAGTCGGCCCAAAGCCGACTTTGCTGTCTATACTAAACCCCTGCCTCGTTGAATGTCGCTCCTGCGGCGATGTACGACAGAGCGTTATAACTTGTTGCTACAGGTTTGACCGATCAAGTGCTACAGTCCGGTCTCTGTCTATCGCTATTGAAAATCAGGAACTCCATTGGATCTAACACTCGCAGACGCAAAAAAAATTATTGAGCATGCACTGGCGGCACAGGCTTCGCACAAATTCAAACCTCTTGCCGTGGTGGTGCTGGGATCTGCCGGTACGATTAAAGCCAGTGAAAGCCAGGATGGCACTAGCTTGCTACGGCCCAAAATAGCCCATGGTAAAGCGTTTGGTGCGATTTCACTGGGCGTCGGTTCGCGCGCACTGTTTGAACGCGCCAAAGTAGAGCCGTTTTTTATTCAGTCTGTAAATTCACTGTGCGATGGCGCGCTGGTCCCTGTCCCGGGCGGTGTGCTGGTTCGCGACAAGGACGGCAATCTGGTCGGTGCTGTCGGAATAACCGGTGATTTGTCTGACAACGATGAGATCTGCGCGGTAGCCGGTATCGAAGCTGCGGGTTTTGTGGCGGACACGGGCGGCTAGGAGCCTGTGCCGTAACAGGCTTCTGGTCTCTAAATCTTCCGCAGGACATAAACCGGACTCGTCCAGGCTTGTGTGCCATCTTCCAGGGTTACGCGCACATAGTACGGGTTGTCTGCGTTACCTGCGGGCGTAAGCGTTCTGGAGATATGGCAGGTGGTGTGCGAGTTTGAATCCGGTAGCCGGTAAATTTTTATTCTTCTCGGCAATGTGTCGGATGCATCGAGAATAGTGTCTCCGTAGCCAATCTGTGAGAGCGGCAGAGTTCGCTTGATCAGTGGAGTGTTAATCGTGATGTTTCCATCGCTGTGATTGCCGAGTGTGGCAATAAAGCCTGCATGGTTGCCGGTAGTCACCGATTGCCAGGCTAAGGACTGCGATCCTTGCAGTTCGAGCGTCTTGTCCTGATTAAAAAAATTAATAGCCTGCACAGACTCTACAGCGGCTTCATCAAACTGTGCCATACCGTCCCAGCTTACCGCGCGAAATCGACCGCGATACTCGGCACCTTCCCACAGCACCGCTATCCGGTTGCCAGGTTTATTTTGTTGATAAGGTCTGTAACATTCGAGATGTTCGAGACCGTTGTAGAGGTCAATGCGTTGTACCGGAGATGATGCTGTAACACTGAAGGCAAGTTCTACGTCGCCTTCAGGCAGATGCACAATATCGCCCATCGTGGCTTCTTTGCAGGCGGTGCCGGTCTGGTTTCTATAAAGGGCGGGGTCATCGTGGTACAAGCTTGCTGCCGCGCTAAATGAAACTCCCAGATTTAACAATGGTCGACCGGAGGGCCCGCCACTGGTTGCATAGTGGTGTCTGCGACGTATGCAGGAAAGCAGTGATTCGCGGCTCAGTTCCGGCATCAGGTAGCAGGTCAGACCACCAATGGCCCCAAACCAGCCAGCACCCGGGTAACTGGCTCCCGGTCTGCCCTTGTGGCCGTCGGAGTTGGCGACAATACCAACCCGATACCCTGCGCGAAACGCATCCTGTACCAGCCATTCAAAGGTGCCCCAGGCTGAATGAACTTCAACGGATTTTTCGAAGCGCCCGTCGTGAGCCATAGTGATGTCTGCATAGCGGCCGCCGCAATGTGCCATACAGATCACGTCCCACTCTTTGTGTTGCGCAAATGATTCGAAAAGTTCGGCAGCGGTGTGGCAGTCCGTATCGGCATCACTTTGATCTTCAATCAGTGCGTGGGACGAACGTCTCATGGTTCGGCCCTCGACGGGAAAGAACACATTGCGATCACCGCCAAGTGCTGTATTGCCAGACCATTCATAACCTGGCAAGGTGACAAAACGACCAGTTTCATTGAACGCTGCTGTTACTTTATTTAAGTCTTTCCAGAAGGTATCAGTCATCTGAAAGTCGTTACCTTGATGCGCGCATATATCGAGGAAAGCCCGATCACGTCCAAACGCAAAGTAGTCTGCTGCACTGTTGGTACCGAGGGTTTCATCTGACTGGCCGTGGATGTCACCCCAGTATTTAAACGTAGCTGGCATGGTAGATACCTGTGCCGGGTTGGAGCATGCCAGTTGCTGCTGCTCAGCATCGAACAGGCTGATTTCAACAATCCCTTCCTCTTCTGCGATGAGTCCGTGTATCTCGGTGGAGAAGCTGCCAGCGGTCACATCGATAGTGGATGGCAGGTGTTTGATGTTTTGGCTGCATTGAGTATGCAGGGTAGTTGAAGCGCTGTTGGTCGGGTTGCCCCATTTGTCCTCGGCTTTTATTCTCAGGGTAAACGGTTCTGATACGGTACATATAGATGGAATTGTGGCAACCCAGGTCGCGGCAATTCCAGGTACGATGGCAATGGCAGGCTGAAAGGGCAAAGGCTGAAAGTTATAGGTTGCTATCGGGTCTACCAGCACGCGAAACTCAAAGCGGCTCTCACAGAAGGTTTGCAGGCGCATGCCAGGTGAACCGTGTTCTGTTACTCCAAAGCGGATGGTGATGGTATCGCCTTCCTTCATAAAACCACGCACGATCTTGATTTGCAGTGTTCTGTCCCAGGGACGAATGTTGCCTTTCGGATCAAAGCGACACTCTAGAATGGCATTATTCGATGCGCTGACTTCTGTGTAGCCGGGAGCCTCCGGATTGTCGAATTGCGGATTGCTTTGGTCGGTGGCGAAGCGAAAGCACACCCTCAGGCTACCGCTGTCGTCAATACCAAAACGCCCTGCAGTGTAGGTCAGGGTAAAGCTCTGATAGCTGCCGGCTACGAAGTCGCCACTCTTGTCCAGTTCCACGGTGCCAAGCAATACGGGTTCAATGGGCTCGCGCAGGCAACCGCTGTTGGTTATAGACGGGGTCATGATTGGCAGCCTGGTGGACATTATTATCGGGTTCTCCTGTTTTGTTCTGCAAACAATCGGGTAGTTTTAAGGGTGGCGATTAATGCGTCGCAATCGGCTTTACTGCGTTTAGCAATTGCTTGCATAACGCTTCGAGCAAACGGGCCTTGATGGTATCGGTTTTCGAAATCATACCTATGGCCCGGGTCACCGGCGGATCACCCAGTGCGATTCTTTTGAGCGGCAGCGGGTTAGCTGGAGATACACAGCTTCTGGGTACAATGGATACGCCAAGATCGTTGTAGACCATACTTGATATAGATTCCAGATTTTCGAGTTCCATTCGATCATCAGTTTCAATTGCCCGCTCCTGAAGCCACTGGTCAATTAAATCGCCAGCCACGGCACGCCGTGTAAATCGAATAAACGGCTTATTGTGCAACAAATATACAGGGTCATCACTGCACGTCCCTTCTGCGGCCAGTAATTCAAACGGTTCAATCGCAATTTCCTGCCACTGCACGCTCGTTGGTATGCGTGGTGGCCGGGTAACAATGGCAGCATCGAGGGTGCCCCGTTCAACTTCGGCCAGCAGTTCAGTGGTTAAACCTGGTATTACGTGAATTCGAAGGTCGTTGTACTCCTCGCGTAGTTGCACCATGGCAACGGGTACCAGGCCAGTGAGGACTGTTGCCACAGCACCGAGTTTAAGCTCGCCACTTAAATATTCGTCGCCGAGAATAGAAGGCACCAGATTATCGTAGTTTTTGATCAGCTGCCTTGCTCTGATAACCAGTTCGTGGCCGACTGGTGTGATCTTTGGTGTTCGTGTGCTGCGATCAAAGATATTGATCTGCAGATTGTCTTCCAGTGATTTCATTTGCTGGCTGACTGCAGCATGAGTAATGTGAATACTGCTAGCCGCCGCCGTGAATGTGCCCTCATCGGCGATGGACACCAGTGTTCGCAATAGTCGAATGGACATCGGAATTCACGCGGTTCAGGAAGTAATTCTTACATTATACGTATAACCTGGTTTCTTTCATTAAGTATCTCTTACGTGTAGGCTCTTCCTGTATCTGGCTCTTAAACGGGATTAATTCCGGTTGATGTTGAGTCTCATCAGCGCAAACACGACAGGAACTATCTTTATGAGAGGTGCGGATTTACTGATTCGAACGCTCGAGGTTGCAGGGGTGAGCCAGCTGTTCTCGCTGTCGGGTAATCAGATTATGCCTTTGTATGACGCCTGTATTGATACGGACATTTCTATTGTGCACACAAGGCACGAGGCAGCGGCAGTGTTCATGGCGGACGCCTGGGCGCAGTTAACCGGGAACGTGGGTGTTTGTCTGGTGACAGCCGCACCAGGTGCTGCCAACGCGGTTGGCGCCCTTTATTCGGCGCAGCAGTCTGAAAGCCCGGTTTTGCTGCTGACTGGAGATTCACCGCGACAACAGGATGGAAGCGGCGCGTTTCAGGAACTGGATCAAATTGCCATGACCTCGGTGCTAACCAGGCGCTCGTTTCGAGCGAGCCGGGCTGAGGATCTGGGGAGGGATATTGCTCGTGCATTGCGAATAGCACAGTCTGCAAGACCGGGGCCGGTACATGTGGCGTTGCCCTTTGATGTGCTTGAAGCGCCGATTGCAGAGACAGCGCTACCGCCAGTTTCCGATACCTGTCGTACTGCGGCCAATGCAACTCAGGCTGAGCTGGAACTGCTGACCAACGCGACGGCAAACGCGGCAAGACCGGTAGTGTTATGCGGGCCAGCGATGAACGCAACACGCCACGGCCCCGGTAATCGCAAACTCGCTGATGCGCTGGATGTTCCGGTAATCGCTATGGAGAGCCCGCGTGGCTTGAATGATCCATCACTCGGAGCGCTAAAGCAGGTGCTGGCCGATGCTGATTTGATCGTGTGTCTTGGCAAGTCGGTTAACTTTACACTCGGGTTTGGACGCATTAGCAGTCAAAGTAATGCGGGCTGGATCGTTGTTGATGCGGACCTTGTCGAACGTGATCGGGCAGCGGCTAATCTGGGCGAAGCACTGGTACATTGTATCGATGCGAACCCGCTAGACGTGTCGCAGGCGCTGGTGGTACATGCCGACAGTTTGCAGAATACACAACAGCAGCGGTGTTCAGAATGGCGACGGCAAGTGCAAACGGCAATCACCGTCAGGCACACTATTGACTGCAAACCGGTTACTGACGACGCACTGCCTGCAACAGCGAGGATTACACCAGCGCAGTTGTGTGCGGTGCTGCAGGCGCGTATCGATAAACTGTCATCCACCGTTGTGGTTTGTGACGGGGGTGAATTCGGACAGTGGGCCCAGGCTTGTACCGCCGGAACCTGTCGAATTATCAACGGGCCTTCCGGTGCTATCGGTGGTGGTTTGTGTTACGCGGTTGCCGCCTGTAAAGCGCGGCCGGACTCTACCGTATTTGCTCTGATGGGTGACGGTACCGTCGGGTTTCACTTCGCAGAGTTCGAAACAGCCTTGCGTGAAAACACGCCTGTTATAGTGGTTATTGGCAATGACCAGTGCTGGAATGCCGAGCATCAGATTCAGTTGCGGCAATACGGTAAAGATCGCACAATTGGCTGTGAGTTAAGTGACGCGCGATATGATCTGGCGGTCGAAGGGTTGGGCGGTCATGGTGAGTTTGTGACCAAGCTTGAAGCGCTGGATGGTGCACTACAGCGATCTATTGAATCAGGCAAGGCTGCCTGCGTCAATGTGATGATAGAAGGCTTGCCGGCACCTGTTTTACAGAGCAAGTGACGTTGCGTGCTCCGGAATAAAAAGCGAAGTTAAAACAGCGCTGGTAACATAGCGCAAGGTTTGTGTATGAGGCTACGCTACTATCGCGTGATTTGCTATTCGCCCTGCACAACACCCTGACTTTCGGCATACGATAGTGGCGGATACCTGGCCGGGTTATCGGGACCGCAGCAACTCGGCACGCAGGTCATTTTATAATCCGGGTTGGCATTAAAGAAAAACGGTATTGAGTAGCGCGAGGAGTCGGCCGTGTTGTTGTTTGCAAAGTGTTTTACACTGATAAATTTATCGTTGGTCCATTGTTTCAATAACTCACCGGTATTGACGATAAATGCGTTGTCCAGTGCAGGCGCTTTTAGCCATTTTTGTCGGCGTTCGCTATAGATAACGAGACCAGCCTGATCCTGCGCCAGTATGGTGCAAAAGGAAGTATCGACGTGTGGGGCAATTCCAAACTCGCTGGTAGTGCTTGCCTCTACCGGCGGATAGTGCGTCATGCGTAAACGGTACAGTGGTGATTCAAAGGCTTCGTCAAAGAAACTTGCCGGCATATTCAGCGCATGTGCGTAGACGGGTAATAATTTTTTACCGAGCTGTTCCATGGCGCTGGCATATTTTTCCACCATGGCGCGGAAGCCCTGAAGAGCAGAGTCGTCTAGCCACTGGTTGTCATCCATACCCAGTTTGTTGTCACATTTAATGATAAACGCTTCGTTTACATTGCCTGTATCTCTTGCAGGTAATTTTGTATTTTTTACCGGTAAATAACCCATACCACCAGTTGGCCAATCGGGTCGGTCCATGAGGATGGAAGTTTTGAGTTCAAGTGGCAGGTTGTGAAAAGCGCGCACTTTGGTAAAAGCGTCGTGTATCAAAGACTTTGGAACCTGGTGTCCGACAATCGAGAAAAACCCGACTCCCTCGCAGGCGGTTTTTAGTTGCGCTGCAACTTCCGCAAGAGCACTGTCGCTGCCTTCGGTGAAAAACCGGGATAGATCGATGACCGGGATATCGCTTTCATCTGCGTCACTAATCGCGCTGGTATCCCAGCTTTGCGACTCTTTCTTTAGTTGCTCTTCTTTGGCGGCAGCATCGAACACACGAGAATTCTGATTGCTTTGCTCTGAATTGGATTGGCTTGTTTCGTTCATGGGCTGCGTGACCGTGCTGGTTTTCCGGGTAATGATGCTGGCTCAATGAGGAATACACCACATCACCAGTGTATTTAAGCACAAATTCTGAAGCCGGTGGGTGATCTGAAAAGGGATGTTTCAGCAGCCACACTTAGCGGCAAAAATACAACAGCCTTCTGGTACAGCGAGGAATTACTTTCCGGTCTGCTGTTTTGCGGCCTCTTCAGGTTTCACGATACCGCGGTGATTGACAATGCGCGTGCTGGCTGGCCTGTTTAGCCATATTGCGGCAGCACTTACCCGAAGTTCCGTTCCCAGTTGTTCATTGCTCTTTGACCAGTCGACCAGTGTCCAGTCTACCGGCTCCCACTTCTTCTTCGTTCTGCGTTTCTTCTTTTGCTCATTCATCGTGCAAATGCCAACACAGGGTTTCTCGATTGGTACAGGTTTGGACCCGCACTAACCCTCAAGGTTCGCTGGTTTGGGGTAACCTTGACCAAATTGAACATCAGCCAGCGGCTAACCCGCCTTGAATCAGTCAGGTTTGCCAAAAGGCGTCTGTATTGTGATGTTTCCACGTACGTCTGGCGGTGATTCAAAACTGCACGGCAGGATGATTTACCCCTGGGGCCAGGTGCTGGATAGCAGTTGAAAAGTGCGCCAGGGAACAGATACCGTCGATGATTCTGTGCAGTGGGCTTATACATCGGGCGTCGAGTCTGGAACGTCACCTTGATAACCTCCTGTAGTCAAGGGTAGCTTCGCCTATTTGACCCTCGATTTGATGTGTAGACGCGGTAACACGTCACATATCAAACAATCGCTCATAGAGCGGTTGCCCGATCTGATAGATTCCGGGTTGCAATTTGGCGCGAGCAGGGGTTGTGCAGAAGCACTTCGCTGCTACTTCAGGCGCATGGGATCAGAATTGTCAGGAGTTTTTTGGTGACGCGAGTGCGGCGACAATGCTGTCCGGAGAATCAGTTTCGGATTCGCATTCATTGAGAATGCTCCCGGTGTATTGTTCGTCGTTGTCCAGCGCTTTTTCGAGAAGCCGGAGCGCGTCTATGTCTGAAAAAATTTCGTTATTTTGGGTCATGGGATTATTATCATAATAAGGTTACCGGAAAAACTTTCTGTTCCGGCCGGCATTATGGTGAGGGGCCACGGACAGGGGGGTAATGCAGAGCGCAGGTTTTTCCGTTAAATTTCCTTGTAACGATCACCGTTGTTATGCGGTGGTGGCAATTTCCAGAGTGCCAAATTCACAGCTGGCAATTTGCGATTGCAAGCATTGAGCAGTCAATGGAATCCTTGTCTATGTGATGTTAGGTGATCCTTTATAAGGCTGCGTCAATTGACCGGAAAACGCCGCCATATTTTACTGGTATTTCTAAAACAACCGGCCGGGTTTTCAGGGCAGCCAGGTTACTTGCGCAACCTGTGATTTCCTGGTTGCGTTTCAGTTAGCGTACACCCTTGAGACAGCGGGTACAACAAGACATCTCATTCAATTTAGTGATGTATTTTCTGTAAATCGTGAAAATACAGTATCTTCGCCGGGAGATCGATAACACCAATGCTCACAGCCGGTAATTCCGGATGTCACTTATAGACCCTCTGTACAATCGTGTTCAGGTATTCAATTTGAAGGCATATGCCAGTGCAGGATCGCGGGCGTTGGTTGAGGTAAGTATTATCCGTTTGTAAATCGGATTACATATTCTAATGAAAAGTTTTAGTGAATAAATTGCTGACCTGTTGAACAACGGTCTGGTTAAATTTCAAATGACAACTTCAGCGGTTTTATAGCCGAATAACGTTAGCTGCAGTTCTGAAATTTTCTAATCACCCTTGCGCTGTCAGGCAACTAAAGTCTGAGATGTTATGATTGCCGCATACATATGAGAAACTGGCATGCCCGTCAAGAACCGTTACGCTGATTTACATCAGGAAATTACTGAGTGGCGTCGTGATTTTCACGCCAACCCCGAACTGTTATTCGAGGTGCATCGCACTGCTGATCGTGTCGCCCGGTTGTTGCGTGAGTTTGGTTGTGATGAGGTGGTGGAAGGTGTTGGTAAAACCGGTGTTGTGGGTTTAATAAAAGGTAGTGATACGAGTAGTGGTCGTGTTATCGGTCTGCGTGCCGATATGGACGCACTGCCCATCAGTGAAGCAACTGATCTGCCGTACGCATCAAAAATACCAGGATGTATGCATGCGTGCGGGCACGATGGTCACACTGCGATGTTACTGGGTGCAGCCAAATACCTCGCAGAAACCAGAGACTTTAACGGTATGGCGGTGGTGATATTTCAACCTGCGGAAGAGGGAGGTGCAGGTGGCCTTGCCATGTGTCGCGATGGATTGATGGATCGTTTTGGTATTCAGGAGGTATACGGGATGCATAACATGCCGCAACTCGCCATCGGATGCTTTGCGATAAGAGCCGGTGCACTACTGGCCTCTTCAGACGAATTTGAAATTGTGGTTACCGGCAAAGGTGGCCATGCGGCGGTACCACACGAAGCAGTTGATACCACACTCGTTGCGGCGCAAATACTTTTATCGTTGCAGACGGTAGTCTCGCGTAACATCGATCCGCTAAAGCGGGTGGTACTAACCGTTGGTACTTTTCATACCGACAGCGAGGCGAGCAATGTAATCGCGAACGAAGTCACAATGAAGGGTACCGTTCGGACACTGGACGCAGAGTGTCGACAGTATGCAGAAGAACGTGTGCGGGCAATCGCTGCGGGAACTGCAAATACTCTGGGTGCAAGTGCGGTAGTGAACTGGGAAGCCGGTTATCCGGTGACAGTGAATACACCGGAGAACACCATGTTTGCAGCTGAAGTTGCCAGAAGTGTTTCACCACACGTGGATGATAATGTTAATCCCATAATGCCTGCAGAAGACTTCAGTTATATGCTTGAAGAGCGTCCGGGTGCCTATATTTTTATCGGCAACGGCGACTCCGCCAGCTGTCATCACCCTGCCTACAATTTTAACGATGAGGCAATCCCGTTTGGTGCGAGTTGGTATTCCGGCATTATTGAAGCGAGATGCGGTTCAGATGACAAATGACAGAGGGCGGATGACAGAAGAAAGCGAGGCTACTGGTATGAGTTTATGGCATAAATCGGCCGCTGGTTTTAATAGACTGGGAACGTCACTGGAAGCGCCCTACGAAAAGTTGAGTGAGCTCCTGACACCGGTTGATCAGTTCTTCGTGTGCAACGCCGGGGAAAGTGCAAGAGTAGAACCCGATAACTATCGTTTGAAATTGAAGGGGGATGCAGTTGAGCGCGTGTGCACACTTGGCCTTGGTGATCTGCAGGCGCTGCCTCAATACACAGTGGCAGCGGTGCTGGAATGTGCAGGCAATCAACGCACCTTGTTTACCCGTATAGAGGGTGTTTCTATATCGCGTGACGCGCAGGGTGACGATGTTCCATGGACACTGGGTGGTGTCGGTATGGCGGAATGGACGGGACCGCGATTGTCTGACGTATTGGCTTTAGCGGGTTTGCGTTCAAGCGCTGCATGGGTTGCTCCGATGGGGCTCGACGTCCTCAATCCCGAGTGTGACATAGAGATACCCATGCCAATCGAAAAAGCGATGCACCCCGACACTCTGATTGGTCTTAAGATGAATGGTGATCTATTGCCTGTCGATCACGGCGCACCGGCGCGTTTGGTTGTGCCAGGCTGGATTGGCACTTATTGGGTCAAGTGGGTGGGTTGGCTTACTGTGTCAGAACAGGAAATTCGCAACTATCGAACCGATGAATATTATGTCATCGATGGTAAGACGGTGACTCTGCAGAATATCAAGTCATCACTTTGCCTGCCTTTCCCGGCTGAATTGCCCGGAGGCCCCGTGCAGCTTTTCGGTTTCGCTCGCAGTCCCGGGTTCGGGGTGACACGAGTGGAGTGGTCTGACAATGATGGCCCGTGGCAAAATGCAGAGCTGTTGTCACCATCGAATATATGGGGATGGACTAAATTCGGTTTCGACTGGACGGCAACAAGCGGACAACATCAAATTCGAACAAGAGCGTGGGACGAAAACGGCCAGACCCAGCCTGCTCAAGGTTATTTTAATCCGGGCAGTATGCTGTATAACGCGGTCATTCCGCATCCGGTAACAGTGATCTGACGAAAGCAGTATAGAAGCGGGCTGGCGGGGCAGGGTTGCCGCTCGCGACAACTGTTGTGTGTTTCGCCCTCAGTCTTCCGTTGTCTTTAACCCTTCTGCGAGCCCTTGCTGTATCAGCCACTCAATACCATCATTGGTGTTGTCGAAGTCGCCGTTTAACTGTGCTTCGAATGCAGCGTTAAGAACGGATTTAAAAGCGGGTCCACCTGTGACTCCAAAGTGGCTGATCAAATGTCTTCCCTGTACCAACGGTGCCGGTGGTTTGTGCTCTATTTCGAGTTCCTGTGCAATTTCAACCATGCGCAGTGTGCGGTCGTCCGTACCGGCAGGCAGTGGCGGGCGGCCGCTCTTGTCCGCTTCCATGACCATTGCCAGTTCTTTTATGGTGGCGCTGCCGAGGTTGCGTGCCAGGCGGCGTATAAAACGCGGAGACACATGACTGACGTCCGGCATGGACAGGTGCACCATATGGTATTTAACCAGTGGCAGTATACGGTTGGTGATTCGGCTGTTTGCGCCAATGGACGTAAGGAAGGCTTCGGCAATCGGGACGCCTCTCTCGGCGTGTGCGTGATTGGTGTATCTGCCTTCGTCGTTGATTGCAAGTGTTACCGGTTTACCAATGTCATGGCACAACACTGCGAGTATCAACACCAGCCGATCATCGTCTGACAGTTGTTCCCTGTCTGCTATATCACTGGCGGCATTCATGCAGTGCATGGTGTGCGTCAAAACACACCCTTCTGGATGCCACTGCGGATCTTGCGGGCTGTCTTTCATGGCCAGTAACCCGGGGAATAATTCAAGCCAGCCAGTATCGATTAAAAACTGAATGCCGTTACCCGGCACTCTCCCTCTGGTGCAAAGTTTGGCGAATTCAGTCCAGATTCGTTCAACAGGAAGTGTGCTGAACTCATCTGCCAGTTTGCGGCACATAGCAGCGGTCTCGGATTCGACTCGCATCTCGAACCGCGCGGCGAATTGCATACCGCGTAGCACCCGAAGCGGATCTTCGACAAAGTGAGGGCTGGTTGCGCGAAGAATTTTCGCTTTCAGATCGGCGGCACCTGCAAACGGATCGATGAGCTCGCCGTCCCTCGTTTGGGCCATGGCATTGATGGTATAGTCGCGCCGCAAGGCTGCTTCACGGGGAGAAAGATCGTGGTCTGCCTCGACGACAAAGCCCTTGTGCCCCTTGCCGGTTTTACTGTCGCGACGGGGCAGGCTGATATCGTATTCGGTATCGTTGTGCCAGAACTTGATCACTCCGAAGGAGCGACCCACAGTGGCCACGCGTCCGAACTCTCCGAGTATATCGACCAGCTGGTCATAGGGCAGGCCGTAAACTTCGAGATCGATATCCTTGTTGTCGATACCGAGTAATTGATCACGCACGTAGCCGCCCACGGTAAGGGCTCGACCCCCCGCTTTTTCCAAAGCATCAAGTACGTGATTCATAGCGGTTTCACTGTAGCGTAGATCACGCGGGTGTTTAGGGAAGTTCGCAAAGTTTTTACAATTGATGGTCATGATCGCACAAAATCTAATATGCCGTGCGCCACGCAGTTTTAGAATGTCTGTGTATTTTAGTTGAGTTAGTTATTTTATCTTGAGCTTGCCACCGGTTTTGGATCGGCTCTGAGTGGCAGTGGCGGGCCGTTGATACTGGTGCCGGTTCTGTTGTGGCT
>CAYPCS010000077.1:0-25796 GCA_964409275.1 uncultured Granulosicoccaceae bacterium
CTACAGAAGCCGATGTAGTTCAGGCTTGCAAAATGGCTGATGAAGCGTTTGAGTCATATCGGCAAACCACACCGGATGAGCGTGCCAGGTTTCTGGAAAATATCGCTGAACGCATCGATGCGCTTGGCGCTGCCTTAACAGAACGAGCAGCGCAGGAAACGGGCTTGTCTGCGTCGCGCCTTGACAGTGAACGCAATCGTACCAGCGCACAACTGCGTTTATTTGCCAGTGTGGTGCGAGCCGGCAACTGGATGGATATACACGTGAGCACGGCCCAACCCGATCGCCAGCCACAGCCGCGGGCAGATCTGCGACGGCAATGCATACCGCTCGGGCCGGTGGCCGTGTTCGGCGCAAGCAACTTTCCACTGGCGTTCTCCGTTGCCGGGGGTGATACCGCCTCCGCGCTGGCTGCCGGTGCACCGGTGGTGGTCAAAGCCCATCCGGCACACCCTGGCACATCTGAACTGGTTGCTCGCGCGATTGTGCAGGCGGCACAGCACTGCCAGATTCATCCAGGTGTGTTTTCACTGGTCTTCGGTCCTGGCCATGCCATTGGCACCGCTCTGGTCGCCAATCCGTATATAAAGGCCGTCGGCTTCACCGGGTCCAGGTCAGGTGGCCGTGCATTAATGGAAGTTGCGGCTCGCAGACCCGTGCCGATTCCGGTGTATGCTGAAATGAGTAGTATTAATCCGGTGATTCTGTTGCCGGCAGCGCTTAGAGCCCGCGCCGATACGCTGGCTGCAGACTTTGTTGCATCGCTTACGGCGAGCGCTGGCCAGTTGTGCACCAATCCGGGCTTGCTGATCGCCATAGACAGTCCGGAGTTGACGCAGTTTGTCGATGGCGTGCAGCGTGAACTGAAGGCATCGGTTTCGCTGACCATGCTGACATCGGGAATTCATGCCGAGTATGAGCGCGGCGGCCAGCGGCTGCAAAGTCATACTTCGGTAGAGCTTGCCGGCCATGGCACACTTCAGAAAAGTGCAACGCAGGGCTGTGGCCGCCTTTTTGTGACCAGCGCCGATGCCTTTATTGCAGACAGTACGCTCAGCGATGAAGTTTTTGGAGCTACCTCTTTGCTGGTGCGGTGTCATTCTGCCGAGCAGTTACTAGATGTGATAGCCTCACTGGAAGGACAGTTGACGGCCTCAGTTATGTTCGATGATGAAGACCGGCAACTCGCCGGATCATTGTTAACAGCACTGGAAACCCGGGTCGGGCGGATATCCGGCAACGCTTTTCCAACGGGTGTGGAAGTCTGCCATGCGATGGTTCACGGCGGGCCTTTTCCGGCGACTTCCGATGGTAAAACCACATCGGTCGGTAGTGCGGCGATTGAGCGTTTCCTGCGGCCGGTTTGCTACCAGGGAATCCCTGATGCGTTGTTGCCGCCGGCGTTGAAAAACAACAATCCGTTGCAGATGCCACGCTTTGTTGACGGGCAGAGCGGTAACACCCCGGAGCAGCCCTGACCGGCCGGATCGGGCTGGCGGAGCTCTGTTGCACCGGGTGCAATGCGGCATTTTGTAACACGGTGGTTCTCATCATTGAACGGTTGTGTTAGAAATGGGTCTGGAGGTTGACTCGCTACCCGTCGCACCAATTCTGTAGTGATATGCGAGTCACGTTGACGATAACCACAGTGTTGGTGAGCGCAGTAACAGAGCACGCGGCACACAACCAACGTGAGAGTGTATGAACCACGCTATCGCAGCGCATCACGGCAGGTTTGGTCGAGCTTGCTTATATGAGCAGAACCGCTCAATGGCTACCCACGCGCATCGGGAAGGTCACCTCGTTTTCCATCTGCAGGGGCAGAACCCTAAATTCTGTGTTTCCGGTAAAACCTGGGAAGTAAACAACGATGTGGCTCTCGCTATCAATCCACTGCAGCCGCACAACGTCAGTTACGTCGAAACTGAAAGCCCTTCCTTACTGTTGATTCTGTACATAAACCCGATGTGGTTTCTGGAAGTCGGCCGCAGTGCGGACGGCACACTGCGATTTGGAACAGAGCCTATCGAGATGTCGCCATCGGTTCACCGGCTGGTGCAAACAACTGCCAATTTACTCATCGATGGTGATCATCTTGAGCTGTTTGACGGTTATCTATGCGAGTTAACCCAGGCTTGTTACGATCTTTCATGGCAATGGTCACCGGGACAAAAAGCCGGACGGAATTCATGGGCCGGGGTGCGCGACCGGCGTGTGCGCAAATCGATGATGCTGATGAAAGAAGGTGTCGGGGACGCGCTGGTGCTGGATGAGATCGCCAGCCAGGCGGGTTTATCTCGCCCGCATTTCTATAAGTTATTTCGCGAGAATGTTGGTATCACTCCCAATGTGTATCTGAATACACTGCGCATGGAAATGGCAATAGACCGGCTGGTCCGAACCGAAGAAGCAGTAACCGCCATCGGGCTTGATCTCGGTTTTGCCTCGCAAGCAAGCTTTACCCGCTTCTTCGGCGCCAATGTTGGAATACCCCCCAGCGACTATCGGCGAGTGGCCCACACTAGCTAGTGCCCATCCATAAACGACCGCTACTGCGGTCGTTTCACGCACACGATCTTTCGCCGACTACATGTAGTTACTTATGAATGACTAAGCGCCCACATGTAGTAGCCGAAATATCATGCACGTGAATCAACCTCGCTACGCGCCCTTTATGGATGGGCACTAGCTAGTCCAGACTGAACCTGCCAGTGTGTTGAACGTTACGTGGGAGCAGATCTCCGATCCGCGAAAGCATGAACTAAGGCGTTTAAATAACGCAGTAGATGCGGACTTAACCGGTTTCGATCTTCGTGCAACGGAGTTGTCCTCCCACGTTTAGCGACATCTGTCGTCAGTTTTCTGTCCTCCGTCCTCTGTATCCCGTTCTCTGCATCTGTATCCCGTCCTCTGTATCTGAACCCCGCCCTCTGAATCTGAACCCTGAAATAATCGTCAGACTCTGCGGTATGCCGCCTTAGGACATACGTTTTACCATTGCGGCTATTACAGCCACTGTTACTCAGCGAACGCATGAGCAGGTTTTTCAACCGTTATCCGATCTGGTCTCTGATTATTCTTGTGGTGATAGCGATGTTTATCTGGGCGATATTTGCGCCCTGGCCGAAAGAGTTCGTTGCCGTATTTGGCAAAAAAAAGGTGTTTCTAAGCGCGCTGTTCAACGGCATCACCCTGGGTGGGCTGTATTTTCTGGTGGCCAGCGGTTTTACCCTCATTTTCGGACTGATGAAAAACGTCAATCTGGCGCATGGATCGCTGTACCTGCTGGGTGGATACATCGGCTATGAAGTCGCGGAGGCAACCGGGTGGTGGCTGTTAAGTTTTGTCGTGGCCTTTATAGTGGTGGGGTTTGTCGGAGTATTACTGCAGTATTTCGTATTCCGCCGGATGGAGGGAGAAGACCTTCGCCAGACTCTCGTGACGATTGGTATATCGATAGTACTTGCTGACATCATGTTATGGATCTGGGGCGGAGATTTTTATCAGATTCTGGCGCCCGACCTGTTGTCCGGACCTGCACAGCTGCCGTTGATTACCGCGGTAAAGAGCGATGGCACAGCGGTGTACCTGAAATACCCGGTGGTGCGACTGGTGATACTGCTTGCCTCCATTGTGGTTGGTGTGCTGATGTGGCTCGCGTTAAACAAAACCCGAATCGGTATGTTTATTCGCGCAGGTGTTGATGATCGCGATATGCTCTCGGCCACTGGCGTCAATGTACAGCGTATTTTTGTGCTGGTGTTTGCGTTTGGCGCGGGCATGGCGGGAATGGCAGGTGTCGTTGGTGGCACCTTTCAATCAATAGCGCCGGGTGAGGACACGCGCTTTCTACTGGCATCGCTGGTGGTGGTGATTGTTGGTGGCATGGGGTCAATACCCGGAGCTGCGCTCGGTGCACTCATCATTGGTCTTGCCGAGCAGTTTGGCTCGGTGTACTTCCCCACCTATGCCGTTGTGCTCACGTTCCTGATTATGGTGCTGGTGATTGCGTTCAGGCCGCAGGGGCTGTTGTCGGGGCGTGGGTAAGAATGGCTGATCCGTCTTTAAATACGGTTGCACCAAAGGCGCCGGCTGCCGCGAAGGGGCAACGTGCCTCTGCGCAATATCGATCAACTGAATCCCGGTTTGGCCGGTGGCTGCTGGCGATACCTTCGGCCTACTGGATCTTCGGTTTTATTTTACTGTTTCTGCCGGTAGTCGCCAGTGAGTTTGTGCTGTACCAGATCTTCAGTTGGGGCTTGATACTCGGCATGATTGGCCTCAGCCTGATGTTCATTGGCGGCTATGGTGGAATGGTCAGTCTGGCACAGATGTCCATCGCCGGCCTTGCGGGTTATATGGTGGCGATACTGGGGACCAGTGCGATTACCGACATAAGCGTCGGCTGGCCGTGGTGGCTGGCGGTACCAGCCGCGGTATTAATAGCAACGCTGTTTGGCACCATTGTGGGATTGCTGGCAGTGCGTACCGAAGGCATCTACACCATCATGATTACGCTTGCGATTGCCGCAGCGTTTTTCTATTTCACGCGTCAGAACTATGTATTGTTTAACGGCTTTAGCGGCTTTAACGGTATTGCACCGCCGCGTTTGTTCGGGGTGGACTGGAACCAGCCAACGCCGTTTTATTACCTGACCTTGCTAATAGCGTCGATTGCCTATCTCGCCGTGCTGTATGTGTCGCGCGCGCCGTTTGGTTTGGCCTTGCAAGGTGTCAGGGACAACGCCAGACGGATGGCCGCACTCGGCTTTAATGTCACCGCACATCGCGTTGCCGCTTTTGCATTTGCCTCTGTTATTGCAGCATTTGGCGGTGTTTTGCTAGTGTGGTTAAACGGCCAGATATCGCCGGGCACCATCGGTATTAATCCGGCAATAGATATATTAATCATTGCCATTGTCGGTGGCCTGCGCCGCCCGATCGGGCCGTTTATAGGCGCGCTGATCTATGTGGTGCTGCGTACGTTTGCACTCGACATGTTAACCGGTCTTGGACTGGCCGGTGAGCGCTTTCAGTTGTTGATTGGACTGGGCTTTCTGGTCATTGTTTTTTGGTCACCGGACGGTGTACTGGGCTTGTGGGATCGCTGGCGAGAACGATTGTCCAATCGTGATCCACTCACCGGAGATTCAAAAGCACTGACGGACGCTGGTGCCGGCACCGCCAGGGATCGTATCACCAGAGTGTCCGAGTCGAGCGCGGTGACACGCAAGTCGCCCGGAAGGAGCCTGCAGTGAGCGCATTGCCGGTGGCAGCATCCACAGACAGCGTCGCCGATCGTCTGTCCGCGGCGGGCACAGCCAATGCGCTGGAGCTTCGCGGGGTATCGAAACTGTTCGGTGCGCTGGCGGCGATCTCTGATGTGACTATTACGGTGCGCCCCGGTGAACGTCGCGCGGTATTGGGCTCCAACGGTGCCGGAAAAACCACGTTGTTTAATTGCATCACCGGCGATTTTTTACCAACCTCGGGAACGATAAGACTGTTCGGCGAGGACGTTACCGACTTTCCCGCGTATGAGCGCATACGCAGGGGCTTGCGCCGAACCTACCAGATTTCACTGTTGTTTAATGAACTCTCGGTGCTGGACAATATTTACCTGGCCTGTCGTGGTGTATCTCGTGGTCGCTACTCGCTATTGCGTCCCGGAATAAACGATGCCTTGATGAACAGTGCAGAGAATCTGGCAACCGCTGTGCATTTGTTCGATGTGAAAGATGCGCTGGTGTCGAGCCTGTCCTATGGTCAGCAAAGGCAGCTGGAAATAGCACTGGCCCTTGCCGGTGCACCGCGTTTTATATTGTTCGACGAACCTGCTGCGGGTTTGTCTCCATCCGAACGCGTCGACCTGATCAATATTCTGAATAACCTGCCAGGCCACATTGGCTATATCATTATTGAGCACGATATGGACGTCGCGCTGCGGGTCTCTGAAAGCGTTTCGATGATGCATAACGGCGAGGTATTTAAAGAGGGAACGCCTCAGGAGATTGAAGCTGACCCCGCCGTACAGGAACTCTATCTGGGTGGTGGTCATGACTGATCGCATGGCATCCGGTTCAGCGGCGCTTGAAGTCAGCGGGCTGAATGTCTACTACGGTGCGTCGCATGCCTTGCAAGGTGTCGACCTTAAACTCCAGCGTGGTGTGCTGTCGGTCGTAGGTCGCAATGGCATGGGCAAGACTACTCTGTGCAAAGCGATTATGGGGCTGGTTCCTGTTACCAGTGGTTCTATACGCTTTGCCGGACAGGAGTTGAGTGGACTCACACCTGCGGAAGTGGCAAGGCTCGGCATTGGTTATGTACCGCAGGGTCGACGATTGTGGCGTTCGTTGTCAGTTGACGAACATCTACGCATGATTGGCGGCAAGGGTGCATGGACTATCGAACGGATCTATAGCACTTTCCCCAGACTTGCCGAACGCAAGAACAACGGTGGTGCACAGTTGTCCGGTGGCGAGCAACAGATGCTTGCCATTGGCCGGGCGCTGCTGCTCAACCCGAAACTGCTGGTGATGGATGAACCCACCGAAGGGCTGGCACCGGTTATAGTGAATCAGGTTGAGGAGATGTTACTCACGCTTGCTGAAAGCGGCGAGGTCGATGTATTGGTGATAGAACAAAATATAGGTGTGGCCACCTCGGTTTCCGAGCAGGTGGCTATTATGGTTAATGGCGAGATAAACCGGCTGGTTAACGCTTCTCAACTTGCAACTGATCGATCTCTGCAACAGCGATTGCTTGGTGTGGGCCGGCATTCCGACGAAGGCTCTGTGAGCGTCACCGGTGATGAAGCCGAGTCCGTTACCGAAGCAGCAACATCTGTCAGTAACGTGGTGTATCAATCCAACCCTGCAATTCCAAACCGCTGGTCGCGGCCAGTGCCAGCGTTGTTGATTGAACGCTCGGCGCGCAGCCATACCAATGTTACTTCTATTCATCGCAGCGGCGAAGCAAGTGTAGTACCTGCGGTATCGACTGGCAGAGCCGCGGTGCTGGTTGCCGGTACGCTCGACACCAAGAGTGCGGAATTGCGCTATATACGCGACCGGCTGGTATCGCGTGGCCATGTAGTCCAACTGGTCGATCTATCCACTTCGGGCAAACACTCCGGTGCCGATGTCACTTCACAACAGATAGCCGCGTTTCATCCACGTGGGTCCAGTGGTGTGTTCACCGGCGATCGTGGCCAGTCAGTTGCCGGTATGACGCTGGCATTCGAGCGCTGGATTGCGAGCCAGGCAAATATACTCGGTATGATCGGGGCGGGTGGATCAGGGGGGACAGCTATGGTTGCTCCTGCCATGCGCGCGTTGCCGTTTGGCGTACCAAAAGTGCTGGTCTCCACTGTCGCATCAGGTGAGGTGAGCCAATACGTTGGACCTGCAGACATCATGATGCTGCACTCGGTTGCCGATGTGTCCGGGTTAAACTCGATAACCCGTGAGGTATTGGGCAATGGTGCTGACGCTCTGGCCGGAATGGTTAGCGGGCGGCGCGATTCAACACCGGCCAGGGCAACACTTACCGGGGCGACAACGCTGCCGGCGCTCGGGGTCACCATGTTTGGTGTGACCACCGCCTGTGTGCAACAACTGACTGCTGCGCTACAAGAAAGCTATGACTGTCTGGTGTTTCATGCCACGGGCATTGGCGGGCAATCGATGGAAAGCCTGATCGACAACGGTCGTATCAGTGCTGTACTCGACATAACCACCACCGAAGTCTGTGATCACCTGGTGGGTGGAGTATTCGCCGCGACAGAGGATCGATTTGGTGCGGTGATACGAACCCGTCTACCCTATGTGGGTTCGTGTGGTGCGCTTGATATGGTTAATTTTGCCGCGCCGGATACCGTGCCGGAACAGTATCGGCAGAGAACGCTTTACGAACACAATCCGCAAATAACTCTGATGCGAACCACCCCGGAGGAAAACGCTCTGATGGGGCGCTGGATCGGTCACCGCTTAAACGAAATGGACGGGCCAGTACGTTTCTTTCTGCCACTTGGCGGTGTTTCGGCGCTGGATGCGCCCGGTCAGGCATTTCACGATCCGGTGGCAGATCAGGCACTGTTTGATTCGCTTGAGCAAACGGTTCGCACCACAACGCAACGGCAACTGGTTCGATCCGCTCACCATATCAATGACGCTGAATTTGTGGCAGAAGTACTTGAAACTTTTCATTCGATCAATGGCGCGCGTGGCGGCAGGCAAACGAACGCACGTGCGCAATAACATAAAGATGAGACAACCATGACAACAGGCAATAGCAGAAAACAACTGGTTGCGAAATACCAGAAAATGATTAAAGACCGCGTACCCATTGTTGGTGGTGGTGCCGGTACCGGACTGTCCGCCAAGTGCGAAGAAGACGGTGGTATTGATCTAATAGTTATCTATAACTCCGGTCGCTATCGAATGGCAGGTCGCGGATCGCTTGCCGGACTGATGCCCTACGGTGATGCCAACCAGATAGTTGTTGAAATGGCCTCGGAGGTATTGCCGGTGGTAAAACACACGCCGGTACTTGCCGGTGTGAACGGCACTGATCCGTTTCGCGATATGAATGTGTTTCTCGATGAACTCAAACGCATCGGCTTTGCGGGTGTACAGAATTTTCCAACTGTGGGTCTTATCGACGGGAATTTTCGCGCCAATCTGGAAGAGACCGGTATGTCGTTTCAGCTTGAAATTGACATGATTGCCAAAGCGGCAGCCAAAGACATGCTGACAACGCCGTATGTATTTTCAGAAGCCGACGCTACCGCCATGGCCGAGGCAGGTGCTGACATCATTGTTTGTCATCTGGGTTTGACCACCGGTGGTTCTATCGGTGCGGAAACCGCGCTGAAACTTCCCGATTGTCCGGCGCTGGTCGATTCGTGGGCTGCCGCTGCGCTGGCAGTGAACCCTGAAGCTGTTGTGCTGGTGCACGGTGGACCGGTGGCACACCCCGGTGATGCAGAGTATGTATTGAAGAACACTAAAAATTGTCATGGTTTTTACGGGGCGTCATCCATGGAGCGGCTGCCGACCGAAGTAGCATTGACAGAGCAAACCCGGAAATTCAAATCGATAGCGTTTAGCTAGTTGTCCCGGCGCGTTTATCTGGACACCGAGATTATGACTAACCCGGACGATTTAATGAGGGCAGCAACATGAGCGGTCAATTTATCGGCCAATTGATTTTATTGATCATTCCACTGGTCATTATCATTGCCATTATTTACTGGGTGATGAACTGGCTGTACAGGCGTTCCACCAAAGAAGTGGCGTTTGTAAGAACCGGTTTTCTGGGCGAGAAAGTGGTGATTGACGGCGGTGCTTTTGTCTGGCCAATCATTCACGATATAACGCCTGTAAACATGAATACCCTGCCGCTCGGGGTGCAACGCGAAAAAGAAAGCGCTTTGATCACCATGGATCGAATGCGCGTGGATGTCGACGCCGAATTCTATGTGCGTGTGCGTCCTACGGCCGAGGCAGTGTCAATAGCCGGTGCAACTCTGGGCAGACGCACGCTGCAGGCAGAAAATCTGCACGCGCTGCTGGCTGGCAAGTTTGAATCGGCACTGAGGGCAATCGCCGGTGAAATGACACTGGAAGAACTGCACCAACAGCGCGGTGTCTATGTAAATCGTGTTGCCGAACTGGCGCAGGAAGCGTTGACCAAGAACGGGCTGGAACTCGAATCGGTCGCCATTCGCGATATCGACCAAACCAGTCTTGAGTATTTTAATCCGTCGAATCGTTTTGATGCTGAAGGTCTGACTACCCTGATTGGCGAGATCGAAGCCAAGCGCAAGATGCGAAACGATATTGAACAGGAATCAATGATTCGAATCCGCACGCGCAACCTCGAAGCTGAAAAACAGGCGCTTGAGATTGAACGTGAGAGTGAAGCGGCGCGTCTGGAGCAGGAACGTGCAGTAGAGTTTGATCGTGCGCAGCAACGCGCAGAGCTTGCTCGAGAACGCGCGGAACAGGACACCGCCGCAGAGCGTGCACAGATTATTTCAAGAGAAGAGATCGAGCGCGCGCGGCTGGTGCACGAGCAATCGATCATGGAAGTCAGAATAGCGACCGAGCGGGCCACGCGTGAAAAGGAAATCGATCAAAAGCGCGTACTCGATCAGGCGGAGATAATCAGCCGCGAAGAAATAGAAAAGGCTCGCATTCAACAGGAACGCGAAATAAGCGAAACCCGTATCAACAACGAGAAGCAAACCCAGGCGCTCGAAATTTCCCGCCAGCAGGAAATTGACGAAGCTGAAATTGCATCTCGCGAGATCACTGAAAAGAAACGAATAGAACAGGAGCGTTTGGTCGAGCAGGCCAAAATAGCCAAAGAGCAGGAGATCAGGCAGCAGGAAATTTCCCGCCAGCTGGCCGTAGAGACGGCAGACATCAATGCCAATGAGCAACTTGAAAAAGCCCGCATTGCCCAGGAGCGCGACGTTTCCGAATCGCGTATTGCGTTTGAACAGGAGATTCGCGAGCGAGATATAGAGCGTACCAAGGCGATAGAGGCCTCGGAAATTGCGGCACGCGAGATCACCGAAAAATTGCGTATTGCACAAGATACCGAAGTCAGTGCGGAACGCATCAGCAATAATCGCACTCTGCGGAGTCTGGAGATTGAACGCCAGGCAGCACTGGAAAAAGCCCAGATTGATGCGCGGCTCCTGACCGAAACCGCACAGCTGGTGCAGCAGCAGGAAGTCGCCGAAAAGCGCATCGAGACAGAACAACATACCCGAGCACTCGAGATTGAAAAGCAACGCGTACTCGATGAGACAAACATCGCTGCCGGCGAGCAAACCCAGTTCGCACGGATCGATCAGGAAGAGCGAATTCGCGAGAAAGAAATAGCGCGCAATCGCAGTGTGGAAGAAGCGCAGATCAGTTCGTCGGAACAGATAGACCGCGCCAGGCTGGAGTACGAAGCTCGTATAGATGAGCAACGCATCGGCAAGGAAGAGCGTGTGCGCAGTCGCGAGATTGTGCGGGACAAGGAACTGGAAGCGGCGGAAATAAAACGTCGTGATGAAGTAGAGCGACAGCGCATTGCAGTGGAACTGGCACTGGAGAAAGAACGTATCGATTCATCTTCCGAACGCGAGGTGTTGAATATTGGCAGCAAGCGTTTAATAGAAGAAGCTGAAAACACACACGTGATTGAACTCGCGGAAATCAAGTCGACACGGGTAGAAGCAGAAGGGCGTATCGAACGTGCCTCTATTGTGGCCAAAGGTCAGGTGGAAAAGAGTGATATCGAACGCGAGAAAGTGCTGGATGCAGCGCGGCTTGAACGCCGGCGCGCCAATGAGCAACTGGAAGTCAATCGTCAGCGCGCCTTGCGAGAAGTAGAAATACGCACGCAGGAAGAAGTAGAGCGCATGCGTATAGAGTCAGAGCGCGGGCTCGATGAAGAGCGCATTGGTCACGAGCGTGACCGGCGTCGGCTGGAAGTAGAACGCGAGCGTGATGTTGAAACGGCCAACATGGAAAAGGCCATCATGTTGTACCGCAAGTCGCTTGAGCAGTCGGCAGCGATGGCGGAAGCAGAGATTGCCAAAGTAGCGGCAACCGAGGCTGAAGAGCAGGTTAAAACAACACAGGAAACCAGCGCCGCCAAACGTCGTTTTGATGTGGACACTATTCTTGCCGAGCGTGATGCTCAACAGAAGAAGATATCGGCAGATGCCGAGAAGGTTCGCAAGGCTGTCGAGGCTGAGGCGCAGCGCTTGTTGAATGAGGCAGAGAACGTACTCACCAGTGATGCTCGCTACTCGTTGTTCAGGCGCAAGTTACTCGAACACGTCGAGGGCATTATTGCCGCATCTGTCAAGCCGATGGAGAAAATCAACGACATTCGCATTATGCAGCTTGATGGTATCAATGGCGGAAGTGGTGATGGTGGTGGCGGCAGTGGCAAGAACGCTACCGATGAGGTGATTGATTCGGCGCTACGCTACCGGGTACAGGCACCCATGGTAGACAGTCTGTTATCGGACATCGGCATTGATGGTGCGAATTTGTCGAAGATGGGAGGACTGGTGCGTGAGGCGAGAGATATATCATCCATTAGCCGGGATGTAGCCAAAGAAGGGCGTTCGAAACGTGGTGATGACGGTGCTCGCGGAGACGGTGGTGAGTCTGCTGCATCTACTCCGGAGCCCCCTGTTGATCGCAAGGACTCCTGAGCAATGAGTTACCAGGTATTCAACTAAAGGCGGATAGATAATGGCTCGCATCTATATTTCCAGCGTGATCCCGGCTCCTGTTGAAAAGGTTTGGGATCGAATTCGCGACTTCAACGGATTGCAAAAGTGGCACCCGAGAATTCGCGAAAGTCGCATTGAAAATGCCGAACCCTCAGACAAGCTTGGCTGTATTCGCAACTTTCAGTTGCAGAACGGTGACACTATTCGCGAGCAGCTGCTCGGTTTGAGTGACTACGATATGTTCTGCACCTACGGCATTCTGGAAAGCCCGATGCCACTGGAAAACTATGTCGCTACACTGCGATTGACCAAAGTGTCCGACGGCAACCAAACCTTTGCAGAGTGGTCCGCGGAATTTGATTGTGAGGCAGCAGCAGAGGACGATCTGGTCAACGGTATTGGCACTGATGTTTTTCAGGGTGGCTTTGACGCACTGAAAAGACATTTTGGCCAGTAGCCAGGTGATCCCCTAGACCATGCTAAAGGTAATTCGCAGCACAGTTGTTCCGATGCCGGTGGAATCCGTGTGGGAAGTGCTGCGCGACTTTAACAGCCATGCCAGCTGGCATCCGGCAATTGCCGAGAGTGTGATCGAAAACAATCAGGCGTCCGACCGGGTCGGTTGTGTCCGACGTTTTACCCTGCAAGACGGCCAGGAGTTGCGGGAGCAGTTACTGACACTTTCTGATATGGAAATGGCCTACAGCTATTGTCTGCTCGATACACCAATACCGCTATTTAACTATGTATCGCACGTGCGCTTAACGCCGGTTACTGATGGTGACCACAGCTACTGGGAGTGGCAGGGGCAATTTAATACCCGATCGGGACAGGAAGATGAAATGACCAGGCTGGTAGGCGACGGTATCTATACTGCCGGATTTGCTGCGTTGAAAAAGCACCTTGGAGCGGCTTGAATGGCGATCACATCGATAAGGTGCAACAGTGCTTCCGAGGCGGCAGATATTCTCGCTGCTAATCCGGGTGCTAAATTGCTGGCTGGTGGCACGCTGGTGATGCGCGCGGTCAATGAAGGCGACCAGTCGTTTAACACGGTGGTGCGTATTGTTGATCCGGCGCTTTCTCAAATACAGGTAAGCGGAGATCGCGCGTCCATTGGCTCTGCGGTGACGATGGCGGCGCTGGCAGCCAATCGGGATAGTGCCTATTTAGCCGATGTTGCTCGCAGTGTTGGTGGTCCTGCGGTGCGCAATATGGCAACGGTCGGGGGCAATCTATGTGCACCAGGTCCGTATGGCGATCTTGCCGTCGCATTGCTTGCTCTTGATGCAGAACTTGAGTTTGCAGATGGCGGCACGCAAACACTCGATGATTTTTTACAGGCCAGAGACAATGCCACTGCTCGTGTGATCACTCGTGTATCAGTATTGCGTCCATCCAGTGGTGATGAATTTCGTTTTCACAAAGTCAGTCGCGTTAAACCCAAAGGTGTTTCGGTGATTTGCATTGCGGCCTGGCTACCCTTCAACGGAAACACACTGCTGCAGCCGCGCGTGGCTTACGGTGGTATGGCAAATACATCGGTCAGAGTACATGCGGTGGAAGCGGCATTGGCGGGACGGCCGCTTGACGCTGCCTCTATAGAAGCCGCAACGAAGGTAGCGACTGACGGTTTGAACCCGCCAACTGATCCGCTTGCATCAAACTGGTACCGTCTGTCTGTGGCGCCTGTGCATTTGCGACGGGTGTTACAGGGAACTACGGTCGAACCATAGATGATTGGTAAAAACAACAATGTGCAATATACCTGTGTAGGGAACTATAGCTATCCGAAGGCATATAGTTGCACGGGGATTCAGGCGCACTGTGGATCAACCATGCTGACGACCTGGATCATTGGCCAGCGGTGTACGACCGGGAATTATAACTAATGGCTAAAACACCGATCCGCTTAACACTGAACGGCGACGAGCAGGCAGTATTTGTTGATGAAGGACAAAATCTGCTGGATGTACTGCGACGTACGCTTGGCGATCTCACGCCTAAATACGGCTGTGGTCAGGGAACCTGCGGTTGTTGCACGGTGAATATAGATGGTGAATCCCGGCTGGCCTGTCTGACGCTTGCCGAAACCGTGGAAGGGTGTGAGGTAACCACGGTGGCCGGTATTGGCAACGGTGCCGAACTGCATCCACTTCAGCAGGCGTTTATCGATCACTTCGCTGCCCAGTGCGGGTTTTGTACCACCGGCATGCTGATGTCCGCAAAAACCCTGCTGGATAATAACCCCGCACCCACGCGTGAGGAGGTAGCCGATGCGATCTCCGGAAATATATGTCGTTGCACGGGATACGAATCAATTATCGAGGCAATACTTGCGGTCGCTGCCAACGGAGATCATCGGCGTTTCAGCTGAGTAACTACCATGATTGATTTTCGCAAAGACTTGTTTGCCGACGAACGTGATGACAACCTCAACGAGGTCGGCCAGCCGACTATCCGGCAAGACATACTGGGCCACGTCACAGGGCGCTCGCCGTTTTTCGATGACCACCAGTTTGATGGCCTCACTCACCTCAAATGCGTGCGCAGTCCGCATCACCGTGCGCGTATTCGTCGTGTGGATACAACAATGGCAGAACGCATGCCCGGTGTTCGGCGTGTGATTACCTGGCGCGATATACCGCTGAACAAAAACACCTTGCTCAGTCTGATCGATTTCGGCAAAGATGATGAGCCGGTACTTGCCGAGAACCAGGTAAACTATATTGGCGAGCCGGTCGTGGCTGTAATCGCCGATACAGAAAGACAGGCGCGCGATGCTGTGGCTGCGGTCAGTATTGACTATGAAGTATTGCCACACGTGCTCGACGTAGAAGAAGCCTTGCTGCCAGATGCACCGGTGGTGAACGAAACCTATCCCGATAACTCGTTTGACTATCACGAAAAATACGATCACCAGAAACTTCGCTTTGGCGATGTAGAAAAGGCGTTTGCCGCTGCTGACCATATTGTTGAAGCGCGTTACCAGATGTCTCCGATAGAGCACGCACCTACCGAGACAAATGGTGCTATCGCAGTGATGGAGACCAATGATCGCATCGCCTGTTATACCTCGACACAGGCATTGTTCTTCTCACTCGGTACGTCTGCCAAGTTGCTCGATGTATCCAGCGCAAAGCTGCACTTTGTAGGTGGCACGGTAGGCGGTGGATTTGGCGGCAAGGTTGATACCGTTGTCGAGCCACTGGCGATACTCGGTTGTCTGTTAACCGGTCGGCCGGTGCGCTTTGTTTATGATCGTGAAGAAGAAATGCAGGTCAGTTCACCCCGTGGCGCCGAACGCTGGTATATCAAGGATGGTGTGATGAACGACGGGCGTATTGTGGCGCGGCAGTTTCGTGGTTACTTTGACGGTGGCGCCTATACCCGTTTAACCAGCTATGCGGTAGTTAAGTGTGTCGGCCATCTTCCGGGCCCGTATACCATTCCCAATGTCAGTGCCAATGTGTACGGGGTGTATACCAATCGTACACCGGCATCTGCAATGCGGGGCTTTGGTATTACCGGCGTTGATTTTTCCATTGAGTGTCATATGGATCGTGTTGCCGAGGCCGTTGGTATGAATCCGGTGGAACTTCGGATGATTAACGCCTACCGGGACGGAGACATGAAAGCTCATCGCCGCGTGGCAAAAAACACAGCACTGATTGAATGCATGCAGGTGGCGGCGGAAAAGTCCGGCTGGGTTATCGGGGAAGAGTTTAAACGTATGTCGAGTCTGGAGGGCGGCGGCGGTGAGCGCGCCTCAATCGCAGACACGGTCACCGATCAGGAAGGCAGGATCGGTTCAAGTAGACAATCCGGTGGTGCAGGCGGTCGTGCCGGCACCGCAAGTGTACCGCGACCGCGTGTGGTCGCAGCACCTGCGCCATTGCCTGCTGTGCAAGCGGTGCCGCAGGCGGCGGTTCCGGCGGCAACCTCTCAGACCCGTGTAACAACGGACGCACCGGTGTATCAATCCGCTCCGGTTGCATCCGGAGTCGAGCCGGTTGAAGTACCGCAACGCAACAATAGTGCGGCAACACCACCGGGCACGTCACCACCAGTAGCTGCTACTGCATCTGACACTGCTGCATCAAGTACCTCCAACGGCAGTTCTGCTTCTTCGACTGACGGCCAAAACACAACGGATAACACTACCCGTAAGCGACGCGACGCTTCGCGTTTTTCCTCTTTGTTCGGCACCAGGAGGCGTTAGTGCACCGTAACATCCAAACCCTGCAGATGAGTCGATCAATCAAAGTACACCACATCTTGACAGGACTCGAACGGTCTCCTGACCGCACGTTCTTTCTCACCGATGCGGAATGCACTTTGATTACCGCCCCTTCGGGAGCTCGTCTTTCGCTCCACAGCTGCGTTATGGCCCTTGAAAAGGGAACAACCATTGTCTGCGAGCCATGCCTTACTGTGAGCCGAATGACAAGCTCTCATTCGCAGCTTTTGAACCCTACGGTACACTAGTATGGCAATGCATCGCGGGCGCGGCTTTTCAGCGATTAACTATCCCATTGGAATGAACCTCGGTGGTGACCCGTCACAGGCGCTGGTGCATTCGAATCCGGATGGCAAGTTTATGGTGACGCTATCGTCTATTGATCTGGGACAGGGAATGAAGTCGGTCAGTCGGCAGATTGCCGCCGAGACCCTGGGTGTGCCGGTGGCAGATGTCTATGTCGACACCGCAGATAGTGATACCGGACCCCATTGCATGGGATCGTTTGCCTCACGCGGAACCCATCGCGTTGGCAATGCGGTGATCGCTGCGGCCACTGAAGCGCGTGGTGTAATGATGGAAGCTGCTGCCGAGGAGCTTGAAGTCAATCCGCAGGATCTGGAAACCGACGGCGCTGGCAACATTCATGTTAAAGGCGCGCCGTCCCGCACAATCAGCACCGCGCAGGCGTGTATAGCTGCCCAGTTTAAGCAGGGCAAAACAGTTTCCGGCCGCGGTATCTTTTTAATCCCGACCTCCGACGTCGATCCGGATACCGGAGAGATGACACCGGTCAGCTGCTTTGCTCATGCGGCAATGGTGATCGATATAGAGGTCGATGATGAAACCGGTGAAGTGAAAGTACTCGACATGAACTCGGCCTACGAAGTTGGACGGGCGCTCAATCCCAAACTGGTTGAACAACAATTGACCGGCGGTGCGTGGATGGGAATGAGCCACGCGCTCTATGAAACCACTGAGCCTCACTATCCGGACCGCGATCATGGTCCGGTAGATTTTAATGAGTATCTGATGCCCGGCCCCGGTGAAGTGGCCCCGCATAATATCTCGGTGCTTGAGCGACCCGCAGAGGACGCACCCTACGGTGGCAAGGGCCCTGGTGAAATGTGTGCCAACCCGGTGTTGCCGGCAATGGCCAATGCCGTCTATAACGCGGTCGGAGTTCGGGTAGACGATTTGCCGATCACACCGGAAAAGATTCTTCGCGGCATTGTGCAGAATGGCGGTGCGCGACCACAGGGTGTGCGGTAGCAATCCGCCGTGTCGGTTAGAGCAAACATAGCCGGGATCGACAGCCCTGCAACGCTAATGACAGCCCTGCGGGACGCCCAGTACCTGGCAGACGAAGGACTTGCAACGGCAGCGTATCTGGCACTGGCACTGGGTAAGCCGCTCCTGCTGGAAGGTGCACCGGGAGTCGGAAAAACCGAAGCGGCGAAAGCCATCACCTCCGTGCTTGCACGCCAGCTTATTCGTTTGCAATGTTATGAGGGGATCGATTCGGCAGCTGCATTGTATGAATGGAACTACCCGCGTCAGATGCTTGCGATACGCCAGGCGGGTGATGAGTATGTGAATATTTATCAGGACGATTTTTTAATTTCCCGACCGATGCTCGAAGCGCTGCAGTCGCCGCGGGATTCGGTGTTGCTGTTTGACGAGATTGATCGTTCCGATCATGAGTTTGAAGCGTTTCTGCTTGAGTTTTTATCTGACTTTCAAATATCTATACCGGAACGCGGCAGTATTCGTGCGAGCGAGGCACCGGTAGTCGTGCTTACCTCCAACCGCACACGTGAATTGCATGAAGCGTTGCGAAGGCGTTGCGTTTATCACTGGATTGCCTATCCCTCCGCAGAACTGGAAGCGCAGATTGTGATGATGCGTGCCAGTACCGTGGTAAACGCAACGGCGCAGGCGGTGGTAGCAGCAGTAGGTCGGCTACGGGCAGAGCCGCTGGCCAAGCCGCCTGGTGTGGCAGAGACGGTTGAGTGGGCAGAGGCTGCCACCTTGTTGAACAGTCAGGGGACAAGCTGGCCCGCTGCATTTAGACAGGCTATTGGAGTGGTATTAAAAGATCAGGATGATCTGAACTATATGGCCGATAGATTCGATCAGGTTGTGCAGGGTGGTGCCGGGTGACGGTTGCAGAGCACAGCGGTTTGCCACCAATAGACTCGCAACCCTCCGATATGGCGGGTATGGCGAGCGTGCCAGTGCCGCGTGCCGCTCTGCCGTTTTTTGATTTTGCCACTGCGTTGCGTCGCAACGGCTTTGTAATTGCGGCGGATCAGACACAGCTTTTTATCACAGCGACAGGCTTGCTCGGGCCCAGGCGCATGAGTGATATCTACCACGCGGCGCGTGCAACGTTTGCACCACCGGTAGAGCGCCATGCCGAATTCGATGCATTGTTTCGACGTATCTTTCTCGGTCAATCAATCGCTGCACCGTCTGCTGCCGATGTTGATGATGAAGACGAACTGCAAGCGTTTGATGAAAGTGATGACGTGTTCGAAACGCCGCAAGCGGAAGATATTAATGAAGCGGGTGAGCAGGCCAGTGTCACTGAAAATCTTTCATCCAGAGCGTTTGTCGAAGTCGATGAAAGTGATGCCCTGCGACGCTTCAGACGCACAGCACCGAGCCGCTTGCCGCAGCGAAAAACCTTAAGGTACGGAAGTGCGAGGCAGGGTACTCGTTGGGATATGCGACGCAGCTTGCGAGATGCGGTCAAGCGCGATGGCGAGGTGCTGAATATTCCGCGCCTGCAACGCAAATCGCGGCAACGACGTATTTTGTTGATGGTTGATATTTCGGGATCAATGAAAGCGCATACCGATTCAAGCTTGCGCTTTGCGCACACACTGGCAGCGCTTGCAGGCCAACTGGAAGTGTTTACCCTGGGCACGCGGTTGACACGCGTGACCAGGGCATTGCACAGACGCAATCAGCAACAGGCGCTGGAGGCGGCGGCGAATGTTGTGGCTGACTGGGATGGTGGCACCCGGCTGGGTGATGCGATTGAAGTGTTTTTAAATGTGCCGCGCTTTGCCGGCTTTGCACGCAGTGCACTGGTGGTGATTGTCTCCGATGGTCTGGAGCGTGGCGATCACAGCGCACTGACTAACTCGGTGTCCAGGCTTTCGCGCTTGTGTTGGCGCATTGAATGGTTGACGCCACTGGCAGCGGATACAGGCTATACGCCTGAGACCGAAGCCTTAAGCGCGATACTGCCCTATATAGATCGAATCGGTGATGGTTCCAGTGCTGCAAGTATCGCAACGCATTTGCTCAACCTGTCTCGGGGTGCCGAATGACGGGGATCATCGACGCGCATCACCATATCTGGCCGCAACAGGATCTGCCCTGGTTAAACGGCCCTGTGCAGCCACGCATATTTGGCACTTATGACTCTTACATGGTGGACGAGACAGTTGCGATTTTTGGCGCGGACCGATGTCTGTTTGGATCAAACTTTCCCATTGAAAAAATATGGACTGACTATGCCTCGCTGCACGCGGCGTTTGTTGCGGCGACGGAATCTCACGGAAAACAATCGCAACGCAAAATATTTCACGACACTGCAGCTCGTGTTTATAAACTTTAATCATGCCGGACCCAATCATGCCGGAAAGGCAACAGGCGCTCACATACAGGATAAATAAAAATGGCACTTGAAATTCATCTTCTGGATTACGGCGATATAGAGCTTGAGAGCAGCTTTCTGGTGCTCGGTAATAACTGCGGCCGGGTAAAAAGAGTACCGGTGTATGGATTCTTGATTCTCGGCGGCACGTATCCCATCGTCGTGGATACCGGTTACCGCGACAATGCCATTATGGAGTCACTGGGGATGCGCGGTCTGCAGTTCCATGAAAACATGATCGAAAACCAGCTGGCAAAGCACGGACTGAAGCCCGGTGACATTCGCTATGTGTTGCACACACACTTGCATATTGATCACGCCGGAAAGGATGATCACTTTCCAATGAACACCACGGTCGTGCTGAATCGTCGAGAACTCGAGTGTTCTGTCTCCGGCCTGATGCACCCTCAGTATCCCAAGCCCGATATTCAGCACCTGATTGAAAGACTGCACACCCAGGATGCCTTACGCTTCATGGACCTTGAAATTACCGGTGCTGAAGAAGTTATACCAGGTGTCTGGTGTGAACCCGCCAAAGCCCACACCGAAGGTTCAATGAACGTAATCGTTGAAACGGCAGACGGACTCGCCTGTATCTGTGGCGATGTCATCTACGACTTTCAGGACCAGATCGTTGATCAGGTTCGACAGACACAGTTTATGGAACCGCAGGTAACCGGTAATCACGCGGGCTCCAAGCGCGAGGAAAAAGGTGCGATTAAAAAGCTGCTGAACAATTACCGCTACCTGCTGGTGGTGCACGACAAACCCGCCATGATTGAACACCAGCAAGTGGTGGCGAGGCTTGGTATGCAAGTGCCCGGTCCGCAGGTGCAAAGTGTTCCCAAGCGCAACTGGTTTCCGGTATAAACGGCGTGTTGGCCAGTATCAGGAGTAGCGTTTCATGAGCCACGAGAGCATTGAGACCGGCTTTAGTGATCTGATCGAACCCTATGCGCCGGTGCTGCAACTGGGCAGCGGGTTTACGTTTACCGAGGGCCCCTTGTGGCATCCGGTTGATCAGTACCTGTTGTTTTCCGATATGCCTGGTGATGTGCGCAGACGCTGGGACCGAAATGGAACACGCGAGGTTACGCGCCCGTCTAACAAGGGCAATGGCTTAACCTACGATAAGCATTTAAATCTGATTGTCTGTGAGCACTCGACATCCTCGCTTGTGCGAATTGCGGCAGATGGCACACGCACGGTGCTCGCCAGTCATTTTCAGGGCAGGGAGCTGAATAGTCCGAACGATGTGTGTCTGCGTTCCTGTGGATCAATTTACTTTACAGACCCGACCTATGGCCGCATGCCTCACTTTGGCGTGGAGCGAACCACCGACCTCGGCTTTCAGGGTGTGTATCGGGTGCGTCCGGGGCATAGTGCCGGCAGTGATCCTGATCTGCTCGTTGATCGTCATCTGTTTTCGCAGCCGAACGGGCTGTGTTTCTCGCCCGATGAATCACTGATGTACATCAACGATACCGATCAAACCAACATTCGGGTCTTCGATGTCACCAGCGACGGCTATTTACAAAACGGTCGCTTGTTCGCCTCCGGCATCAACGATCCGATGAAGCCCGGTGTACCCGATGGAATGAAGTGCGATTCGCGTGGTAACGTCTGGGTAACCGCGCCGGGCGGGCTATGGGTATACAGCCCGCAAGGTCGATTGCTCGGCAAGGTATCTATTCCCGAAATGGCGGCGAATCTGCACTGGGGCGGGGAAGACTGGCGCACGCTGTTCGTCTGCGCTACCAGTTCCCTGTACTCGGTGGAAACCAGAGTCGGCCCGCGCAATGAGCCTTTTATGGGGGGGACTCCGCAGAGTAAAAACACGGATGCAACAGCAGAAGGTAGCGCGGCCCAACCCCTTGAAGGTTTGAACCTCGACACGCAGCGATGTGCATTGATTATCCAGGATATGCAAAACGACGTGGTGATGGAAGGTGGCGCTTTTGCTTCAAGTGGCTCGCCACAGCATTGCCGTGAGCAGAATGCCATTGAAAATATCAAGCGGCTCGCCGAGGTGTGCCGCAGCAAGGGCATTCCGGTTATCCACGTATGGTTTCAGTGTGAGCCGGGTCATCCGGGAATAACGCTGAATGCGCCGTTATTTGAAGGTCTGGTCGATGCCTCGGCGCTGGTCCGCGGAACCTGGGGTGGCGAACCGGTAGCGGGCCTTGAGGCACAGCCTGGTGATTTGGTGGTGACGAAGATGCGCATGAGCGCTTTTGAAGGCACCGGACTGGAAACTGTTTTGAAAGCGGAGGGACGCGACATTTTGATTGAAACCGGGGCCTGGACCAATATGTCGATTGAGCACACGGCCCGTACCGGTGCGGACAAGGGCTACACAATGGTGATCCCCGAAGACGGGTGTTCGACAATGAATAGCGATTGGCACAATGCCGCAATAAATTATGCATTGACCAACGTTGCAGCGGTTACCTCTGTATCGGAGGTGATAAAGGGTCTGGGTTGAGTTCGCTCGCCCGGAAAAAATAAGACTACAGGGTATAAAAGTGCACTGTCAGTAACCTTTGCATGTCTGGTCGGGAATATAGTCGATGGGCGTGAGTAGTTTACAACTAGCCTTTTTCTGTAGCACTAACAGCAAATCGAGGAATGAAACTTATGAAAAACTGGGTCGTTGGAGCCATAGCGGCAGGTGCAGTCGCACTGTCTAGCACTGTTGTTGCTGCCGACAAAATAAAAGTGGGTGTGCTGGCAACACTCGAGGGAACTTACACCGTGCTTGGAGAGGACGGTGTCAGAGGATTTAAAACCGCACTTGGCCAGTTCGAGAATATGGCTGGCGGCAAGGAAATCGAGGTGATTATCGCATCAACTGATGCAAGTCCTGACAGCGCGGTCAGAGCAGCCAGAAAAGTAGTTGAGCAAGACAAGGTCGATATCGTTATTGGTCCGCTGTCTGGTTCAGAGGGTATTGCGATTCGCGATTATTCCAAAACCCAGCCGCAGGTTACCTTTATCAATGGCATCTCGGGTGCGCAGGAAACCACCTACGTTGATCCTTCCGATAATTTCTTTCGCTTCAACATGGACGGAGCCCAGTGGTCAGCAGGTCTCGGTAGCTATATCTACAACGAAAAAGGGTATAAGAATATCGCCACAATAGGCGAAGACTATTCCTTTATCTACACGCAGGTGTTTGGTTTGGCAACCGAGTTTTGCGCTGCCGGTGGCACCATTTCGGAACGCCTTTGGGTGCCGCTGGGTACCAAGGACTTTGCCTCTATAATTGCGGCGCTACCCGATGATGTTGATGCGATTTATCTTGGCCTCGGTGGCGGAGATGCGGTTAACTTTCTGAATCAGTATCAGCAGGCTGGCGGAGATGCAAAACTGATTGGTGGCAGCATTATGGTTGATGGCACGGTCCTGAATTCCAAGGGTAAAGCCAAAGAAGCGCTGATCGGAGTTCCTTCTGCCGGCCCGCAAGCTGATACATGGGATAACCCCAAGTGGAAAGCCTACGTAAAAGCCTACCAGGATGCATTCGCGCCCGAAGATCGTTTTCCATCGCCATCGCTACTGGGTACCGGTTACTACAACGCTACGACAGCGGCCTTAACGGTGCTGAATGACATCAAAGGTGATCTGTCTGACGGCCATGAGAAGTTCCGTGCCGGACTCAGTGCACTGACACTGGATGCGCCAAACGGCACAATAACGCTCGATGATAATCGTCAGGCAATTGGAACCAACTTTGTCTCCGAGGTAGTTCAAATGGATGATGGCACTCTTGCCACCAAGGTTGTATCGGTGGTGGAAAACGTCAATCAAACCCTAGGCATCGATGCGGCCGCTTTTGCAAAAATTGGCTTGCCGGGACGTGAAGTACCCGTTTGTCAGCCCAGCTACTGATAGACGACGCAAGCTAGAGATTGAGTACCGGAGAGTTGCGTGGTTTGCCAGTGCGGCAGCACCGCCACTCCGGGCTCATTCATTGGTGCGAAAATAGTAAAACGTGATTTCCGGGTACCGGACTTGTCCTCCACAAACCGGTTACCCGGAGACACGTAAAGAGCGGTATCCCGTGACATTAAAACCTCAACGTGCAATTGCTGAATTGCTGCACCCGGAAGGCTAATGTCCAGAATCGATTACCTCACCAGAATACAGTTTGGCGATTATCTGCTTGATGATGCGCTCGGCATTGAAATTTACGGCCTGGGCATTCGTCGCCCGCTAGTCGTTGCCGATTCAGAAGTCGCAGAAGCCGGTTTGCTGGACACGCTACTGGATGCGTGTCCGGGTTTTACATCACCGGTTGCGTTTACCGATACCAGGAACGGGCCTGACGAGAAAGTCTGCACTCTGGCCGCAGAGGTATTCCGCGAGAACGAATGTGACAGTGTGATAGGGCTTGGTGGTGGTATGTCGATTGACCTGGCGAAAATAGTTGCACTATTGGTCAGTCACGATAAACCGTTGAGCCATTATGTGGTGACGGAAGGTGGCGCTAATCGTATCCGTGATGTGCTGCCACCGGTGATCGCGATTCCAACGGTAACCGGCACTGGTAGTGAAGTTAGCCACACGGCTTCAATGACGGCATCCGGTGGCCAGCGCCAGATTCTGGTGAGTGAGTACCTTATCCCCAGAGTAGCTATCTGCGATCCAACCCTGACAACAACGGTATCACCACAACTGACCGCAGCAGCGGGTATGGATGCGCTGACGCACTGTATAGAAACCTATCTGGCGTTGTCGTTTAATCCACCTGCCGACGGAATAGCGATAGACGGATTGCAGCGTGTAGCGGAAAATATAGAAACGGCTGTTACCTCCGGTAGCAACCTCTCTGCCAGGCGGGAGCTGATGGCCGCAGCTATTAATGGAGCGCTGGCGTTGCAAAAAGGGCTTGGCAGCGTGCATGCAATGAGCAACGCTCTGGAATCATCAGCGGCGGCGGTGTCAGCCGGTGCGTTGAAGTCTGTATTGCTTCCGGGTGTACTTGAATTCAATGAGCCAGCGGTCAGGCACAGATATCAAGCGCTAAAAAGAGCGCTTGGAGTAACACCAAAACAAAGTATCGTTGATGGTGTAAAGCAACTATCAAAACGCATAGGTCTGCCATCCACGCTCAGGGAGCTGGGTATAGGAGCAGGCGACGTAGAGCGATCAGCGATGTTTGCCGAACTTGACCATAACAACCGAACTAATCCACGCAGAGCAACCGTTTCCGACTACAGGCTTATGATCGGCAGTGCACTGTAAGTTGCCTGGAAAATTTATCCACTGTCACCAAAGTGGTGCGAAGCACTATCCGAATCGGGGTTTCATATGATCCAGCATACAGTAGCTTTCAGGTTAAACCATCCGGTTGGAAGCGATGAGGAAACCCGGTTTCTGCAAAAAGCAAAAGAGCTCGGCCGTCTGCCCAATGTGATTGAATTCAGAATATTGAAGCAAGTGGGCAAGAAAAATCGATTTACTCATGGCTTGTCGATGTACTTCATGTCAGAGACAGCGTACGAAGCCTACAACACGCATCCGGAACATATTCACTTTGTAGAGAAAGTGTGGTTGCCCGATGTCGCCGAGTTTTTGGAGATTGATTACGAGGAGTCCGGGTATTAATTATGCCCAACAATTAGTTGTCCCCG
>CAYPCS010000078.1:0-25620 GCA_964409275.1 uncultured Granulosicoccaceae bacterium
GTATCGCAGCGACCCATGCACGGCGCGCGCAACACTCGAACCTGCGATGGATCAACACCCTCTTTTAGCTGTTTGAGTAAGTGCTGAGCACCGGCAAGTTCGCAGGCGAGCGAATCGCACACACGAATAGTGGTTGCGGGCGGGGCCGGCTGTCCCTCTGGCACGATGTCAAAGTGTGCATAAAAAGTCGCCACCTCATGCACTTCGGCTTGCGACAAACGCATCTCGTCTGCCAGTGCGTACAAGTGTGCGGAGGATAAATGGCCAAATTTGTCCTGAACCAGATGCAGATGCTCGATCAGCAAATCGGCTGTTCGCGGTTTATCGCCCAGCAAGGCACGGATATCAGTTTGTGCTGTATCGTCCAGCTGGCGACCTTTGGGTGTCGCCCGGCCCTTGCCACGCCCGGATTTCCAGACACCCGGTTTTAATACCGCCGTTACCATATCTTGCTCCACACCTTGTTGCGTCCAAAGCGGCCCGTCCGTAAAGGAACATCTCCGCCAGTTTCCCTATCTGAGCGCAGTCGAGCAATAAAAACAAATAGATTTTTTAAATGATTCGATTTGTTTTAATTATGATGAAATACCAGTCACCTCACGAAGTGCGTCAATTGCCGGCAGCGTTGGTTCGACATCAAGCGTTGCCAGCCCAATGGTGTTTTCCACCTGCGGTTCTTTCAAACGCAAGCTGATGGAGTTTTGGTCGAGAAACAGGCTGTCGACCAGCTTTTGCGGGGCAATGGTGGCGGCCGAGCCGTTGGTTACCTGTGCAAGTGCTGCCGTGAACGCGTTAGTTTCCATCACCGGCTCGGGCAGCACCCCGGCAATAGTAAACACCTGATCTACAATCTGCCGAAACCGCATATCCTTGCTCAGCAAACACAATGGCAGCGCCGCCGCTTCAGCCCAACTGGCGCTGCCTTTTTTACGCGGCGCCATGTGCATCGGCGCAAGCAACATATAGTGCTCCGCATAGATCGGCTCGAATCGCAACAACCCGATTTCTTTTTCGTCTTGATAGGTAATACCCGCATCGATCGAATACTCGGTTAAACCGCGGGCAATCTGCGCCGATGTGAGAGACTGAATTTGAATAGTGAGCTTTTCGTATTGAGCTCTCAGCGTGGTTGAGATTGATGCCGCAAACGGCAGAGCCGTCGGCACAACACCCAGTACAAGCACGCCGCGCAATGCGCCTTTTGAAACTTCTATGTCCTGCAGCAGCCCTTCGGCGTCGGTTAAAATCTTGCGAGCCCATTTGAGCAGTAATTCACCGTCTTTGGTGAAACCGAGGAATTTGTTGCCACGCCGAACCACCGGCACACCCAGCTCTTGTTCGAGCGCGCGGATTCTGGCTGAAAAAGCCGGTTGGGATATCCCGCAGTCAGCAGCCGCCTGGGTAAAGTGTTTGCGCCGGGACAAGGCGATTAGCATTTGTAAATCACGAATGTCCGGGTAGCGATCCATAGCTGATGCTATACCGTCAGTACTATCTTGCCAAAATGCTCGCCTTTTTCCATTGCACTGTGAGCCCGCCCGGCTTCTTCCAGGGTAAATTCGTTGCTGATTAACGGAGCGATAGCACCAGAGGCAAAGTGCGGCATTACCGTGGACTCAAAGTCGGCAATTATCGACGCTTTCTCGGCAAGCGGTCGGGATCGCAGCACCGAGCCGATAATTTGTTGCCGCTTGACCATCATTAACGCGATATTCAACTCGGCTTTGATGCCACCCATAATTCCTATCACCACCAGTCGTCCGCCAACCGCCAGACTTTTCATGTTATCGCCGAGGTAGGCGGCGCCGATGTGGTCGAGAATAACGTTAACCCCTTTGCCATCCGTGATAGTTTTTACTTCGTCGGCAAAAGACCGGGTTTTGTAGTCGATTACGTGACTGGCGCCCAGTTCACGAACCCGGTCCACTTTGGGTGTCGATGCAGTGACCAGCGTTTGCACTTGCGGTTGAAGCACCTGACACAACTGCAACGCCGCGGTATTTACACCTCCTCCACCACCATGAAGCAACACAGAATCTGCAGCCAGCGGCTTACCAAGCACAAAGGTATTAAGGTAAGCCGTTATGTAGGTTTCACAAATGCAGGCAGCTTGCTGAAAGCTCAGACTTTCCGGAATCTTCATCACGTGGCCTGCATAGGCCACCGCGTATTCCGCATAACCACCTCCACCGACCAGCGCAAACACTCTGTCACCAACATTAAAGCCAGTGACATCATCAGCCACAGACTCAACCGTACCCGCCACTTCAAGTCCCAGTACTTCAGAGTCACCTTTTGGTGGAGGATAATTCCCCTGACGTTGGATGATATCGGGCCGGTTTACAGAAGTGGCGACCACTTTGATCAGCACCTGGCCACGCCCTGCCTCAGGCATTGGCATTTCGCCAATGTGTAGCTGATCAGCACCACCAAACTCTTTCAGTAATACAGCCTTCATCTGCTGTACTCTCCCGTTGTTAGTTTTTATGATTCACTCACTGTAACCGCGTTGGCGATACAAAGTTCTGCCACACAGGCTCTGATAACCTGCGATCATCGCCTCCACTCTCGCGGACACCGGGGCATAGTTTGCCCTACCGTCATTGTGCGGTCGCTATTTTGAAGTAGAGTATACCAACTACCGGGAACGCTGCCGCGATGTGCTGATTGCACCACACATTACTTTCTACGCTGTGCCCGTGACAGAGAAACCCTGCCGGCTGTATCGCCAATGACTTTACCCGACCTGCGAACTGGCTAATACTCTGGACCGCGAAGGTATGCCCGGCCTTTACCACCACGGGACGTGTAGATCTCTGTACTACCTGCAAACCATAGCCGGTCATGGCCGGGACGGCGTTTGAATCCACGTATTCCAATGCCGGATAAAATCTACGCCTTTCGCCCTGACACTAACTAAATACGGATCGAATCAATGACACTTTTCGCCGCCAATTTGTCCATGATGTTCAATGAATACGAGTTTACCGATCGCTTTGCCGCCGCAGCCAATGCCGGATTCAAAGCGGTGGAATATCTGTTTCCGTACAGCTACTCCGCTAGCGCACTGAGTGACGCGCTTAACCAAAACAAACTACAACAAGTGCTGTTTAATTCACCACCCGGTGACTGGGATGCAGGTGAGCGAGGTCTGGCGAGCCTGCCCGGACGAGAAGACGAATTTCAACAAGGTATTAAAACCGCGCTCGAATATGCCAAAGCTCTGCAATGCCCGCGCATACATGCGATGGCTGGCTTGTTGGCAGACGGTGCTGATAAAGATCTGCATACCGAAACCTATATTAAAAACCTGAAAGCAGCAGCAATACTCTGCAAAGCGCAAAATATCGATCTGTTAATAGAACCAATCAACCCGATTAACATGCCGGGCTACTTTCTTAACAATTTCCAGCAGGCTTGCGACATACTGGATTCACTGAATGCAGAAGGAGCACCGGTAAAATTGCAGTTTGACTTTTTTCACTGCTATCGTATTCACGGGGACGTCATTGCCTGGATTGAAAAATGCAAACGGCACATTGCGCACTTTCAAATTGCCGGTGTACCCGATAGACACGAACCGGATATTGGAGAACTGCCCTACCAGGAAATAATCGCAGCAGCGGCTCAGGCAGGCTTTAAGGACCTTGCTATTGGCTGTGAGTATATACCTTCGAAAAACACTGAAGACGGACTGGGTTGGCTGAAAACGGTATAAATTCCCGCTTTTCCTTCAGCCATACCGGTTCAACAAATCTCCAATCAACAAGAGTAGCTATGCACGCAACCCCGTTACTGCTTTTCGTTTTCAAGAAACTGCCGCGGATAGTACAAAGGGTGATTACGCGCTCTCTTTTTCCAACATATATAGTCGCGTCTAAAGTGTACCTTGTTAATGATGCGGGAAAATTCATTGCTGTTAGAACCACCTATAGCGGCGGGTGGGATGTACCCGGTGGTCATTGCGACAATGGAGAAAGCCCGGACAAGGCAGCCATCAGAGAACTCTATGAAGAAACCGGCGTAGTGGTAGATTCACTTGAGCAGCGTGCCGTGATTTTTCAACCCAGGGCCAAAGCCGTCCAGGTGTTGTTTTACGGCAAGCTGGACTACAGCCCTGAACTGCAGCCTGATAACGTGGAAATCTCGGAAGCGAGATGGGTAGACAGAGGTGAGGTTGCGTTAAACCACTACGCCAAAGAGGCGCTGGAAGTATTGCTGGACCAAAAAGTAAGCTACCGCGTATCAGGGCTGGGGCACTAGTCCGGATAATTCACAGGGCAGCACGGGCATTCAGGCAAATTACCGTATTCAAAGAGATTTACGGTATTTTCATGTCATGATATATAAAAATACAGCTGTCTATTTGATTCCAGAGTCAAAAACTCAAGGCAGCTTACATGATCGCACCGCCTGGCCCGTTCGCAGTAGCCAGGGTCGCTCGCAGGCTCCTGGTTAGTCGAATTTCGCAAGCATCGACTCGATTCGCGGTACAGAGACCTTGTCCGCTGTGCCAAGCTCCTGAGCAAAAACAGAAACCCGCAATTCTTCGAACAGCCACCGTATTTTTGCGATCTCCGCCGACGGAACAGAAGAACTTTCGCGAGTCTGTTTGATTCTTTCCCAAACAGGCAACAGTTCGGAGCGCCTGCGCCGATCTCTGTCAGGCTCTCTGTCCAGACTGTCCAGACGCTTGCCAATGGCCTTGAAGTATATCGGCAATCGCTCAAGCCGTTGTTCCGGAGTTGCGGTAACAAAGCCTGGATAAATCAGATTTGCAATCTGATCTTTGATATCGACAACAGGTTCCACCCAGCTCAGGGAAACCGAGCCACTCATGCGTTTGGCCACATCACGGTGTGCCTGCATAGTACGTTCAAGCACTGCACAGATGCGATTTGCATTGTTGACTAGCTCACCGCGGTTACGTTCGATAATATCGAGAAACAATTCCCGGGTTCGCGGTTGTTGTTCAGACGCCATAAATGTCATATTGACTGATGCGTCGATGATATCGTGCTTGAGCACCTCACTTTTACCAAACACAGCAAAACGCAGGCACAATACATCTATACCGGGTAAATTGCGCAGTAAATATTTCACGTCCTTTTGCAGGTTCTTTTTGTATAACGCTCTCAGTCCACCTGGCATTTCCAGTCCGGCTGCCTCTTGCGTTGCAAACAATCGCAGCGCAATTTTATTATCTTCACTAACAAGCGCCGGAAACCCTTTCATCTTCACGCCCCGGGTTTCTATTTCCACCGAGTCAGGCAAGTCACCAAAATTCCAGTCCGTTAAATCACTGCGCTCATAGGCGTTATCCGTGTTGGAAGCAAGATCCTCTTCAATTTGATCAACATAGCGTTTCTGCAGAGATTTAAGGTCACGACCTTGATCTATACACACGCCATCGCTGTCGAGCACCTCATAACGCATCACTAGATGCGCAGGCAGTAACTCCGGCTGCCAGTCTTCTGTTGACAGAGTTATCGACGTACCCTGACACAACACTGTTGCAAGCGATTCCAGCAAGGACTGTTGTGACCCGCTGGTTAATCGCTTAAAGGCTTTGTCCGCGACATCAGGCGCCGGTACAAAATTGCGGCGCAGCTGCTTTGGCAGAGACTTGATCAGTGCAACAAGTTTCTCCCGAAGCATACCCGGCACCAACCATTCACACTGTGCCGAACTAACCCGATTAAGCAAACTTGCAGGCACACAAAGCGTCACGCCGTCGCTCTGTGACCCGGGCTTAAAATGATATTTAAGAGGAAGCACTACTCCGGAGAATTCCAGCTGATCGGGAAAATCAATATTGGATACAACGGCCTCGTCGTCTTGCAACAGATACTCACGATTTAACCAAAGACCGCGCGGTTTTTCTTTCTCATACTCTTTGCGCCATTTCTCGAACAGGGCACCAGAATAAATACCGTCAGGTACTATTTTGTCGTAAAACCGGTAAAGCTCCTCCGGTTCAATGAGTATATCCCGGCGCCTGCTCTTTTCTTCAAGTGTCAGTACTTCATCTACAAGCTTGAGGTTGTGGTGATAAAAACCCGATTGAGTGTTGTAATTCCCCTCGACCAGAGCATCACGGATAAAAATATCCCGTGATTCGTGCGGATTTATCGGGCCATAGTTAATGCGTTTTTTCTCAACGATCACCAAACCATAAAGCGTCGATTTTCGATACGCACCCACTTGTGCACGCTTTTGTTGCCAGCTCGCACCTGAATAACTGTGCTTAAACAGATTTTCACCCAGTGATTCAATCCACGCGGGTTCAATAGCAGCGACACCACGAGCATACAGTCGAGTGGTTTCGCTTATCTCCGCTGACATTATCCACTTTGAGCCTTTACCAAAAACACCGGATCCCGGAAACAGCATTACTTTGCGGCTACGGGTTCCGAGGTAATGATTTCTATCGTCTTTTATAGCAACGTTACCCAACAAACCCGATAACAACGCACGATGTATGTTTTCATAGCTTGCCTCGGTAGTATTTTCAACCGCTCCGATATCGCGCAAAACCTGCTGCAATTGACGACGTATATCTCTCCATTCGCGAACTCGCATATAGGATAAAAAACGTTGCCGGCACATTTTGCGGAACTGATTCGAAGACAAGCGCTCACTTTGTACACGGCAAAACTCCCACAAATTGAGCAAAGCCATAAAATCTGATTTATCGTGATTAAATTCCTTGTGCAATTCATCCGCAGCCTGTTGCTTTGCCATAGGCCTTTCACGTGGATCCTGTACTGACAAAGCGCTTACGATACTCAGCACCTCGTTCACACTACCCTCATCTTTCGCTTCAATTAACATCCGTGCGAGACGAGGATCGACAGGCAAGCGCGCCAGCATTGTTCCAAGCTTCGTCAGGCGCCGTTTATCATCGACAGCGCCCAGTTCATAGAGCAACAGGTAACCGTCGTTGATCATGCGTCGATCAGGGGATTCGACAAACGGAAAATCTTCTACCTGCCCTAACTTCGACACCTCCATTTGTAATATGACCGAGGCCAGGTTAGTACGAAGAATCTCTGGCTGGGTAAACTCGGGGCGTTGATTAAAATCATCTTCCTCATACAACCGGATACAAACACCCGGCGCTTCCCGCCCGCAACGACCTTTGCGCTGATTGGCAGAAGCCTGAGATACTTTTTCTATTGGTAAACGCTGCACCTTGCTACGTACACTGTAGCGCGAGACACGTGCAAGCCCGGTATCGACCACAAACCGGATACCCGGGACTGTCAGAGAAGTTTCTGCAACGTTGGTAGCAAGAACAATCCGTCGCCCGCTATGCGCTGCAAAAATTCTGGATTGCTCGGCCGCCGACAATCGGGCCAGCATAGGCAGGACTTCTACCCCACGTAGCAAACGACTGCCCACCGCGGCTTTGGCCAGATAGTCCGCGGTTTCGCGTATATCTCGCTCCCCGGCCAAAAACACGAGAATATCACCACTGCCCTTAACAGCCAGTTCCTCACACGCATCGAAAACCACTTCGGGCTGCTCTCTTTCGTCGGACTCGTCTTCCTGCCACGAGCGATATAGCACCTCCACCGGATAACTTCGACCTTGCGCAATAATGACCGGTGCATCGTTAAAGTGGCGAGAGAAAGTGTCTGGATCAATGGTTGCCGACGTGACAATAATTTTTAAATCGCGCCGCCTTTTTAAAAGCCCTTTGAGGTAACCAAGAATAAAATCTATGTTTAGCGAACGTTCATGGGCTTCATCAACAATAATGGTGTCGTACTGGTTTAACCATGGGTCCGATCGAATCTCGGCCAGCAAAATACCGTCTGTCATTAACTTGATATAAGTGTTCGCGGATACCTTATCGCTAAAGCGTACCTTGTAGCCAACTGCCGTGCCGAGATCTGTCCCAAGCTCTGATGCGATGCGCTCGGACACGCTACGAGCAGCTATTCTTCGTGGTTGGGTATGCCCGATCACACCATGGCGACCCAGGCCAGCGTCAAGGCACATCTTGGGTATTTGGGTGGTTTTGCCGGATCCGGTTTCGCCACAAATAATGGTTACGGGATGATTGCGAATCGTGTCGACAATCTTATCCCTGTGCATCACTATGGGCAGGTTATCCGGGTAGTCAGTCGCCGGCACCGATTTTGATCGCTGTTCCAGTCGTTGTTGTGACGCGCGAATATCGTCGAGCAACTTTTGTAATCTGGAAGCGTCAGCGTCATTCGACGACGCTGCGCGCTGACTTGCCTTCGTTGAGCTGGCTGCCGATTGTTGAGAGCTACCTGACGGTGAATTCAGTTTGCGCAGTTGTCGACGAAACCTGTGCTGCTCTGTTCGAATGCACTTGTCGATTTCGCGATGAATATTTTTTGGTTCTGGCGACATGAATGCTTGCTTGAAGGGACCGTTAGCACCCGCTACTTTGGTGTGCAAAACGCTATCTTGCGTCAGTTGTGTTCCATCGAGCAATACCACCGCGTGCAACGGTGGGGACATAAGTCAGCATGATGCCGATCTTTGCAGCGCGATCTTTGTGCCGCTAGCTTTGCACTTTGATCACGAGATAACTGATACCGCTGCGGCCCAGTTTCGTTTGCGCGTTATATAAGGTACCGGAATCGTAAAACGGTCCAATCCTCACTCGATGCCATTTCTTGCCATCGATCGCGACCGTACGAATAAACGCGTCCATGCCGGAGTTTCTCAGCGTTTCCTTCATGCGCTGCGCATCATTATCTTCAGCAAAAGCGCCGGCTTGCAGGTAATAGGAAGTAGCCGGTTTATTTGGAATTTTTTTGACGACTGAAGGCTGCCGGATTTGCCGCAGTTTGGCTTCCTGTTGCTTGCTGATGGTGTTTTGCGATACACCGCCAACAGCAGGAGCTGCTAGCGCTCCGGCAACTTCGAAAGGCTGAACGCTCTGCGGCGCATTAAGCTCGTCGGCAATTTGGACAGCCCCGGCCCGCTCATTATCGCCGGCCCCGTAACGGCCCGCGTTTTCAGCGCGATTAAATGCCGGCATCTCATCGGCTTCAACGTTGGGAACAGCATCATCCACTTCAGACAATCGATCGTAGAACGCAAATTGCGAGGCATCGGTAGTTTTATATTGCTCAACCGCCCGCTCCGTTTCGACCAGCGTGTAGTGCTCTTCAGGTAAACGTGAGAGGAAAAGAACAAAGCCCAGGATGAATCCGACCATGATACCGATGGTAAGTAACATCCAGCCATGACCGGCTCCGTTCTGCCGCCGCAGGCTCGCTGACATTTTTGATTGAATTATCGAATTCATTGTCGTATCGCTTAAGGGTGCCTGCGTGTTGCCAAAGTAACGTGCAGAGGCTGAAGAGCCAGGTGCATGTATATTCAGCGCAGCATCCGTACCGTTTTTGTTACATTATTCCGGTTCAAACTCCCGTGGAGGAATCAATATTCACCACGAGCTGCCTATGTGATCCAGTTATTTTCTGACCGGAATCATATTTTTCAATTACAGGTCATGTATTTACATCATAAACCTATTCTAACGCCTGAGGTATGGCAACGGAAGTGATTAAGTAATTAAAAAACTGATCCGCAAGCACCACAGGAATAGCGCTCGTGTTAAAACCACAACATAGGTGTAGCTGAAGTTCACAAAATTACAACATATCGTGTGGGTCCACATCGAGCGACCATCGTACCTTTCGCGCGGCAGGAAGTTGCTCAAGCGTTGGTCTTAGCCACGACAAGAGCGCATGAAGTGGTTTACGCTGCCCAACCTCAAACTTTAACTGAGCCCGGTAGCGGCCTGCCAAACGTTCCATCGGAGCATGCGCGGGGCCGAGTACATTGACTTCTAAACCGTGCTGTTGATTGAAAGCGTCGGCCAGAGCCGACACTTCCTGGAGAAACTGTCTCGCGACACCGACAGCGACGGCATCCGCCCGCAGCAGGGCTAAATAGGTAAACGGTGGAAACGCCGCTTCTTTGCGTTCATCGAGCAGATGCCTGGCAAATGCGCCATAGCCTTCGTCCAACAGTTTCATCAACAAAGGATGATCTGTATTCTGCGTTTGCACCAAAACTCTGCCTGGCTTATCGGCCCTGCCAGCCCTGCCGGAAACCTGAACTATTAACTGTCCCATCTGTTCAATGGCGCGAAAATCTGCACCAAACAATCCACGATCCGCATCCATGATTCCCACTAAGGTCACGTTTGGAAAATCATGGCCTTTGGCAAGCATTTGCGTGCCGACCAGTATTTGCGCTTCGCCGCTTGCCGCCATTTCCAGGTGACGCTGCAATTCACCCTTACGGCTTGTGCTATCCCGATCTATTCGCAACACGTTGTAGTCGGGAAATTTCTCCGACAAAAATTCATCCACTCTTTCAGTCCCTGCACCTACATTAACCAGCTTGCTTCCCTCACACACCGGACAGATTTTTGGTAGCGCACGCTCAGCTCCACAATGATGACAACGCAGCCGCCCGGAGCCAACATGTACGGTCATATGGGCATCGCACTGTTGGCAATCGGCAATGCTGCCACAGAGCTCGCACATCAATACTGGCGAATATCCACGTCTGTTGATAAACACAATCACCTGCTCACCACGAGCCAGGGTATTTTCCATAGCCACCAGCAGTCGACTGGACAAGCCACGCTCAACGGCACCGCTTCGACCATCTACAAGCGATATCTGAGGCGTGCTTGCACCACCTGCGCGGCTGGTCAGTTCAAGCAGGTCAAACTGACCACGCGCCACGCTTTGCAGTGATTCAAGCGCCGGTGTTGCCGAGCCTAAAACGATTGGTAGCGAGTTGGCCCGGGCGCGCACCAATGCGAGGCTACGTGCGTGATAGCGAAAACCGTCCTGCTGTTTCAGCGAGCCGTCATGCTCTTCATCCACAACGATAAGACCGAGGTGTGGCATAGGCGTAAATACTGCGGATCGAGTGCCGATCACTACACCCGCGTCGCCGTTCGCGGCAGATCGCCACGCAAGCAGCCTTTCACTGTCATTCAAACCAGAATGAAGTGCTTCCACACGGCAACCAAGCGCTTGCCGTATGCGAGCGAGTAACTGGGGACTAAGTCCAATTTCAGGTATCAGTATCAGGACCTGTTTTCCGGCCTTCAATACGCTGCGGGCCACTTCAATATAAACTTCCGTTTTACCGCTGCCGGTGATGCCGTATAAAAGTGCTGAATAAAACTCGTCCAGGTGTGCTTCTATTGCATCCACGGCTCTTTGCTGCTCTGGATTTAAAGGGCGAGTAGCATCCGGAATTAAAGACTCGCTGAAGTCAGGCCAGAATTTCTCGACCAGCCCTTTCTGTATTAACTGTTTCATCGGCGCTGCCCAGCGATCATCGTACAGTCGACACTCGATTGCGGTCACCGGCTGATTCTGCGCAAGAAAATCAAACAACCCCGATTGCAACGGAGCACGGGATAGATAGCCCGGTGCCACCGAGCGCCCCCGGGTTGTCAGCCGGTAGCTATAAGGTGGCACTGGTTCTACAGTGTTACCTGTTTTACGTAAAAGAGCGGGAAGTGCCGCTGCGTACGCCTCACCAACCGGATGATGGTAGTAACTGCTGGCCCACTCGATCAATTTAACGATGTCCGCCGACAATACCGGCTCTTGATCAAGCAGTTTCTGAATCGGTTTGAGCCTGCTTGCCACCAAAGTTGACGGACCTGTGCCGGTAACTACCCCGACCTTAAACGAGCGTCCAAAGGGCACAAGCACCCGGGCGCCGGATTTAAAACTGGACAATTCGGTATTGGGCAAATAGTCGAATAAACGGGAGAGAGGGACGGCAATCGCCACCTGAACCACCATTACGGCAGAATCTGCAGTTTTTTCACTCACCACATACTGCCCGAATTCTGTGGATAACTCTGTGGACAAAGGATTTCACGAGCAACAGATTTTAGGTACACAGGTGCTTGTCCGGAATTTGTTTCTCAAATATATCTCAGTTATTAATCTTTATAAATCAGTGAGTTATTTTAGATATTCAAAAAAATATTGATTTTTTAAAAAAAATACGATACCCCGCCTCAGGTGTAACATCGCATGTGAATAACTGCACGATGCAAAGTTGGCCATGCACCGTTTTTGAAACAGAGAATCCAGCTGGCCCCGTGAATCCGCGACAGGTAAAGTACTAAAAACTAACCTCTTTCGCCAGAACAGACCAAACCAGTGTATTTTCCCCAATGCCTGGACTCTGGCTGTGTCTTTTATAGCGTCAATTTTTCGTCTACCCGGGTGCTTGCAAGTGCCCCCTGGACAGGCTCAAACTCTATTCCCCCGTCTGCTTCACTCTCAGATAAAATCACTGGAACTGATCTACCATGAAATACATCGGCGAGCCCAACTATCAACACGGTTCAGAATCAAAGCTGGGTATATTGCTTGTTAACCTTGGGACGCCAGATAGCACCGAGGTATCTTCTGTACGGCGTTACCTGAAACAATTTCTAAGCGACCCGCGGGTGGTAGAAGTTGCACGGCCGTTGTGGTGGCTAATTTTAAACGGAATTATCCTGCGATTCCGTCCGGCAAAAACCGCTGAAGCTTACAAGACTGTTTGGGATCCCGATCTTGGCTCGCCCTTACTCAGCATTGGCAAGTCGCAGGCGTCTGCCATACAGCGTGAAATTAGCCAGTTCATTCCGGCTGGTGCCTCGGTGTCGCTGGCAATGCGCTACGGCAATCCCTCAATTGCAACTGCGCTGGAAGACCTGCGCGAAGCTAACGTACGCCGCTTGCTGGTTTTACCATTATACCCGCAGTATTCGGGCTCCACGGTCGGGTCGGTATTTGACGAAGTCACGCGGCAACTCAGCAGAACCAGATGGATCCCCGAGATGCGCTTCATCAATCAGTATTTCGAAGATAACGACTACATCGAGGCACTCGCAGACTCCGTCCGCGACAGCTGGAAAGAGAATGGCAAGGGCGAGAAACTGATTATGTCTTTCCACGGAATCCCTCAACGATACCGCACCTCCGGTGATCCGTATTTTTGCCAGTGCCAGGCGACTGCCAGGCTTCTGGCGATGGCCCTTTCACTGCAACCGGCCGACTATCAAGTTGTTTTTCAGTCTCGATTTGGAAGAGAGCCCTGGCTGCAACCTTACTGCGATAAGACCCTGCAAGAATTGCCTTCCAACGGCACTAAAAGTATTGATCTTATATGCCCGGGATTTTCAGCCGATTGCCTGGAAACCATTGAGGAGATCAATGTTGAAAATCGGGAGATATTTCTTGATAACGGTGGTGAGCGTTTTCACTATATAAGCGCTCTGAACGATCGTCCCTTGCACATTAGCAGTCTTTGTAAACTGTTGCAGCAGCATGCGTCCGGGTGGCCGGACATGAACAGCAGCTCCAAACACAATCACCCGGACAAACTGGAGGCAACAAAACAACGCGCGCTAGAGTTGGGGGCTACTGCCTGACAGGGCACCAGTCAGTACTACCCGGAGTTCTGTTTTCTTTTCCAGCGATACATACGGTACATGAACAACGGGTTGCCTATGATATAGCGCCGCCAGAGACGGCCCGGCTCAAGGTACAGCCGGTACAACCACTCAACGCCACTTTTACGCATCCACATGGGTGCTCTTTTCTTGTCTCCGGAATAAAAATCAAACAGCCCGCCCACGCCCATCAGGACGTTGCAATCAATCTCGTCCCGATGTTTGTGTATCCATTTTTCCTGTCGCGGTGCACCAAATGCCACAAGCAGAATATTTGGCTTAACCTCATTTATTTTTTTTATCGCATCATCACTGCCAGTCTCGTGATCGAAGTATCCGTGCTGTTCACCAACGACTCGCATACCCGGATACATCTTTTCCAGATTGTTTTTCATCCGCCCGGCCACACCAGGTGCTGCTCCAAGCAGAAACATTGAGTAGTTGTTTTTGTCAGCAATCTCACACAAGGGTGGCAGCAGATCAGTACCGTTCAGGTTTGCGACTAACCGCTCACCAATCATCCTGCACGCCAGACTCATTCCGGCACCATCGGGCAAAACAATTTTCTGCGAATTTAGTATCTGGCGATATTCACTATCCCTGCAACTGATGTTGAGGCAATCGGCATTTATGAAGGAGACGGTCTCTTTTGCGCCATTGCTCAAGGTAGTCTGAACAAGGCCCAGAGCCTCCTGCATGGATATACTTAAAAAATCAACGTCGAGAACGGTGAGCCGATTACTGCTGTCCATAGGTCTCGATACGCTGGAAAGCAGATCTGATTCCGCAGTCATGTCGTCTGGTTGCGCCATTTTTGCTGACCTCGCCACCCGTTTTACTATCCTTCAATTTGCCATTGTGGATCATTTGGCCAGGCGACACCGGTCTTGTCGCTTTTTCTACTCCACATACCTGAATCAATGGATTTAACTCACCAAACTCTTACCTGTGCACCTGACTTGCTAGCCGAACTATTCGATGTACGGTGTATGCGTGTTCCAGCTTTCCGGGCTGTCACCGCTGCAAAGCGGAAATGCGCCGATTCGCTTTCACCACAGGCTTCAAGCACATTGAACACCCAAAAGTACCCGAGCAGGTGAGAAGAAGAGTGAAACATTATTAACTCTTGGTTAGATGAGTGCGCACTCGCTCGTGAGCGCCCGTTAACACTATTTCGCGCGAAAATTGCTCACGCAGCCTCGTTCAATTTGTTGATCCCGACGCTGCAAAAATACAACATTCGGATCATGCGCTGAATCCTATCCTATATCGGCCTGATGATTCATTGCATTGAGGACAACCCCGCACGGACTCGAGGCAAAACTGCATTTCCCCACAAACCCGCACCGCCGCTATAACTGTGTCTGTTGGCGAGTTACACTTAACCACCCTGGCTAACACCTTCAATTATGAAATACAAAGCAGACATTCTGGAATCAGTGGCCCGCGACATTCTTACCGGCTTTGGCTGCGATCAGCACGAAGCGGCTGTCGTTGCAGATCACTTGATACGCGCTAATCTGGCGGGGCACGATTCTCATGGTATTGGCATGTTGCCCATGTACGGTGACCAGGTTGAGGACGGTAATCTTGTGCCTAACCAAACACCTGATTACATTTCTCCTGCCGGGGCAATCCAGGTCGTTGATGCGAAACGCGGCTTCGGTCATCGCATGGCCATACTCGCGCTCGATCATACAATGGCCGCCGCCAGGGAGCACGGTGTTGCAGTGTTGGGCTTGAGAAATTCGGGCCATGTGTCGCGGGCCGGCAACTATTCCGAGTACTGCGCCCGGCACGGGTTCCTCTCCATTCACTTTGTTAATGTGTGGGGACATCCACCTCTGGTTGCTCCTTACGGCAGTAGCGATGCCGGTTTTTCTACTAACCCGGTTAGTATGGGAATACCTGTGGGCGGAAAAGCAAAACCAATGCTGGATATGGCAACAAGTACGGTGGCGCTAGGTAAAGTAAGAGTGGCTCATAACAAAGGGGAACTGGTACCTGATGGTTGGATAATCGATAGTGATGGAAATCCCACCACGGACCCCTCGCCAATATGGTCAAAACGCGAAGGAGCATTAACTGCATTCGGAAACCACAAGGGTTCTGGCCTTGGTCTGTTCGTAGAATTACTTGCAGGGGCAGTGGCAGGTAAGGAAACAGTTGCCACCGGGAACAACATACCGCGTGGCGTATTTAACAACATGTTTTCTATTTTGGTAGATCCAGAGGGGTTCGACACCCGAGCCGAAATAGAGGCACGTGTGATGGAATTTTACGATTCAATCAAATCCGGAAAACCAGCTCGCGATACCGATGAAATACTGATGCCGGGAGAGCCCGAAGCCAGGAATGCAGAAGACCGAATCATGCACGGCGTATTTGTCGATGAGGAAACCATCAATCAACTGATAAAAACCGCTAATAGATTCAATCTGGATGGGGCGAAACTTGAGAAGTCTTTGCAGCCGTTGTAATCACATTGCCAGACAATATTAAAACCTGCCCGTTTTTCTTAATTTTGAGAATGATCTATCGAGACAGCCAAACGAGGCCTTTGCCGCAAATAGACAACCTTTGCTATTTCAGCTCGGTAAGCAACCATGTGGACTGCCATATTTTGTAGGATAATGTCATGATGCGCTACCGACTGACTTGCCAATCGACCAGCATGGTGAAGCTTTTATTACATCCGCTGCAGCCTTATTTAATACAAGTACTTGCTACACGTACATAAATTGAGCGCCACAGAGAAACCAAAAGCTTGAATTTCCTCACCCTTCGTATTGTTTCAATCGGTCCCACGCCAGTCCGGAGCGCGTTGTCAGCGTGAGCAACATGATCTGCACCGGAAACGAATATCCATGACCACCATGCTGGTGGCCTCAAGCGGCGGTCATTTCACTCAACTTGCAGAGCTTTGGCCTCGTATTCAAAACGTATCCAGCGAGTGCGTTTGGGTAACATTCGACTCGCTCCAGACCAGATCAATGCTCCAGGGTCAACAAGTAGAGTATGTACCTTATATACGACCACGCGGTCTCGGATCAGTGTTAAGAAATGTGCCGCAGGCATTTAAACTGATCCGTAAGTACAACGTTGACACCGTGATAAGTACAGGGTCGGCAATAGCACTGGCTTACCTTCCCTACAGCGCTATTCGGGGAATACCCACCCACTACATCGAATCAGCCACGCGCGTTGAAGGGCCATCCGTAACTGGCAAGGCGCTCAGTCGTGTTCCCGGAATCAGATTTTACAATCAGCATGAAACCTGGGCTGATGAGCAATGGACTTTTCTCGGCTCGGTTTTTGACGGTTTCGAGGCCGTAAAAGTACCATCACCACCAACGCAGATTCGCCGCGCTGTGGTCTCGGTAGGCACCATGGAGGACTACAGCTTCCGGGTTTTTTTTGAACGCCTGGCGTCCTACCTTAAGGATGCTGACTCGGTACTTTGGCAGACCGGGTCTACAGATGTGTCCGATTTACAAATCGATGGCAAAGAGGTGGTTCCGGCCCATGAACTGGAACAGGCCATGCACGAGGCTGATGTGGTCGTGGCACATGCCGGGACGGGAACTGCGCTAACCTCTCTGCGTATGGGAAAACTCCCGATCCTCGTGCCGAGAGACAGTTCGCATGGTCAACACATTGACGACCACCAGTTTCAGACAGCGGCTCTGCTCGATGAGATGGGACTGGCACTAAGCCGAAAAGTTGAAGACTTAACAATCGATGATTTACGTAAAGCCGCTGCCTACAAAATTGTTCGCAGTGACGCGCTACGACCGCTGACGCTGTAGGGGATCACACCCGGTTGCGATAAATCACAGATGGACACACTGCTCATTAATTTCAAGCGGCAATTTTTTACCTCAGGCAAGCCACTTGCAACTCGACACACTCGTCCATCAGAGAGCAGTTAGTGATAAAAGCGTCGTTACTCGTTTTTGCTTGTCTATTCGCAGCGTCAGCTACTGCGAACAGCACCAAAGTTGAGGCGGTAACGTCAGAGTTCCATCGCGCCATATCCATCATCGAAAATACGCAGCTCTCTATCTTCACAGACACAAACCCTCCAGCAAATCACTCCATAAAAAAAACACTTGAGAACAGAATCAAGCGTATCAGAGCAGATCTTGAATCGGGTCATATCGACTTTAAAGCCACCGTTGAAGAAAAAACCATCGAGGCAATGCGCGAACTGCTTGCGGAGACCCTGGATTCCTATAATGATCAATTCGCAAACTACATTACTCCCGGACAACTAAATCGATACTACGAACGGCGAACCGGGAAATATTTTGGAGTAGGATTAAAATTTCGCACTTTTACAAAAGACTACCCTCTGGTCATTGGTAAAATAGATGGCGGTCCTCTACAAAACAGCGACATTGCACCTGGCGACAAAATTATTGAAGTAGACGGATACAGCCTTAAAGGTAAATCACAAAAGGAAGTGACAGGACGGCTGAAAGGTGCAGAGGGAACCCATGTGACTCTCAGCATACGTCGTTACAACTCTGTGTTCGAGATTCAGGCCAAACGCGCTGAGGTTAAACTTCAATATGCGGCGTCCAAAATGCTACCTGACAAAATCGGCTACTTGAAGATTAGTCGATTCGGTGGCCACACGCATAAACTGGTCGAGAAATTATTGCGCGGACTGATTACCAGGCAAGCGCGTGGCATTGTTCTGGATCTGCGTGACAACCCCGGGGGCTCTACACTTGCTGCACGCGCAATTGTTTCCATGTTTAGCCGGCAGGACAGTGTTTATTGCGAAAAATACAAATCCGGTACATTGCGCACGCTGCCCCGCTATGGAGAGCATCTCACTGACTTGCCGCTCGCGGTGCTTATCAACGGTGACAGCATGTCTTCCTCGGAGATAGTTGCCGGTGCCCTGCAGGATCACAAACGAGGTCTTATCGTTGGCAGCCCGTCTTATGGCAAAGGCCTTGTACAAAAGGTACATAAACTATCTGATCCTCTGGGAGGGGCAGTACGGACAACCATTGCTGTATTCGGCACCCCCGACCACAGACCTATTCACGGAGCTGGAATTGTCCCGGATATATATATAGAAACGCCAGCAGATTTTATGTTTCGGAGGTCCGGATCCCTGAACATCTCGGCAGAAGCACAGACTTTTCAGCGCAAACTACTCGAGGAAAAAATAAAAATACAACGCCCGCAGCAAGCACGCGACTTGATCAACGCTACTGATCGGCAATTGGAGAGAGCCATAGAAGAAGTGGCTCTGTTATCCGGTAGTTTTAACAATTAAACTACATCTATAGCTACGATTCGCATTGAGCACCTGATGCGTCCGGCGATGGAGACAATAGTGGCCGAAAAAGTCGACTCAACTTTAAAAAACTCACTAAATAGCGAAACCGGTACGATCACCTGGTCCGAACTGGCCCGCCATTTTGCCAGAGGCGTAGTGGTTGTGGTTCAGCCAGGCGTTGATCTCGTAGAGGTAGCTACGCGCATTGCTGAAAATGACGCTGGTGCGATGGAAAACTGGCTACAGCAAAACAAAGTTAGTCGGGCCACCGACGATGATGCCCGCATCTGGAATGTACGTGACCCGCTGTTCTGGTGCGTAGTCACCGCGCCCTGGGTGCTGGTCCAGGAGAAAGAAAGTGATCAGCAAATCGTACCGGGAAACCCGACGCACTAACCTGAAAAACATTCATAATGGAACAATCCAGATTGATCTGGCCCGATTGATCAATTGATCGTACAAACGTGCGTAACAGGGCACCCTCTCGCTACGCAGATTACTACCGCCCAAGACTCCGGGGCTCACGATATGCAACGAAATAGATGTGGTTGGTGTGAATCAAGCGATATCGATAGACACTACCACGACACCGAGTGGGGCGTACCAGTCTACGATGATCGCTTGCTGTTCGAAATGCTCATTCTTGAAGGTGCGCAGGCGGGAGTCAGCTGGCGCGTTGTACTGAAAAAACGTCCGCACTATATAAAGCTGTTTGCCAATTTTAATGTAGCAAAGCTCTCCAGATTCACTGATGCCCGACTGGAAAAAATATTGCTCGACCCGGGAATCATCCGCAACCGGCTGAAGGTGTTTTCAGTGCGTTCAAATGCCACTGCTTGCCTCAAGGTGCAAGATGAGTTCGGCAGCTTTGCAGACTATATATGGCAATTTGTCGGTGGCGAGCCTGTCATTAATCGCCGGGCTAACTCGAAAGAGGTTCCTTCACAGACCGAAGAAAGCAAGGCAATGAGTAAAGATCTAAAAAAAAGAGGATTCAAATTTGTAGGTAGTACCATTTGTTATGCGTACATGCAGGGGACCGGTATGGTAAATGACCATACGGTGGACTGCTTTCGATATAAGGCCTTAGCAAAGCCGAAAAAGCGACCCCGTTAATTTCGTCATCAGGAACTAACGATCAAATCGAAACGTCTAGACTACTCCTGGTATCGAGACATCACCAGAGACGCATTCGTGCCACCAAAACCAAAGCTGTTCGACATGACCGTATTAAGTTCAACATCAGTCACTGCATCCCGAACTATGCTCATATCACCAGCTTCCGGATCCAGATTTTTAATATTCGCCGAGGCCGCAATAAAATTTCCTTGCTGCATTAGAAGGCAGTAGATCGCCTCCTGCACTCCCGCAGCCCCCAGGGAGTGGCCCGACAAGGATTTGGTTGAGCTAATCGGGGGAGTGTTGTCGCCAAACACCTCGTTTATCGATCGCAATTCAGTAACATCTCCGGCCGGAGTGCTGGTTCCATGGGCATTCAAATAATCGATTGGCTTTTGCACTGTTTGCAGAGCGAGCTGCATACATCTTATCGCGCCTTCACCGGAAGGCGCCACCATATCCTGACCATCGGACGTTGCGCCGTACCCCACGATCTCGGCATAGATATTCGCACCACGGCTCAGCGCATGCTCAAGCTCCTCGACAACGAGCATTCCACCACCACCAGCTATAACAAAACCATCGCGGTCAGCATCATAGGCACGAGATGCCTCTGTCGGTGTACTGTTGTACTTTGAAGACAGAGCACCCATCGCATCAAAAAGACAGCTCATTGTCCAATGCTCTTCTTCGCCTCCGCCAGCAAAAACAATATCCTGTTTGCCCAACTGAATTTGCTCTACTGCCTGGCCGATACAATGCGCACTGGTCGAACACGCCGACGAGATTGAATAGTTAACACCTTTAATTCCAAATGGTGTCGCAAGGCAGGCCGAAACTGTGCTCCCCATCGTCTGCGTGACCCGGTATGGTCCCACTCGGCGAATGCCTTTTTCACGCATAAGATCTGCAGCTTCGACCTGGCTTGAGGAAGAGGCGCCACCAGACCCTGCAATAACACCGGTTCTCACATTGGAGACCATCGTTGGCGTAAGTTCGGAATCTGTTATCGCTTGCTGCATAGCAATATAGGCGTAGGCCGCTGACCCACCCATAAAACGCAACTGCTTGCGATCAATATGGTCCTGGAAATTTATAACCGGGGTACCTGCAACATGGCTTCGCATGCCCAGTTCCGAATATTCCTCTTTCCGGGAAATGCCAGACCGGCCCTTCAACAGCGATTCAGCTACTTTATTTTTATCCGTACCGAGGCAAGAAACAATGCCCATGCCGGTGACAACGGCTCTTCGCACGTGGTTATCCCCTGTGATGACCGCTTCATATTACCAGAGTGGCACACATTTCGAACACCGTAGTGACCGAATTCAGACTCAACCAGGGCCCTAAATTGATGCTCTCAAGCCTTATCCAAAAACTTTGCGCAATAACTCGGTAGTGCGGCTTTCAGGAAAGGTGCGGATGGCTTTTTCTTCCTTTCCAAGATAGTAGAAAAAACCGTCAAGACTGCGCGATACCACATGATCGGATAGGTCAACATCAAGACTGGAAACCTTTGCCACCCGGCGGATGCGCGAGGCGATCTTGCTACTAAAATCAAGCGCACCCACTGCCTGGAGTGATTTAACCATTACCGGTCTCAATTCACTCTCCAGTCGATCAGACACACGGCGCCTCAGGTAATCTGTAGCCTGCGTATTGTTGGCATTGAGCAATCCACGTGCGTCGTCGATTGTCAGTCGACGAATCGCTTTCTGCAATAGTTCACTTGTTGCCGGAGCAGTGGATTCAGCTGCACGATTGAGTTGTTCTTCCAATCGATCAAAATCCACTGAATACCCTATTCGAGACGAAATTTCCCTCGCTTTCTCCCACCCGTCAGGAAGAGGAATCCTTACAGTAGTGTCGTTGGCGTAACCGTTTTCCTCTGATAGCCTTTTCCATACATTGTTGACACCAACAATGAGCGCTTCACGCAAGGCCGAATCAATTTCTTTTTCACTCAAATTCTGGCGATTGCTACGTGCTATTTCCCGACCGTAGCCCGGCAACGCACCGTTAGCGGCATCAAAAATATCGTCAAACACACCCGCATGCAAAGACTGAAAGGTAAAAATACCCAAACCAATACAAATCGAAACCAGGATTTTTGGAGGTTTTACTATCACTGAACTGATCACATTTTTTGTTGTTTTTATGAGTGTCACTAACTATTGCTTCCCTGAAGACAACCTGCCATTCGAAACTCTCATATTACGCGCTGACAAAACAGTGCAAAACCCGACAATTCACATTGCATAACATCAATGCGCGACCAGACCCACAATTTATAGCTTATTTCGCCGATTGAAAACACAATTAACCGATCTGCGCTGGTTCGAAAGCAGGAATCGAAACATCGATAAATCCGGTAAACCAATTGGCAATCAGACCAGGCCAAACTACTGCCGGAATCGTGTGGTGTGAATATTTCATCCTCACCTCAATCGTGCAAGCAAAAAAAAGTCCCGAAACCGGGACTTTTTTCTTCACTCGCAATATGCAGGGTGAATTACATCATGCCACCCATACCGCCCATACCGCCGCCCATGTCAGGCATTGGTGGTGCATCTTCCTTAGGCAGTTCTGCAACCATCGCTTCGGTCGTAATCATCAGACCCGCGATAGAAGCAGCGTTCTGTAATGCAGAGCGTGTGACTTTTGTCGGGTCGAGAATACCCATCGCGATCATGTCACCGTACTCACCAGAAGCAGCGTTGTATCCGTAGTTACCGGACTCATCAGCTACCTTGTTAACGACCACAGAAGGCTCATCACCAGCGTTAGAGACAATCTGTCGCAGCGGCTCTTCCATTGCACGGCGAGCGATAGCAATCCCGTGATCCTGATCCGGATTGTCACCAGACACTCCGGACAGCGCTCCAACAGCACGAATAAGCGCCACACCACCACCAGCTACCACGCCTTCTTCAACAGCGGCGCGAGTTGCATGGAGGGCATCATCTACACGGTCTTTCTTTTCTTTCATCTCAACTTCAGTCGCCGCACCGACTTTGATCACAGCAACACCGCCAGCAAGCTTAGCTACGCGCTCCTGCAATTTTTCTTTGTCGTAGTCTGACGTGGCCTGATCAATCTGGGTTCTAACCTGCTCTACTCTCGCGTCGATTTCCGCTTTCGCACCGCCACCATCAACAATTGTCGAGTTATCTTTATCGATTGTTACCTTTTTAGCGGTTCCAAGATCTTCCAGCGTCACTTTCTCCAGAGACAGGCCTACCTCTTCGGAGATCACCTGGCCACCGGTAAGAATGGCAATGTCCTGCAACATAGCTTTACGTCGATCACCAAAGCCTGGAGCTTTAACTGCGCAAACTTTAACAATACCGCGCATGCTATTCACAACCAGTGTAGCGAGCGCCTCGCCTTCAACGTCCTCTGCGATGATAAGGAGTGGCTTACCGGATTTCGCAACCGCTTCGAGTGTTGGAAGCAAATCACGTATGTTTGATATTTTTTTATCGAACAGCAGCACGTAGGGCTCATCGAGATCAGCGCTCATGGCGTCCTGATTATTGATGAAATAGGGAGAAAGGTAGCCACGGTCAAATTGCATTCCTTCAACCACGTCCAGCTCATTTTCAAGGCCAGAACCTTCCTCAACAGTGATGACTCCTTCCTTTCCGACTTTCTGCATCGCTTCGGCAATAATTTCGCCAATGTTAGCGTCGCTGTTGGCGGAGATGGTACCCACCTGCGCAATCTCTTTGGTGTCGTTGCAAGGTTGTGAAAGATCAGCCAGTGCAGCAACGGCTGCTGTTACTGCCTTGTCCAGTCCTCGCTTAAGATCCATTGGATTCATGCCGGCAGCAACTGCTTTTAAACCTTCGCGTACAATGCTCTGAGCCAGCACAGTCGCTGTTGTTGTGCCGTCACCGGCGATGTCAGAGGTTTGCGAAGCCACTTCCTTAACCATCTGGGCGCCCATATTTTCGAACTTGTCTGCAAGCTCGATTTCCTTGGCAACGGATACACCGTCCTTAGTGACAGTCGGCGCGCCGAATGCCTTGTCCAGAACTACGTTGCGCCCTTTCGGACCCAGGGTAACTTTGACGGCATTTGCCAACACATCAACGCCGTTGAGCATTTTGCTTCGAGCCGAATCAGCGAATTGAACATCTTTTGCACTCATTGAATATAATCTCCGTGAGTTTTAAATTTGATAGTGAGATAGCTTTGAGGGACTGGTCTAGCCTTCGATGACCGCCATGATGTCGTCTTCGCGCATGACCAACAGTTCTTCACCGTCGACTTTTATTTCTGTACCTGAGTACTTTCCAAACAGCACGGTGTCTCCAACCTTGACATCCAGTGAGCGCAAATCCCCACTATCAGTAACTTTTCCGTTTCCTACTGCTTTCACTTCGCCACGGATAGGCTTCTCGGTTGCTGAATCCGGAATCACGATACCGCCTGCGCTGGTTCGCTCTTCTTCCATACGCAGCACGACAACACGATCGTGTAATGGACGAATGTTCATTTAATTCGATCTCCTTACAATTTTGTTTACGGTGAATTTCAATACGCAAGTCGTGCTCTTGGCACTCAACTTCGGCGAGTGCTAATAGTAGTGATTTCGACTGCTAATGCAAGAGGGAGAGACAAGAAAAATGATTTTTTCGTAACTTTGGACGCGCAGGTCCGTCGCCTGGACTTTGATCACCAGCTGCCAGCAAGGAAATGCATCAGAGATACCCTGTGACTCGGGGATACTGTTGCGTTTCTCTTCGCATGAGGCATCTAAACAATGCACTTTATCGTCGAGCAGACGTTAATAATGTCCAGTGCCGGAATGATCGCAAATTGCTAATGTGTTTGCGTCAATCACCATTTTTTGAAGCCTTTCCTGCTTTATTGTCGTCGCGGGTAAACTCACCCTCGATTACACTTCCGTCTGCAGGCCGGGCTTTACCACCACGAGACCCGGGTGTTGCACGAGGCCCGGTTCCGCCGACGGATGTCATCCCCGCAAACGACACCCGCTTCGACATAAAATGAACCAGCAAATGACGGGTGGGCGGCAACAAGCAGAAAAAACCAAATGCGTCAGTAACAAATCCGGGGGTAAGAAGCATGGCTCCACCAACGGCTAAAGCCAGCCCTTCCATTACCTGAAACGCCGGTATCTCCCCACCAGCAAGCCTTGCGCGTGCTTTGTTCAGTGTGGACAAACCCTGGGATCGCAACATCCATGTACCTACAATTGCTGTAAGAATTACTATTGCTATCGTTGCCAGTGCCCCGATTGCACTGCCAACCTGAATCAACACAAAAATCTCGATAATGGGAACAGCGATAAAGCATGCCAGTATAAATGGAAAGATCACGGTCGTTACCTTGAAGTCAACTTGGGTTTCCTGCCTTGCGGAATTTTATAAACCAAAATCCCGATTCAGGGATATCCCTCCAGAGATTACAGAAGCCGGATACCAGATTACAGAATACCATTGCGGAAGACTGAGGACAGGACCAGCACGAAACCAGATGACGGAAGGCAGATAAAATCAAAAGTTTTCAACGCACGTGGGCACCTGCGATTACTTTGTGTTTACCAAAAAAAAGACCGCTCGAAGAGCGGTCTTTTTGTCCTGCTGGTCAGCGAACTAACTGTCTTCCGACATCAGTCCACTGTCTCTATTAAAACCCGGCGATGACCTACTTTCACATGGGGAGACCCCACACTATCATCGGCGCTAAG
>CAYPCS010000079.1:0-25458 GCA_964409275.1 uncultured Granulosicoccaceae bacterium
CAGGCACAACCGGTCACACTCTCGCTACGCGGACTTCTACCGCGCAGACTCCTAGATTCGCCTGACTTTATCCGACGCCATCAACTCCACGATGGCATCCGGCACTGCCAATCCGTCGGCCACTCGACTATCCAGTTCTTCTTCAAGTACCCGAATACGTGCAACGGATTCAATTACCTCGTCAATACGCTCATAAGGTACGACCACAATACCGCTGTCATCACTGACAATAACATCTCCGCTCTTGACGACAACACCGCCCAGCGCTATGTCGGTTCCTATTTCCCCGGGACCATTGGAATAGGGTGAGTTCGGCGAAAGGCCACTGCAAAAAACCGGCAGACCCACCTCATTGATTCCTTCTATATCCCGAACGAGCCCGTCGGTGACGAACCCGGCGCCACCCGCATTTTTCAACATTCCGATAACACGATCTCCCACTACCGCCGACTGCTGCCAGTTGCCGGTATCAGCAACGATTACATCACCGGCCACCACTTCAGACAGCGCACCGGTAACAGCCAACAGATCAGCCGGACCGCAGAAACAGGTTAAGGCGACGCCACACATCCGCACGGGTATTACACCCGGGTTCAATGGTCGTATAGACGGAGCAAGCGCACCCCGACCACTCATCGAATCCGCCAAAAAACCGGTGGGCACAGAGTCGAGAGCAGCGAGTTGCTTCTTCGTGGGTCTTGGACGCTCTACCTTCAGGGTAAGTAGTGCAGGTTCTTCTATCATAGGGGTCTTTCCATTGCGTTTTCCAGCAAGAGGGCCTGGGCCCGTTCAATTGTTCCCGAAGTGTTCCAGAACCACCTTACCCTTCGTGGTACCGCTTTCAATTTGGGCGTGCGCCTTACGTAAATTGGTGGCATTAATCGGCGACAATACTTCAGACACCGTAGTTCTGAACGTTTTCGAATCAATTTTTTCAGCAATCCACGACAGCAATTTGTGTTGCTCGATCATGTCCGGTGTATTAAACATCGCGCGGGCAAACATAAACTCCCAGTGAAAACTGGCCGCTTTGGTTTTCATCCCGGCCATTGGCATTGGCAAGTCGGTATCATCTATAGACACGATATCACCCTGCGGCCGCACCAGAGTGACCGCCGACTCCCAATGCCTCATGTCGTTAAATATAGCGACATAGTCCACGTGCTCATAGCCCAACGCTCGCACTTGCTCGACCATATCTTCTTTGTGATTAACCACATGATCTGCACCCAATTCGGTTACCCAGGCGCTGGTCGAGGGACGCGATGCAGTAGCGATAATTTTGAGGCCGGCATGTCGTGCCAGTTGTATGCCGATGGAACCCACCCCGCCGCCGGCTCCGATTATCAGAATGCTTTTTTCACTGTCACCACCGTCACGGTCGATCCCGAGGCGATCATGCAATGCTTCATAAGCCGTGATCGCTGTCAACGGCAATGCTGCAGATTCGGCATGCGATAGTGACACCGGTTTCCGGCCAACTATTCTTTCGTCAACCAACTGAAACTCGGCATTAGATCCCGGGCGGGTGATATCACCGGCATAATAAACCTCGTCACCTGCTTTAAATAAAGTTACATCAGGCCCCGCAGATTCCACCACACCGCTGGCGTCCCAGCCAATCACGCGGGGCGGGTCTTCAACCGTACCATCGGGCTGGCCACGCCCGCTGCGAATTTTAGTATCCACAGGGTTTACGGATATCGCTTTAACGCTGACCAGCAAGTCTTGTCCTGTTGGCTCCGGGCGAGGCAATTCAACGTCGACAAACGAGCGTGGAACATCAATCGGCAAATAGCGTTCTATCCCAACGACTTTCATTTTTATTCTGCTGTTCTGAAACGATCAGGCTACTACAATAACCACCAATAGCAACAGGCAATTCATTGCAGGGAAAAGATACAAACGGGCGCCTGCATTCAGATTTAAGCATAGATGGTTGACCCGGGAAGGACAGTTTGCTTAACAAAATTCCACTACACTCACAAAACTGTGGCGGTGAAAATCTTGCAACGAAGTTCTCCGCCCACAGGAGATAAACCTGCGCAAACGCAGTTATTTGTGACGCGCAGGCTTCTTTTCCATGTGGTATCGTCCTGTTTTGAAGATAAGCCCGGCCATTCGTCTTAATGCAAATCAGTAAATCATTTTTAACCGCGGTTCAACAACCGGATGATCAAATTGATTTGTGTCATTGTGCACTGCTAATGAGCCAGGCAATCCAGCCAGGCCTCGACATTTCCCCGTTCCGCGAGCAACTGGAAGCGCTTAAAAAAGAAGCACAAACCGCGGGTATAGCAGATGCTGGCGAGCTCATTAATCTGCTGTCGGAGAAACACAAATTCACCGGCAACAGCGAAGACTACTACTCTGTCGATAACAGCCTGCTGGATAAAGTACTGATCACCCGCACCGGTATACCCATTAGCCTTGCGCTGATCTACATCTGTACAGGCAATTCACCCGGATTGTCAGTGTACGGGATCAGTTTTCCGGGTCACTTTCTGGTCGGGGTAAAACCTCGCGATCACGACGATGTCACCTTGATCGATCCATTTGCACCACGTATCGTTTCGCGCGCACAGTGTTATCAACTGATTGAACAGTTGTATCAAAGAAACGTGTCTGGTGAGACGTACTTTGAACCGGCCGATAAGCAGCGCATTCTGTTGCGTTTAATAGAGAATATAAAAGGGGTCTATTTACAGCTCGGCAATACCGACCTGGCACTTACCTGTCTTGACCACCAGTTGATGATAGCTCCCGAGGAAAAATATTACCTTAGCCAGCAACAAAAACTGTTAGTACACCTCCAGCAAGAAGGTGGAACGGCCCCTTCTGTACACTGACAGTGTTAGCGATGTCCGCTCACCAACGCCACAAAACTCACAACCAATGCCACAACAACCAATACACCATCGCAACCAATGCACGGTGCAAACCCGTCGGTATTTCTTACCGACTATAGTTCTGCTGCTGTGTAGTAGCTACGCCCGTGCAGAGCCACTTTGGGGCAGCACGCCGGTGGCGGAAGAATACCGACCGACCAACGACTGGCTGGCACAATTTCCACCGGCCCCGCACATCGTTGCCACCGGCTCAATACAAAAAGCAGTTGACCAATGCGATGACGTAGCCGGGCCCAACCGTCATTGTGTAATCAGTCTGGTCGCCACCTCCCGGTTTCCGGTTCACCTGGGCCGATCGCATACAAAACTGGTTGCCACTCCGGGCACCCGCTTGCACCGCGGGCCCGTCAGTGGACCGTGGGTTGAAATTTCAAACCAGAGCCGTCTCCGATTAAATCAGATAATTATCGAAGGGCTATCCATAGCGGGTCCTGATGCCGGCAACAGCGAAGTCACTGCCATATCAATCCATGGAAAAAATATTCAGCAAGTCGCTCTGCTCAACAACACCATCTCGCAATTCAAAAGTCATCAAAACGCACATGCAATTGCAGTGTACGGTACCGGTCAACAGGAGTCAGAGGCTATTTCAGGGGTATTGATCGACGGCAATGATGTCTATGATATGCAAACCGGTGCGAGTGAGTCGATAGTCGTCAACGGCAATGTCACCCGCTGGGCGATAAGCAACAACCGGATTCGCAACATCAATAACATCGCAATAGACGCGATCGGTGGTGAAGGTACTTCTCCGCCTACCACTGTTAACGGTCGTACCTATCCAGGAAAATACGATCAGGCTCGATACGGCTTTATAGAAAACAATGTTGTCACAGGCATGTCTGTCGACGATAACCCGGCTTATCAGGATACAGACAGCTGGGTTGCGGCCATCTACATCGACGGCGGCGCACATATTAACGTTACCAACAATATCGTTAAAAACAGTGACTGGGCTTACGAAGTCGGTGCTGAAAACTGTGTTGAAACCCGACACATCACACTCACTGGTAATAGCGCCAGTGGCAGCTCGCACGGTGACTTTCTTATTGGTGGCTGGAACACCGGTGGCTACAGAGAACCAGGCTTTCAACAAAACTGCAATCCGCATTCGTCAAGCGACGGCAATGAGGGCCACGGCTATGTGAGCCATGTAAGCGCTACAAAAAACCGGTTTGAGTCTGCACCGGCCACACTAAAAATTAACCGCATACTGGCTCAATACCGGGTCTCGAACACCGTAATCGAGGACGATAACTTCGCACCTGTTAACGCAGACAGCAATGACGGGCGCGCATCCGGAGATGACAACGCCATACGCAACGCGCCCTGATCACTGGCGCGAATCCGGCAGTTCAACGCCCGCTTATTATCCAGTGCACAAGCGCACTTTGCCTGGTCCGCGAATACTCTTTTTACTCGACACTTTCCCGCAATTCACGTCGCAACAGACGTTTCGCCAGTCATTGGCTGACCAACGTCGAGGAAACAGGCAAGGTGTCAGGTGGCAGAAGCCACCCTGCGATGTGTTAATATCAACACAACGGTGCGAGCGGGGACACCCGTGGTGCCAACCTCCAACCAGACTGCGGTACTTTTCTTATGAGACAAACAGGTCACCACTTTCTGCAAATACCCGGGCCAAGTGCGGTACCTGATCGCATTTTGCGCGCCATTGATATGCCGGTGATTGATCATCGTGGTCCCGGGTTTGCCGACCTTGGCAAGCGCGTACTCGACGGTTGCAAAACCGTTTTTAAGACAGAAAATCCTGTCATCATTTATCCAGCCTCGGGCACTGGCGCCTGGGAGGCCGCGCTGGTTAATACCCTGAGCGCAGGTGACCGGGTGCTGATGGTTGAGACCGGTCACTTCGCCAGCTTGTGGGAAAAACTGGCTCGTAAATACGGATTGCAGCCTGAACTTGTTACCACCGACTGGCGTCGTGGCGCTGATCCCGATCAGCTGGAATCAACGCTGCGCGCAGACGCCGGGCACAAGATCAAAGCCGTCTGTGTTGTGCACAATGAAACATCAACCGGCTGCACATCACGTATCGCCGACTGCCGATCCGCCATCGACGCTGCAGGTCATCCGGCGCTGCTTATGGTCGACACCATCTCCGGTCTTGCATCTGCTGATTTCCGTTTTGATGAATGGGGCGTCGACGTCGCTGTGTCCGGCTCGCAAAAAGGGCTGATGTTACCTCCCGGCTTATCGTTCAACGCCGTCAGTGAAAAAGCGTTGCAGGCAGCGAGCCAGTCGGCCCTGCACAAGTCCTATTGGGACTGGTCAGAAATGATCGCCGCAAACGAACGTGGCTATTTTCCCTACACGCCCGCTACCAATATGCTGTACGGACTTGCCGAGTCTATAGACATGTTGCACGAGGAAGGACTCGAGAACGTATTCGCCCGCCACCAGCGACACGCGGCAGCCACTCGACTCGCCGTGCAGCATTGGGGGCTGGAAGTTCAATGCACGGTGGAAAGCGAATATTCTCCAGTGCTAACTGCAGTGCGCGTACCGCAGGGACACAACGCTGATCAGCTGCGTAGTGTTATTCTGGAACATTACAACATGTCGCTTGGCAATGGACTGGCGAAAGTTCAGGGGGTGGTGTTCCGCATTGGCCACCTGGGTGATTTCAACGATCTCATGCTTATGGCAACGCTTTCAGGTATCGAGATGGGCCTTTATCTAGCCAACGTGCCACATGCTACCGGTGGTGCGCAGTGCGCACTCGACTACCTGAAGTCACTGCCTGCCAATACAGGTACAAAGGCCGCATAACCGTTAATCTACAGGTAATACATCCATGCCCGAGAGCACTGCACCAACTGCTGATCAATTGTTGTATGAAGTCAACAACGGCATTGCGGTTATTACTTTTAACCGACCGGAGGCACGCAACGCACTGACGTTCGAGATGTATGATCGTTTGGCCCAAATCAGTGAGGACCTCTGCACTGACCATGGCGATGTGCACGCTGTTATTATCAAGGGTGCCGGCGACAAAGCCTTCGCTGCCGGCACCGACATCTCTCGTTTTCGCGACTTCAACACTGAAGAAGACGCCATCAACTACGAGCGCCGAATGGACAAAGTGCTCGGTGCACTCGAATCAATACCGGTTCCGGTCATCGCGGCTATCCGCGGTGCCTGCACCGGTGGCGGCGCCGCTATCGCCGCTTGTTGTGATCTACGCATCAGTACCGCCGACCTCAGGTTCGGCTTTCCCATTGCACGAACACTGGGCAACTGCCTGTCGATGAACAATCTGTCGCGCCTGTCAGCCTTGATAGGAGCTGCCCGCACCAGGGAAATCATATTTACATCGCGCCTGATGCGGGCCGACGAAGCACTGGCGATAGCGCTCATTTCCGAAGTAGTGGAAGACAGTGAAAAGCGCGCTTTCGAATTGGCAGAACAAATGAAGTCACATGCCCCCCTCACCATGCACGCAACAAAAGAGGGTCTGCGCAGACTCCGCAACGCGACAATCACGGAAGATGACCAGGATCTTATAATCCAGTGCTACTGCAGTAACGACTTCAAAGAAGGCCTCGAAGCATTTCTCACTAAACGTGCCCCCAGTTGGAGCGGAACCTGAATCATTAACCCTTGCTGAATACCCCGAAAACGGGGGCGGTGCGAATATCCGTTTCACCGCAAATCCGTGTATCCCGCAGCGCCACGCAGAGCAAACTGCGACCTCTTCACTTGAAATCAACAGCCCTCTCATCTAGTCTGCATAGCGGTAACCAACGCACATCAATACTAGTGGTCTGTATCCTGAAATATTAGCTGGACGGACCACTTGTTGGTCTGAACGCGTAATTGCGGGTTGGAGGTACCACTAGATGGCGTGGCATCAATGCCCGTTCAACCCGTTTACCCACCATCCTGGAGAATCAAATGAAAAACCGCTTGAAAGGTCTGATGTTGACCACCCTTGCCGCCTCTGTCTGCGCAGGAACAGCGCAGGCTGCCGACAAGACATTGACTTTTTCTCACTGGACCGGCCCCAAACACGTAATGGCTACCAAGGTGCATCCGTGGCTTGCAGAACAAGTTGCCGCATGTACCGACGGCGCACTCGACATTAAACTCGAAAACGGACTCGCACCACCACCAGCCCAGTACGATACCGTGCGTGATGGCGTCGCAGATATTGGCTGGATTGTACACGGCTACACCAAAGGCAAGTTCCTGACAACAAAAATGATCGAAATGCCAGGACTCCCCGGCAATGCAGAATCCATGTCTGCAGCGTTTCAAATGACTCACGAAAAATTCTTTGCTGATGCCAAAGAAGCAAAGGGCGTTAAAGTACTCGCCAACTTTGTACACGGACCAGGTATGGTGAATACCGCCAAAGAGATTACCTCGTACAAACAACTCAAAGGCATGAAGCTTCGTGTTGGTGGTGGCGTGGCAAACGCTGTAGGCAAAGCACTGGAAGTAGCAGGCGTAAATATGCCGGCACCTTCCGTCTACGAAGCGATTGCCTCCGGAGTTGCCGAGGGTGTTTTCTTTCCCGCCGAAACCATGCATTCATTCAAGATCGACGAGCTCACTAAATACTCGTTTAAAAATCCGGATGGCATGTACACCACATCGTTTGGTTTGATCATGAACCAGGACTCCTACGACGATCTATCCTCGGATCAGCAGGCCTGTATCGATAAGGTTAGCGGGGTAGAAACCGCTCGAACTATAGGCAAATACTGGGATGAGGCAGACACGTTCGGCATTGAAAAATCCGCTGAAACCGGCTCCGTAATTATTGAAGCCAGCGATGAGGAACGCGCCTATTTCAAGGAAATAACTGCAGATATTGAAGCGCAGGTCCTGTCCGAAGTTGAAAGCCGCGGAGTGGATGCCAAAGCAGCGCTTGAATTCATGAAGTCACAATTGCAATAAGTGCCACACTGCTAATTGCCGTATGCGCAATACGCTAAACAGGCTCGAAAGGCTGACAGATTCTGTCAGCCTTTTCTCAGCCAACATCGCCGCCCTGATTCTCCTTTTACTGGTTGTACTCACTTGTATCGACGTCGTTGGACGCTACTTTTTTAACTCCCCGCTGGTCGGTGCGGTGGAGCTGGTAGAAATATGCATGGGCGCGATCACGTTCTTTTCATTCCCGCTGATGTTCTCACGCAACGATCATATAATCGTTGATCTCGTGCCGCATTTTCGCCGTGGCTACCTCGGCTGGATAACCTCATTGCTGTTTCTGGCAGTCACTCTGTTTGTCGCTGTCACGCTTGGTGATCGGGTTTACGACTACGCCGTACGCGCTTTTGAAGACGGCGATGTCACTGAGTACCTGCTAATACCGCGCTACCTCATTGTCGGATTCATTACCGCTGCCATCTTTACCGCTGCCGCCATTACCCTGCTTCGTCTGCTTTCACTGATGACCAGACCCGGGGAAAGCGCAGAAGGCCCTAACGCAGACACCCTATGATCACCGCGCTCTATGGATTTGCTGCCGTACTGGTGCTGGCTTTTATGCGTATGCCGCTGGGTATCGCACTGGGGCTCGTCGGTGTGCTGGGCTTTGCCCACGAATCAAGCATGCGCGCGGCAATGTCGAGCGCCAGCCGTCTTGTCATAGATGCCAGCCAGTCTTATGGTTTATCTGTGGTGCCGCTATTCATCCTGATGGGCTTAATGGTCGAACGTGGCGGCATGGCAAAGGAACTCTACCGCGCCGCCTATGTATTTCTCGGCCATCGTCGCGGTGGTCTGGCGATGTCTACCATCTGCGCCTGCGGCATGTTCTCGGCAATTTGTGGCTCATCACTGGCAACGGCCGCTACCATGTCCAAGGTATCGATGCCCGAGATGCGACGTTACAAATACAGTGATTCACTGGCTACAGCTTCTATCGCCGCTGGCGGCACCCTCGGTATTCTGATACCACCGAGCGTCATCCTGGTTATCTACGGGCTTATAACCAACGCGTCGGTGGGCAAACTGTTTATTGCCGGAATCCTGCCCGGCCTGGTTGGCGTTTGTTTCTATCTGGCGGCAGTGACGTTTGTAGTCAGGCGCAATCCCGAGGCAGGTCCGGCAGGTCAACGCACAGGCCTGCGTGAACGGTTGCTGGCGCTGCGGGACGTCTGGACTACTCTGGGACTGTTTATATTTGTAATTGGCGGAATCTATATCGGCGCCTTTACTCCAACCGAGGCAGCCGGAATGGGCGCCGCCGGCGCTATAGCCATCGCCGCATGGCGCAGAGCGCTCAACTGGCGCACTCTGATGGAGGTGACCCGTGAAACCGCACTGACTACCGCAAAACTCTTTCTGGTGGTTTTTGGCGCAATGATATTTTCCAATTTCGTCAACCGGGCCGGATTGCCCGATGGCTTGATCAACATTGTAAACAGCTTTGACGTATCACCGCTGGGAGTAATTTTTATTATCCTTGCAATCTACCTGATACTCGGCTGTGTGTTTGAATCACTCTCGATGATATTGTTAACCGTACCCATTTTCGCCCCTCTGGTTGAGGGGCTGGGCTTTGATCTCGTGTGGTTCGGTATACTGGTAGTGGTTGCTACCGAGATAAGCCTTATTACACCACCTATCGGACTAAACGTTTTTGTACTCAAGGGAGTTCTGAAAGACGTACCGGTAAAAACTATATTTCGCGGTGTCACACCGTTCTGGATCGCCGATATCTTTCGCTTGATTTTACTGGCGCTTATCCCGTCGATCGCATTGTTTTTACCTTCACTGATGTAGTATCAAATCTACGTGATATGTTACCTGCCTGCTGCAGCTATTTCGCCATATCACAGATGTCACAACTCACTACTGAAGCCTTGATCGTCCGGTAATAGTTTTCAGCACTCAACAACCGGACAACTTCCCGCTCAAGCGGCAACGGCGCCATCTACAATAGAGACAGCCGCAAATGAGTCTCCCTCAGTCACAATACTCATCGATTGTCTAAGCGAATTTATTAACGACGCGCCACCTGGCGATTGCACGGTGGCGATTGATAATGAATGTCGCTGCATTGGCACCGCGACGCTTTCACCCACTGCCAGGCGCAATGGACCATTGCTCAACAACGCCGTGAAATCAAACTTGCCTCTGGGCACTACGGTGGCAGCCGGTGTCATTTGAGTAATGGTAACTGGCTGGTTACCGGTATTCGTCAACACCACTTCAAGATCATTTTTTTCAACTGATAATCTGGTGCTAACCTGAATACTGGAGAGCTCAAGCTCCTGGCTTGTGGTGTCTCCGCCAACGCTTAGCCGTTTGCCGGCGGCGAGCAATTTTCCAGATCCAAATACTACTCCCGCGCCAGCAATGGCGGTGGCAGCTTTTAGTGTTTTTCGCTTGGCCTGATCTATCATCGAATGTTTTTTCCTGTATACCTTTAAACTAACTGGGGTTATCGGTAAACAGTTACAAGCAGAACACTACCATTGCCAGTTCGGTTTTACAGTGCGACACATTGTATCTGGCCCGCACACCAACAACCCCTGATGCAATAAGCGCTATCATAGGCCGCAACATTTCCATGAGTCCGGCCTGTGAACAAACCTAAACCTGCTGGCGATTTGATCGTCGCTAACCTGCTTGCCAATGGTGTGGATACTGTTTTCGGTCTTCCCGGCGCTCAAACCTACCCCGTATTCGATGCGCTGGCGCGTAATGCCCGTAAAATTCGAACCGTCTCTGCACGCCACGAGCAAGCCACAGCCTACATGGCACTGGGCTACGCCAAATCTACGGGAAAACCTGCGGTCTATTCAGTAGTACCTGGCCCCGGGGTACTGAATACCGCTGCCGCGCTGTGTACCGCATATGGCGTTAACGCTCCGGTTATGTGTATCACTGGCCAGTCACCATCGGGGTTTATAGGGCAAATGCGCGGTCATTTACATGAACTACCCGATCAACGCGCTACCCTGCAATCATTTATCAAGGCCGCCTATCGCATCGAACATCCACAAGACACTAACCGTGTGATGGAGAAAGCGTGGAACACTATGATCTCCGGTAGACCCGGGCCGGTCGCTGTAGAAATGGCGTGGGACATGCTCGCAACCAGCGGCACCCAGCCAAAGCCCGCCGCTGTGACTGCCGATGCAAACCCCATGGTAGATGTAACAATGATCGATGCGGCGATCAAATTGATCAAACGTGCCAAACGACCGATGATCATGACCGGTGGTGGAGCGCAACACGCCAGTGTGGAGGTATTGCGCCTGGCGGAATTACTGAGGGTACCAGTCACCAGCCATCGCGGCGGCAAGGGAGTGATACCCGCCGATCACCCGTTATCAATTGATATGTTATCCGCTCACGATATGTGGCCCGAGACCGACTTGCTGTTGGGCATAGGCAGTCGCCTTGAATTACAATACATGCGCTGGACCGGTATGCAAAAACATATTCAGCGTCCCGATGCTCCCCCACACCTGATTCGCATTGATATTGATCCAGTGGAAATGACCCGCTTGCAACCACATGTCGGTATTGTTGCCGACGCCGCCGATGCATGCCGTGCTCTGACAAAAAAACTTGATAACAGCAAGCCAAAAACCGGAATTAAAAAACGGATCAGGGAAGCACGAAAAATCGCTCTTGAGCAACGCGAGACAATCCAACCCCAGGTCGATTACCTGAAAGTTATCCGTAAGGCTCTGCCACGCGATGGAATATTCGTCGACGATCTATGCCAGGTAGTATACGCCGGTTATTTTGCCTGGCCTTCATTTGAGCCACGTACTTACATTACCTGTGGTTACCAAGGCACACTCGGGTACGGCTTTCCTGCTGCACTTGGTGTAAAAATAGCCAACCCCGGTAAAGCAGTAATATCCATACTGGGCGACGGTGGATTCATGTTCGCCGTACAGGAACTGGCCACTGCCGTTCAGGAAAATATCGGTGTGATCGCACTGGTTTTTAATAATTCAGGTTATGGAAACGTTCGCAGAGATCAGAAAAGACTCTACCAAAACCGTTCTAACGCCACTGATCTGCAAAATCCGGATTTTCAAATGCTCGCTAAGAGCTTTGGTGCAGATAGCTACCAGGCAACCAGTCCCGCAGAACTGGAACCTCTGCTCGTCAAGGCGATTGCAGCAGATAAACCAGCGATTATTGAAATAGTTGTTGATAGTGAGATTGAAACAAGCCCGTGGCACTTGCTGGTCAGGCAAAACCCTTCTATAAAATAAGGCCCGGGTCCGTAAATATTTTGGCATGGTTTGGCAGCAACTCCAGACGAGCGCTTTTTATTCCGCTGGAATCATATGACAACTCCCCGGGGATATTTTTCAGGGGGGTAAACTGAACAGCAGAAACTGCCTTATTTTCACAAGAGGTCAACCGCAAAACAAGCAAGACGCTTTGCGGCCCACACTCATACCTCAGCTGGTAGATTCCCGCTTGCACATCACTTAGTGTCACAAGGTTATTTTGGTCAAGCAATCCGGTGTTGCGCAGGCTTTTACGCAACGCAATTATCTTGCGATACCAGTTCCAGGTATCCCGGCTTCCCTCGTCAATCGACCCAATCCGGGAACCGGTCATCGCTTGTGGATTTAAGGGCGATACACCATCCGACCAATCATGTTGCGGATATTCGGCTTGCCGCCCTTTCTCAACCGCTGTACGCAACGACTCATCACTGAAGTCGACAAAGAAATTAAAAGCACTGTCACTGCAAAATTCCTCACCCATAAAGAGCATGGGTATGGCGGGCATCAATAACATCAGAGTACAGGCAGCGCGCTGTGTTTCAACATCGGTCAACTGGTGCAATCGCTTGCCCAGCGGGTGATTGCCAATGCAATCATGATGCTGGATTGAATACACCAGACCTTTCATGTCGGGCCTGTCTTCGCGAATAGTGCGTTGACGTTGAGTGCCGATGCTGCCCTCGTAGATATAAGCCTGTGACAAAACCCGTCGCAAGTCAGCAGATTCATAGCTCCGGACGGACAACTGATCCATGGGTCGTACTACCGCGAACACACTCTGCAGGAAGCAATCACACCACAACGCATCAAACTCATAACCGCCCTTTTGCAGGGGCTCAAGCATCTGTGAATCAAACACATTCGATTCAGCAATAAGCAAAGGCCGACGATCATGTAACCTGCCCCACCTTTGCACGGCAGCCGAGAGTTCGGCCACCCAGTGCACCGCACTGTCATCGCAGATGCAATGAATTGCATCGACCCTCAGTCCGTCGATGTGAAATTCGTCCAGCCAGTACACGGCGTTGGCAATTATCAAACGCCTCAACTGCTGCGACTCGACACCTTGATCAAAATCAGGTGCAGGCCCCCAGGCAGAGCTATGTTTGGCTGAGACATAGCCCCCGAAATCGTGCAGATAGTTTCCTTCCGGTCCAAAGTGGTTGTAGACAACATCAAGTATTACAGCAAGGCCTTTGCTGTGCGCAGTATCCACAAGACAACGAAGATCATCCGGTGTCCCGTAAGTGTTCTGCGGAGCAAACCAGTTTACCCCGTCGTAGCCCCAGTTCCAGCGGCCGGCAGACTGGTTCACTGGCATCAATTCAATCGCGGTCACCCCAAGAGTCACCAGTTCATCAAGCCTGTCAATCGCGCTGGCGAAGCTTCCGTCTGGAGTAAACGTTCCAATATGCAGCTCGTAAATGATCAAATCCTCTTGATCGACTCCGCACCATTTTTGGTCAGTCCACGGATAAAGTGATGCAACGACCGAAGACGGACCATGCACTCCATCAGGTTGATATCGGGAAACGGGATCCGGGCGCCGCAACCCACTCTCTAGCTGCACCTGGTAGCGGGCACCACTCGACAAGCCCTGCACCACACCGATATGGTATCCGCCCGCTACCTTATGCAGCTGGTGACATTCGCCGCTGTCTTCATTAACAATATTCAGTAGCGAGTGCCGGGGAGCCCAAACACAAACACTCGAAGCAGTGGCAGACACTGGCACTGCCCCAAGATATCGATGCAGTTCGATTGCATCCATACTGTCTGGCTTAAACTCTATGAACCCTTCACTATCCATCGATTATCTGCCATACGGGTTGAATGCTGATTGCATACCAACCTTCTGCTGCCCATCGCGTAAACCCGAAACCACAGGTATGTTAGGATTATAGTTTGCCTGGCTTGAAAACAGGAAGTGATGAAATGATTACTCTACACGGATTCGGCCCGAACATCGGTTTGCCTGACGCAAGTCCGTTCGTTTTAAAAATAGACGCGTTCCTGCGCCTGGCGGGCATTCCATTCGAGTCAGTTCCGGGTGTGGGCAATGTAAGAAAAGCACCCAAAGGCAAATTACCGTTCATTACTGACGACGGTGAGGTTATTTCTGACAGCACGTTTATCATTGAGCACCTGCAGAAAAAACACAACATCAATCTCGATCAGCATCTGGACGACACTCAACGCGCCATCGCTTTTCTACTGCGTGCGACGCTGGAGGAAAAAATCTACTGGTGCAGCCTCTACTACCGATGGGCAGATGATGCCGGGTGGGCCCAGACAAAAGAAGCCTTCTTCGGAGAACTACCGTTGGTTGCAAAATCTTTTGTTCCACTGCTGGTGAGACGGAGTTTGCGTAAAGCCCTGCATGAGCAAGGCACCGGGCGACACAGTCCCGGGGAAATCCTCAACATCACTCGGGAATGTCTGCAAAGCATATCAGCGATTGTCGGTGACGGGCCATTCCTGTTCGGCGATACTCCATGCACTACGGACGCCACGCTATACGGCTTTCTGGCCCAGCTAACGCTTGCTGATATAGACACTCCAGTCAATACAATGGCCAACAGTTATCCCAACCTTAAAGCCTACAGCGAGAGATTCAAGGCACGCTATTACTAGCAGTCGTTTTAGTTAAAATGAAAATAGTAAAAGAAATGGGATATACACATGCCGATTTTTTTCGCCTCTTGCCTGGTGCTATGGGCAGTACTCCCTACGAGATCAATGGCCTGGAAGTAAACTGCCACCTTCCTTCAGGTATATTGAAAATAACTCTTGGCGAGGAACGCCAGCGAAAACTGGTGCTGGTCGTGCTCCCGTGCACGACAATCACCTTTGATTACCAGAACGTAAGCGACGAAGATCGGGAATCATTTTCGAATTACTTTGAGCTTCGCTTTATGAAAGGCCTGGGTTGAAGAACCAGCGCAACGAATAAACACGATATCCGATAACCAAATAATCCCGAATTTATCACTGAAAGCTAACAAAATATTTGCAGTTCGTGTGACCTGAAGGAATAGCGTGTCACATCAAGTGGTCGCGAAGCACAATATGCAGCGGCAATTCAGCAACACAAAAGCGAACAGTGGTTGTTGTCACATCCGCCATCCCTGTATCTACACGGCCTTCGCGTGTGGCAAGTCGCGTTTCTACGTCACTCGGGAATATTACCGCCACACGAGAGGAACCATCGAGTTATCAATGCACTCCTAAAAGCAGGCAATCAATTGTTGAATAATTAACTCAGCAAGGTAAAAGATTCAGAAAAAGTTCAGACACACAACGCTATAACAACAGCGTAGGTCTGAACTACATTCCCCAAGGAGCATAGAATGAAACTACGACAGGCAAAATCAGCTATCACCGGGTTAACAGTGGCCCTCCTACTGGCAGTCGGTTCGTTCGCAAACACTGCATTGGCCGATCACAAATCGCATCGATACAGCAAGCAGCAACATCACCAGTATTACGGCAAGAAATTTCCCCACCACAACGGAAATCGTTCTGGCTGGGTGATCGGCAAGCGACACGGCAACAACACATTCCAGAAACGTCATTTCGGGCGGAGCAACTTTGGGCACAGTCGCCATCGCGGCAACAGAAGCTTTAGCAGCCGCCAACACCGGGGCTTTAGCAAACGTCACCATAGAGGCTTCAGCCATGGCCGCCACCACAACCAGCATCGGGGGCACGCGTCCTACCGAAGTAACGATCTGGTAGGCGCACTGATCGGCGGTGCCGTCATTTACCATATAGGTAAAGAGCTAATCAGGCACTAGTTCAATGATCATAACCCGTCGGTAAATTTCACCGACGGGTACGTCATTCTCACCAACGCCACTGCACCGCTGTAACACCCTACCTTGTCGACTACCGCTGAACACCACAATCCAAATAACCTGTCTACTGTCACTAACAAATCTGTACCGTTCCCGGAGGAGTCCTCCAGAAACAATAGTAACGCCCCGATACCGCTAACAGCACCAAACCCAACTGCAATATGCCCGACTAGCAGCAGAGCAAGGGGAGTTACAGTGGCAATCATTCCCACCGCACCGACTATCTTAAGCTCTCTGTTTCGGTGCAGAAAAGCAATTGACCACAATAGTACCGCAATCAATAGAAAAGCAGAGTAAAGCAACATGTATCTGGCCAGTACAGATTGATCTACGCCGAGGGAAATCTGTATTTTGCAAAAAGCAGCAATTGAAAAACAAACAAAACCAGCCCGATTCAGCGGTTTTCGGACTCCCATCTCATCCACGAATGCCCAAATAGCGAACAACGCGATTGCAACAGCACAAATACGAAGAGGAGCAAGCGATACTTCCGTATGAGATAAAACCAGAGTAAGCAAAGCCCCGGTAACCAGACTAATTGCGCCAATTCTTGCATTGAGTGTTGGTGGATTATTAGCTGGAGCTTTCATTCTCTGCTTACCTGTACCCGGAACCTGCACGGCAGAACCTCTGCTACCGCCCAGGCTCCAGAAAAAACTAACCCGTTAAAATACCCATACTAAGGCGGTCTTCTGATGTAAAACCCAACGACTCGTAAAAGGAAGCCACCTGTGAATTGGTGGAGCGAATCTGTATATTCACTTTAGTACAACCAAGCTTCTGTAGATTGCTGACGGCATACCTGACTAGTTGCGACCCAACACCACTTCGTCTGCTACAGGGCAGAACAGCCACCGAATATAGCCAGCCTCTGTGCCCATCATATCCTGCGATGCAGGCACCGACAATTATATCGTCGCTATCAGCAACGAATATTAGATCATCAACATTCAGTTTCTCGTTTATAACCCTGTCTGGATTATTGCGAGGTGGCGTATCAGGAAACACAGTACGCCACAGCTCTACCACCATGGCTCTATCTCCACTATTGTACTTACGTAAATTCACACTAAATCCCTTCTATCCTGCTTAACCCGAAAAGTACACTCACTCTCGTCAGGCATTTGGCCTTAACGCTACTTTTACGCACGAAAAATCTCCTCGAATAAATCTGTTGAGGTGTTCTTCAACCTGATCATATCTAATATTAGTTACCCACGAACTCTCACAATTCGCCACAAGCTTGATAGCCTCGCGGAATTGATCTTTCGAATAAACAAAGGACCCGACCAGTGTTTTCTGGCTTCGGATTACCTCAGAAATATTGAACGTTGTTTCCGGACTTTCGAACCCGAGAAAAACACAACAACCTCCTTTTTTTGTTGCGCTGACTGCCTGGGCTCGTGTCGCTACAGAACCGACCGTGTCAAATACCACATCGTATTGGTTCTCAAGTCTTGAACCCGCCTGGGTTGCACCTAGCGAAACTGCCGCGCTTTTGCGGCTTGAGGCATTCTCGGCAATTTCCACAGTAGTACAACCGACATCACTCGCACAAGCCACCACACCCAACCCGAGACTACCGGCACCGATAACACCGATTGAGTCGGACTTGTTAGCGCCTGATCGGTGCCAGGCATTTACCGAGTTGGCAAACGGCTCGATGAAGACAGACTGCTCCCAGGTCATATTCTCCGGCAGTTCAAATTGCTGGTGCTCTTGCGTTACTACCTTCCGGGAAAACCCGCCGTCACATTGAACACCAATCAACATCCAGTTATCACAAAGCTGGGTGTTCGCGTTTAAACAGTGCTCACATGCCCCGCAGCCAGACAAAGGGTAAATTGCTACACGGTTTCCCCGGGAATCCAGGCCCGCAAATCCATGCCCCATTGCACAAGGTAGCGTGCGTATACCGGGATTCAGGTACCCGGAGTATTCGCTGCCACCAATGCCCGTCGCCTCTACCGTAACGATCGAACCATTGTTGGTTGCCGGTTCATCTACCTCACGGAGCGTCAATACTGAATTTCGATCAAGTTGTAATGATTTCAACGATTGCCGCTCTCTTTAATTACCAGACACCAGAGTTAAGAAACGCCGGGAGCGATCAAACACCGGTGCGCCCCCAGAACAGTTGCCGAACGGCTGCACTGTTGGTCTGTCCGGACTCTTCCGCAAAGCACAACACAGGCACCAGTCGCGGTCGTGTTCCACCCACTCTTGTAACCCGGTGCAATGTCCGGTTACCACCAAAGATCAGCAGCGTACCGGCATTGAAAGACAGTTCCACTACTCCTTCGCGATTACCATCGAGAATTCGTCCAACTTTTTCTTTCTCATCAACGCAACCACGGATCTGTGGTACGTATTCAAAAGCTCCACCTGACTCTGGTGCCTGCAGCATTAAGGTGACAGTGTACTCGGATTCATCAAAATGCCAGCCATGTTCACCACCCTCCACAAACACATTAATTGAACAGGCCCCTAACGGGTCATCAAGCCGATAAAACGGGTATTTTCCTAAAACGAGGCCAATAAAATCTTTGAGGGGATCCCACTGGTAGAGTTGTTTGAGGCGACTTGATTCGTGAATACAGTCATAGGCAACCGACCCGACAAAAGTCTGTTCCCGCCGGTTAACCACATCAGTCTCACCGGCACTGGCGTCACCATCGTCCAGGTACGCATTGTGCGAGCTCTTGCAATAGTAAGCCTTTTCACTGAAATCTACTGCCTCACTCGCTAATAACTCAAGTGCCTCAGGCCTTATAAAGTCAGGCAGTATGCACAAACCGGTCTGTAAGTATCGCTGGCGACACGCATCTACAAAAACACGACTATCATGATCTGATAAATCGCTAATCGGGTACCGGGATAAATCAATCATTGTGGAAACGTTGTGACTTTCGTGCATTTAATCTTCCAACAGGTTCACTCACCACTGCCTTGTTTTCTGCACACGGATCGTTGCAAAAAACCCCTCAACCATACATTTTTATAAAGCGAAGACCATCGATCTGATAGCCCATTGATCTATAGAATTCATGTGCATCCGATCGACGGTTTCCGCTGGTCACCTCCGATTTTACACAATCAAAGGATTGAAAAAACCGCTCCGCTCTTAGACACAGCAAGTTACCAATCCCTCTGCCTCTTTGATTCTCATCAATGATCAAACTCGTGATACGTCCACTGCTACCTTTCTGGTGGAAGAGAGTGGTGATATGACAGGAAATCAGACCCACTACTTCCCCACCCGTTTCCGCTACAAACACTGAATCAATATCAGCGTTCTCTATAAGCCGCAGCTTTTCGGAAATTGTACAACTATCTACGCTATAACCGAGCTGATCCATTAAGCGGCAGATATTGCCAACATCAGATTTTGTAGCGACTCGCACCTTCATTCAATTATCGATTTCCGGAACCCAGGATGTAGTGTTAGCTAGTGCCCATCCATAAACAGGAGCGTAGCGAGGTTTACCCAGGTGCGTGATATTTCGCCTGCCCTATGCAGGCGTTTAGTTATTCTAAATAACTACATATGTGTCGGCGAAAGATCGCGTGCCTGCGTGGGCCGATTTTTCTCCGGTTAGCCACAATACGAAGCAGTAACGAAGACTACAGCAAATTTGCAACGTCTGCCGGATTGACGAGTCTCTTGTAAATAATCTCTTCCACGAGGGTATCGAGGCTGCGCGAACCAAATGGAAAACCCCCACTGTGTTGGCCGATCGACGTGCCGCACACAAAAATCGATGGCAACGTTGGTGAAAAACAGAGAAGCTGTATATAATAACAGTTTTCAGCAGCCGTATACTTGTCTTTTCGGTTGTACAGCATCGATGCTGCATTACTCAACAAAAGCCAAGCTGGCAAAAGCCAAGCTGGAGTTTTTAATGGCCTTCATGCCTGCATTCATACAATCCACTGCTAATTTTCCCCGCCTGGATCAAGCGAAGCACGAGGCTGATCTACTTCGCGAACGTTGCCGGCAGAACCTGTCGGACCTGCTGGCCGGGTCTGATATTGCAGTCTGTGAATCAACCTGTCGGGCACGGCTTGATGCCGAACTACAGATTATTGAAGACAAAGGATTTTGTGGCTATTTTCTTATTGTCGCAGATTTTGTGCAATGGGCAAAAACCAGCGACATCGCCACAGGCCCCGGGCGCGGATCAGGACCTTGCTCTCTTGTCGGTTACACACTTGGCATTACATCAATCGACCCGACAAAATATAATCTGCCGTTCGAGCGCTTCATTAACCCCGACAGAGACGTGCTCCCCGATTTTGATCTTGATTTTTGCGATAGCCGCCGTGATGAAGTTACAAGCTATATTCAGTCAAAATACGGGTTTGACCGGGTTGCGCAACTCAGTGCCAATGACAACACTCCTCTACCTTCTCGCCTTGTCATCTGTGACCGACCATTGGCCGGACTAATACCAATATATTTAAACCCGCAGTCAGGTTTCCCCTTCATCAATATCACTACGGAGCAAACAGAAGGCGCTGGCCTCGTTCAATTTAATGCGATCAACCAAAAAGCACTAACTATTATCCAGCATACCGTCCGGCGACTGGCAGAATCGGGCACGGCAATCGAGATCGACAACATTCCTTTAGACGACAACAGTACATTTCAATTGTTAAGCGCAGGCGAGGTGTCAAATATAGCCGAGCTCGACGGCAAGAATTACAAATTCGCTCTCGAAGCCGTTCAGCCAGCAACGTTTAGCGATCTATATGCGGTTATCGCACTTTGTTATCCATACTTACAGGGTCATATTGCGCTATTCGCAGAACGCAAGAAAAACCCGGAATTGATTCGTTATTTCCACCCTTCACTTGAAAGCATTACGGCAGAGACTTACGGACTCATTCTCTACCAGGAGCAGGTGATGCAAATTGCTCACGAAATTGCCGGATTTTCGTTTGCACAGAGTGATTTACTACGCCGCGCATTACGTCAACCGGAATCCGTAGCTGCTCACACTTACAAAAGTGAGTTTATCAACGGATCTATAGAATCGGGCATGCCTCAGTCTGAGGCGGAAGGGTTGTTTGAGTATATTGCCATATCGGGCAGGTGTAGTTTCAACAAATCCCACGCTATCGCATATGCCAAGATTGCCTACCAAATTGCCTGGTTGAACGCACACTACCCGTGTGAATATTTATACGCTAAATCAAGGTTATCGCATTAACGACTGCATTCCTTACCGGCTTGTCTGAGATAACTTTAGAGTAGTGCAGTCAAACCCGTTCTCCTTACCCGGAATTCGCTCAACCACACTGAACCCTTCGCTCTCGTACAACGATATTGCATTCTTGTTGCCGTCGAGAACATACAACCAGCTTTTTCCAGAGATATCACTCAATCCCTTTCTTAGCAAAAGGCGCCCAATTCCGTTTCCGAATAGTGATGGCTCTACATAAAGCCAGGTAATTTCGTTATCCCTGGTGCCGACAAAACCGGCGATTTTATTTTCATACATCGCCACATGCTTGGTAGAGGCCTCAAAGTCGGCATGATCAGCCTTATCTTCGGCCAGAGGAATAAATGCTCTGGCGTCACATGAGCCCTCCAATTCGAAAGGCCGGGCACGATCATGCAACTGGCAAATCGGGAGCCAATGAATATGCTCCTCGTAATCGACTATTTTTATATTTTCCACCACAAATTCTTCATACGTTAGACCCCGGAGCTTTCACTATTACCCGCTTCATCATATACTAATTATCAATCTTGCTGCTTTTATTACCAGCCCCGGTCGACTGGCAATTTATGTCCTTTGATAATCGGTCACACAAACACTAGATAATCCGGCATTGGTCAGTAAATACGGCAAAAACAGAATGCACAATAATCATAATAAAGAAAAATTAATACCTTCTGCCGAGACACTTTTTTGTACTAGCTGCACCAGGTTTTTTTCATTCTCGCTTCTCGTCATATTTGCTCTATTTACCCAAAATAGCGGATTGGCGGCAGTAGATGGAGCGAGCGGCAACACTAGAAACTACTCAATGACAATCTCGGGTGGGGCGAGCCTCGGAATTTATGAAGCGGGGGCCAACTGGGCAATAATTGAGGCCTTAAGAGCCACCAAAAAAAGCAAACTGATTTCTGTTACCGGCTCATCCGCCGGTTCTATTAACACATTGCTAACTGCTCTCAGGTACTGCGAAGCAGATTTCGCCGACAATAGCATAACCGCAATTAACAACAATTTCTATCATACATGGAACATTCAGCTATCCCATCTACTGCCATCTTCAGCGGATGAATATAATACGCTGGAGCTGTCCACAAATGGAGCAAACTCGGTTTCAATTGAAGACTCAATATTCTCGCGTGGAAAATATTTTGACATTATAAGCGACATCTTCAATCTGGTGAGAAGGGGAAAATTCAAAGGAGATTGCTCGATTGATGTGGCTATAGTAGTCACGAGAAGCGTGCCCGAATATCTGTCTTTTGGTACCGGAAATAGTAATACCCAGGTACCACAACAAAGATTTGTCGTACCAATATCCCTTGTGGTTGAGGGGAACTCCGGAATAGTTGATGGAATCACGTTTGAGAACAACAGACGTTACGCTCAATTAGCAGACAAATCTGCAGAGTACATTTTCCTTCCGGAGAATGCCGGAAAAGTAAGTTTTGATGTAATAGCAAGAGCCGTGATGGCATCCAGTGCCTTCCCGATAGCATTCGGCCCCGTTGAACTGGAGTACTGTAGACCCGCTACATCAGACTCTGAAAAAAAGGCAAGCAGCTTATGTCCAGCCAACCATCATCTGGAAAAGGACTATTTCCTGGACGGCGGCCTTTTTGATAATGTTCCTGTCGGAGTTGCGGTTGATCTTGCCAATGCAGCAGGGAATATTTCTGCCAGTAAACCCATTAACAATACACATAATTTTATATTCCTGAACCCGGATAGTGACACATCCGGTCCTGAGAAAGATCAGCCCGCTAAACCGGGGTCTATTTTCTCATTTGCCAGTCAAACCAGTATCCTCCCTCCTATACTCACAACGTTAAGGACACAGGTACTAACGAACACATTAAGTGAGTATTTCGATAAGCAAGACACGCGAAAATTGTTGCTGGCACAAAGAAGCCTGCCGATTGCCGGCACATACCTGTACGCTTTCGGCGCATTCTTTGACAAGGGTTTTTTCTTTCACGACTACGCGGCAGGTGTTTTTGACGGAATAAATACTATCGTCGAGCATTTCTGCAATCCCGAATCCATTGAAAATACCCTGCGAGAGGACTGTCCGGACGGCAAAGCCGCTTTGACAGCCCATCTGAATTCAAAACTGATAATGGAACCGCTGGGGAATAACAACGACACCGATGCCGTCTGTGACCTCGATGAATGTGAAAGAGAGATATTCGAGAAACTATACAGTTTATTCGCCTCAAGATCTGCCACACCAATTGAGCAAAAGGGAAATTCACTGTGCCCGATTCCGGACAGCTATTTTAGAAACGATGCAAAGGGATATGTTAATCAGACTTTGGCTGCCTACACCGCGCTTTGCAAAGCCACCGGCACTCGTTTCGATGATTTAGTGTTCGCAATGGACAAAACAAGAACCCTGAACAGTAGCCTTTTAAAGCGTAAGAAATGGTCCTACGGCGACGACATTGAGTTTATTGTCGGCAAAAGGGCCAGTCCGTGGGCTTTCGGAATTCTGGAAAAATCCGTTCAGAGGCTTCTCGACCTTGAAAAGAAATATGACGGAGGTTCAAAAAACTCATTTGCGGCAGCGTGGGCAATGATACCTGGCAGTAAAAACAGTAATACCGGCGTCCTGAGTAAAAGCAACTTGCTAGCACACTTGACGCCTGACTATATAGGTATAGACGGATTTCAATCCGGGCTATATCTATCCTGGGACTGGACCATTCCAACCCCTGAGCTAAACTGCACCGGTGTATCAAGCTTACGACTATTAAACCACTACTGCCAGAACTACAGTATAGAAGCAGGGTTCAGCGGCCACCTGCGTCGAGTACTCAATGAGCGCGAGAGATTCAACACCGCGTCTGTATTTCTGGGGCTGAACTTTAGCAGACCTGAAAACCTGCTTCGCACATCGAGCGGAATTCGATTTCTGAGAAACGCTGACTATATACCGTTTTTGGATGAATCCAGTGAGTTTGACACATACAGCAGTGTCGAATTTTATTCGCGTTTTTTGGGTAACAAAATCGAATTATCACTGGGATTTCAGGGCTCATCATTCAGATTAGGACAAGATGATCTGACACTCAGAATTGGAATCTACGATGTCGATCGTTTTCTGGCTTTACTATTTTAGGACAATTTTTGCGCAACACTTGTAGAGCCAATGATCACTTACTTGCAGACATCTACCCATGCCACATAGTTCGAGTATTTTTCAAGCTCCTCAATTGTCAACCGTATCGCCGAGTACCGATCTCCAGCTGCGGGAATAACCTCCACGTGTTTCCGCAATGATATATCCAAATACACATCAACAGGCTTCTTTAAACCAAAAGGACAAACGCCACCAATTACATGCCCGGTTTCTTCCAGCACCTCATCCGCACCAGGCATTCTTGCTTTGGATGAAAACTGATTTTTATACTTTTTGTTATCAACTTTCGAGTTACCGGCAACAACCACTAATATTAATGCGCCCTCCAGCTTGAATGAAAGGGTTTTTCCAATTTGATCAGAATCCACTTGATGGGCTGTTGCAGCTTCCTCAACCGTTGCTGTTGAGTTTTCGAGTACCTCAATACGGTGATCAATATCATATTGAGCGAAATGCAATTTTACAGCTACCAGTGACATATGAGATCCTTAAACACAGTCTTTTAAAAGGAATTAAATCAGGCCTATCCATGAATACCGGGCATTCTGATTATTCCATGGAATTACACTAAACAAGACGAGTCCCGGGTCAATTGACCAGCCAGCCTGTATGATTGTACAAGACTACACAGTTTACTAAAAACACTGAAGGACATCTGTTTACACTACTATTTTGCATTATTAGCAATAACGGTGACTGCCAGACCACCTAACAGTGGCTACACAATACGTGAAAGCATTCGGAGGCTGTTCCAATGATAAAATTCATGACTACAACCATTGTCATTATAGGTCTCGTGTATTGTATTGCAGCACTTTGCCTCTACGCGTTCCAAAGGAAGTTCATCTATTTCCCATCGCCTGTGATCAGTCATTCATTTGATACGCAGGAAATTGAGGTGGATGATGAGATTCGCCTGAATTTGATTGTGGGCAATGCAGGTTCGGCCGAAGCAGCCATCTACTTTGGCGGAAATGCAGAGTCCGTTGCCCGCTCGGCACCCGACCTGGTTTCAGCACTGCCAGATAAAACTGTGTATCTGGTGAATTACCGCGGATACGGAGGCAGCGATGGTACACC
>CAYPCS010000080.1:0-18343 GCA_964409275.1 uncultured Granulosicoccaceae bacterium
GAATCTCTTCGGCAGTTGCAACAACTCGGCTCCCGTGATGTCCTAATCGACAAATAGCCCGGGTTTATTGAAACAATGGAAAATCGCCGCACCCCAGGACGATGCATTGTCGCGCTGATGTTTGTGATATGCAGTGTCGCCATCTCGCCAACGCATGCACTCACATCAAGGTCGCTGTCGGACTTTATTAACGAAAAGTTTGGCAGTGCGCCAGCCGTGCCGGATGGACCTTTGTCGCCGGCGATGCAGTTTGCGGCGCGTGTGGCATTCATCGACAGCACTACACTTTCGGTTTGGGACAAGAATCAGCAACAGGCGCTGGCGGCGATTGCACAATCAGGCGATCCACGTATTGTATGGATCATCACTGACATGCTTCGCTTTGTGTCCGCCAAAGAACCGCATGATGCGATGGTACGAACTGCCTCGGAACTGCTGGGCAAAGAATTCGACAGCTTCCTTGCGTGGCATAATATTACTAATCACCTTATTGCTTGGGACATACCTGCACCTGCGGATTATCTGGACTATAAGGCGGTTATATTTACGGTTAACGTGCCAGGCTGGGAAGAGTTATTTATAGAGGGTGATATCGATTGGCGACTGGTGTCATGGGGTGGTGTACCGATAGATAACCGGCCTTATAATCAGCATGACCCGCGTTGCAGCGGCTGCATTCCGGCTATTGACAATCCGAAGGTCAGCAGTGCAGAGGCAGCAATCTGGCTACGCGACGACGATGTGGTGTTTGGCATTACGGTTAACGGTGAGTCCCGCGCCTACCCTAGGCAGATTATGGAAGTTCGGGAAATGGTTAACGACACGCTCGGCGGCAGGCAACTCGGGATTCCATATTGCACGCTATGTGCAGCCGCACAGGCGTTTTATACTGATGATTTACCAGCGGGTATCGAACGACCGGTGCTGCGTACATCCGGCTTGTTAAAGCGATCTAACAAGGTGATTTTCGATCTGAATACCAACTCGATCTTCGACACCTTTCAGGGGCGAGCACTCACCGGACCACTGGCAGAAAAGAACGTAGTGTTATCGCAAGCCACGGTTGTCACAACCGACTGGAAGTCGTGGAGAGAAAGCAATCCGAACACGACAGTTGTACTGCAACGCTATGCACTGGGCCGCAACCCGGATTTCCGCAATACTCGCGATGCCAATGGCCCTGTATTCCCTATTGGCAAAGTTGATCCACGACTACCCGCACAGGAGGATATTGTCGGTGCGATCACCGCATCCGGCAAGCCTGTCGCGTTTCCCCGAGGGACGGCATATATAGCACTGTCACGTGGTGAAAGGGTGGCGTTTGAAAACATACAATTGCAGCTCGACGCTGGTGGACTGAGCGCTGTGGATAGCGACGGTAACGCCTGGACCACGCACCAGGCATTCTGGTTTGCCTGGTCGCAGTTCCACCCGGACAGTGAACTGTGGCGACAGCCCTGACACAACACGGGGATACAGCGCGCGGATACAACACGTAGACAAAAACGGATTCCAGTTCGGAACGTTTCCAGGCTCCGCCGGTCTACCAGTTCACGACCTTGCCCTATACGAGCGGAGCGACTATGGACGCCACAGAACTGAAATCCCTGCAGGCACCTTTAAAGCAGCAATACAAAGATGCCCCGGAGTCAGCAGTTATCACGCTGAAAGCAAACGGCCGTATCGGTGAAGGCGTTACCTGCAATGTAGACACTGGCAGAGCCATAGCACAGGCGGGCCTGCATCCGGCAACCGGTGGCGATGGTCTGTCTTTGTGTTCTGGTGATATGTTGCTCGAGGCGCTGGTCGCTTGCGCCGGTGTCACACTCAAGGCGGTCGCCACCGCAATCGAAGTAGAGCTTCGAGATGCAACGATCTCCGCCGAAGGCGATCTGGATTTTCGTGGCACGCTTGGTGTTGCCAAAGATGCGCCGGTTGGATTCAGCAACATACGTCTGCACTTTGATCTGGATACCGATGCAGATGCCGGGCAACTTGACACGCTGCTAAAGCTGACCGAACGATACTGCGTGGTGTACCAATCGATCTCAACACCGCCTGTTATGAGTGTTTCACGTTAGAAGTCCAGGCGGCGTCGAACACCTTTGTATTGCAGGCCAATGAAGACAGTAGCGCATCACAGTCCACTCGTGGAGAAGATGGTCAACCAGGCGAACACAACCCTGCCTCCGAAAACCCTCGAAAACTACTTGTTTTTCAATTTATGCGATCCGGGGTTCGCAGAATCAATCTTGCGCTTTTCCTGACCACTTCGTACTGACGGTATATCCACAACACACCGTGCCGGGCGCCTGGAGAGCCGCCGTGATTTTGGCTGCAGCAATCAGACCTGACAAAATTACTCTACAACAGGTAGCTTCGGTTCCTCCAGTTCAAGTGTCACAGTGTTTCCGGGCGGGACTATGTCATAACCTTGCGGCTCATGGTCGACCACAATCCAGTTGTTGCGGTCCGGAAAAAATGGAACGTAGAACCCTAAATTAGTCAGACGTCTCCTGGCATTTCTCGCTGTCATTCCATAAACTGGAGGAACTTCAACCCCGCGCAATTCTATAGTTAAATCAATCGATGCACCGGGATTTAGCAGCTGGCCGCCTGCAGGTGACTGATAAGCCACCCGGCCACCTGTAACGCCCTCTAGATATGTGTAGTCTCTGCTACCAACCTCAAACCCCGCATTTCGGATTATTCGCACGGCGTCGTCTTCAGTAAGACCACCTACGTCGGGAACTGCTCTGGATTCTGCCTCAACGTCAATATCAACGGGAGTACCAATTGCGACCCTGCTTCCTGCATCTTGCGATTGGTATATGACAATTCCGACCTTTGCGTTTCCGGTAATTCTTCGTCTAATTGATCCAATTTTGAGTCCGGAGTTTTCGATCAGTCTAATTGCCGTTGATTCAGATTTTCCGGTTAAATCAGGAACATTGGTAGGTTTCTCAATATAATTTAAAACCAGCTTGTTGGATTGCTCTAGTAGTGATCCCGGACCGGGTGTTAATCTCACGACTGTGCCAATATCGCCTTGTGCAAGAACCGGGATCGGTTCAAATAATCTGAAGCCTGCTTGCCTCAATATCCTCTGCGCCTCAGATAGAGGTAAGCCAAGGATTTCCGGAACCATCAGGCGGGCCGCACCGGGACGAGAGATTCGTTCTATTGCATTAACCCGATCCAGCAGCTCGTTGTACTCTGTCCTGCCAACCGTACGTTCGGTCACTGCAGGTGCTGCCCCGGACCTTGAATTAATTGATATCTCTTCTCGTTTTGTGATTCTCGTGTTTCTACCTTGAGTGGCAGCAACAAGCACTGCACCCTCTAAACCGACAACCCTGAAATCTACGCCTCGTTCAACAGCAACATAGAAAATTGTTCCCTCTGCTTGCGCTGTTCCATATTTGCTGCGCACTTCGAATTTCCCTTTCAATCTCTTCAGAATCTTGACAACCAATTCTCCATAGGTGGGGTCAATTGACGATATTTGAATTTGAGTATTTTCAAACATAACCACTTCAACTGCGCCATTCTCCAACACCAGTACCGCTTGTTCGTTAGCATTCGTAGTCAGAATATCGCCCGGCTGGATTTCCGTTCCCTTGCCGATAGAAGTGAGTGTTCCGCTACGTTCAAGCTGTATAGACCCACCTGAAACCCGGTCGTTTGAAATTACAGCGCGTATTTGTGGTTTTACCGTACATGCGGTTAGACCAACTAGCAAAATCAATGTGATTACAGGAATTCGACCGAGCACTAATTTCTACTCCGAAATTTGCGATGATGCCATCCGTATGCTACCCAACCGACCAATAACGCAAGCACCATGTATGGAAAATTGAACAATAAATTGAATTTGGCATAAAACCAAACCGACAGGACAACAAAAACCAGGGAAATCAGCAGAAGCAATGCTCTGCCTCTGTTCCGGTGTCTGCGAAATATTCGTCGAAGAGAAAGCCCCGCAAATGTACACAACAAAAGAATCGCGAATACTGTCCAGTTTGATGGCAGCTTAGCGTAAATGTTAGACAAGAGATTATTAATGGCATCTACATGCCACAGATAGCCAAATCTGGAGTACTCCGGGCTTGTTTCCAGCACATCGTTTTCATCTTCATAGCCAAGAACCACCAGTTTTTTCTCAAATCTGTTGTCGACAAACGAATTGTCGTCTGAATAAATGACTCTCCTCGAAAGCAGTTGCTCAAGCGGCGTTGTCTTCAGATAGAGAATTCCCTTTTCTGATTTGGGCAGAGCAAAAGGGCAATCTGGTTTATGTTCACCTTCTGTGACCTCATCTGGATGAACAAAGCCTGTTTCACTGGCTTTTGGAAAACTGTCTTTTTCTAAAAAACTCTGCACTGCCATCGCCGAAAAGGCGTACTGCTTTATTTTTGTATTGGAGGATGATGTATTTTCCAGCTCCTGAAAATACAGAGGAAGAGAATGGACTAACGCCTGTTTTTCGTCAGTGCATGCGTGTCCAACATGGATATTCTGTATTTCTTTCAATGCGTCCGGAATTTCTCCGTTTTTGTTAGAGGTCAAAATGATACGACTGGATTGACTAGCTCTGATAAGTGATTGTGCCAATATTTCCCCTTCCTCCGGGAATACAGCGAAATCTCCTTTTTCGGTTTTGAAGAATATATCCAGCGCAATTACAGCTGCTCCCGCATCTGCCAGTTGATCCACAAGCCGGGCAAGCTTTAGCCTGTTCTCGCCAATTGAATCGGTTTCAGTTTTAGGTATACCAACAATTTCAATGTCGGGGTCCAGCGTTACTTCGGAGGCTATATCGCCAAAGGACAGAATAAACTTGCGGGCGAAAGTTTCTACACCCGCCAAATCGAGCACGCTAAACCACATCAATATGAATAGCACTACTGACAAAGCGATTCCGGAAAGTGCTTTTGTTTGGGTGCTCCAGTGTTCGCTCGTCAAACCGGAATCTTTGTCATAGCTCTGTTGCCGAAGAGATGCTTTTTCCGGACGATGAATCCGCTGCGGATCCAGCTTGTCAAATAACAGGCCTAGATCGTGTTCCCAGTAGCCGTCTCTGACATCGAACTTCTGTTTGTCAGCTAAAGATTTCAGGGATTTTGGAAGTTCGGATGCCAGCGGTATTCGGGCTTCATCGATTAAAACCGGAATTACCTTTTTTCGGGAATCCAGGGCCTGTTCTATTTCCAGTCGAACCCAGTCACTTGCTTCATCAATTCGATTTTTACCCTGCTCGTCCTTACCGACTGTTAGCCACGAAGGACCAATAATGACCAGAACCAATTCAGCATGCTCTAAACTGGTTTTCAGGATATCTGGCCAATCCTGTCCGGGTTCAATAGATGAAACATCTAAAAATGAATATCCATCACCAAATTCATGGTTTATTGCGTCGTTAATTCGCCCTGCGGCGTGCCGACTATCCTCTCTGCGGTAATTGATAAAGACTTTAGGGGGCAATTAACGATGCTCTGATAACTTTGGAGGAATATCCAACTTTGGTTTCCACGTGAGTAAGATTGCAAAAGGGAGACGACAGTCTTTGTCTTCACACTGGTACATTTTGCACCATGCCATCTCGATTGCGAAATTGCTATACCGCTAAAAGAAAACATGCACCGAAAAACAATATTCGATCATCCGGTCGACCACCGATGCTGAATCGGGATTGGGTACTGGTCCCGGCTGAATAATGAAGAGTACAGAGCCTGTAAAAAACCGGAATCACTAAAGTGCGCGAGTTAACCGGGTTGATGGTTACTCCACCCGAAATTAGTCCAGCCGCGTAGCAGTGTCTCCATCGGGCCACGAGTAAATTTGCTCCGCCAGGCACTGGAGAGAGCGATGGTAACCAAACCGGTAATAAAAGCCAGGCTCACACAGGCAAATGCGCCGGGTTTGCCAAATAGCCCGAAGCCGTAACCGTAAAACGCTATTGACAATATAAGGGATTGTAAGAGAACACTAGTGAAAATAGAGATTGGTGCGATCATGCAATAGTTATCATCGATTTTCAAAGTTTTTGAAAATACCAGTGCGTGCCCATCCTTAAACCTTGTTACCGCTATGCATGGCAGTAGCCACTGCTAAAACACGGAAAAGTGAAAGGCGTGCGATTTTCAACACTCGAGAAAATTTGCGAGTTTCTCGACTGCCAGCCAGGTGACCTTCTGGTCTATCAGCGTGAGAATGAATAGACTTCTTCCCTCGCCAGTGCTTTTATTCACGTGAACCAGTCAACCGTTAAAATTACTAGCCTGGGAAAAGTTCCACACTGCTTTCTTGTGAGCTTTGTGTTTCCGGTCTCCCAGGGACATGTGGGCGGCCAGCGCCTGGACTTCTACCAGAGTTTCGCTATAGCTGATCTCTCGTCACATGTTCAACACACGGTGTCGCTACCCAATGGCTATCAATAATCCGGTTATGCTGGGGATATACCAGTAGTGCACCATCGCGTAGGCCGCGCACTTATATAACCATGACCAATGTCGCGTATTTTTCGGAGAGTGATGAGCGGCTTATGATTTATACCGCAAGACGGTTTAGCGGTCCGGAGGTAGTGCGAATGAATGCGGCTTCCGTTTGTACTGATCCTGATGAGTTACTGACGACCACCAGTGATATTGCAAAAGACATCAACGCTAAAAGGCCCTCAGCGGTGCAGGATGCTTATCGATCTGAGCAACAACAAACGACCGCACTTGCGAGCAATGCTGAAACACAAGAGGCTATAGCCGCGTTTCGCGAAAAGCGGGGACCGGAGTACGAATAGAGGGAATTGCTTAATTGCCCAGCTTGACAAAGCCGGTTCGCGGCGAAACAATGAATTTTCACTGGAGGAATACACGTTATGATGAAAAGAATTTCCAGGTTTGCAACAGCCCTGGGTTTGACTGCTGGATTGCTGGTTACCGGCGCTTCTCAGGCAGACGGATTTCCAGAGCGTGAAGTGCTGGGCGTGGTAATGTGGGGTGCCGGTGGTGCGACCGATACTGTTGCACGGGCGATCAATCCAGCGGCTGAGGAGGCCCTGGGAAAATCCATAGTGGTTCTCAACAAATCGGGCGGTGCCGGAGCAATTTCAACCGCCTATGTAAACACGGCAGCGTCCGATGGTTACACCTTTCTCTACGGCGCTGAAAATCCCCAGCTCCATCCGGTTATGGGTGTGTCCGAGCTTGACTATAGTTCATTTTATCCCGTAAACATCCTCGGCCGTGGTGTGGCGGTAATCGCTGTTCCTTCTGAATCGAAATACAAAACGATGGAAGATTTGCTCGCAGACATAAAAACAAGACCTGGTGAAGTACTGATGGGCTCAACGGGGCCAGGTGGTTTGCCTGGTACTGTTGCCGCTATCATCGGTAATTCAGCGGATTTTGAAGTAACACCAATTCCGTTCGATGGAGAAGGTCCTGGTCTCACCGCTATGCTTGGCGGAGAGGTAGACTTTATGCCCGCTGGTATCTCTGCGGCGGCAGAGCAAGTTAAGGCTGGCAAAATGCGTGCGCTTGCTGTTGTTAATCCTGAACCGGTAGACACACTTCCAGACGTTCCTGCAATAACGGATGCGCTTCCAGGCATGGGTAAGTATTTGCCGTGGGGGCCTTTCTATGGCGTGTTTGTTAAGGCGGACACACCGGACGATGTAAAAACAGTATTGGTTGATGCTTTTGGTACAGCGGCTAACAGTGATGCTTTCGTCACGGTTATGCAAAACCGCGGTAACGTTATTATGAATATCTCCGGGGACGAAGCTTCCGAGTTTGTAAAGAAGTGGCAGCAAGTTACCTCCTGGGTACTTCAGGATACCGGGGGTGCAAAGGTTAATCCTGAGAAATTTGGCATCATGCGCCCATAGTGCTCTAGTGTATTTGCCCATAGCGTCATTGCCACTGCGCTTAAGCATGGGCTCTTTCTGATGAAGCGTTAGGTAGTCGTGCGCCAGAGAAAGAAAAAAGAGTTCCTCAGGCCCGGGGAGCTCTTTTTTGCAATTCTTATTGCGGCGTTCAGTGTGGTCGCTCTTTGGCAGGCCTACCAGATATCAGGTTTTACCGGCCTTTCTACACCTGGCATATTCCCTATGCTGGCTGCGACCACCATGTTGATTTCAGCACTGTTTATCTTGTATGACGCAGTGTCGCGGCGTCAAATAAAAACCAGTTCAGTGGAGAAGGTTCAGGTATTTACCGGTCGTCTTGCACTGATTGTTTCTCTGGTTGCTGCCTATGTTTTTGCGATGCCGTATTTTGGTTTTATGATAAGTTCTGCGTTTTTTCTGTTCTTGTCCTTCGCTTATCTCTGGCGAAAAAGTGTTTTGATATCGGCATTGCTTACCGCTGCTACACTATTGGCTATCTATCTTATCTTCCGGGTATTGTTTCAAGTCGTGTTGCCACGTGGTTCACTGGTTCAGGGGTGGTTCTAAGTGGAGCAGGTGCTCGGCTATGTTGCGCTTTCCTGGACTGATCCTTCGTTATTGCTACTAACAGCACTCGGCACGCTCGCAGGTATTTATGTTGGTGCAATACCAGGTTTGTCCGTCACCATGGCGACGTCAATTCTTATCTCATTCACGTTTCGGTGGGATGTTAACGATGCGTTGGCTTTGATTGCCGGTGTTTTCGTTGGCGGTGTTTATGGCGGTTCCCGGACCGCCATTCTGCTTAATATACCAGGTGCTCCAAGTGCTATCGCTACCGCTATTGATGGTTACCCGATGGCACAGAAAGGAGAGGCCGGTGAAGCGATCGGACTGACCACTGTGATGTCGGTGTTTGGTGGATTAGTTGGAATTCTGGCGCTAGCGCTATTCGCACCACTGATTGCCGGCTTCGCAATAAAATTCAATTCGCGCGATTATCTCTTACTCGGACTTATCGGAATTCTGCTGGTCGGTACACTTTCAGGAGAACGCTTTGCGAAAGGGGTATTTGCAGGAGCATTGGGTGTATTGATCGGTATGGTTGGATTGGATCCGATGACGGCTGAGGGGCGATTTACCTACGGTTCGATTCAACTTATGGGAGGTATTCCTTACATAGCTGCGATGATTGGCTTTTTCGGGGTAGCTGAAGCGTTGTATCAACTTCACAACCTTGAGCTTCCGGTAATTCGACAGAAGATCACACGGGTCATTCCAGATTGGCGTGACCTCAAACGTTACTTTGCGCTGGCGGTTCGCTGCTCAGGTATTGGTACCATTATTGGCGCTTTACCTGGCACTGGCGGGGACATTGCCGCACTGCTCGCATACGATCATGCGAAACGTTCTACCAGCGATCCGGAAATGCCATTCGGTGAAGGTGCAAAAGAAGGGCTCGTTGCACCAGAGGTTGCGAACAATTCAGCGGTAGGGGGTGCCTACGTTCCCATGCTAACACTGGGTATCCCCGGTGATGCGGTGACGGCTGTCATAATAGGCGCATTGTTCATCCATGGTCTAAAACCTGGCCCTCTATTGTTGGTTGAGACGCCACACCTGTTCTGGTTCATTGTCGGAAATTTGATATTAGCTAACCTGTTTTTGCTGATTTTCGGGCTAACTGGAATACGTGTGTTTACAAAGATTGTCGAGTGTCCGAAGGCTATTTTAATTCCATTGATTATAGTCTTTTCGGCTGTTGGGACCTATGCGATTCAGAACAATCCAACGCACATTGTATGGATGTTCGGGTTCGGTGTCCTGGGGTACTACATGAAAGTATACGGATTTCAGGTTGGCCCGGTTATCCTGGGCGTCATTCTTGGGCCAATGATGGATTCCAACTACCGCCGCGCCATGCTTGGCGCGCGCGGTGATATCGGGTTGTTTTTCTGGAACTTCGTTTCGCACCCGATTTCTTTAGTACTGACGGTCGGACTGGTATTGCTTCTATTGAGTCAAACACCTTTATGGAAACGGCTAAAGAAGGTCGAGCGGTCAGGTTAGTTGTCTCTATTTGGGGTTGTTAAAGATTGCATTGCCAAGGTGTGCAAGTGGCAGCGAAAATTGACTGTCGTTCTGTGTCATAGGGCTGCAGTGGCCCGTCACCGAGAGTGAACTTTCCAAACTGCGGTCCGCGAGCGTTATGATCGGGGACGTTGCCTGACTGGTCGCTGATAACTTCTGGTGGCAGTGCTCCCATAGCAACTACCGGAAGTAGCGGAGCTGCTGTCAGGCCACCGATGGTTTTTAAGGTTTTACGTTTCTGCTTATCAACCATTGATTCATCGCTCTTGTCTACGTATCTAGTCAGTGTAAGGTAAGATCAGTCAATACCAATGATTGTGTTACACGAAGTTACGTTTCGTCGCAAATTAAACGCCTTAAAGCGAAAAATGTACGTAGATGCGCCGAAGACGTCTGTGGATACGGTGTAAACCATAAACCCAGGCATGGCAAGGTATATCGTAATCTGGCACCAGTGTTAAAGCGTTTGCAGGAGGAAAGAATTGCAGCGTTTAAAGAATACAAATCTGATGTCGATTCGGGTAATTACCCTGAACCGGCACACTCGGTACCTATTGCGGAAAACGAGTTTCAGACTTTTCTTCAGGCCGCCAAAAATTAGCAATCCCGTGATTACAGGCTGAGGAATTTCATTACAACATTGAGTCATGTCATCGGCTTTACCCGGGAAGCCTGGCCGAAAGTCTTGCAACAAACAATTAGAAGTGTTAACGGTGAGAGGGCGCCTCCACCCGTGACGGTAATGGTCCGCATTTTTTTAAATCTGAAAGGTAGATGCCGTGAATAAGCAACTCGATCTTATTACCATTGGGCGTTCATCGGTTGATTTGTATGGCGCTCAGGTTGGCGGGCGGCTTGAAGACATGCGTTCGTTTGACAAGTATATCGGTGGAAGCCCCACTAATATCGCCTGTGGTACTGCGCGCCTGGGTTTGAAGTCTGCAGTTATAACTGCTGTAGGCGATGAACACATGGGGCGCTTCATCCGTGAAGAGCTTGAACGCGAGGGGGTGAATACTGATGGCGTTAAAGTAGACCCGGATCGTCTAACCGCACTGGTGCTTCTGGGCATACGCGATCAGGAACAATTTCCACTGATATTCTACCGTGAAGACTGTGCCGATATGGGGCTCAACGTTGATGATATCGATGCAGACTTCATTTGCAGTGCACGCGCGGTCGTGGCAACCGGCACACATCTCAGTCATCCACGGGTGGCTGCTGCAACCTGCAAGGCTTTAGAGGTTGCCCGCGATAACAATATGCAAACCGCGCTCGATATTGACTACCGCCCCAATCTATGGGGTGTTGCCGGTCATGGCGACGGGGAAAGTCGATTTGTTGAAAGCGAAAAAGTTACCAGTCGATTGCAGGAAACACTGCATCTCTTTGATCTTATTGTCGGCACCGAAGAAGAATTTCACATTGCAGGTGGTTCGACGGACACTGTGGTAGCCTTGCGTGCAGTTCGTAAAGTATCCAATGCGACACTCGTATGTAAACGCGGTGCTACCGGTGCGGTAGCGTTTACCGGTGATATTCCTGCATCTCTCGATGATGGTGAATCCGGTCCCGGTTATCCGATTGAAATCTTCAACGTGCTCGGTGCTGGTGATGGATTCATGTCAGGCCTGCTGAAAGGCTGGCTCGATAAACAGGACTGGTCAACAAGCCTCCAATACGCCAATGCCTGTGGCGCATTTGCCGTTAGTCGACACGGCTGTACACCGGCATATCCATCATGGGATGAGCTGCGGTACTTTTTTGATCGTGGCATAAAACGGCCGGATCTTCGCCACGATCGTGATCTTGAGCAAGTACATTGGGCCACCAATCGCCACCTTGACTGGCCCACGGTTCGGGTTTTTGCTTTTGATCATCGCATGCAACTGGAAGAACTGGATGGCGCTAACGCTACCAGGATTGGTCGATTTAAATCACTCTGTCTAAGAGCGGTGATGAATGTCTCTGATGGTCGCACTGGATACGGCTTGTTGTGTGATGACCGACTGGGACGTGATGCGTTATACAAAGCAGCAGGGGCCGGCCTGTGGATAGGACGTCCGGTTGAATTACCAGGATCCAGGCCACTGACACTTGAACCCGCTCTTGGCGTCGACTTCGGCGGACTGGCCGAGTGGCCACGCGATCAGGTGGTAAAGGTGCAGTGCTTATGTCACCCCGACGATGATTATGAGATGTGGGCGTCACAGGAATCAACAGTCGTCAAACTCTACAACGCCTGCAGACGCAACCGACTGGAGTTTTTACTAGAGGTAATACCGTCTAAAGCAGGTACGGCAGGTGATGACTCAACCGCAAAAGTCATCCAGCGTTTTTACGATGCCAATGTATATCCGGACTGGTGGAAGCTTGAGCCCATGCTAACTGATGAAGCGTGGCGCTTGACTATAGATGCAATAGAGCGAAACGATTCGAACACCCGGGGAATTGTGGTATTGGATCCGGGTGAAAGCGAAAGCAAGCTGACAGCCAGTTTTCAGTTGGCAGCACAGTATCCGCTGGTAAAGGGCTTTGCAGTGGGCCGTACAATATTTGCGGACGTTGCGCGCGAGTGGATGCTCGATAAAATAGATGACGATTTCGCAGTGGCTGCCATATCCGATAATTACCAGCGACTGTGCTCGATCTGGGATTCAGCAAAGGAAATGCATAAACCGACATCAACTTCGTAGTTTTTGATTGATATTTGCAAGGGAAAAAATTCAAGGTAGAATCAAGCGGGATGTCGGCACAGCCGTTGAGTAATCCAGACTAAATCTTGTTCCACTTTATATAACAGAGGGTGTCATGGCCAGAGTGCGAGACATTGAAGCCGACGAGCTGGACCAGCCTTCGCGCGCCATTTATGAACGCTACGCGCGTGAGTACGGACCCTTCCTTAATCAGGTGCGCGTATTCGCACATAGACCTCCTGCTCTCAGGCATATCATGGGTCTGCTGTTGGACTTTGCCGATGAAGCTATCCTCGACAAACGCTACCTTGAGATTGCACTTGTCACGGTATCGACACTGAATTCCTGTCGGTACTGTGTCGCTCACCATACACCGCGGGCAATTCGTCATGGACTGCCGGCAACTGCTATCGAGCAAATTCTGGAACCTGAAATCGATTCTTTCAATTCTGTTGACTACCTGGTGCGAGATTACGCGGTAGCGGTTAACAACGACTGGAATCGGGTTGGCGACGGTATGATCAGTGCCCTGCGCGAACACTTTTCCGAAGAACAGCTGGTTGAACTGACGCTTCGAATATCGTTGTGTGGCTTCTTTAACCGTTTTAACGATGTGCTGCAGATTGATATGGAAGAGGGTGTGCTGGAAGATCTGCTGGCAAGTGGAGTTCCGGAGGGAAATTTGCCAGCCACTTGATAGCAGGTCAGACGGGAGTTTTGTACCAGCGGCACCGTGTGAGTCTGACCGATTCGCTTTGTGCCAAATTACGCTTTGTACCAAATTAAGCCGGGTACCAAATAAACCCGGGTTCAGGTTTTGCAGGTTTGGACTGCTGATACAATTGATACAAAAACACTTCCTGGTGACATCAGCCTGATACTTTCGGGGTCTATCTTACAGTGAGAATGGCGCTTGCCAAAGAAATTTCACTCACCAGGAGACGACTGTAAAAAAGACCGCCAAGGTACAGCGACCGGATAAAAGTCTCGCCGAAGCAATGGTCTTCGACGCTGTTGATCGCTTAAATGTCGCGTACATTCATTGGGATGCGGACCTCCGGTTTGTTTACGGCAACCGCAGATGGCTAACGGGTTATCGGTATTATCTGGGCGAAAATTGTCCGGATTACGCGAGCGTGTTTGATCTCATCCACCGGCTGGTTGAATCGCAGGCCGTTATCGTGCCCGATGGTACATCGGCAGAGACTTTCAAGGAGCAGATTCTCGAAGCGATCCAGTTCCAGGCCAAGGGATTTGATATTTTCCTTAAAGACGGGATATCAGTGAGCCTTTACACGCACCCGGCTCCGGATGGCGCGTGCATGACCTACTTTCGCGAAAATGAAGCCTATGCCACCAAAGAAGCGAATCGCGATCAAAATCAATCAGTGCTCGCGCATTCACGTTTAACCGAAGCGCTCAATGCGATAGACGAGAGTTTTGTTCTTTATGACAAGAACGACCGAATGATCCTTGCGAATCGCGCTGTAAAAGAGCTACACCCGTCGGCTGCTCACTTGATGACCTATGGGCGTCCGCGCAAAGAGATACTTGCCGGATTGTCTGAAGGAGGTGATCTGATCAATACCGACGACTGGATCGAGTACTCCAGCGGGGTACGGTCCGGGTCCAATACCAGTCCTCGTCACCAGTTCGAGTTGAAGCGCGCCGATGGACGAGAATTTATAGTGTCGACAGCACGTACCTCGGAAGGCGGAAGCACAGTCACCTGGAAGGAGGTAACAGAGAGTAAAAAAGCACAGGAGCGCGCACGGGCTATTGTCATTGATGCCATGGAAGCGGTCGATGAAGGTATTTGTCTTTACGACAATGAACTGCGATTTGAGTTTTGCAATGCTAAATACGCAGAGATGATACTGGGTGGAATCGACAACGTCCCTGCAGTCGGAACGCCACGAAAAGAAGTATTTCGCAATTCGTATGGAAGCGGCGCGGTGCGCCCTCCGCCTGAAATGAACATGACACCCGATGAGTATCTTCAGCACGCTGAAGATATCGTTAAAAGCTATCGCAAGAAGGTGAGATTCACTAATACCAGCGGGAGCACGCTTGAATCCTCCTACAACAAAACCGGATTAGGCGGATATCTGATCTCGGTTACCGATGTAACAGAACAGTTTGCGCTCGAAGCTGAGCTTGATCAGCAACGAGAGATCGCCTACCAAAGTGAAAAACTGTCGGCGATGGGAGAGTTGCTGGCAGGTGTTGCGCACGAGCTGAACAATCCACTCTCGGTTGTCGTCGGCTATTCGATGATGATGCAGACTTCGGTCGATGATCCTGCACTGAAAAAACAGGTGGATAACATCGCTCAGGCTGCTGACCGGTGCTCGCGTATCGTCAAGGCATTTCTGGCAATGGCGCGTCAGCGTCCGATGGAGCTAACCCAGTGTTCCATGAATGAAGCGCTTTTCGCGGCGCTCGATATTGCCGGTCACAGATTGCGCAAATCCGGGGTCGATGTAGAGATTGATATTGACCAGAATTTACCAGACGTCGAGGCCGACGAAGATCAAATTATCCAGGTTCTCACCAATCTGCTGGTGAATGCCGAGAATGCGCTGGAAGGCCAGCCTGAACCGCGTCGGCTTACCCTGAAATCGACCTTCGATCAGAATCGCAGTTGCGCAGTCTTATCCATCGCGGACAACGGTCCGGGAATACCTGCGGACGTAAAATCGCGAATTTTTGAACCGTTTTTCACCACCAAGGAAGTGGGTGAAGGTACCGGCATAGGACTGGCGTTTTGTCATCGTGTGGTTAAGTCACACGATGGCGAACTTACCGTGCATTCGCAACCTGACCACGGCGCAGAGTTTCGTTTGCTGCTGCCGTGCAAGGCGGGTAGCACGATGAGGCGATCAACCGAGGTCGAACCCGTTGAACACAGCTCGGGGAGGATTCTCGTTATTGATGATGAAGTCGGGGTTGCCGATATGGTCAGCGATATTCTTTCAACTGCCGGCTATGAGGTAGAAACGCGTTACGATTCCCGGGAAGCACTGTCGTTGCTACGTTCCGATTCTTTCGATGCAGTGCTTAGTGACATGCGCATGCCAGGCCTCGACGGTCCGGCTCTCTACAGTGAACTTCATGAACTGAAGCCTGCGTTAGCAAAGAAAATGGCATTCATCACGGGGGACACGCTGTCCAAAGATGTAGCAGAGTTTCTTTCCGAGACTTCGCAGCCCTATCTCGAAAAACCGGTAACACCCAATGAGCTGTTGATACTGGTGTCCGATCTGATCCCCGGCAAGGCTTGAAAAGCATGAGCGACATTCAAACTATCCTGATCTGTGACGATGAGCCGGTCTTGCGGGAAATGGTAAGTGACTATATGAGAGGTCGCGGTTACAAAATCGAGGAAGCCGAAAATCCGCCGGCTATGCGGGCAAAAATTGAAGAGTCGCTGCCGGATCTGATCATACTCGACATCAATATGCCCGGTGAAGACGGACTCACCGCCCTGAGAACGCTTCGTATGGACCTCGACACGCCCGTTATCATGCTGACCGCAGCTGATGACGTAGTGGACCGTGTCGTCGGCCTTGAAATGGGCGCTGACGACTACCTTGGCAAACCGGTAGATCTACGGGAACTCGAAGCCAGGGTCAAAGCGGCTCTGCGAAGACGTTCGCAGAACGATGGTGCAGCTGTGAAAAAGCCGGAAACCGCTAATTCGGTGGCCTTTGGCAGCTGCACGCTCGATCTGGATGCGGCAAAGTTGTTTGATGCGCAGGGCGAGGAGATCTACATCACTTCAATGGAGTACAACCTGCTGCGGGTCTTCTCGGAAAACCGCGGTCGTGTATTGAACCGCGATCAACTTCTAAACCAGGCACACGATAAAGACTGGGATCCTTATGATCGCTCGGTCGATCTCAGAATAAGCCGGCTGCGCAGAAAAATTGAGCACAACCCTGGAAAGCCGGAAGTCATACGCACGGTGCGGGGAATCGGGTATGTGTTTGGCTGATGGCTGCAGCGACGCCAGCCACAGCTAATATCTTTGAGTGCATCCCCGCGCGATAACCGGAAATGCAGGTTTTGAGTTGCTGCCGCTTCCTTCGTGATTGGCCAGCAAAGCCCGTTTGCGAGGTGAGGGCACCAGGCCTTGATACATTTGAGACAATTCTCCTGCAATTAATACACAAATGAACCCTGTTTGATACTTACGCTGCCGATACTGGTTACATTGCAAAATAGAGCAGCAGTATGAACATTGGTTCAACAGATAGTACGATACGCCTGGTCACCGGATTTGCACTTCTAATTTTAATTGGTATCAAATTCGCTCCCGCCACTCTCTGGCTTATTTTCATATCCTGGGCAATCAGTATCTATCTGATCGTTACCGGTATTTTTCTTATCTGTCCTGTTTACAAGTTGTTGGGCGTTAACAGAAAAAACTAGGTTCTTGTTCTGGAAATAGCCGGTTGTCCCTTCCAGCGCAGCTGCCTGCCTCCACTAACTGCGTTGTTTCATCTCAAGGTAATGCGGTTCAGTGTAGAACCCCAATGCCTTCAATGACGCGAACCTGCAGCGTTCGTTAGTCTGATCCCGGGTCGCTTCAAATCCCGGTGCAACTAAAAATCCACGCCCTATACGCAATGGTGAATGGAAGCCGGAATCCCGGACCAATGCACTTGATCAATTTGGTTTCAACCTGAAAGTCACCCTGTCTGCGCTCGGATAGCCGGTGCATGGCACAGGAATATGTACCTGGTATTCCCAGGGAAGTCGTCGCGACATACTTGAGACAATTATCCGACAATTGATACACGACTGACGTTGGTTTGATACATCTTTATCTGATACTAACCCTGCCAGATAACGAAATCCCGGCGCCTTATTTAAGGCTTAAGATTAGAAAATCAATCGGAGCACAAATCAATGCTTATTCTTACACGCAAGACCAACGAAGCTATAAAGATTGCAGACGACACAGAAGTTGTAGTTCTTTCAGTAAAGGGTGATCGGGTGAGAATCGGAATTAATGCACCGATGACAATCCCTGTGCATCGATCGGAGATCTATCACAAGATTAAGCTGGAAGCGGAGAACCAAAAAAAGCCGGCAGATCTTTCTGACGACGTAAAACTCAGTGCTGGTAGTGCCAGTCGCTAGTCCGGTTTACGCTTTATAAATCCAGAGAGTGAAGAATGGAAAAGCTGGTCGGCACTGTTAAGTGGTTTGACCCTCTTAAGGGCTATGGGTTTATAGTCAATGAGGTGGGCGAAGATGTATTCGTCCACCATTGCAACATAGAAGGTAGCGATTACAGAACACTGGCTGCAGGCCAAAGATTTGAGTTCTTTCAAACCTGGAGTGACATTGGCTGGCAGGCCACAGAAGTGGTGAGTATTGACTAGGTGGTGTGCTTGTATAGGATACAACTTCTTAAGCGGACTATAGATTTACTTTGCCGACAATTTATTGAACCCGTGAACATAGTTGTTTGTGCACGATAGATCTCGATTCCCGCCATCCTCAGTGCTCATTTCAGTTGTTTTGATTCGTCAAACGGTCGCTGGTATCGGACGGCATCCCCCGACCATCGGGGGGTTATGTTCAAAATCGTGAGCGCTACAGGCATTATTGCGTAAGAGAAACCGGTAACGCGCGCCGGCTGCTTTTTGATCGGTAAAAT
>CAYPCS010000080.1:18443-25425 GCA_964409275.1 uncultured Granulosicoccaceae bacterium
TTATTGCGTAAGAGAAACCGGTAACGCGCGCCGGCTGCTTTTTGATCGGTAAAATTGACCATGTCAGGCTGCACAATTGTAAGCTAATATTGTGCTTCAAAATCCGATTACGCACAGGTTCCGGGGAGCCCCATATGGCAATTGTATTGTCCTCTCGTCGTAAATTCTTGACAACAGCAGGTGCTCTGGTGGCGACCAGCGCAACGAGCTTTAATGCTGCACTGGCGCAAGCCCACGCACCCACGCGCTCTATGCGCGGTGGATCAAACAACTACCGTCCGGGCGCTGCGATTGTAGAGCGGATCGGGGGCGGGGGTTTCTGGATGACAGGGACCGTGCGCAAGGCGGGAGACGGTGCGCCACTGGCCGGCCAGCGTATCCAGATTTGGGCGCACACTACTGAAGGACATGAGCGTGATCCGCAAAGTCACGGTGCCACACTCACCGACAAGAATGGCGAGTTCCGGCTTGAGATGCCACAGATCGTTCCCGCTTTTGGCCAGCCACACGGGCATCTCGCTTACGACAGTGATGATTTTGAAACTGTTTTTCTGCGGCCGATAATGGCAAGTGCGAAAGATAAAACACTGAGTGCGCACTTCGTACTTCTACCGGTTTAACACGTGAGTATGCTCTGGAAGAAACAGGGCATACACCCCGCAACAACCTGGTCTATTACTTATTTGCCCTCGAATAAACCAGCACTGCCAGTGATCGTGAAAACAGTTCAGGTTCTTCGCCGGGCAAATTATGTAACCGGAAGATCCCTCGCGGAATAGGATGGGCAAGTACCGATTCACTGTGCTTTGGACGGTGCTGGCAGTCGCGGTCCTGGTTCCGATTGCCGCTGCAGCGTTGAGTCCTCTGCTTGCATGGCGCGATCCAGTCTATATTGTCGCCGGGTTTGCCGGAGTACTGGCAATGGCTCTGATGCTGTTCCAGCCATTGCTGGCTTCCGGGTACCTCACAGGTATCCCGGAGGGTCGACGTGCACACCGGTGGATCGGAAGCGGTCTGGTTTTGCTGGTAATCACTCATGTACTGGGGCTCTGGATTACAAGTCCTCCGGATGTGATCGACGCGTTGCTATTCGCCTCACCAACGCCGTTCTCTGTTTGGGGGGTGATTGCCATGTGGGGTGTTTTTGTCACAGCCTTTATTGCCGGGTTCCGCCGCCGGTTGCGATTGCATCCGCGAATCTGGCGAAGAAGCCACAAGTCGCTGGCAGCGGTGATCGTTGCAGGCAGCGTGGTTCATGCCATGCTGATTGAAGGTACAATGGAGACAATCTCAAAGGCGATACTTTGCGTGTTGGTGATTGCAGCAACTGCAGTTGCGTTATTAACATTTCCACGCAAGTGATAACAGGCGCACAGATCCAGATCTGGTCCCTACCCATCACTCAGCTTTGTTGAGCCGATTCGTATAGTCGAACACCCGGTTGACGACAAGCTCGTAATCGTTGGTAAAGACGGAATAGGCTGGACAGTTTCGCACCAGCAAGGCGCGAGTGATAAAACACTGTTCTTTGATATATCTCCCATCATGCACGGTAAATCCGGTGTTGGGGAGGGAGGTATCAGCGATATTGCATTTCATCCGGAGTTTGGTTTACCGAGTTCGGACAATTCCGTTTATATCTATATTTCCTATCGGTGGTCTCCAACTCGGTCTGGCACCTTTTCCGGATCTCCAACGTTTGATGGTTGCAACCGCGTGTCCCGTTTTTCTGTATCAAACGGCCTGGTGAATCTTGATTCCGAGCTTGTGTTAATCAACCAGTATGATCGGCAGCAGTGGCACATTGGTGGCGACATGTTCTTCGGTGACGACGGGTTTTTGTATATTTCCACGGGTGATGAAGGGAACTGTTGCAACCGTACCTTTAACACACAGCGACTTGATGGTGGTCTTTTCAGTGGCATTCTTCGCATCGACGTGGATCAGGACAGCAGCCGAAGTCACCCGATTGTTCGGCAGCCCGTGCATCTTGAGGAAGACCCGTCGAGCAATGGTTCGAACTGGCCGCCTTCCTACACACAGAATTACTACATTCCAAACGACAATCCTTTTGTTGATCCGTCAGGAGATTCACTGGAAGAATTTTACAGCATCGGGTTTCGTCATCCCTGGACAATCTCAAGGGATGCCGCTACCGGAAATATCTGGGTTGCTGATGTCGGCCAGTCGGCCATGGAAGAGATTAATATCACCAAAAGCGGTGACAATCACCAATGGGGTTACGTGGAAGGAACCGTCGCCGGTGTAATATAGGCAGACCTGCGATCGTCATTGGTAACGAAGTTCCACCTGTGTGGGCCTATCCGCGCTCGGAAGGCCAGGCTGTAATAGGGGCAGGGGTATATCGTGGTTCAAAACACCCCGACCTTTTTGGTAAATACCTGTTTTCAGATTTTATCAGCGGCAATCTATGGGCTGCTATAGCTGATGGCTCAAACAATAGCGTAGAGCAAATAGGCAATGTCACTGCCGGTTTTCCTAACGGAATCAACTCCTATCTTCTCGATAGCAAAGGTGACGTGTTGATAGCGAGAACCTCCGGTGGTTTGAATGCCAACGGTAAGATCGAGATGCTGGCGCGTGCTGGTGGAGTTATCGCGACCCCTGAACCACCAGCTGCTCTATCGCAGACAGGGGTGTTTAGCGATCTTCAGAATCTGCTGCCTCGTGCGGGCTGTGTACCGTACAACCTGAATGTACCTTTCTGGTCAGATGCAGCGCTTAAAGCACGGTGGATGTGTATACCAAACGACGGTGATCATAATTCGTCAGCCGAGCAAATCGGTTTCTCCGAAACCGGCGACTGGTCGTTTCCAAAAGGTCACAACCTCTTCTCCTGTCGATGATGAATCACTTAGCCTGGCGGCACGTGCGCGCTCGTACCTTGATTCGAATTGTTCGTATTGCCATATGCCGAGCGGTGTCAGAGCTAATTTTGATGCACGTTTAACCACGCCACTTGCTTCACAGAATCTGATAAACGGGGAGCTGGTGGAATCTCTGGGTATAAACGGTGAGGCCGTTATAGTACCTGGAGATCTGGGTAAATCGACGCTGTTTCACAGGATGGCCTTCAAAGTCCTGTTCCTGAATAACTGGTTCGCATTTTAAAAGAATCTCGCAGACACCACGAACCCGCCCGCTGCTTGCAGGTACTCAATAATTTCAACGCCTGTGTTGAAATTTATCCAAAACCGGAGAGTACTATGCAACATCAAACATGCATCACAGATCAATCGCTGACGTTAACCACGCTACTGGTTGCCGTGGTGCTAACAGGGTGCGGTGGTGAAGAAAGCACTGCAGTGAATTCACAGCCACCGGTAGCTACCGAGCAAGCCGGTGGCACGCCTGAAGCAAATGATCCACAGTCTATAATTCCTGGTGCTTTCACCAGTACCTCAATTGGTGATGTGCTTGTTAGTGGTGCGGCCAATCGTTCTATGTATACCTTCGCAAACGATACTGATGGCGTATCGAATTGTACTGATGCGTGTGTACTTAACTGGCCTGTCGTGGAACCGGGGGTTGATGTCGACCAGGGACAGTTCTCGACAATTACCCGAACCGACGGAGTGTTGCAGCTGGCATTTAAAAACAGACCGCTTTATTTTTACCAGGGTGATGCTGCTGAAGGAGAAACCAGTGGGGAAGGCATTGGTAACGTGTGGTTCGTAGCCAGACCCGATCCCGTAAGTACAGGCGAAACCTCTCTGGGAACCGTATTGACCGGGCAGGGTAGTATCAATAACGGTGGAAGCGACCCGTCAGCTAGAATTGATCAATCCGGAATGACTTTATATACATTTCGAAATGACTCCCCGGGCACATCGGTGTGTAACGGTGATTGCGCTGTGACCTGGCCACCCCTGTTTGCAGATCAGGGCAGTCAGGCGGCTGACAACTTTACGCTTGTCACCAGGGACGACGGCTCTCTGCAGTGGGCGGTGAACGGGCAGGCGTTATATTTCTTCCAGGGGGATTCATCTGTCGGCGACACCAATGGTGACGGCCTCGGCGGGGTTTGGGATGTAGCACTGCCACCGGCGCAATAATTCGGCAGATTCCGGAGTGACATTGAGTGAACTTCGGCGTTCATATTCCTGGCAGGAAAGACAGGAGCTGGACGTATGCCCGGCACCGATTCTATCTGTGTCGCTTTAGATGAAAGGCGCAATCAGGAGAATTGTTGCCGGGACCGGAGTAATATCCTGTTGTGGAAGATCCGGATTATTCAGGCAGGGGGTGCTTTCCTGCCAGTTTTTTTAATTGCGGTTGCGGGAAAATCTCCACAATGGATTTTTTTCCAAATTAGTATGAACCCTTTAAACCTGTGTTGGTACTCACTTGATAAGCACACGCAGGCAGACTAATGGTTGCTAATACAATGGCATTTACTGGATGGACCAATGGTTCAGATCAGGAAACGGATGAAGTTGCAGTATTGCAGCGAATTGCCCGGCGGGACGAGGTGGCTTTCGAATCTCTTTACCGACGATATCATCCACTGCTTTTTCGATTTGTTCAGCGAATGCTAAACGATCCGGCACAGGTCGAAGAGGTAGTGTCGGATACCCTTTACGCCGTTTGGAACGGGGCTGGTAAATTTCAGCGTAAGTCCAGGGTTTCTACCTGGATATATGGCATTGGCTATAGAACCGCGCTAAAAGCGATACGAGCAGGGAAACGGCATTCGCGGTTTACGCAGTCAGGTGAAAGTGCAGAGTCTGCAGTGGATCTGTCTAAAAATAACGATCCGGCGGTTGAGGCAGAACTGGTCGATAGTATTTCGCAAATGTCGCAGGCACTCAAATCGTTAAGTATCGAGCAAAGAGCGGTAGTGGAACTTACTGCGCTGGGGTGGTCCTGTGTAGAGATCGGAGAAATTGTCGGGTGTCCGTCAAACACGGTTAAAACACGTATGTTTAGCGCTCGCAAGAAATTGCGCACCGCTATAGATTCTATTTAAAATTGCACGGTTATCTAAAAATGACAGACTTATCCCCTATAAGCAGTGAACATGAACATCTCATTAGTCAGCTTCCGTGGCTGGTTAACGGCACGCTGGAGCAGACAGAGGCGGAGCAACTCAAACTGCATATCGCCGGCTGCGATGTGTGTCGCGATGAAATGGCGTCGTTATATAACATGAACCGGTTGTTAACTACGCCCTCGGCTGGAGCGCCGGATACGGCGGCCTCACTTGAGCGCATGCGCGAACGTATTGCCGGAGAATCAAAAGGGTCCGGCTTTCCAGCCGGATTTCGATCAACGATTGATTGGATTGGCCGACTGTTTGAGATGAGACGGGCGCCTTTATGGGCCGCTACTGCGATGTGTGCAGCGGCAGTAGTTGTCATTATGGGGCAATACAATATACCTGTAGATCATACAGTCGATAATCCCTATCAGGTACTTAGTTCGGATGAATCGTCCGGTAATATTCAGCTGTATTTTGAGATAGATCCGGAGCTGGAGGACGACCGCAAAAAGAAATTGCTAAATGATATTACACAATTTGACTCAGTTGAATCCGTGTCTGTAAGTAAAGAGTCTGGTAATACCTATAAGCTTACGTTTGAGGATTCCCAATCCGGTGCAATAGTCTCTCCTTCGGTATTAAGCAAACTGATGAGCTCGATTCAAACGCAGCCAGGTGTTGTCGACGTGGGTATTTTACCCTGATTCTACTTTTAAACCGGTATGATTAATAGGCCTGGAAAGGAGAAAGAGGTGTCCAGTGATTAAGTACTTCCCGATTGTTGGTATAGCCGCACTGGTTTTTATACTTGCAGGCTGTCCGGCCACTCGACAGGAGTTAGTGGAGACCAACGTCACCATAGACAAGACCTTTGGAAACTACGGTAGTGGACAGGAATCGAATCTTGTTTTAATCACTATGACACCCGAAGAACATGCCAGGCTTACTACATCCAGTGTTGTATCCGCTGCAGAGACCCTGCCTCCAAAGTATTTCAGTTTTCTGGAGAATATGTCAGAGAGTTATGGATTGAAACGGGTGGCGGACTGGCCACTACCATCGATCAATATATTTTGTATTATTTTTGAGAATGAGGGTCCGCAACCCCGTGAGGCTTTACTGGCGGCGCTGGCCCAGGAGCCAGGTGTAGAATCTGCACAAATCGTACAGAATTTCTCTGTACAGGCTCAGGAGTACAATGATCCCTTTTTCTCGATGCAGCATGGGTTTCATTCGATACAGGCGTTCGTTTCACACTACTGGTCGCGTGGCAAAGGTATACGAATAGCGGTGGTAGATACCGGACTTGACGATAGTCATCCCGATCTTGCCTCCAGGCTGGAAGAGATACGTAACTTTGTAGATCGCGATGAGGACCGGTTTCGCTCTGACATACATGGTACTGCGGTGGGCGGCGTTATTGCGGCTGCTGCGAACAACTCAACGGGAATTGTTGGTGTTGCACCTGAGGCCAGTCTATTGCCCATCAAAGCCTGCTGGTATGGGGACAATGCCAGTGACGGTGCTCAATGTAATACGTTAACGCTCGCGAAAGCGCTTAATTATTCTATCAAGGAAGAAGTTGATATCATCAATCTCAGTTTGACCGGACCCCCGGACCCTCTGTTAAACCGTCTGGTTGAGGAAGCGTTGTCTCGGAACATTGTCGTGGTGGGTGCGAAGCCTGTGCACGATAGACCGGCCTTTCCTGTTTCCGTTGAAGGAACGATAGCGGTTGCCATGAACGGTCAAAAAGGAGGGGCCATATCTGCGCCAGGACGCCAGGTAATAAGTACCCAGCCAAATGAGCAATACGATTTTTATAATGGCAGTTCATTTTCGGCTGCTCATATATCGGGTTTGGCCGCTGTCATTCGGAGCATGTCACCGGCGCTCACTCCGGCGCAACTACTGGAGTTGCTGGAAAAGACAGCTGACCCGAACACCGGAGCTGTCAACGCGTGTCGTGCGGTCAGTGCG
>CAYPCS010000081.1:0-24878 GCA_964409275.1 uncultured Granulosicoccaceae bacterium
ACGCACCTTGTTTGATCTCGAGATGATCAACGAGATTGGCTACTGCTCCGGCATTGAAAATTATTCGCGCTATTTATCTGGCCGGGCGGCCGGCGAGCCACCGCCTTGCCTGTTCGACTATTTACCGACGGACACGATATTGTTCATCGATGAAAGCCATGTGACAGTGCCCCAGCTCGGTGGCATGTACAAGGGAGATCGGTCGCGCAAGGAGAATCTGGTGGGTTACGGTTTCCGCTTGCCTTCGGCCCTCGATAACCGGCCACTTCGCTTTGACGAGTTTGAGCAGTTATCGCCGCAGACGGTATTCGTGTCTGCTACTCCGGGGAACTATGAGGAACAGCATACCGGTCAGATTATAGAGCAGGTGGTAAGACCTACGGGTCTGGTCGATCCGGAAATCGAGATTCGTGATGTTCGCACCCAGGTCGATGATTTACTTTCCGAAATAAATCGTCGGGTTGAAATTAATGAACGAGTGCTGGTCACTACTTTAACCAAGCGAATGTCTGAAGATCTGACTGACTATCTGGCCGACCACGGGGTTCGAGTGCGTTACCTGCACAGCGATATCGACACGGTAGAGAGAACCGAGATCATTCGGGACCTCAGGCTCGGTGAATTTGACGTGTTAGTGGGAATTAATCTGTTGCGCGAAGGACTGGATATGCCCGAGGTATCTCTGGTCGCGATTCTCGATGCCGATAAAGAGGGTTTTCTGCGTTCGGACCGCTCCCTGATTCAAACGATCGGGCGTGCCGCTCGCAATCTGAACGGCACGGCTATTTTGTACGCGGACAAAGTAACCGATTCGATGAAGCGCGCCATCGACGAAACCGAACGGCGGCGAGAGAAACAGAAAAAACACAACGAGGAAAACGGTATTACCCCCAGGTCGGTGAGCAAAAAGGTGCTCGATATCATGGAGGCATCATCACCGGTTCCCGGTAAGAAATCCCGTCGCGATGCTCGCATCGCCGAGGAGACCAAAAATTTTGCAGCGTTGTCGCCATCGGCAGCGTCAAAAAAGATCACGTCGATGGAAAAACAAATGTACGAGTTTGCCCGTGAGCTGGAATTTGAAAAGGCAGCGAGCCTGCGCGATCAGATTGAATTGCTGCGTTCAGTCTCCCTGGGACCGGAAGTGGTTTGAAGTTTGCCTGATCTCACACGCGCTGTAATCATTTGTGCCTTTTCAATCACTGAGGGTGATTGTCACATCCTGACACGGCACGTCAGTGCGACGGAAATAGTAGCTGTCTGACGCTTTACTGAGCTAAACGTGGTGTTTCCAGGGAGGGCGGAATCCGGCGTTAACCGGCAATCAGCTCAGGGGTAGATCTTTTCGAGGATTCAGTTGTCGAAGGCATCTCTGTCTGGACGTTCCTCTGTTATAATAGCAGTAATGCATTTTGGTCAACCGGGCAAGGAAAGCTCGTCGTATGACATCTATCGACTCGTTTTCTACTCTTACACTTTCAGAAATATCGCAAACCTGACGGGGGTCAATCCTGTGCTAGAAAATTACCGAAAACACGTGGAAGAGCGTGCCGCACTTGGTGTGGTACCTCAGCCTCTGGACGCGACCGAAGTCGCCGGACTGGTTGAGTTGCTGAAAAAGCCTCCCGCAGGCGAGGAAGAGTTTCTGCTCGAACTCTTGTCCGAGCGAATTCCGGCCGGAGTTGATGAAGCCGCCTATGTGAAAGCGGGTTTTCTGGCAGCCGTTGCCCAGGGCGAAGCGAAGTCGCCGCTGGTAGACAAAAAGAAGGCTGTGGAGCTGCTCGGCACTATGCTCGGTGGATACAACGTACAGCCGCTGATCACAGCGCTGGATGACGACGAGCTGGCCGAAACCGCCGCCGCCGGTTTGAGTAAAACACTGCTGGTCTTTGACGCGTTTCATGATGTAAAAGAGAAAATGGACAACGGCAACGCCCACGCCAAAAAAGTGGTTGAAGCCTGGGCCAACGCCGACTGGTATCTGGCGAACGACGAAGTTCCGGACAAAGTAACGCTCACAGTCTTCAAGGTTCCGGGTGAGACGAATACAGACGATCTGTCTCCTGCGGTAGATGCCTGGTCAAGACCTGATATCCCGCTGCACGCGCTGGCTTTCCACAAATTCCCTCGCGAGGGTTTCACCGACAAGCCGCTTGAAAAGATCGAAGAGCTGAAAAAGAAAGGTCATCCGGTCGCCTATGTCGGTGATGTGGTCGGTACCGGGTCATCCCGCAAATCTGCGACTAACAGTGTGCTGTGGTTGATGGGTAATGATATTGCCCACATACCGAATCGTCGCGAAGGCGGTTATGTGCTGGGTGGCAAAATCGCGCCAATTTTCTTCAACACCATGGAAGATGCGGGCGCTATGCCGATCGAAGTTGATGTGTCTGCCATGGCAATGGGAGACGTCATTGATGTCTATCCCCACGAAGGCAAGGTGTGCAAGCACGGTACGGATGAAGTGCTCGGTAAATTTGAACACAAAACCGAAGTATTGATGGACGAGGTGCGTGCGAATGGCAGAATTCCCCTGATCATTGGTCGCGGGCTGACAGATCGTGCGCGAGAGGCGCTGGGTTTGGGAGCGAGTGATGTATTTGTCCGTCCCGGTGCCACCGAAAAATCAGACAAGGGCTATACGCTGGCACAGAAAATTGTGGGTAAGGCGTGTGGCGTTGAAGGGGTTCGGGCTGGCCAATACTGTGAGCCGGTGATGACCACGGTCGGATCTCAGGACACCACGGGTCCCATGACCCGGGACGAACTTAAAGATCTCGCCTGCCTCGGTTTTTCCGCTGATCTGGTGATGCAATCCTTTTGTCACACCGCGGCGTATCCCAAGCCTATTGATGTCGATACCCATCATAACCTCCCCGATTTTATGATGACCCGTGGTGGTGTTTCACTGAATCCGGGTGACGGCATTATTCACAGCTGGCTGAATCGCATGCTGTTGCCGGACACCGTAGGCACCGGTGGTGATTCGCATACCCGCTTCCCGATGGGCATTTCGTTTCCCGCTGGTTCCGGCCTCGTCGCTTTTGCTGCTGCTACCGGAGTTATGCCTCTTGATATGCCAGAATCAGTGCTGGTGCGTTTTAAAGGCAAGATGCAACCCGGAGTTACCCTGCGGGATCTGGTTAACGCCATACCCTACGCGGCTCTGCAGCGTGGTCTGCTTACCGTTGAAAAGAAGGGTAAAAAGAATGTGTTTTCCGGCCGCGTTGTCGAGATCGAAGGGCTGGATGATCTCAAGCTTGAGCAAGCCTTTGAACTTGCGGACGCCACCGCCGAACGTTCGGCATCCGGCTGCACCATCAAGCTTGGAACTGATCCCTATATAGAATACATCACCTCAAACGTAACACTGTTGCGCTGGATGATTGAACAGGGCTACGGCGAAGCGCGAACGCTGGAGCGCCGTGCACGAAAAATGGAAGAGTGGCTGGCTAACCCGGTACTGCTCGAGGCAGACAAGAACGCCGAGTACTTTGAAACTATCGAGATTGACCTCGATCAAATAAAAGAGCCGCTGCTTGCCTGCCCCAACGACCCCGACGATGTCAAAACACTTTCAGACGTTGCCGGCACCGATATAGACGAAGTATTTATCGGCTCCTGCATGACCAATATCGGCCACTACCGGGCGGCGGGTCGCCTAATAGAACAGTCTGGCAACTACCTCAACACCGTGCTGTGGATTGCTCCTCCTACCCGGATGGACGAACATCAGCTGAAAGAGGAGGGTTATTACAACATTTTTGGCAGCGCCGGAGCGCGTCTGGAAATGCCTGGCTGTTCGCTATGTATGGGTAACCAGGCGCGCGTCAGGCCGGGCGCGACTGTCGTTTCTACATCGACTCGCAATTTCCCGAATCGTCTGGGTAAGGATGCCAATGTTTATCTCGCCTCTGCCGAACTCTCCGCGGTGGCAGCGGTGCTGGGTAAAATTCCGACAAGGGATGAATACATGGCCTATGCAAAAGAGCTTGATGCCATGGCGCCCGAGTTGTATCGCTATCTGAACTTCAACGAGATAGAGAATTTTCAGAAAGCAGCGGACAGCACCAAAGTGAAGTTTAAGGATATTGCCGTAACTATAGCGGCATAAAGAGACTTAATAGCAACAGGAGAGTATTCACTTTCCTGTTGCTATGAGGCTCTTATCAAGAGGCCCACTGGAATACGGGCAGTTTTCAACTGGCGCTTGCACGCAAATCTTTGCTGGCCTGATTGACGTACCTCTGGCGTCCAGTGACCAGTTTCCAGCGGGTTCCGCCACACTGGCGCCATAACACAGCCGAACGTAACCCCGAAAGTAAACAGGCCCTTATGCAATTCGCATGATTTTCCTGTTTTAGATAATCCTCATTGCCGTGCACAATCACCCTCGGTGTCATGCTGCTAATATTCTCGGTATAGACATTTGCAAGCATGGAGATAATCTTCATGTTCAGGGTGTCATAGTGCATGCGCAGCTTTTCAGTTTCCTGCAAACCGCGTCTGATACGCTCCATTGTCGGAGAGCCTGCTTGTAGCTTGCTTTCGAGTTTTAACAACGTTAGCGCATAGCGTGTGATTTGCATGTCCGGAGAGGCATCGGATCCGGCGAGTTGTGATACCAGCCGTTGAAGACCGGGTCGCAAATTTTGTTTGCCGCCGAATACTGCGGGCACTGTTTCAGCATCAAATGCGAACAGAGATTCCAGTGCTATACGCATGACGCCTTCATCGTATTCACCGGTGTTGGCTATCTTCTGAACGAGGTCCGTCGCGAGAAAAAGACCCGCCAGTGCGATGGTTTGGTATTCGAGCGATTGCGGCATCATTGATCAACGCAGTGAATAATGAGCTTTGATAGATTCTCAGGCCGCATGTTCAATAATTCCTCCGCCCAGACATTCTTCACCACTATAGAAAACCACGGATTGACCAGGGGTAATGGCGCGCACGGTTTGATTAAATTCAACGACCACATTCTGTTCATCGCCTAAGTGCACTTTGCATTCAGTGTCCTTTTGCCGGTAGCGTATTTTTGCGGTGCAATGGATGTCTTTGTCCGGTACTTCGCGAATCCAGTGCACTCGGCTGGCAGTCAGGGTTCGTTTGTGCAGTGCGGGATGGTCGTGACCCTGGGCGACTATAAGTTCATTGCTGGCTGCGCGTTTATCGACAACATACCATGGTTGTGGTGTGTGTGATGCACTGCCACCAATACCGAGTCCCTGGCGCTGCCCGATGGTGTAGAACGCTATGCCGTTGTGGGTACCAAGCTGTTCACCCTCTGTGGTGAGAATCGGGCCACGCTTCGTGGCTACATAGTCTGACAGAAAATTGCTGAATCGCCTTTCGCCAATGAAGCAGATTCCAGTGCTGTCTTTTTTATCGTGAACCTGCAACTTGAGATCCCGGGCAATCGATCGCAGATCGGACTTCAGTAACTCCCCAACCGGAAAACGTGCACGCGTGAGTTGCTGTTGATCCAGGGTATGGAGAAAATAGGATTGATCTTTACTGTCGTCCGCGCCGCGCAGCAGGCGAACACGGCCGTGCTCATCGAGACTGGTTCGAACGTAGTGACCGGTGGCAATAGCGTCGGCGCCGTTTTTTTGTGCGTGGTCCAGGAAGGCTTTAAATTTGATCTCCTTGTTGCAGAGTATATCCGGATTGGGTGTTCGCCCCGCGTTGTATTCTTCCAGAAAATTGGCAAAAACGCGCTGCCAGTAGTCCGCGGAAAAATTCACACTCGACAGTGGAATCCCAAGCTGCGAGCACACACCTGCAGCGTCACGAAAATCTTCAATGGCAGTGCATTGATCGTCGTCGTCTTCTTCCCAGTTTTGCATGAATACCGCGTCGAGCCGTACATTCTTTTGTTCTGCAAGCAACCAGGCGGCAACGGATGAGTCGACCCCTCCGGACATGCCAATAACAATACGCTCGTCCGCAGTTATCGATTCAGTCAATGTTTCGCACCAGATCCAGCGGATAGCGGTTACCACGCACGTAGTCGTTGATGCAGGCCATCACCAAAGGGCTTCGCAATTGATCACTACAGGCCTGCAGTTCATCTGCGGTTTTCCAGGTAGCGCCAATAATACCGTCAAACAGTGTTTGGTCGGGATCGTGATCACTAACGCTTCCGACATATGTGGTGCGAATGTGCGTATTACCTTTTCCCGGGTTGCGCCAACGATAGATACCAAGCAGGTATTCCGGTGTAAATTTCCACGCTGTCTCTTCCTGCACTTCGCGGATAACAGCATCCAGCAGACTTTCGTTATCTTCAAGGTGGCCTGCGGGTTGATTAAATACGGTGCCGTTACTGGCGGGTTCCTCGACGATGAGATAGGTATCGCCTCTCGGGATAACGGCGGCAACGGTAGCATGGGGTTTCCAGACCATCAGGCGCTCACTGGCAAGCAGTGTATTTTTGTCCTGCATCCTGCGCCGGTTTTGCCAGCAGCGAATACCGCGAAATCCTGTACGCCGCTACCTGTATTTCGGAATGCTTTACTGGCGGATCGAAAATACGAGTTCATTAGTTCGAGTAGTACCTGCATTAAAGTGCATTGACAGGGATCTGTCGGGCAAACCGGATTCCAGGCAATTGTCTGGACGGAAAATCAGATTTTGTAGTAGTCACGGTACCAGTCGACAAAGTTCGATACACCTTGCTCCACGCTGGTGTCGGGCTTATAGCCTGTATCAGTGATTAGATCGGTAACATCGGCATAAGTGTCAGGAACATCGCCCGGTTGTAACGGCAGGAGATTTCTTTCGGCCTTTATGCCAAGGCAGTTTTCCAGAACCTCAATGTAGTGCATGAGGTTAACGGGCTTGCTGTTACCGATGTTGTAAACGCGATAGGGAGCCGCGCTCGTTGCCGAATCGGGCTGTTCACTATCCCACACCGGGTTTGCTGTGGCGGTTTTGTCGAGTGCTCTTATTACACCTTCAACGATGTCGTCGATATAGGTGAAATCTCGCTTGTGGTTGCCATGGTTAAAAACATTAATTGGTTCGCCCGCGAGAATTTTCTTGGTGAACATAAAAAGGGCCATGTCCGGTCGACCCCAGGGGCCATAGACGGTAAAGAAGCGCAAACCGGTCGTGGGTATCTGAAACAGATGGCTATACGTGTGCGCCATTAGCTCGTTTGATTTTTTGGTGGCAGCATAGAGGCTCACCGGATGGTCAACGTGATCATGCGGTGAAAAAGGCATATTGGTATGCGCACCGTATACCGAACTGGTAGAGGCGTAGACCAGATGCTCGATGCCTTGATGGCGGCAGTTTTCAAGTATGTTCAGAAAGCCGTAAACGTTGGCATCGATGTAGGCGTAGGGATTCTCCAGTGAGTAACGCACACCAGCCTGGGCGGCCAGGTTGACAACATGCGAAGGTCGGTGTTCTGCAAAAACCCGCTCGATGGCTTCCCGGTCTTCGATCGATACTCTTTCCTCGGAGAAGCGGGTGTGAGATGTCAGACGCTCAAGTCTCGCCAGCTTCAGGCTGCGATCGTAGTATTCGTTAAGGTTATCAATGCCGACAACATCATCGCCCCGGTCGAGGAGTTTTTTTGCAAGTGCAGATCCGATAAATCCGGCACTTCCGGTGACAAGAATTTTCATGACTGCGGTTGGCCCTGGTTAGATGGTGTCAGCTTGGGAAATAAGTTAACGATTATAGTACGGTGTCATACTCAACTAATTGATGCAGATCTGATTCCGAAGTGGCGCAGATCGTGGCCGGCTGGTCTGAGTGTTCTGGCTGCAGGACCGGATCAAAACGGTAAGGCATCCACAGCGTGCGAGGCGGGCCGGTTGATTTCGCGAGCGCAACTACGCAATTATTAGCGTAACGGACTACCAGTGGCCGGGCTGCGTCTCGAACAGCAAATTGCGTGAAAGTGCGACTTTCGCCATCGCAATCAACTAAAACGCAACTATAACCCGGAGTGTGTTGTATTTTTGCAAATTGCGAGTTATGGTTATCGCAACACTAAACACACATCATAACAATAATAGTGGAAGTTCTGCACTTTAAGGTGCCTCGCCAGAGGCACCGTTCTGTTGAATTTCAGGAGCGGCGCGCGGATAACCGTGTGTCATAATTTTCTGCGTAACGATGCCTTGTGCAATATGTACGCGCCAATTTCCTCCACTGACTTTTTGGTCGTGTTTACGTACGATACCCCGGAAGAGCGATACATCGCTTCCGCCTGCGCAACCTCGAATTGACAGGTTTTCGGTGAGGCGTAAATATCACCGGCGAACCGTTCCTGGCGTATCTGCTGCAATCGAAACGGATCAATAGACAAACCAAACAGTTTTTGCCTGTATTTTGCCAGTGCCGGTGGCAAATCGATCGACTCGAGATCGCTGTCGGTAAGCGGGTAGTTGGCAGCAAACACTCCAAATTGCAAAGAAAGATACAAGCAGGTCGGTGTTTTACCGGTTCGCGACGGGCCGATTACTACTACGTCGGCTCTGGCATAGTGATCCGTTTCCATCCCATCGTCTGTCGTCATCGCAAAGTTGACAGCACTCATTCTGGCTGAGTATTGGGCAAAATCGAGCACGCCGTGTGACTTACCCACAGAATGGGATGACTCGACGCTCAGTTCCTTTTCCAGTGGTTCTATAAACGTGTCAAAAAGATCAAAAAATACGGCGTTGGCGTCAGCGATAATAGCGCGGATTTCGTCATTGACGAGGGTGGCGAACACCAGTGGCTTAACCCCGTTTCGCTGAGCATTGGCATTGATGGTTTGCACGGTTTGGCGAGCTTTTTCGACGCTGTCAATGAATGGCAGGTTTTCTACGTCGAACTGCACCTTTGGAAACTGGCTGAGCAAACTGTGCGAGAGCGCCTCCGCAGTCAGGCCGGTTCTATCGGAAATAACGAAAGTATTGCGTGATGACATAAAGGCCTGGTCCTGGATGGGGGCGGACGCGCACAGTGCTCCCGGATCGGTATAATTAGTGTATCGCCATTTGAATGCACAACACCCTTTACCAAGGGTAGTCGAGAGAACAACATTGAACAAATATGTGATCTGGTTTGATCAGCTGGGCATGCAGGACGTGCCCGTCGTCGGTGGAAAAAACGCATCGCTGGGGGAGATGATAAGCAATCTGGCGTCGGCTGGAATATCGGTGCCCGGCGGGTTTGCCACCACGGCGGAGGCGTTCAGAGCTTTTCTCGCGCACGATTCCCTCGATAAGGACATTAACGCATTGCTGCTCGATTTTGACGTTGAAAACGTTGATGCACTCACTCGCCTCGGCAGTCGTATAAGGAAACGGGTGCTTGAAACACCGTTCCCGCCCGAGCTCGAAGAAGCTGTGCGCGAAGCCTATGCAAAATTACAGGAGAACGGAGAGGTAGCCGTTGCTGTGCGATCTTCAGCAACGGCGGAAGATTTGCCTGAGGCATCATTTGCGGGTCAACAGGAAACCTACCTCAATGTGAATGGCATTGGCGACGTGCTTATTCGCATAAAAGAAGTATTTGCCTCTCTTTATAATGACCGTGCAATTTCCTACCGGGTGCATCAGGGCTTTGATCATGCGGAAGTCGCTCTGTCAGCAGGCATACAGCGCATGGTGCGCAGCGATGTTGGTGCGAGTGGTGTTTTGTTTTCGATCGATACGGAAACCGGATTTGAGGACGTGGTTTTTATTACCTCTTCGTGGGGGCTGGGCGAGTGTGTAGTGCAGGGTTCGGTTAATCCCGATGAATTTTATGTGCATAAAAACACGCTGGCCAAAGACAAGCCCGCCATCGTCAGGCGAAATCGTGGCAGCAAGTTGATCAAAATGGTGTACGGCGACAAGACCGCCGTGGAGACTATTGATACGACCGAGGCAGAGCGTACGCAATTTTCATTGGCTGATGAAGATATTTCATCACTGGCGAAAATGGCGGTCACTATCGAAAACCACTACGGGCGCCCGATGGACATCGAGTGGGGGAAAGACGGTGTTGACGGTCAGCTGTATATTCTGCAAGCGCGGCCGGAAACGGTCGAGTCACGAAGTGACAAAAATGTTATCCAGCGCTACGAGCTAAACCAGACCGACTCTACGGTCCTTGTGACCGGACGCAGTATCGGCCAGCGCATCGGTGCGGGAAAAGTTCGCAATATTCCCAATCTCGATCAGCTTTCCAGGGTGCAGGATGGTGACGTGCTAGTCACCGACATGACAGACCCCGACTGGGAGCCGGTCATGAAACGGGCTGCAGCGATTGTGACTAATCGGGGAGGCAGAACCTGCCACGCCGCAATTATAGCCCGTGAACTCGGAGTCCCGGCAGTGGTTGGGTGCAACGATGCTACAGCGTTGCTTGAAGACGGGCTGGATGTCACTGTGTCTTGCGCGGAAGGTGATACCGGCAAAGTCTATAAGGGGCAGCTTAAGTACGACGTCAACGAAATTTTGCTGGACAAGCTGCCTGATTTGCCATTCAAGATCACTATGAACGTAGGTAACCCGGAGCGCGCTTTCGATTTTCAGCGACTGCCCAATCACGGCGTCGGGTTGTTGCGGCTTGAGTTTATGATTAGCAACACGATAGGTGTGCACCCGAAGGCCTTGCTCAACTACGAAATGATGGATGAGCCCTTAAAGAAGCAGATTGAGGAGCGCTTTGCCGGTTATGAGTCGCCGGTTGAGTTTTATGTAGAGAAGCTGGTGGAGGGGGTGTCGACACTGGCAGCGGCTTTCGCACCGCACCCTGTGATTGTTCGTCTGAGTGATTTTAAATCAAACGAGTACGCCAACATGATTGGTGGCGATTTGTTTGAACCGGATGAAGAAAACCCGATGATCGGTTTTCGCGGTGCCTCCCGATACATTTCTTCCTCTTTTAGAGAGTGTTTCGAACTCGAGTGCCGGGCGTTACGTAAAGTGCGGGACGAAATGGGCTTGACCAACGTGTGGATAATGATTCCCTTTGTGCGCACGTTGCAGGAAGCCGACGATGTTCTGCAGTTATTGAAAGAAAACGGGCTGGAACGTGGCCGCAATGATCTAAAAGTAGTGATGATGTGTGAAGTGCCAAGCAACGCCATACTCGCCGAAGAGTTTCTGGAAAAATTTGACGGCTTCTCTATTGGATCAAATGATTTAACCCAGTTGACGCTTGGACTCGATAGAGATTCCGGTTTAATAGCGCATCTTTTTGACGAACGAGACCCTGCGGTTAAAAAGATGCTGGCATCGGCTATTGCAGCTGCCAACAAAGCGAACAAATACGTTGGCATTTGCGGGCAGGGGCCATCGGATCATCCGGATCTGGCAAAATGGCTGATGGAGCAGGGCATCACGAGTGTATCCCTCAACCCTGATACTGTCGTTGAAACCTGGTTGTTTCTTGCAGGCCAGGAGGTCTGAATACAGCTTATGCGCGTGAGCGCACGGTGGCTCACCACTGGCGCGAAAGCTGGACGACTCATTGATTTTGTCCTCTACGCTCCGCCTTCTGCGTCGAACAACCCCGCCTCTACGTCGCGACAAGAGTCCGGCGTGTGGACTGTTGGTGTCATAAAAATGGTACGGCGTAGCAGAAATGTGTGAATTGCTCCGTTATTCCTGATTACTACAAGTTAATACAACGTGATAAATGGTGGTTTTGGTAAAAAAACAACTGGAGATGAATCACATTTCCAGCATTTCATGTTCGACAATATATTGTTTTAAATCAACAGGTTAATTACATATTTAGCGAGTTTTAAGCTGATATGCGGGCCCTTTCAAATTATTGTACTGGCTTGGTGTTGTTTTTTTACAATTTAGGCGTTAATGTTGTTGCAAGTCTGCAGCAAGTCGATGGCTTGGCCGACTCGAACTGGTGGTACGCACGTACACAAGCAACTACAAAAACCAAAGATTGGAGACACACTAAAATGAAAAAAACTCTCACAGCTGCTGCGGTATGCGCGATAGTATCGCCAGTAGCCTCACTATCTCTTACCTCTCAAGCTGGTGCTGCAGAAGGCACTAACGTTTCAGTAGGCGGTTACGTCCGGGCAGAATTTGCTTCACTTCAGCCTGACGTGGGCGATACAACTGGCCGCTTTGCCTATCGTACTCGCCTTCAGTTCGACGCTAATACTGACACAAGTCTGGGCAAGCTTCGCTCGCAGCTTCGCGTTCAGGCTGACAACGGTGGTGGTCAGGCTGGTGGTACTTCTGACGCGGACGCCGGAATTGATCGGGCATTGATCTCACTGGGCAACTTCAGGCTCGGCTACTCTGATAGCTGGCAGACAACGTTCCACGGTTACGGTAACAGCATTGAGCGCCAGGATGGTGACTACGGTTTTGACCAGGCGTTTTTCATTGATTACGCGGGTACCGTTGGTTCTATCTCATACGGGATTGGTATCCAGGATACGGATTTCGAAGGTGGCGACACAAACACTGATTTCGACCCCTACTTCGGTATCGGTTTCGACATAAGCTCTTTCGGAATTGCAGCGTCTTACCTGCAAGACACTGAAAATGGCGAAGGTCAGTTCAAGCTGTCTGCGAACACTTCATTCTCCGGTTTTGACGCAAACGCATGGTATCGCGCACAGTCTGGCCCTAACCGCTACTCAGCTGGTGCTGCAGCCGGCGCTCCTGCCGACAATGCTTCATTCGGTGGTTCTGTAAAATTCGCCTTCTCTGATGCAGTAGCATTGGGTGTTGGTTACAGCGCGAACGACCTTGACGATAGCGGCGCATTGTCAGCTACATTGTTCTGGGATCCGGTTGCCGGCATGAATGTTCGTCCGGAAATCAACATCTACGAGAACGACGACACTGAATTCAGTGTTCGAGTATATCGCCGATTCTAGGGTTTTCTCCGAGCTGTAAATCGGTAGTTGTCTAGTGTGGAGGCCCGGCAGTATTGCTGCCGGGCTTTTACTGTGTCTGTCTACAAAGTGTTTCATAAGAACTGCAGAAGTGATTTACCAGAAATGCGATCGATTACCGTGGAAGCTTTGAAAGCCGGCATTTTGTTTTAACGCTTCGCCAAACTGCAGTTGCCGATGCCAGTCGGTGTGGAGCACAACTCCTTTGTGCGCTTGTAATTTTAAAGCCGGAATTAATTACTGATTTAGAAAAGCGCCATCAATGCTGCAATCACAATCAGCGCCGCAAGGGTATAGTTCATTACGCGTTCGGATTTGACCGACATGTTAATTTGCCCCAGTCTAACACCTGCCCACAGCCAAACTATATCTACCACTATCATCACCATTACCACACCAAACCACTTCATCATGCTATCGATGATTGCGCTGGCGGAGACAATCTCGAAAGAACCAAACAGCGAGGCAAAAGCAAGATAGGCTTTGGGGTTGGTAATTCCAGGAAATAAGCCTGCGAGTGGTGAGGAAGATGTCAAACGGTTCCGCGTCTCCTGTCCGACCGGCGATAAGGCGATAGTGAACGCGAGATAAAAAAGATAGAGGGTAGCCACAACGGTCATCAGCAACGCGGCAGCGGGTACAACGCTAATAGCGGTGAACAGGCCAGCGACAGATACCGCGGCAGCTATTGCCAGACCGGATTGTAGTCCCCCGTAGAACTTAAGGCCGTGAACCCAACCATGCGAGCTACCTACGGCTAACAGCGCAGCAATCGCGGGTCCGGGAGAACCCGGTAATGCGATAGCGGCCAACAGAAAAAATACAAGTTCGGTAGTATCCATAGTATATCCGGAGAACACCACGCAATCCTGGTATGCACTGATTCATAAGTAAAACAACATTATCTGATAATAAAAATAAGCAATGCTAATATTCAAAGATGGCAAGAGATCTCGATATCGCACAACTCAGAACGCTGGTCTGCGTTGCAGAACATCGCAATATGACCTACGCCGCGAATATGCGAAATCTCACACAATCCGCGGTGAGCCAACAGATTAAACGGCTGGAGGAAACGCTGGGCTGTAGTTTGCTGGTCAGGAAAAGGTCCGGAGTCGAGCTGACAAAGTCAGGAATAGATCTTCTTCCATTCGCCAGAGAGATAATAGAACGGAATGACATATTGATTGCCTCTATATCCGGGGCGCCAGTCCAATCAGACATTCGTCTTGGAGTGCCTCAGGATGTGGTAGCCAGTTTGTTACCGGAGGCACTTAAATCATTCCATGCGAGCAATCCGCAAATTAACGTAACTCTGGTTAGCGATTCAACCAGCAATTTAATTAGCCTGGTTGAAAACCATCAGGTAGATCTTGCACTAACAACTGACAATCAAAGAGTGCCTGACGCCCTATTGATTCGAAAGGTGCAGCTGAAGTGGATAGGCGCAACAAATGGATCGGCATTCAGGAGGAGGCCGCTGCCAGTTGCCGTCGGTCAGGAGGGATGTTCCTTTAGACAGGCTGCATCCAAAGCACTGACGACCAAAAATATAGCGTGGCGACCGGTAACACAGGTAGGTAGTCTGGAGCCGGTTTACGCAACACTGCTTGCTGATATTGCTGTTGCACCATTCATTCGCGATACTAATCCGGCTGGAACGCAAGTTGTTAAAAAAGGCCTTCCGGCACTTCCCGGGTTCTACATTCATCTTCGAAAATCACAGCGATCCGTGCACTGTGTGGTGCAACAACTATCGAAGACATTGCTGAAATTCATGGCACGCTAGACATTATGTAGTGACCCTGACCGTCCATAAGAACGTGGGTTACCGTAGGACCGCAGAGCCAAAATCAAGGACACCAGGTCATAAAAGAGTTTAGCAAGTATATAGGGGGTTGTATGTTCATAAAGACACTGGTCAGCTGTTCGAATTGTATTTGCTCTCCAGGTAAAAGGTGATCCGTTTGTCACTTGACAGGCATTCGATTCAGCTTCGCATAAATAGATTGGCCAGTCTCTCTCTGTCTCTCTCTTCGTTTTGTGAATTTGAACCTGGTTTACAATTTCTCCGTAGTATCCCGGCTATAGAAATAAAGGGTCTGCGGTGCAGTTGGTCCTTTTTTCGAGGCAAGATAATTATTATTCGCGGTTTTTAGTTAGCGGGTAATACAGTATGCAGTTGAAGCCGTCGGATATGTCAGGCGACCAACCTGGCAAGGATTTGGTTTTTTGGTCTCGAATGTTGTTACTTCTTATTTTAATTTTTACGGGGAGTTCGGTATTTGCGTTTTCCTCGAATGTTCAGTTATCCCCCCTGGCGACGCTCACTGAGGCGGAAGCAACGGTATCCAGTGTCGAGAATCCTTTTTCGCAGTTCAACCAACATCGTAGAAAGAAAAACAGATTACCAGGACAGTTCGATAGATACTCCACGAATGCAAGTGATGCATTGAATGGAGCGATCGCAAGCAGCCATTGGAAAAGTGATAGCACGCTGTCTGAAAGTGGTGGAAGTGTGGTCTTTGAGAAAGTGGCCGTTACCGCACAAGCAATCTCGCAGTTGCAGAGTCTGATTTCCAGAAATAGTGCAAATCCCGAATTATCTACTCAGCTTGAATCGATAGTGAATAGTCTTGTTGAGAACATGTTTCTACTCGCGCAAAGTCGTGTACAAACTGCCGTGCACGCTGATGGTGTACAAAGGAAAATAGAACGGTCCGTACGAATGATTCGGGCAGGGGATAAGCACAGAAGCCGGGGTAAATACAACGCGGCGATAAAGCAGTACGGTAAAGCCTGGAGAAATTTGTCTGGCGCGTACGCGGAGAATCCTGTCTACGCCTCGATTTCCGGTCAGGTATTTGATGCATCAGGACGCTGGGTCCAGGGGATTGTTGTTAGTGCTTTGAACAGCAATGACGGGAGTGTCACTATCGATGCGACAACTGATAAAAAAGGGCGTTATGAACTGCGCTTCATGCCAGATTCGGCAGTTACCCTGAAGTATACTTCCGTTGGTTATTCTGATCAGGTGTATGCCATCGGAAACATCGTGGCTGGCGACAAAATTACGCAAAACGTTGTAATAACCAGGCGCGCGGCAGTGCAATCGTTTGATGAAGATAACGGGGCCAGCGTAACAAGTATCGATGGCGCGTCTGTTACGATTGCAGCAAACAGCTTCTCGTCTGCAGCCGGTACCGGCGATATAGCAGTTTCAGTTACACCGATTGATCCATCTAATGATTCAGCTTCGTTTCCAGGGGATACAGCGGGTACCAGTCTTTTCGGTCCTGTGGTCACAATAGTTCCTGTTGGTGTAGTTGAATTTGAATTCACCGATGCTCTGGGCAATGAGCTGGATTTGGTAGCGAATACAACAGCCAATGTTGATATACCGTTGTATCAAACTGTCTATAGCGGACGGACAACCCCTCTTGAAGCGGGTGATACAATACCGGTTTGGTCGTTAAATGAAGAAACCGGCATCTGGTTGCAGGAAGCAATCGGCAATATCGTTGCTAATGACCAGTCTCCCACGGGCCTTTCTGTATCCGCAGAGGTCAGCCATTTCTCTTTTTATGCAGCAGCAGATAGCGATGGAGACGGAGATGGCGTTCTGGATTCAAGTGATGTGTTTCCACTCGATGCCTCGGAATCGGTAGACACAGATGGCGACGGTGTTGGAGATAATGCAGATGCCTTTCCGGCTGATGCTGCCGAGTCTGTAGATACGGACGGAGATGCAGTTGGTGACAATGCCGATGCGTTCCCGGCTGACCCCGCAGAGACGGCGGATACAGACAGTGATGGTGTTGGAGATAACGCCGATGCATTTCCGGCTGACGCAACAGATACTGCGGACTCGGATGGCGACGGCGTTGGTGACAATGCTGATGTATTCCCGAATGATGCAACGGAATCAGCAGATTCCGATGGTGACGGAATAGGTGATAACGCTGACTCATCTTCAGGATGCTTTATCCGGGACACGTTAGTGGACACAGCACTAACGCAATCCGAATGTGACGCGCTCGTTGCGATCTACGACGGTACCGACGGTCCCAACTGGCGTGGCGGACGCGGGCCTCAGTGGCTTGAGTTAATAGATCCGTGCGAGTGGCGGCGTGTAACCTGTGAGGGTGGTGTTACTGAGCTGAATTTGGGTTCACTGCTAATTAATGGTCCGATACCTGCGGAAATCGGTAACCTTGTTAATCTTACCAGGTTGGGTTTATCCCTAAACTCCATAACATCGGTTCCCGCTGAGATTGGCAATCTGACCAGTCTGCAGAATTTGAGTATTAGTCGCAATGAACTGACGGCAATACCTGCAGAAATTGGCGCCCTGACCAACTTGCAGGGTCTGTTTCTTGATAGCAATGAATTGACAGCGATACCCGCAGAAATTGGCGCTCTCACACAGTTGACTGACCTGACCCTGCGTGACAACCAGTTGGCCACAATCCCTGCAGAATTAGGCAATCTCACTCTTCTGCCGCGACTGGATCTCAGTCGTAATCAGTTGACAGAGGTTCCGGTAGAATTGGCTAATCTCGTTAACCTGCAGGATCTGAGTCTTGCCAGCAATCAGCTTACCTCACTTCCTGCAGAGCTAGGTGGTCTTGTCGATTTGGTGAGCCTTAGTGCCAGTGACAATCAGTTGTCTGCAATGCCCGTTGAGTTAAGCAATCTAGTCAATTTGCAGATCCTGTTGTTAAGTATCAATCAACTGACACTGGTTCCGGTCGAGCTTGGAAATCTGCAAAATTTGCGTGAGCTGAATCTGCTCGGTAACCAGATAGCATCAACGGGTTCTATCCCGGTAGAACTGGGTAGCCTGCCGTTGACATCACTCGATCTAGCGAGTAACGCGATGACTGGTACACTCGCGGAATTGCTGGCGAAAATAGATCTGACACTTATGGAGTCACTAAGTCTGAGTGACAATGAGTTGTCCGGGCCAATTCCGTCAGAGCTCGGCCTGGCCGAAAATCTGGGCAATTTAACGCTTTATAACAACCAGCTGTCCGGAGAAATACCCTCTGAGTTCTGGATGCTTGCAGATACTCTGCCCGCCAGCACCAATCAACGGACACTAAGTGGCAACGGTTGCCTTACTGCTTCAGATGCCAATTTAATTTTATACCTCGACAGGACAGCGCCAAACTGGGCGGAAGGATGTCTGCCAAACTAGTAGTTTCGGTTGCGCCATAACGACGTCATTTTCCGATCATAATTTCGTTGCATATGAACTGCTATGTAGTTATATGATCGTAGAAATGCACTCGTTGTGGCGCTCTTCCGTTGCAAATCTATAGCTTTTGGTTTAGCGCTTCCGCGCGATTATCTGTATGTAGCGTGCAGTTTCTTTGTATGGAGACTTGTCACCCAGGTGTTTTTCAAGGGTGTGAAGTTTTGCGACGTTCGCGGTGTCGTCATAGCGGTCTGTCACACTGTGGTGATTGTAAAGACAAAAAACACCGTAGTCGGCAACTGTGCTAAAACCATGGCACTCTAGCCACTCAGTCAGAAAGCCGGTGGTGAAATACGAGATATCAGCATCGAATACACCGGACTTTCCATGGGGCTCTTCAAGCAGTGCAGGCAGCTCGTTTAATTCGTAGTCATCGAGTGCGGCGTCGTAGGGCACGGCGTGTTTGTTCCGTGTAATAAGCGAAAATATGCCGCCTTTTGTCAGTGGCGCCACCATTGAAACCAGTAGATCCTCCCAGTCATCTGAATACTGGATGACATTGTGACATATCAATAGATCGAAACTATCGGTAGAAAATCGCTTACTGATTTCTCTGATGTCGAAGGTGTGGGTGGTAACCGCATTTGCCATACCGAGAAGCTCTGCGCTTGAATGCAGATCATGCAGCATGGAGATTGACGTATCCACGAGATCAACCGGGTAGTTCATCTTTGCCAGTCGCAAACTGTCGAGACCATTGCCGCCACCAGCGTCAAGTGTGCGCAGCAACTTGTCTTTCGGTAAATGGTTGAGCAGATTCTGCGCTGAGAGCTCGTAGCGAATCTGTGCTTTAATCGATTGCTGTTCCTGTTTCCACTGCGGCAGTCCTGATTCAAAGGCGATTTTTTGCCGCGTTGCGCGCAGTGCCCGGTTGAGGTCAATTTTTCCGGTGTGTAGCGCCTTGCCAATCAACACACCACTGATACCTTGCTGGTTATAGCACTCGACCACGTCGTTCATGTCGCGTACCTCGCCGCCGACAATAACGTTAAGTCCGGTGAGCAGGGACAGTTCCTTCGACACATCCAGATCAGTGCCTTTCATCGAACCGCTCGGTTGAATGCTGGTGTGAACGGCTGTAGTAATACCCAAACGGTACATCTGCACCCCGAGTGTTACAGCGTGCTGGCCGCCCGCTATACGCCACCCGTGTGTCAATACCTCTCCCTCGGCATCCGTATTGATAGACAGCGCAAAATGTTCGCCACCGTGTTTTGCGATGGCCTGGGCAACCATTAGCGGGTTCTCTACGGCGGCGGTGTTGATAAGCACACGTTTCACGCCAATTCGTATGGCCCAGTCGATATCCTCCATGGTTCGAACGCCACCACCATACTGCACATAGACGGGAAGTTTGCAGATACGTTCAATCAGTGGCCAGTTGTGGCTTGCGTCTTCGTCGTGCGCGGCATCGACATTAATGACATGAATCCACTTTGCGTTTTGTTCAACCCAGTACTCCGCACTCGCCACTGGTTCAGGCAAGTCGGGTATGGTGGATTTGTCTTGCGTATTCTCGGTAAAGTCGAATGATCTTCCGCCTTTAAGATGCAGCGCCGGAATAATCTGGAAATCATCGGTGTGGAGCGGCGTTGATTGGATAGTTTTTTCCCTTTTTAAGATGCTGGGTTGTCCGGTAACAGCGTTACCGTGACCGGTATAATATTGTTTAAATCGGTCGCGAGTATAACACGGTAGGTATTCCCGGCGCGATGCTCCCTTTATAGCGGATTGCGATTAGAGCACCCTCAAAAGCATTCAACCTTGTTGTTCACTTGTAGCTATGGCTGCCACTCAGGGACTTCGAATATTGGCGACCTCGGGGGCATCGTGTGGCTGCACGTCAAAGAACTCCCGGAAACTCCTTATTAGAGAACGCTCGCAACGGAAAGCGTTTTGTGCCGGGCGCGCAAATTTGTTGATAAGAAACTACCCTGTTCTCTGCCGCGGCTTCGATACTTTTTGTTTACTTTGACGCTGCGGGAATCTCATGTCATTCTGATCAGGTGAGGGGTATGTAAATACAATCAATGGATTTTTGTAACTGGCGGGGAAGTAACGATGAATAGCACGAAAACTGTCGAAGTTGAAACCAAACGGACTGCCGGTCGGAACATTGTTCTATGTACTGACGGCACGGGGAACAGTGGCAGTGCTGCGAGCAAGAGTAATGTATGGCGGCTCTACCAGGCGCTCGACCAAAGTAATTCTGATCGCCAGATTGCTTTCTATGTCCGAGGTGTTGGCACATCCAGTGTTCAATTGCTGAGGCTGCTGGGTGGAGCCTTTGGGTTTGGGCTCGCCAGAAATGTCCGTACGATGTATATATTTCTCAGTGAAAACTACCGCCCTCCTGACAAAGATTACGAGGGAGATCGGGTCTATATATTTGGCTTTAGCCGTGGTGCATTCACAGCGCGGTTGCTCGCGGGGTTAATTAACCGTTGCGGAATACTCGACCGCAGAAAATCCGTTGCAACAAAAAAAGAACGTTATTCAATAAATACCCGGCGCGGAATGGATGTCGCTGCAAAGCTCGCCTATGCATCGTTTCGTAAATCGATGCAACAACGTGCACCGATAGCCACAATTATCTGGAGGTTCTTCAGAGACCGGTTGACCGGGGTGGTGCCCGGGGTGGAAGAGTTCCGAGACGCGCATTGTTTCCCTCTCAGTTTGTATGAATCGCCGAATCGTCATCCAATAGAAACGCTTGGCGTGTGGGACACCGTATCTGCCTATGGCATGCCGATAACGGAGTTGTCGGTAATGCTCGACAAGCTGGTATTCTCGCACCGGTTTGAAAATCACAAGCTGGATCAGCAAACAGCGCGGGCATACCATGCACTGGCTATAGATGATGAACGCTATTCGTTTCATCCGCTGGTATTTGATGAAACTGAAGAAAATTCTGAGGACAATCGTATTACGCAGGTCTGGTTTCCCGGTATGCACTCGGATGTAGGCGGCGGATACCCGGACGGTTCATTGTCTTTCGTGGCGTTAAACTGGATGGTAGATGCCGTTAAGCGGCAAGACGACGGTGACGGTCTTGATTTTGTTCCCGATATCCTGAATCAGTACACGTCTGTGACGTCGCCGCTCGGCGTGATGCACAACTCCAGAGAGGGGTTAGCACTTTATTACAGGCTTGCACCGCGAGTTATTGGCGAAATAAAGCACGCAGACAAGGAGCTGATTAAAATTCCAAAAATTCATCGTTCTGTATTTGATCGCATAAAGCAGGGTGTTGGTGGATATGCGCCATTGACTCTGCCGACTGAATATCAGATTGTGGAGTACGATGGATCGGTAACTGGCGCTGAGGAACTCGAATCGACAATACAGTTGGAAAAGCGCGGTGAAATGCAGGAGCGCGTGCGTCATCATATATTCTGGCGTCGAACAATGTACCTGTTATCGGTGCTGTTCACGCTGTTGTTAATCGCTGCACCTTTTTTACCGGGTAATGACTCAGGGTGTCTCAATGGCGGGTTGTTGGAGAAGGTGACACCGGGCTACCTGTTACCAATAGTGGCGGGTTGGTGCTCTCAGCCTCTATGGACGGTGATTATGGCTACCGGATTAATCGGAACCGCTATAAATTCGGTTAAAGTAAAGGGCACTACCGATAGTTTGGCCGAAGATGGCTGGCAGCATTTAAAAGGGGGCTACAGCGGCCTGCAACCGGAACCACGAGATTCCTTGCTGCCCGGAGTCTACGAAAAAACGTCATCGGCTCTACGCAATAACAAAGCGGTGAACCAGGTTTATAAATTCATGACTGAGCAGGTTTCCCCGAGGTTTTTATTGTTGGCTGGTTTTTCGGCAATTTTATTTGCAGTGGTTTATGTTACCACCGGATTGATCAGCTGGTTTTTTAGCGGGGTGATGGCGCTGTTTAGCAGATAGTCAGGTTCTGTAAGTTACGATTTCCGTTCGTTGAAGAACCAGGATTGAAGATTAAGTAAAGAGGAGTACCTGATGATAGAAATTCCAAGTCTACGGCCGGAGTCGCGATACGGTATGCCCACTTGCGATTTATTGTTGTTCAATCGTCTCTGTGTTATCGGTTATTCGTATTTGTTTCGCCAGCCAAGGTGGGCGCTACAGATCATTGACGAAAATACCACCATGCACACAGACGATGATTTTGATCGACTGGATAACTTTCGTGAAGATATGCGTATTCCGGAGATATTTCGGTCAACGCTTGAGGACTACGAAGGATCGGGTTTTGATCGAGGACATCTAATAAACAGTGCCGATAGAAAATCGACGCGTATTGTAAACAGTGAAACGTTTTTATTAAGCAATATGTGTCCACAGAGGCCTGAATTTAATCGCAGAATCTGGCTGGCGCTGGAAAACGCCGTGAGAAAACTTGCCGAGAAAGAAGAGTACGCCGAGGTATACACCATTTGTGGTCCTTTATTTAGCATTGGTGGTTCGATTGAAGTTATCGGTGAAAACAAGGGTGAAAAGGGCGTGGTAGTGGTGCCACACGCGTTTTTTAAATGCGTATTGGCCGAACGTGCAAAATCCCGATCAAGAAATCAGCTTTCGATGTGGGGGTTTGTTATTCCCAACGAGAAAACCGACAAAGAGCTAAAAGACTTTCTGGTTCCAACAGCGGATATAGAGCCATGGGCCGGGCTGCAAATCTGGGACAGGCTGCGTGGTGAAAAAAGTGAAAAGCTAAAGCAGAAAAAGAACAGAATGTGGGGCACGAGCTAGGACAGTTGCACGGGTAGCAACTGATTTGTTCCTTCTGCCAGATGTTGGCAATCACATTGAAGCAGTGTACCTCCAATGCCTGATACGAGGGTATACATAGTGGCATTTTCCCGACTCCCTCGTTTGCGTGCTTGATCCCGGCTGCTTCGAACGATCAATGTATTCTGGTCAGGTTAGTCCCGGAAATGAGAACCATGCCGGTATTACCGGTAGATCAGGGCATGGATCTGGCCCCTGTTGATGTCCAATTAAGGTGGTAACTTGTAACTGGACAGTGACATGTCAGTTCGAAGAACAAGCGAAACAAACACACCGGGTTTCCGCTATATATATTTGCTGATACTAACGCTGAGCCTTGCAAAATTCGGTATTGTCGCTGCAGCCCCGGTCAACGACGCGTACCGGTTTGAGGATTCGTTTAGCGACAATACGGGAATCGATCTAAATTCAACCGGATTTGTGAATCCTGGCGGTTCGCAAACGGCCAACAGTAAACACAACGAGCTGATCTCCAGTTGTATAGCACTGCCCGGTCCCGCCGGCAGTACCTTTACCGGTTGGTCTTTCGCCGAGTTCACCGTCGAAGATCTGACTCAGGTCAGTACAAACAATCTATATATTGAATCCTGTGACGGCCTGACCAGTTACCTGTCGAGCAGTCCACCTGTTGGCGACAGCTCGATTGATCTTTCTGTTTTGCCCGTTAGCGTCAGCAGTTTTCGCTTTCGCTGGGATATTAAGTATCAGGGGAATGGCGGCGCGCGCACGGCGGCTATATCACAGTGGAAGGCGCTGGGGACAACAGAAAACGCGACGATTCTTCAGGTCAGGCCATCGGCTACCACGGTGGACTCGAATAGCGATATTACTTTTACGCTCGGTATTTCATCGAATAGCGTTGCCACTAAAAATCCCCTGCTAAGTGTTGACCTTAACAAAATAAACGGTTTACCTGGTGTTGGTTCCGCCGGTGTGGGTCTGGCAACTGATGCAACCGTTTGTTATGACCTGAACGGTGATGGCGCGGCAGGTAGCCCTGGCAGTGAGTGTCAACGTTACCGGCCACTTGAATTTCTCAGTGCGAGCGATGGTACGGCAGGTGAACCGGCTGACTTGACGGCGCTGACGCAACCGTCACAGGTGCCCGCGACTGGCGGCCTCACGGATGGGGTGATTATCTGGCAATTGAATGATCTGCCCGATGGTTACTCCGGATCTATTTCCGTTAATCTACATGTGCCTCGAGGTTACATTGACGGCAAACAGGTGGCGCTGGCGGCAACACTGGAATTTGGCGAAACGTCTCTAGACGGCACGTTGAATAACTATCAATCCGTCGCATCACAAAGTTCGGTTGTCACAATAGAAAGTCTGCATGCCGGAGCTCTTAGAAGCTGGTCACCCTTCGGCAACGTGGCACCAGGCGCTGGCAACATCTACGACAACTACTATATCCGCAACCTGGTGGCACAAGATAATAATCCGTCCGACCTTGAAAATATAACGGTGGTTATACAGGCCAATAACGGACTTGCCTGTGTCCCTGAATTCAGATCGGCAACGGTATCCACCAGGTACAACTGGCCGACAGATCTAGAGGTGCCGGCGGCAGGTGCAACACTGGATACCAATCCGGTAACTGTTCGCTATTTTCGGGCAAGCTACGTCAATGACAGTAGTAACGCTCGTACCCGGGTTCACTACGATGTACCGACTTCCTGTGTCAACGGCACTCAGGTGGGCACCGAAGCTCAGGCCGATGCCGTGGCCCCTTTTATTAATAGCAGTCGGAATCGCACGCACAACGTTGTCTTCGAGGCCTGTCGTTCAGGCTATAACCATATGCATCGCGCGCAGTCAGGTTTATTGGTGCAGAATGACTATGCCCCGGCACCGGCCTGGCCAGAGTACTACATAAACAACGGGAGTTTGCGTCCCGGTGAATTTTTCAGTACCTGGTCGCCTTTTGGAAACTCGACCTACCGGACTCACACGATAGTACTCGATAAA
>CAYPCS010000082.1:0-24315 GCA_964409275.1 uncultured Granulosicoccaceae bacterium
GGGCACAGGCCCGCCGTTTTTCGTCAGGCTCTTGCTTCTGACTCGCCAATGCTATTGTTGAAAATCCTCAAGACCTCCCTACGTGGCTAAATTTCCGCAATCAATAATAGATGTTATGACTGCCGGTGGATCGACAGTCACCTGCCTGCCCGTGCAGCTGGCGGATTCAGGCGAGGGCACGTCTGGTATCACCAACGCGCCTGAAGACTCTGCTTCCAGCCGTCTGCCGCTGGAAGTTGAGCCGGATGAGCTATCTGATGAGTGGCAGAGTGCTATATTCTTTCGGCTGGGCGGGCAGGAATCGAGGCGAGATATCCAGTTGTTACGCCAGCAGTCCAAGGTGTATGGCGTTGGCATCGAAACGGATATTATCGAGCACGCCAATGCGTCTGTAGTGATATTGCGATTGCAGTTATTTATCACCGAGGATGACCCGCTGGTGGGCGAAGTGTTGCTAACACCCGGTGGCGCCCGTACTCACTATGAAGTGCTCGGTCTGCTTGGCAGACAGGCAGAATTAACCTGGTTTTGTTCTGATCAGGAATACCACCTTATCCATCAGCAGAAGCTGCCGCTTTCACAGGAGTGGCGAGATGAATTTCTGGCGTTGCGATCGGAGTCGTTTAAACGCGACGCTATATTGCGGCTAGCGGGTAAATACAGCGCACAAACCGCGTTCGCGGAAATTGTTTCAAACTACGGACTGAGATAACGTACATCGATGAAATGGTGTAGCGCTATAGCGGCGGGGTTGTTGTTTGCTGGCAGTGCCGCGGCTGAAAATGTATCACTCGAATTGCAATGGTCAAGGGCTATAGACCGGGATGACGCATCGGCCATGTGGCGGCTGTTACCGACAGTAGACGCAACGCGCGGAAATGAAAAAGGTAAAACTGCCTTGATGGCAGCAGCGAAGCTCGGCAATACCAGACTGCTCGAGGCAACGCTTGAAACCGGCCTTGCACTCGAAGATCGATCCACAACCGGCGGTACGGCATTGATGTATGCAGCACTGGGAAACCAGCAAGAGATGGTGCGCCTTATTCTTGATCGGACCAAAAGTGCGACACACTACATTGATGCGCGCAGTACTAACGGGTGGACTGCTGCAATGATTGCCTCGGCAAAGGGCTTCGATTCAGTATTGAACACACTGGTACACGGTGGCGCTGATCCCTGGCTTGCGGACGGCTATCTATGGACTCCACTGATGCGAGCTATCGATAATCGACACAACAATGTGGTTCAGTACTTACTCGCGCTACCTGATGCGCAGATAGATGTAGTCAATGAAAACGGTTCCTCAGCATTGCATATTGCTGCTCTGCACAATGATTTAGCGACCGCTGCCACGCTGATCGAGCTGGGCGCAAACACCACAATTCGCGACAAGAATGGTCATAAGGCCTTTGATATTGCATCGAGGAATGGCTCGGAAAATGTTGCCCGTGCGCTGCAAAACGCAGATTAGCTAATACCCGTTAAAGGCCGTCTTTTTCACCCGTTGATGTAGATTCCTCCCGTTGAATCTGTTGTGATGCACGATCGGTATCACTGTACGTGTGGTCTTGTATTCATTTTGATGCCTTACAAAGAACCGGGTTCGAGGTATGTTCGAATTTGTAATTGCATTGCGGCTGCTAGATTGTTGATGCTCTTGAGAGATTATGCTTGTAAGAATATTGATAAAAGCAATGCTTCTGCCACCAGGAATCAATATTGTATTAATTGTGGTTGGACTGCTCGTTGTCAAACTCGTTCGGCGATCGGGATTGATTCTGATTAGTACTGGGGTGATTAGTCTGTTGTTGCTTTCGACCCCCGTCGTCTCTGCATTGTTACTGCTGTCAATTGAAGACCACAGGGCTGTTGTGCCGGAGACCATTCCAAAGGATCGACCAATGGCCATTGTAGTGCTTGGTGCCGGGCACTCTGATGTTGCCTCGGAGTATGGCGTATCAACACCGACCGATGGCGGCATTGTTCGCTTGCACTATGCCACCAGTCTGCACCGTCGTACCGAATTGCCGATATTACTCACTGGCGGGCCATTGAATGCCCGGCGAAATATCCACTCGGAAGTACTCGCCCGTACGCTGAAAAACGAATTCAAAATCGAGGCGAAGTGGCTGGAAAGAAAAAGTGCGACCACATGGCAAAATGCGCTTTATAGTGCGGAGATACTGCAGGGCGAAGGTATAACCGATATTGTCGTGGTTACGCATTCCTACCATATGCGCAGGGCGGTCCATCTGTTTCAACTGGCGGGGTTTAATGTGATCGCTGCACCGACGCAACTCGGCAGTCCCTACAACTGGCGAGATTGGCGGTACTGGCTACCGAATAGCGGCGCGATGGATTTATCCAGCAAGGTAATGCATGAGTATATTGGCTTATTGTGGTATCGCCTGGTGTCACCAGTTGGCAATACGTTTGAATCTGGGCTATACCGCGTTCAGACTCGTTGAACTGCTGGCTGGTGATTCGAGGTGTATCGTGGCAAGCCTTGACCTTACCTCAGGGGTAAGGTTTATAACTGCGTGTCGAATGCCGAATCACTAAATCTGCCCATGAATGCCTCTGATCTTCACACCACAGTAGTTGCAATCGACGGAATGAACTGCGCCTCATGCGTGGGAAGAGTTGAGCGCGCGATAAAATCCATTGAAGGCGTAAGCGAGTGCGTCGTTAACCTTGCTTCGGCGCGTGCCACAGTGAGCGGGTCGGCAGCAGCATCAACAATTACTGCCACGCTGCAGAGTGCCGGCTACCCGGCGGTTACCGAGGAGATTCAGTTACAAATTGAAGGAATGAATTGCGCCTCTTGTCTGTCGCGAGTGGAAAAGGCGCTTGCCGCGATAGAGGGTGTAGTCGAGGCGCGGGTGAATCTTGCGAATGATAGTGCTGTATTACGAGTGCTTGACGGCAGCGTTAATTCGGTCGACATAGACAATAGTCTGGCAGCAACCAGCTATAGCGCACGCATTATTTCCGACACAGTCCCCGACTCAGGCCGAGACAAAAAAACACAGGATGATATATCGGCACTTGGCAGGCTGACGTTGCTGGCAGCTGTGTTGGCGGCTCCGGTGGTGGTGCTGGAAATGGGTAGTCATCTGTTCAATACTTTTCATCACTGGATACATGGCACCATTGGTATGCAAACCAGCTGGTTAATCCAGTTTTTGTTAACCACGGTAATACTTGCCTGGCCTGGCCGGTATTTTTTTAGCAAGGGGATACCCGCCCTCATTAGAGGTGAGCCGGATATGAACTCCCTGGTTGCTGTCGGTACCTCTGCGGCCTGGCTATATTCAGTGGTGGCGACATTTTTTCCGACCTGGTTGCCGGCGGGCAGTCGCGCTGTCTATTTTGAAGCGGCGGCAGTGATTGTGGTATTGATTCTGTTGGGACGTTTTCTGGAAGCGAGGTCCAGGGGGAAAACCGGTCAGGCAATCCGCAAACTGGCCGGGCTGCGGGAAAAAAGCGCGCGGGTAGAGCGTGAATCTGTGGTGGCTGAATTGCCTGTCGACGAAATTGTTGTTGATGATGTTATTCATATTCGCGCAGGAGAGCGGCTAGCGGTAGATGGCATTGTCACCAGCGGGCACACCTACATCGATGAAAGCATGCTTAGTGGCGAACCCGTACCTGTAGAAAAAAATACGGGTGATGCGGTAACCGGGGGGACGGTTAATGGCACAGGCACAATTACCGTGCGGGCTACCCGCGTTGGCACAGATACAACACTTGCGCAAATTATTCGACTGGTACAACAAGCCCAGGGAGCCCGTCTACCCGTTCAGGCGTTAGTGAATCGCATTACCGAGTGGTTTGTTCCCTGTGTCCTTGTAGTCGCTATCCTGACGGTTGCAGTTTGGCTGCTAATTGGTCCGGAGCCGTCTTTGACACTTGCGCTGGTTGCGGGGGTATCTGTGCTAATTATCGCTTGTCCCTGTGCGATGGGGCTCGCTACGCCCACTTCAATTATGGTTGGAACCGGTCGCGCTGCGGAACTGGGTGTGCTGTTTCGCAAAGGATCGGCGCTGCAGACTTTGCACGAGGCGAAGGTAGTGGCGCTCGACAAGACCGGCACGTTAACTCTGGGGCAGCCCGTCGTAACAGATATAAAATGTGCCGATGGTTATTCTGCCAACCAGGTATTACAGCTAGCGGCATCCGTTGAAATAGCGTCGGAGCATCCGATAGCTCGCGCCATTGTTGATGAAGCGAAGCGGCGGGATATAGCTTTGCGCGATATAGAACAGTTTGAAACTATTCCGGGTATGGGTGTCAGTGCTCTCGTCAATGGCAGCGCAGTATTCGTAGGTGCTGATCGCTGGCTGCATCGGGAACAGATAGAGGCACCAGAAATTCTTCGCGAAGGCGTGGCGCTTGGTGAGAGTGGTAAGTCTGCTTTCTATATTGTTGTTGATGACGCCGCAGTTGCAGTGGTAGCGGTAGCCGACCCGATAAGAGATAGCAGTAAGGCCAGTATAAATGCGTTGCAAAGGGCCGGTTTGAGCGTCGCCATGATAACCGGCGACAGTCACGGAGCAGCCGCGGCAGTTGCCACTGAGCTAAATATTGATCAGGTGGTGGCGGAGGTTATGCCTCAAGGCAAACTCGACGCGCTACAACAGTTGCGCGTAGCAAAAGGTCAAACTGTTTTTGTCGGTGATGGAATTAATGACGCGCCCGCGCTGGCGACGGCTGATGTGGGCATCGCCATTGGTACCGGTACCGATGTGGCGATTGAAAGCGCTGATGTCGTATTGATGTCTGGTGATCTGCGCGGTGTAGTGAACGCATTCGAAATCAGCCGTCAGACGATGAAAAACATTCGGCAAAATCTATTTTGGGCGTTTGGCTACAATGTGTTGTTGATACCGGTAGCAGCCGGTGTGCTATATCCGTTTTTTAAAATTTTGCTATCGCCAATGCTGGCGGCAGCAGCGATGGCATTGTCCAGCGTTTTTGTATTGAGCAATGCGCTCAGGCTGAGACGGGTAAAACCGCTCCTGAGTTGAGGAAGTGATGAGTTGAGGTACAGGCTGGTTTATACACCCAGGTACTTTTCTTTAACCCAGGTTTCCTGTCTTAGCTGGCTGGTACTGCCGTACCAGGCGACTTTACCTTTTTCAACAACATGGTGTGAATCCGCCAGAGTGATCAGGTCATTCAGGTTTTTATCGACCACCAGTATCGACAAACCCTCGCGTTTCAGTTCTGCCAGCGATGTCCAGATTTCCTGCCGTACCATTGGGGCGAGACCTTCGGTCGCATCATCAAGTATTAGCAGAGTCGGGTTAGTCATCAGAGCACGTGCAATCGCAAGCATCTGCTGTTCCCCTCCCGATAGCAGATTTCCCATGGCAAGTTTGCGATCTTTCAGCTGCGGGAACATTTTATAGACTCTGTCCAGCGTCCACTGATTTTTGCGTTTAAGTCGATTGGCTGCGGTGGCGACCAGGTTTTCCTCGACAGTTAGATTGGGGAACACCTGTCGGCCTTCGGGTACTAGCCCCAATCCCAGTTTCGCGATGGTAAAAGCGGGCTTACCTACCAGGTTTTTACCGGCGTAGTTTATGCTACCTGCGGCGGGCTTTACGATGCCCATGATCGAGTTGATAGTAGTGGTTTTTCCCATGCCGTTGCGGCCTAGCAGTGTGGTGACTTCGCCTTCACCGACCGCCAGCTGCATACCAAAAAGGGCCTGGCTTGATCCATAAAACGTGCTGAGATCCCTGACTTCCAGCATCAGATTGAATCCTCACCCAGATAGGCTTGTTGCACCAGCGGGTCTGTTTTAATCTCCGCCGGTGTGCCGGTCGCAATCACCTTTCCATAAACGAGTACAGAAATAGTATCTGCCAGTGCAAATACCGCATCCATATCGTGTTCTACAAGCAGGATAGATTTTTCACCACGCAACTCGTTGAGAATTTGTATCATCAGTCGGGACTCATCCTGCCCCATTCCGGCCATGGGTTCGTCAAGCAACAACAGTGACGGTTGTGTTGCCAGGGCCATAGCAATTTCAAGTTGCCGGCGTTCTCCGTGTGAGACTTCAGCGGCCAGTTGGTGCGCGCTGCCTTCGAGCCCGGTGCGGTTCAGATAGTTCATTGCCGGTTGTCTGAGAGTATTATCCCGTTTTGCATTCCGCCAAAAACGAAACGCATGTCCATCGCGGGCCTGCACCGCCAGGGCGACGTTGTCGAGTAGTGTCATGTCCTGAAAAACCGAGGTAATCTGAAATGATCTGGCCAGACCGGCCAGTGACAGTTTGTGTGCTGGTAGCCCGGTTACATCCACACCGTTAAATACTATTTGACCGCTGTCTGGCGGCAGCAGTCCAGACAGTTGCGACACAAGCGTGGTTTTACCGGCTCCGTTTGGACCAATCAGCGCGTGGGTTTCGCCTTGTTTGATCTCGAGGCTGACATTATCGGTAGCGTGTACACCACCAAAACTTTTACACAGATCGGTGATTTTCAGAATGGTCTGAGTCATTACGGTTTTGTTCGCCGGCTGCCATTCCGACTGAGCGCGCTTACCACACCGCCGCGTAAAAACAGGACAGAAAATATCAACAGTAAGCCGAATGGCAAGTGCCAGTAGATGGTGATTTCGGAAAGCAGATGTTCCAGCACTATGAACACTATGGCCCCGACGACGGGACCACAAAGATAAGTGGCACCGCCAAGTATTACCATAAACATCAGTTCCCCGGATCGGGTCCAGTCCATCATTTCAGGCGATATAAAGGTGGTGAAGTTGCCGAGCAAAAATCCTGCATAGCCACATATAGCTCCGGAAATAACAAATGCGAGTAGCTGATACTTGTAACTATTTACGCCAATAGCGCGCATTCGTTCCTCGTTGGAGCGGCTGCCTTGTAGCGTCAATCCAAAACGGGAATTACTGAGCCGGTGTACTAAAAGTAAAACGAGCAACAGGGAAAGAAAACAGACAGCATAAAGCGTAAGCGGGTTATCGAGGCTTATCAGGGGAAACTCGGAACGCAAATCAATGGTTAATCCGTCGTCTCCACCGTAGGTTTCCAGCGACACAATGGCGTAAAATATCATTTGTGCAAACGCCATGGTGATCATGATGAAATTGACACCACGGGTTCGCAGGCAGATGGCACCGGTGATCAGGGCAAAGAGCGCACTAACGCTTATAGCGAGAATCAAATGCACAAAGCCGTTGTAGGTCGCAAGCGTATCGAGACCACCGTAAGTAGCGTGGTATACAGGCACGCCGACCGCATAGGCCCCAAGCCCCAGGTACGCGGCGTGGCCGAACGACACCAGCCCGCCATAACCGAGTATCAGGTTTAAGCCTGTCGCTGCAATTGCCAGAATCACCAGTCGGGTAAAAATATCCAGCCAGAACGGGTGCCCTCCAAAAAATGCCAGTGGTGGCACTAGTGCAAGCGCGATTAGCAACAGGGTAGAGAAACGGCGGGCACCGCTGTCGTCCGCGCCAAAGGTCAGGTTATCCGGTGTTGCCCTGGTGATTGATTTTTCCATTAGCGACTGAGCGGCGGGAACAACCCCTGAGGCCGAAGCGCCAGAATGACGGCCATCAGGATATAAACCAGCATTGCAGACACGGCTGGTGCGGCGGTTTCTGCCGCTTCATTAGACATTAGCAGTTTGAAGAAATCATCTAGAAATGACCGACCGAGCGTATCAATGAGACCAATTAGAATCGCAGCATAGAATGCCCCTTTCATTGACCCGATTCCACCAATGATAATGACAACAAAGGTCGTAATAATAATATCGTTGCCCATACCAATAGAGGCTTCGGTAATCGGTGCGATTAGCATCCCGGCTAAACCTGCCAGCGCTGCGCCAAGTGCGAAAACACCGGAAAACAGAGTGCGTATATCAACACCCAGTGCACCAATCATGACGCGATTCGAAGCACCGGCACGGATCAACATGCCGATTTTGGTGTGATTGACAAGCAAATAAAGACCCGCAGCAGCGAGCAGGCCGGTTCCGATAATCAGTAATCTGAACGTTGGAACAACCACGCCCGGAAACAGCTCGAACTGACCATTGAGGTTTGCGGGCAGCGGTATCGCAATACCCGCTGGTCCCCAGACCAGATGTGCCAGGGTATCGATGCACAGAATCAAACCGAAAGTAGCCAGCACATGATCAAGGTGATTGCGTTCGTAGAGAAACTGCACCACCAGTTTCTCCAGCAGAAATCCTGTGAGCGCACACAATGGCAGTGCGATTAGAACTGCAAGCAAAAAGGAACCTGTATATAGCGTGAGTGACGCGCAGAAAAACGCACCGAGCATATACAGTGAACCATGGGCCAGATTAACAAAATCCATGATGCCGAACGTCAAGGTCAAACCCGCCGACAAAAGAAACAGCAGGATACCGAGTTGTAGACCGTTCAGCAGTTGAATGAAGAGAAGTGAAGAATCCATAGAGGACAGGTAACGGGGCGCGATGCGCCCCGTAATTTGCATATTCTACAATTTGCACTCGGAAGCGTAGACGTCCTGATGGTTAGCCAGAACAGTCGCGTCGATTTTCGTTGTCCAGTTGCCGTCTTCGTCCTCTACTACGGTACGGCTATAGAAGTTTTGAATCGGCATATGGTTGTTACCATAGCTGTACTCGCCGCGAATGGAGGGGAAGTCGGCTTTTTCCATGGCGGCCCGCATGCCGTCCATATCGTCAAGATTGCCATCGACCGCATCCACCGCAGACTTGATCAGCTGGATAGAGTCGTAGGCCTGTGCCGCATAAAACGATGGGTAGGTGCCGTACTTTTCGCGAAAGTCGGCGACGAACTTCTTGTTCGCGGGTACATCGAGATCCGGACTCCAGAACTGGGTCATCTGTGATCCAAGAATGCCTTTCATACCGCCTTCCTGCAATTTCGGCAGTGATAGTGAGTCAATGGTAAAAACCGTATAAAGCGGCAAGTCGGATTGAAGTCCGGCCTGTTCGTATTGCTTGATAAACGCGCCACCGGCTTTACCCGGGTAGAACACAAACAGGCCTTCAGCGCCAGATGCTTTGGCTTTGGCAAGCTCTGCAGAAAAATCGAGCTGGGCATCTTTGCCCCACTTGGTTAAGTCCTTACCGAGGATTTCACCCTTAAACGTTTTTTCCACACCCGCGACCATGTCTTTGCCAGCCGCATAGTTCGGTGCCATCACATAGAGTGATTTCACGCCTTGCTGGTTAAGAGTCTCACCCATGGCCATAGGAGTTTGGTCGTTTTGCCATGAGGTAGAGAAAAAATTCTCATGGCACAGTTTTCCGGCGACGGGTGAAGGACCGGCGTTTGCGCTGATCAAAAATTTGCCGGCATCAAGTACCGACTTGCGAGACGCCAAAAGCACGTGTGACCAGATGTAACCTGCTACAAAATCAACGTCATCCTGTTTTACCAGCTTGTCGGTGGCCTGCTTGCCGGTTTCGGGCTTAAAGCCGTCATCCGCCATGATTAGATTTACCGGTTTGCCGCCCATGGTGTTGCCGATGTGTTCCAGGGCCAGATTGACTGCGTTTTCCTGATCCTTGCCTATGGAAGCGGCGCCAGTGGTAAGTGTTGTGACGAAACCGATTTTGACTTCATCCGCGGCAAACACGGCCGGCGAACTGATCAATGCAGCCACGGCAGTTGCAGTGAATAGTTTTTTCATTAAACGTCCTCGTTCGATTAAATGGACGACCATCAGGAATGCTGAATCGGTAAAAACTCAAGGGTCGCTGGACGCATAGTCTACCGAAAGCAACTGGTTTGGGGCACTGGTATGGTTGTTAACTGACGAATTGCCACGACTTTTGTCGCGCAGAAAAGGTTTTCATTCGATCAATTAGATGATATAGCATCTAAAATGAGTTTATTTTGCCGAAATACTGAATCCGCTGCCGATCGATTGTGTCACTGTCTGGCTGGTCCCGGTTGTCAGGCGTTCGTGGTAAGAACGGTACGCAGGCGACCCTTCAGGCCAGTGTGTGCCAAACCAGTCGAGCAACTCATCCTGCTGATAGTGCACGGCGATCGCATCTACATACACAGAGTTTGTTTGCGTTCCGTAGAGACATGGCATCGGTGCTGGCAGGGTAGAGATTCTGCTTATTATTCCGTAGAGACCGTTGTCGAGGTTGGGCATCCCGGCGGAACCATTGTTGATGATCGCCACGGATTTTTCGGTATTACCGAGCACCGTTGCGAAAGGCTCGCAGGTGTGCGTGCAGGCAATTATTTCTGCGTTACCGGCCAGCGCGTCCTGAGTTAGCGAGGCAGATGCGGCCATCAGGTTTTGCCTCGAAAAAGACCAGCCGGCCAGTGATCGGGAATCTCCGTGGATCACATTAACGCTGGTTGATCCAATGCGATAACGGCGAAACATGGGTAGTTGCAACAGTGCCTCTTTAATAACAGGCTGGCGACTGGCGGTTTGGTGCAACACATCGATGATTTCGTTCGACCATTCGACCACCTCGTTGCTGACTGATGCCGGATAACCGCAACCACAACCGCCACCAAACTGTGTACGGGATATCTCCGTTTCAACATTGCCGCGTACCGCATCATGTTGAAGTACCGTCCGGTTTAGCGCGTCGAAGTCTTCGCCGTTGTGATTAAACCAGTTGAAGTCGCCGTTAAACACCAGTTTTACGCTGGACGCACCGGTCTGTTCTGCGGCTACCAGTTTCTCTATTTCGTGAAGTGCAAACGGGTTTCCGTAAAGGCCACCGACGACATACAGAGTGTCGACATCGGCAGGCGGCGCATTGCCCGGGTCTTCAGGACGGTACAGATAGTCCAGCGGACATACGCGACCGGTGTTAATAGTGCCGGTCATGTCGTTGCGACAGTGTTTTCTACCACATGAGTGTGTGGTGTCGCCAGAGAGATGTTGAACTCTCTCGATGCATCGAGGATCGTCTCAATTAGCAGTTGTCGTGTGGCAACCAGATGCTGCACTTCTTTCAGATAATAAAATATTCCCCACTTTACTGCATGATCTCCGGCGTCAAGCACTCTTATTTCGAGTGGATGTGTCTCGTCCAGACATCCCTGCGAATTTGAGCAAGCGATCGAAAATGCGTGAGTGAACATTTTTTTTATGGTGGCGGAGTCTGTGTCGTAGCCGATTTTAAACTCCAGCCGTTCGCGCAAGCCTCGAGCGGAGGCGAATTTTGACAAGCTGTGGATCGTGTAATCGCGCAGACGTGCGTTGCTGATCATGACCCGGTGGTTGTTTACCACGTCGATAAGTACCGTGTGAAAAATTTTTGTTTTGAACACCCTGCCTAAAAAAGGTTCCGGTGTTTCAATCTCGATCAGATCTCCTTCGCTCACCATATCGCTATTGAGTAAAACGAGTCCGCTAATTATATCCGGCGCCCAGGCGGCTTGTGTTAAAGCGAGGAATACCCCAATGAAGCCGATGACACCCCCGGCCTCCAGCAGGCTGTTGAGTCCGGCAATTCTGATAATGGCAATGAGTGCTACCACGGCGATAAACGTGTTGACCAAAAGCGTTAGCATGCGCGAGTGATAGGTGTCGGAAATCTGGCTTCCGTCCGGGGTGGTGATCACCTTGCCGTAGCGGCGCCGCATGACATAGCTTGCGATATTGGCCGCCAGATAGGCGAGATAGACCATCACCAGTATCGACAGGAGTTTGAGTACAGGCCCTCCACTATCGGCATCGGTGGAGTAAAAGGCGTAATAACAGACGGTGGCGAGTATTGCCAGGTTTAAACCTCGCAGGGCATTCACTTGAAAATCGAGCTGTCGGCCACTGGTGTTGGTGCCCAGCTTTTCAACCAGTGGTCTTGCGAGTAGCAGCAATAGCAGGTTTATCGCAATGACTGCGTAGTGGTAGGTGCTGAGTCTTGCTAGCGAGAGTTCAAAAAGCTCATTCATAGTGCCAAGGATAATTCATCTGCGAGCTTTCTGCTCGCATGTGGCTTTGTCGTATTGCCTGAAGTCGCCAGAATCCGGTAGTAGTCCGGCGCTGAATGGACACCTGGAAGTTACAGGTTTTTTATTGCCGACAGCGTTGTTTTAACGTCGTTGCTGTCTTCAGGAACCGGCCAGCGGTCGATCTGACTGGAGCAGTTTGTGTACTTCATTCACTGCCAGAGACAGCATTGCGTAGTCGATACTGCCGCTTGTTTTCAGATCGGTGAGTCGTTGCGAATAGACTTCCACACCGGTGCTTTGGCTGGCCCATTTTTGCACCATAGATTCAGCCGAACCTTCGCCTTCGATGGTGTCGATTATTTCCGCACACAGGTGCCGCTGCTGGTAGTGCAGGTCAGAGCGTAGTGCCGATTTCGCCAGCGCGTGCCAGTGGTTGCTTACATCCAGACTGGCAATTTGCTCACGCAGCCACTGCAATTGCAAAAACTCTCCCAGTTGATAATAGACGGTGGCACTCATTTTAAGATCGGAACCAGGAGCGTGGGAGATATCGATAATGTCAAAGTTTGACGATAGCGGCACCACGGATGCGACAGTGGCGGCGATTGCCATTGGTACACCGGCATCGGTAAAGTGCTTGCTTCGGGAGTCGTAACTCTTTCGGTTCGGCTCCGCCAGTACTTCCGGGATATAGGACGCAAGTTCAGCCTGGCCCTTGGAGAAGTACTCGATCAACGGTAGTATCCCGTCATTGCTGCGGCGGTTTTTAACCAGCCAGTGTACACCGCGTTCAACCCATCCTCGCACCATCAACAACATCTCTGTCTGCGTTTCATTGCGAACGGTATTGTCGAGTTGCTCTATTGAGCTCCACAGATTCCGCATATCAAACAGTGATCTAACCGCTATATAGGCCGATGCAATTTCTTCGGTCCGCGCACCCAGTTCATCCTGTAAGCGAAACAGGAACGTCGGCCCCAGCCGATTGACCAGACTGTTGGTCACCTGGGTGGCAACTATCTCACGACGCAACTGGTGCTCTAGCACCTGTGGAGCAAACTGATCTGACAGCTGTTGCGGGAAATAGCTCAGAAGTTCGTCTTCAAAGAAAGGATCATCAACCAGAGTTGAAGGTAACAACTGTTGGTAGATATCCATCTTGCTATAAGCAGTTAGTACCGCAATTTCCGGTGCTGATAGTCCTTCGTTATTCGCTTTTCGTTCGGCAATTGCGTCAACGTCAGGCAAAAATTCGATGGCTCTATTCAGTTTGCCGGCACTTTCAAGTTCTGCAATGAAGAGTGCATGTTCATCGAGCATGACAGGCGCTTCGGCCAGTGCCAGGCTGATGCACTGTGTCTGTTGATAGTTGTCTCGCAGCACCAGTGCCGAGACATCGTCGGTCATGTTGGCCAACAGCGCGCTTCGTTCGCCTGCCGGCAGGTGGTTGCCAGTGACCAGACTGTCAACGAGAATCTTGATATTAACTTCGTGGTCAGAGCAGTCTACACCTGCCGAGTTATCAATGGCGTCGGTGTAGATTTTGCCACCGCCACGAGCGTACTCGATCCGGCCTAGCTGGGTGCAGCCAAGGTTGCCGCCTTCGCCAACCACCCGGCACTGTAATTCTGATCCGTTGACCCGCAATGGATCGTTGGCTTTATCCTGGGCATCGACATGAGTTTCACCGGAGGCCTTGATATAGGTGCCGATACCACCGTTCCAAAGCAGGTCTACCTTGCTCTTTAACAGTGTGTGCATCAGCTCGTTGGGTGTCATCTGGTTTTTTTGAATACCCAGTCTCGCCTGTACTTCCGCACTTAACGGAATAGACTTCAATGATCGTGCGAAAACACCGCCGCCGGCGGAGATCAGGCTTTGATTGTAGTCTTCCCAGCTTGATCGTGGCAGGTCAAACAGTCGCTGGCGCTCTGCGAAACTGGAAGCGGCGTCTGGATCGGGATCAAGGAATATGTGCATATGGTTAAACGCTGCAATTAGCTTGATCTGCGGTGACAGCAGCATACCGTTACCGAATACATCGCCTGCCATATCACCTATGCCGATAACGGTAAATTCTTCGCGCTGGATATCCAGATCGTACTCACGAAAATGCCGCTTGACTGACTCCCATGCGCCTTTTGCAGTGATACCCATGCCTTTGTGATCGTAGCCGACTGAACCACCGGAGGCGAACGCATCGCCCAGCCAGAATCCGTACTCTTTTGAAATGCCATTGGCAATATCTGAAAAAGTAGCGGTACCCTTATCTGCGGCAACCACAAGATAAGGATCGTCGGGATCGTGTCTGACAACGTTCTGTGGTGGCACAATCGCACCGTCTACGTAGTTATCGGTGATATCGAGCATGCCGCGCAGAAAAGTCTGGTAGCAAAGAATGACCTCTGCCATCAGCTCATCCCGGCTAGCGCCGACCGGTGCCTGCTTGACGACAAAGCCGCCTTTCGATCCAACCGGTACTATCACTGAATTCTTGACCATCTGGGCTTTCATCAAACCTAGAACTTCCGTGCGGAAATCTTCCCTGCGGTCAGACCAGCGCAGGCCGCCGCGCGCCACTTTTCCACCTCGAAGATGGACCGCTTCGACCTTTGGCGAACACACGAATATTTCGTACTCGGGGCAGGGAAGCGGGACGCCCTCTATCATTGAAGGCAGTAGTTTTATTGAAAGGTAGTCGTGCGGTTTGCCCTGGCTATCAGTTTTGGAATAGTTGGTTCTAACGGTTGCGGCGATCGCGTTTTTGAACGTGCGCAAAATACGGTCTTCATCAAGGCTGATGACTTGATCCAGTTGCTCGGCGAAACTCGCTTCGAGAAGCTCGGTATTATGGTCCGCGGCAGAGGCATCGAAACGTGTTTCAAAAAGGGTAACGGCAAGTTGCGCAAGAGCGGCATTGCCGGTCAGGCAATCAACCATATACGTCTGTGAATAGGGCACCTTGATTTGCAACAGGTATTTACAGTAGCAACGCAATATACTGGTCTGGCGCCAGGTAAGGCCTGCGGTCATAACCAGCTGGTTCATGCCGTCGTCTTCGACTTCTGAAGACCAGATTTTTACAAACGCTTGCTGAAAACTGTCGGCAATATCCTCGACCGGAATTTCCTTTGCGCGCGGGTGTGACAGGCTGAACTTTCTGATGTTGAGAGTCGTTTCGTCGCAGCTTACGGTGTAAGGTATTTCGCCGTTAACCGGCAGTCCCATATTTTCAAGAATATGGATAGTCTTTGACAACGGGACTTCGATATCACCATGATAGATGTTAAAACCTATTTCGGTTTCCGTGTGAGAGTCGTCGCGAAACAGTAAAACGTCCAGTTTGTTTTCACGCTGGCATTGCTCAAGGATAAGAAGATCTCGCATTGCGATATCAGTGCTGTGTTGTTCCTTGTAGCTGTTGGGTACGCCGCGCAATAGCTGCGTTAATATATCGCCGTTGACCTCACCATCAAGAGATTCAAAAAGACCGTCGCGCAAGTTATCGTCCCAGGATTGGGCAATGTCGACTACGCGTTGCTCGATAGCGTTGAAGTCAGCTTCGGAAGAAGCGTGCCGTGGTGTGCGCAGGAAGAAATGCAGCCGCGCCATTGAGTTCTCTGATGAAAACACGGCGTCGAATTCAACGTTATCGGCGTGCAGGCTTTGTTGCAGAATATTCTGTATCTGGTGGCGCAGCTCGCGGGAGTAAAGATCGCTCGGTACGTAAACAAGGCAGCTTGCGAACCGTAGAAAACGATCCTGCACCCCGAACAGCCGCACGCGCGGGTGATGTTCAAGGTTCATGATGCCACGGCAGATCCGGATGATGGCACTTTCATCTGACTGCAGCAGCATCTCGCGTGGAAATCCTTCAAGCGTGGTCAGCAGCACCTTGCCATCGTGAGCACCCGGATTAATACCGGAGGTGGCCACAATGTTTAATGACTTGTGGCGTAGTAGCGGTATTGAATCGAGATCGGTGCTGACCGCGCGGGAGGTGAAAAACCCGGCTATCAGGCAGCGTCCGTTTTTTGTGCCACTGTTTTCCACCAGCGGAAAACTGATAATGTCCATCGGTTTGTGGCGTATCACCGGTGCCTTTTCCACCGATTTGGTGACTACCAGTGTTTCGTTTAGAGTTTGCGAAGCCTCGTCGAAAGAAATGCAGTTGGCCAGTGCGTTCTTCGCATCGCTGCCGCGAAAGATTCCGTGGGCATTTTCACTGGACAATTTAAGGCTGCCGCCGTCTGGCACAAGTTCGCAATAGCCGGTGAAAGTAAAATGAAACCGCTGTAGCCAGTCAATAAAATCGCAGGACTCTGCAGTGTCAAAATCATCCTGCTGTGAGTCCCTCAGCCTTTGGGTGGCACTGGCACAAGCGGTCTTCATGGGCTCCCAGTCGTCGCACACCAGGTTTACTTTTTCGATGACAGCACGGATGTTTTTTTCCAGCTGGTCGAAAACCGACTGATCAAACTGGCGGTCAATGTGCAGCTGCATAAACGACTCAGCGACCCCGTCTTCGTGTTCGCTGGTGACCATGCCATCGAGAGAGCCGTCGCTCTTGCGCAGCACCCGGAATATAGGATGTATGATTTGCCGGAGGTGGTAGCCGCAGTTGGTGATTGCAGCAGAAACGGAGCGCACCAGAAAGGGCTTGTCCGGTGTGTTGATCTCAATAATTGTCTGGTTGGATTCCCAACCGTGGAACCCGCTTTCGGGGTTGTAAATGCGGATAAGACAGTCGTTGTTCTGGCGACGTGCGGCCATGTTCCAGTGGGAAACAGCCGCTTTGTTTAGTTCGTCCAGGCTGCGTGTTGCAATATCCTCGAAAGGCACCCGTGCGTAATAGTGACGCACCAAATCTGTTTCGTTCGCCAGATACTCACTGGTGCGAAGCGGATTGCTCAGTTCAGAACTAGCCATTTCTTGACGCTCAGACGCAGAACCGGGTGCCATCATATGTCTCCGGGCAAACCTTTATGATTAAATTATTAAACTCAATGCTCTGTCAGCGAAAAGTGAGTACCAGTCGCGCAACAAGCCGCCCGACGACATCAGGGTGCTGTCTGAAATTTGAGGGCGCTATAAGGCGCTATCGGCGGGCCCGGCTGTCGATTGATGTTTTTTTGAGAATGCAGCGTGAGTCTGCGTCGACTATGTAGGGGTCGTGTGAATGGGTGAGGCGTTGCCCCGGATATATTCCGGGGTGTCGCAATGCAGTGGTGTTACCAGTGAGCTTCTCCGGTGAATGTCACCAGAGACTCAGCCAGTGACTCAGTTTAGAAGTGCGCGGGTTTGTGCGGCGGGTAAACGCGGGCCAAAATGCGTCACGATAGCTGAAGCCGCCTTGCTGGCCAGTCTGGCGGATGTGGCGAAATCCATGTCGTGAGTCAGGCCGTAGAGGAACGCGCCTGCATACATGTCTCCGGCCCCGTTTGTGTCAATAACATCAACCTTTTCGGCGCTTATTTCATGCATTTGCTCACCATCAAAAGCGAGCGACCCTTTTGCACCGACGGTGATGGCAAACCGTTTGGCAAGCTTTTTTAGCTCTGCGGCTGCAGCCTCAACGTTATCGGTTCCGGTCATCAGTGTGGCTTCGGCTTCGTTGCAAAAAAGCAGATCGAGGTTGTCCCCCGCCATCTCCAGCAATCCGTCGCGGAAGAAATTAACCATGTTGGGATCGCTTAGTGTAAGTACGGTGGGTACTCCGGCCTGTCGCGCAATCTTTGCTGCCTTGATTGCGGCGGCTCTTCCTGTATCAGAAGTTACCAGGTAGCCTTCCATGTACACAAACTTTGCATTTGAGATGGCTTGCTCATCAACCGCATCTTCGGCCAGATTGACGGTAACGCCCAGATAAGTGTTCATCGAGCGATCCGCGTCTGGTGTCACCATCACAATGCACTTGCCGGTGTGACCATCGACTCTTGTGACGCCATCGAGATTAGTGTCTACCTTGCAGGCGGCCATGTCTTGCAGGTAAAAGTCGCCGAAGGAGTCATTGGCCACCTTGCAGCTATAGAAACCGGCGCCGCCGAGCTGTGCCAGCGCAATCACCGTATTGGCCGCAGAGCCCCCGCTGGCTTTTTTATGATCTATATCGCCCAGCCGGGCGACCAGTTCATGGTGCTTGTCTTCCTCGATAAGGGTCATCAGTCCCTTGTCGACGCCGAGATCGGCGAGCTTTTCATCCGAAATTCTGTATTCCAGATCTACCAGGGCGTTTCCGATCCCGTATAAATCGTATTGCTTCATGGGTTCTCCGTGAGAGAAAAAATGCGCCGTCGCGGCACGGGTGTTTTCACTGGGCACAAGCTTAGCCCAACCGCAGTGGGTGTGTTGTCGCAATAGTGCCAGGCGATTGGCAAATCGGCAATACGACCGGTCTGGCGTTGGCTCAGGTGGTCGGGTCGACGGCATCCTGCAGACATCAGCAAAGAGCGATTGCGTCGTGTAAAATAGCGCATTACTATTTGGCGCTTTTTGCAATTCTTTGTTACTGACAACTAACGGAAATACCTCTCAATGCGATCTCACTATTGCGGCGTTGTTGATGCCGCGTTTATCGATCAGGAAGTGACCCTGTGTGGCTGGGTACACAAACGTCGTGATCATGGCGGGGTGATATTCATTGATCTGCGTGATCGCGAGGGGCTGATTCAGGTCGTCATCGATCCAGACACCGCCGAGATTTTCGCTATCGCCGAACAGGTGCGCAATGAATATGTGCTGCAAATTTCCGGACGCGTGCGCAATCGGCCTGACGGAACCACCAATGATGATCTGCGCACCGGCCAGATCGAGGTGTTGGCAAAGCAGTTGAAAGTACTGAACGCCGCTGAAACTCCACCGTTTCAGCTCGACGATGACGACGTTCAGGAAGAAACCCGCATGCGCTATCGCTATATTGATTTGCGCCGCCCACAAATGCAGGAGCGTATGCGATTGCGATCTGCGGTAACACAAAAACTCAGAACACTCCTCGATGGCGACGGTTTTCTTGATGTTGAAACACCAATCCTGACACGCGCCACACCGGAAGGCGCGCGCGACTATCTGGTACCCAGTCGCACGCATCAGGGAGAATTTTTTGCGCTACCGCAATCGCCGCAGTTGTTTAAGCAGATTCTGATGATGAGCGGAATTGATCGCTACTATCAGTTCGCGCGCTGCTTTCGCGATGAAGATCTTCGTGCCGATCGACAGCCGGAATTTTCCCAGCTTGATATTGAGATGAGCTTTGTCGATGAACAGACCATTATGCAAACCATGGAGCGCATGATGCGCAGTCTGTTCGCCGATCAACTCGATGTGGCATTGCCCGATCCGTTTCCCGCCATGACCTATGCCGAGGCTATGTTGCACTACGGTTCTGACAAGCCGGATTTGCGTATTGATCTTGAACTGGTAGAACTTTCCGAAGAACTTGCCAATGTGGAATTCAAGGTGTTTGCCGCCCCCGCTGCCGATCCGAAAAGCCGTGTGGCAGCGCTTTGTGTACCCAATGGCTGCAAGCTGACTCGCAAGGAAATAGATAACTACACAGATTTTGTCGGCCGCTACGGTGCCAAAGGCCTTGCCTATATAAAGTGCAATGACATAACAGCCGGAAAAGACGGGTTGCAATCACCTATCGTTAAAAACCTCGACGACGCGGCGCTCCAAAGCATACTTACGCGAACCGGTGCCAAAGACGGCGATTTGATTTTCTTCGGTGCCGGACCTGCGAATATTGTCAGTGATTCGCTCGGCGCGTTACGGGTCAGGATTGGCAACGATCTCGATCTGGTGGCTGATGGATGGCGGCCATTGTGGGTAATCGATTTCCCGATGTTTGAGTGGGACGAGGGCGCTAAGCGCTGGTCCGCTTTGCATCATCCGTTTACCGCACCCACAACTTCTGATCTTGATGCCTTGCGCAATGACCCGGGCAATGCATTGTCACGGGCTTATGACATGGTATTAAATGGCACTGAACTCGGCGGTGGCTCAATTCGTATCCATGAAGCACAAATGCAGCGCGAAGTTTTAAAGCTGCTTGGTATAGATGATGACGAAGCACAGGATAAATTCGGCTTTCTGTTAAACGCTCTTCGTTACGGCGCCCCGCCTCATGGCGGTATCGCCTTCGGTATTGATCGACTTGTGATGCTGATGGCAGGAGCAACTACGTTGCGTGATGTGATGGCCTTTCCCAAAACGCAAAGTGCCAGCTGCCTGCTAACGGATGCGCCAGGCAGTGTGTCTGATCGTCAGATGAAAGAGCTGGCGTTGCGCCCGCGCAAGTCGGCAACACAGAGCGAGTAGGGCCGACATCGCATTGCATTTCGCACGCGTGTCACACGAGTCGCGTTGGTGAGTGCCGAATATCGGCGGCCGGAATCCGTTTTAGTGCTGGTGTATACCCGCGCCGGCGATGTATTGCTTATCAAGCGCAGGCGCCCTGCAAATTTTTGGCAGTCGGTCACCGGCACGCTTGAAAAAGGCGAAGTTGCCGCTGATGCAGCAGTGCGGGAACTGGCGGAGGAAACCGGTATCACCGGAGTTAAACTGGTGGATTGCAAGTACAGCCGCGAGTTCGTTATTTCTCCGGACTGGCGGCATCGCTACGCGCCCGGCGTAGAGAAGAATACAGAATCAGTATTTCTGTGTGAGCTGGAAAGCCGTCCCGAGACTATCGAGCTTGCCAGCGATGAACACAGCGACTACCTCTGGTTGCCGTTGGCGCAAGCCATTGAAAAGGTCTGGTCGTACACCAATCGCGATGCGCTTGTGCGTTTTCTGGGCAGTGACAACGGGCAAAATTCCGGTTAATCCAAAATGCGGGTTAATCAAAAAAACGTTCAGGGCAACAAAGCGGCACGATGTTACCTGCGCCGCAATCGGGTAAAATAAGGTATAGACGGATGCACCTTGCCAGCGGGGCCTGCGTCCGGGAGTTTTGCAACCGGATACCGGTGTAGCTTTCCCGCGATGCAGATTTCCAGCGTACGAGCTCCATGGCGGGCATCCAACCAGAGAACAGACAGAGGCAGACAATGGCTGGACATAGTAAATGGGCCAATATCCAACATCGCAAAAAAGCCCAGGATAACAAACGCGGCAAATTGTTCACCCGGCTCATTCGCGAGATTACGGTTGCCTCGCGAATGGGCGGATCAGACCAGGCGGCCAACCCGAGATTGCGTCTGGCGATAGACAAAGCGCTTGGTGGCAATATGCCGAAAGACACCATAGACCGAGCGATAAAAAAAGGCGCCGGTGAACTCGACGATGTTCAGTACGAAGAGATCACCTACGAAGGCTACGGTCACGGTGGTGTTGCTATCATGATTGAAACCATGACAGACAATCGCAATCGTACGGTCGCTGAAGTTCGCCACGCGTTTTCGAAGTTTGGTGGCAACATGGGAACGGACGGATCAGTGGCTTATATGTTCAACACGGTGGGTGTTTTATCTTATGGTGAAGGCAGCGACGAAGACGCGCTGATGGAAGCGGCACTGGAAGCCGGTGCCGAAGATGTGGTTAGCAACGAAGACGGTTCCGCAGAAGTGCTCACCACAGAAGCCAGTTTTGTCGATGTGAAAGAGGCGATGATTGCCGCAGGCCACGAGCCAGAACTGGCCGAGGTGACCAAGCGGGCCGACAATGAAATTGCACTCGATGTGGAGCAGGGCACCAAGTTGTTGAAGTTGCTTGATGTCATCGAAGAACTGGATGACGTTCAAAATGTATACAATAACGCAGACATTCCGGTGGAAGCGCTTGAGGCCTGAGTGTCACCAGCGGGTTTTTATAATGATCACCGCTGCAGATCAGTGCAGCTCAACTGTCAGAGGTTTTTATTACTAGCCGTCCAAAGTCCGGTCAGGCGCCGCAGAAAAAAAAACTGCTGCGTGTTCTTGGTATAGATCCAGGGTCGGTGGTGACCGGTTACGGAGTTATTGATTCTGATGGCATCCGTGACTTCCATGTAACCCACGGCACTATTCGCATTGCCGGTGACAATCTGCCCGAAAAACTCGGGTACATACTCTATGAAATCGGGCGCGTAATTGAAAAGTGGCAACCGGTGGAAGTAGGTATTGAGCAGGTTTTTGTGAGCAAAAATCCGATGTCTGCACTGAAACTGGGGCAAGCCAGAGGGGCGGCAATTTGCGCTGCCGTGCAGCGCGGCTTGCCGGTCGCCGAGTATTCGCCACGCACCGTTAAACAGGCAGCGGTCGGCTATGGTGGTGCGGGTAAAGAACAAATGCAGGAGATGATTCGCTTGCTGTTAACACTGGAAAAACAACCGCCGGCGGATGCTGCCGACGGACTGGCCGTTGCGCTGTGTCACGCGCACAACGCGGGTTCGGTAGCGCGGGCCGATGTGGCAAGCCGCGGCACCTCCGGAAGACGGCGCAGCAAACGCTGGGTGTCAGTACCTTGATTGGTCGAATAGCAGGCAAGCTGCTGCAGTGCCAGCCTCCGCATCTGCTGGTGGATTGTAACGGCGTTGGTTACGAGATTCAGGCACCGTTGCCGGTGTTTTTTGGATTGCCTGCGGTAGGCGAGCCAGTCGTATTGTTCATTCATATGGTGGTGCGCGACGATGCACACTTACTCTACGGATTTAAAAATCTGGCACAGCGTGCGCTGTTTCGGGAGTTGATTAAAGTCAACGGAGTCGGCCCGAAAATGGCCATCGCGATATTGTCCGGTTTGTCGGCAGAGGAATTTTCACTAAGTATTGCCAATCAGGATGTCGCTACATTGACCCGGTTGCCAGGCGTAGGTAAAAAAACAGCCGAACGACTGATTGTTGAAATGCAGGATAGAATTGGCAAGTTAACACCGGACGAATCATCGCCAACGGTGACACCGTCCTCAGCCGCCGGCCCGAACAGTGATCGAAACCAGGCCATCGAAGCACTTGAAGTGCTAGGCTTTAAAAACACCGAGGCGCAGCGCATGGTAAAGAATTCTTCGGGTGAAACGGTTGAACAGATTTTGCGCGATGCGCTAAAGACTATTTCGCCCTGACTGAGCGGGCCGAGTTACCAGGCCGCCTGAATCTGCGGGATCATCGACCACTATTCCATTGGGGCAGATATACATATGAATAGCAGCACGGAACGGGTAATCGATGCGGCCGAACGAATCGATGATGCGCAGGAGCGTGCCATGCGCCCGCAGACACTGGCCGACTATAAAGGTCAGCCGGTGGTCAGCGAACAAATGGATATTTTTATTGGTGCTGCACGTTCAAGGCAGGAGTCTCTCGATCATCTTTTAATTTTTGGCCCCCCCGGACTGGGCAAGACTACACTAGCAAACATTGTTGCCAATGAGCTTGAAGTCAATATTCGCCATACCTCCGGGCCGGTTATAGAACGCGCAGGCGACCTTGCAGCACTGTTGACCAATCTGGAAAAAAACGACGTACTGTTTATCGATGAAATCCATCGTCTGAACGCTGCCATCGAAGAAGTACTTTATCCGGCGATGGAAGATTTTCAGCTCGATATCATGATTGGCGAAGGTCCTGCTGCACGTTCAATTAAAATAGATTTGCCTCCGTTTACCCTTGTGGGCGCGACAACACGGGCGGGTTTGCTAACCTCGCCGCTGCGGGACCGTTTTGGAATTGTGCAACGGCTGGAGTATTACCAGCCCGCTGATCTGGCGCGAATTGTCGTGCGTTCAGCCAATGTACTGCAGGTTCCCATCGACGATGGTGGTGCCGCGGAAATTGCCCGTCGTTCGCGCGGTACGCCACGCATCGCCAACCGTTTACTGCGACGGGTTCGGGACTACGCAGAGATGCGAAGTGATGGCAGTATCAGTCAGCCCGTCGCCGATGCGGCGCTTAATATGTTGAACGTCGATGAACTCGGCCTGGACAACATGGACAGACGCCTGCTGTTTGCTGTGATAGAAAAGTTTGATGGCGGTCCTGTCGGGCTGGATAATCTGGGTGCGGCCATTGGCGAAGAAACCGGCACCATAGAAGAGGTAATCGAGCCATACCTGATACAGCAGGGTTTTCTTATGCGTACCCCGCGTGGAAGAGTAGTGACACGCGCTGCCTGTGCGCACCTGGGTTTACCTGCTCCCGTTCGCCGCGATGATCTGTTCCCGCCAGATGCAGATTAACAACCGGTAAGTTTCTGGTGCGAGGTTAGCGACCAGTCGATTTTTGTTGTCACTGGTTCAAACCCGCTTCTTTTATTCTGTATCGTAATTGAGTCACCGGGTGCGGGTGGCTTAGCATCGGTGCGTTAGGGAGTCTGTGCGCAGTGTTCCGGTGAGGAGCGAGAGTTCCGGTAAGCGGGGGTTTGGCGATAAAGATGGATACATGTTTTTTTATACATGGCTGCCATTATTTAT
>CAYPCS010000083.1:0-23856 GCA_964409275.1 uncultured Granulosicoccaceae bacterium
TGTCCTGTGCAACCGTCGAGTATTTTATCCCCCGAGGTATAGAAGGAATCGGGGCTGTGCGTGCGAAATCCATTTCAAAATCGCTGCGCGAATCTATTGAGCTGCAGAAATTGCAGTTACCCGTAGATCCACAGCAGGCTAGCCAGGCACTTCGCAGCTGCGTTCAGGAAGCGTTACCGAAAATTAAGGAGCATGAACTGGACACGATGCTGGAGCGCTACCCGACCGTGGCACAGTTGCAGAACCTTGAGCCTGACGAGATTCAGTCAAAATCCGCTTCACGGGTAGAGGGCGTTGGTGAAATAATGGCATCGTTGATTGTCAGTTTTTTTTCCTCAAGACAGAATCTTGAGGAAATCGAAAAGCTGCAAACCGCGGGAGTCAAATGGGATTCCGCGGCAGGCGCTGGAGAATCAACTCCATTGACACTATCCGGTAATACCTATGTGATCAGTGGCAAGTTTACTGATCTTGGCAGAGACGAAATCAAGGCAGCTCTGCAAGCCAGAGGTGCGAAGGTAGCCGGTTCGGTATCCGGAAAAACCACTGCACTCATCTGTGGCGAGGCTGCCGGTTCCAAGCGCAGCAAGGCGGAGGCCCTGGGTATACCTGTCGTCGGCGAATCCGGCTTGCAGGAATTGCTCGATTGACCTCGTGACGTTTTGAAACGTCCTTCTGTGTACATTGTCGGCTACGCAGACTTCTACCGCGCAGGCTACGGGCCTGTGTTATATTCCGGTGGATGACCGTTGAACTGGTAAACTGATAAATGACAAATTTGGCCGTTGCCGGTGCCGCCGGTCGCATGGGTCGGCAGCTGATTAATGCCATTGCCGAGCGCCATGATGTGACTCTCGCGGCGGCCACCGAGCACCCGCAAAGCGAGCTTGTTGGCAGCGATGCAGGATTTCTGACAGGTTCTACCTCAGTCGGTCTATCCGTGGTCGGCGATATCAGTACGGTCAGCGACGCGTTTGAAACGATTGTCGATTTTACCACCCCTGCCAATACGCGGGAGTTGCTGCAGTTTGCACGGAGCAATAGCAAGTCCATGGTAATCGGGACCACCGGTCTTACTGACGAGGACAAGAACCTCTTAAAACAGGTGGCCTCGACATCAGCGATTGTTTTTGCGGCGAATTACAGCGTTGGCGTCACACTGAGCCTCGAACTACTGGCAACGGCTGCCACCGTGCTCGGACAAGGATATGATATCGAAATCGTGGAAGCGCACCATCGACACAAGGTCGATGCACCAAGTGGTACCGCGCTAAGCATGGGAGAAGCAGTCGCCGGTGCCCTGAATCGGGATCTAGGTTCCTGTGCTGTATATGGGCGCGAAGGTATAACAGGTGCCAGAGATGAGCAGACCATTGGTTTTGCTACTGTCCGTGCAGGGGATATTATCGGTGAGCATACCGTGATGTTCTGCGGCCAGGGGGAACGGCTTGAGATTAGCCACAAAGCCACAGACAGAATGACTTTTGCCCGCGGTGCTATACGGGCTGCAGAATGGGTCAGCCGGCAACCCGCGGGACTCTACGATATGGCCGATGTGCTGCGCCCTGTTTGAATTGTATACCTGGGAAATGAAATTAAGAATGAAGGCTCAATGGTGAGATTGACGCGATGAAAATAGCAGCAGTGTTTCCCGGTCAGGGGTCTCAATCGCCGGGCATGCTGGCAGAATTGGCAGCAGAGTACCCGGTGGTTTTTGAAACGTTCTCAGAGGCCTCGGAGTTGCTCGGATACGATGCATGGGACCTCGCCCAAAATGGTAGCGAGGAAGAGCTGCGTCAAACGGAAATTACACAACCGTTGATGTTTGTCAGCGGTGTGGCGGTCTGGAGAGTTTGGCAGCAGCTTGATTTGCCTCTACCCACGGTTATGGCAGGGCACAGCCTGGGCGAATACACAGCGCTAACTGCGGCGGGAGCGGTCAGTTTTGATCGGGCATTGCCGTTGGTCGCTGCCCGCGGGCGACTAATGGCCGGGGCAGTAGAGGCTGGCGTTGGCGGCATGGCTGCCTTGCTGGGTATGGAAGACGACGCGGCGATTGAATTGTGTGAGTCTCTTACTCAAGCGGATGCAATAGTGGAGGCGGTCAATTTCAATTCACCTGGCCAGGTGGTAATTTCCGGGCATTTGGCAGCGCTTGAGAATGCCTGCGATGTGGCGCGGGAAAAGGGTGCCCGCAAAGCCATGGTATTACCGGTGTCTGTGCCTAATCACAGTACGCTGATGCAACCTGCGCAAAGCGCGCTGGCTGTAGCGATTGATCAGGCAGGTATTGTTATGCCAGGGGTGCCGGTTTTGCAAAATGCCAGCGCCACCGTAGCGGCGAATGCCGAGGACCTGTGTGCGTCTCTGCGTCAGCATGTCGTCAATCCGGTTCAATGGACGCAAACTGTGCAGGCGATGAAAAAGATGGATATCGATTTTATAGTAGAGCTCGGCCCGGGTAAGGTGCTCGCTGGTTTGTGCAAGAGAATCGATCGCTCCATGGCAGCATTGCCCATCGATAGTTCCGCTTCCCTGCAAAAGGCGATTAACACGTTAAACGAGAGTGCTACCGATGCTTAAAGACGAGATTGCACTGGTAACAGGCGCCAGCCGAGGCATCGGCGCCGCAATCGCTGACGAGCTCGCGAAGCAGGGTGCCACCGTGGTCGGGACTGCGACCAGCGACGCCGGCGCCAGTGCAATCACTCAGCGATTTTCGGCGGCCGGGGTGATCGGGCAAGGTGTGGTTCTCGACGTTTCGGACAAAGAACAGATTGTCGCTGTAGTAAAAGATATTCAATCGCAGGTTGGTGCTATATCGGTGTTGGTAAACAACGCAGGTATTACCCGCGACAACCTGTTGATGCGCATGAAAGATGATGAATGGGATGACGTCATTTCCACCAACCTGTCCTCGATTTTCCATCTATCGAAGGCCTGTCTGCGAGCGATGATGAAAGCCCGGCGCGGAAAAATTATAAATGTTGCTTCGGTAGTTGGAGTGACGGGCAATGCGGGGCAAAGTAATTATGCCTCTGCCAAGGCGGGCATTATCGGGTTTAGTAAATCACTGGCTCGCGAAGTCGGGTCCCGCAATATCACCGTAAACACCGTAGCTCCCGGATTTATAGTTTCCGATATGACCAATGCACTGCCGGAGGAGCAGCGTCAGGCGTTGCAAGGTGAAATTGCGCTTGGGCATCTGGGCGATCCTTCCGACATTGCACACACAGTGGCTTTTCTGGCCTCGGAAAAAGCTCGTTATATCACCGGCCAAACCCTGCATGTTAATGGTGGCATGTATATGGGCTAGGAGGATCGGCATTAAACCCGGTCTTTCTTGCAATTTCCGTTGCGTCGGGTGTTTGTTGAGTACGCGCCACAGCAATTACGAAACTACATTCGGCGGGTCATAACCAGGAGTGGCTGGTTGAAATCAGGACTGTCGCCCATATCTTTGAAGTCGAAACGGGAATTGCACGACCACAATCGCAAGGCGATCCATCGATGGTTTTTATTTGATCTAAGGTGGCGTATGAAACCCGGATTTTATACAATAACGGGTATAAGCAAGTCGCCACTCACTCAAGATCAGACCAGTCCCGCGGAGGGTATCAACTATGAGCAGTATCGAAGAACGCGTTAAAAAAATCGTCGTGGAACAACTAGGTGTGAAAGATGAAGAAGTGACCAGTGCCGCTTCATTCGTTGACGATCTAGGCGCAGACTCGCTCGATACTGTGGAACTGGTGATGGCTCTTGAAGAAGAATTCGAGTGCGAAATCCCGGATGAAGAAGCCGAGAAAATAACGACCGTTAAACAGGCGGTTGATTACGTTAACGCCAACCTCTCCTGAAGCGGTTTAGAGAATGCAGGTGCAGAACCGGCGTTAGCCGGCTCTGCTACCTACGTTGTGAAATCAGGCACTAGAAGTCTCACGCTATTGCTGGCAGTAGTTGTCGTCCCCTATCGTCCAATGGCCTTTCCGGAGCACTCCTTTTGAGTTCACGTCGAGTTGTGGTTACAGGTATGGGGGCTATCACTCCGGTTGGAAACACCGTAGAGGAGACCTGGAAAAACCTTCTTGCCGGCGTATCCGGAGCCGCATTGGTCGAGGGCTTTGACACCGAAGGGTTTTCCACCCGTTTTTCTGCGTCGGTGAAGGACTTCGATGTCAGCCAGTATATGAGCGTAAAGGACGCGCGAAAAATGGACAAGTTTATCCATTTTGGAGTAGCGGCCGGAATACAGGCACTGGATGACGCCGGTTTGAGTATTGAGCAGAGCGATCCGGAGCGGATCGGAGTGGCAATCGGATCGGGGATCGGTGGATTGCCCAATATCGAGAAGCAACACATGACTCTGGTGGAGTCAGGTGCGCGTAAAATGTCGCCTTTTTTTGTGCCGTCCACCATTATAAACATGATCTCCGGCAACCTTTCGATTATGCGTGGTTTGCAGGGACCTAACGTCTGCATAACTACAGCCTGCACTACCGGAACACACAATATTGGAGAGGCCTTTCGACTGATCAAGTATGGTGATGCCGACGCTATGATTTGCGGTGGCGCCGAAATGGCGACATGCCCTCTCGGTCTGGCGGGTTTCGGTGCAGCGCGAGCGCTTTCTACCCGCAACGACGATCCGGAAGCTGCGAGCAGACCATGGGATAAAGATCGCGACGGTTTTGTGCTGGGTGACGGGGCCGGAGTATTGGTCCTTGAGGAATTTGACCACGCGAAGGCGCGCGGCGCAAAAATCTACTGTGAACTGACAGGATACGGGATGAGTGGAGATGCTCATCATATGACCCAGCCTCCAGCGAGTGGTGACGGTGCCCGCAGGTGTATGAACCACGCCCTGAAAGACGCCAGACTAAGCCCTGAAAAAATTGGCTATGTTAATGCCCACGGTACGTCCACCAGTGCAGGGGACATTGCCGAAACCAACGCGATCAAATCTTCGTTCGGTGATCACGCCCGAAAACTTGCTATCAGCTCGACCAAATCCATGACTGGCCACCTGCTAGGAGCAGCTGGTGGTATCGAAGCTGTTTTTTCTGTGCTGGCGTTACGCGATCAATCTGTGCCGCCGACTATTAACCTTGATAATCCGGACCCTGATTGTGATCTTGACTATGTCCCTAACGAAGCTCGTCAAGTAAAAATGGCGCACGCTTTATCTAATTCGTTTGGTTTTGGCGGCACCAACGCGACGTTGATTTTTAGCGAAGTCTAGTGGACTGGCTTGATCCGTAAGGTGGCAATGTATTCACAACCACAGTCGAGTGCCGGGCAAAAGTGCAGGTATACTGGCGATTGACGCGTACCGGACTGGTGTGGGTTGCACAGCTCTGTAATACCCGTTTGACACAGAGGTAACAACGGGCGAAAACTTCGGCAAAATTTGCGATAACAGAGCACAGTCGCACTGCCTACCGAGATAGTCAAAGACTGAAACTGGTATGACTGTCGGCACATTGCAATCCAGGTAACCGGATTTATTTTGAAAAAAGTATTTTTAATATTTTTCGTTTTGTTGCTGAGTGCTGTCGGCTGGGGCGGATTCGACGCCCACCGGTTTTTAAATTCACCGCTGATTGAGCCGGAAAAAGCCTTTGAGCTCGAAGTAAAACAGGGCGATACAATCCGCGGACTGGCTAGTCAGTTATCGGCAAAAGGGTTGCTCGAACGCCCGCTCTGGTGGGAAATATATGCGCGCTACACAGGACAGGCCCGCTCTATAAAGACAGGCGAGTATCCGCTTTCCTCTGCCATTACACCCATGCAGCTGCTCACTTCCCTGCAGGCGGGAAAACAAAAGCAATATTCTCTGACGATACTTGAGGGCTGGAATATATGGCAGCTTCGCAGCGCCGTTGCGGCCGACTCAATACTGGTGCAAACCATGGACGGCGTCTCTGACGCCGATGTAATGAAATTTATCGGCGCGGCTGATGGACACCCGGAAGGGCAGTTTCTGCCTGATACCTATCATTTTCCACGCGGGACCACTGATGCGCAGTTTTTGTATCGCGCCCACAAAGCTTTGACGCAGGAACTGCAGCAGCAATGGTCTGAACGAGCTGAGGATTTACCGGCAGATTCACCCTATGAGGCGCTGATCATGGCATCGATCATAGAAAAAGAAACCTCGGTAGCGGATGAGCGCGAGTTGATTGCGGGAGTCATTGCCGGACGGTTGCGAAAGGGTATGCGGTTGCAAATGGATCCCACCGTTATCTACGGCATTGGCAGAGAATTTAACGGCAACATTACGCGACGTGATCTAAAAAACAATACACCGTACAACACATACACCATTGATGGTTTGCCACCAACTCCGATAGCGATGGCAGGTGCCGGTTCGATCCGTGCGGCACTACACCCGGCGGCGACAACGGCGTTATTTTTTGTGGCGGATGGAACAGGAGGGCATGTGTTTAATGACACCGTTGAAGAGCACAATAAGGCGGTGCGTAAATTTATCCTGAAAAAAAAATAATGAATGGCGAGAAAAATACGGGACGCTTTATAACGCTGGAAGGAGCCGAAGGTGTCGGCAAGTCGACCCTGCTACCTGTGCTGAAAGAATTGCTGATTGCACAGGGTGTCGAGGTAGTTGCCACCAGAGAGCCTGGTGGAACACCGTTGGGTGAGCAATTGCGCGAGGTAGTATTGGAAACCGAAGAGCCCATGGTTGCCAAAGCCGAGTTGCTTCTAATGTTTGCCTCGCGCGCGCAACACATGGAGTCCATTATAGTGCCGGCGCTGAACAGAGGTGCCTGGGTGCTTTGCGATCGCTTTACCGACGCATCGTATGCGTACCAGGGGGCGGGTCGTATGTTAGGCAGCGAGCGAGTGGAAGTCATTGAAAGCTGGGTACAGGAAGGATTGCAGCCGGATTTAACCTTGTTACTGGATGCCAGCCGCGAGACTAGTCTGGCGCGAACGCAACGACGCCGTTCACTTGATCGCATCGAAAGTGAGGGCGATGACTTTTTTGATCGAGTGCGTCAGGGGTATCTCGTTCAAGCTCGAAAGCACCCTCAGCGAATTCGTCGCATCGATGCCAACCCGAAGTTTGAGCAGGTGTGCCAAACCATGCGGGAAGTGGTGCTAACGGTGATCGGGCCGTGGCTCGAACAAACGGTGAGCCGCTGATAACCGTGGTGCCGGCAGCCCCCTATCCCTGGCTGGAGAAAAGCTGGCAATTGTTAACCAGCGCTGCGAATGAGGGGCGCCTGCATCATGCACTGTTGCTGGTCGGGGTCGCAGGTACCGGAAAGCTGGAATTTTCGCGTCAGTTTGCAAGAGCACTAATGTGCGAGCAGAACCTGCTGGACGCCCCCTGCGGCAATTGCTCTCAGTGTGCTTTGGCCTCCGGTCATACCCATCCTGACATTACCCTTGTAGACCGGGTGGAAAAATCCACAGTGATTAGCGTGGAGCAAATTCGCGCACTGACGGAAAAACTGACCCTGACCTCTACCTACGGCCTCCACCGTGTCGCGATCATCAACAAAGCGCATACGCTTACCAATGCAGCGGCCAACGGTTTGCTAAAAACACTCGAGGAACCGGGGCAGGGCTGTGTGCTGATGCTCCTCGCTGATCGTGATGCGGGTTTGCCAGCTACCATTCGGAGCCGGTGTCAGCGTATTGTCGTGGCAACTCCTGCTGCAGAAACGTCTCTCGCGTGGTTGCAGGCCGAAAAACCGGCTGAAGCGGAAATGGCGCTGGAGTTTGCGCAGGGTTCACCGTTGCTGGCTCAGTCGCTTTTGGACTCCCGTGATCTCTCTGCTATGGCCGGTATTAAAAAATTGTGGCATGACTTTCTGTTGCGTGACCTGAATCCGTCCGAAATGGCAGAACATTCTGCTGCGACAATGGATACCCGCGAGGCGCTCAGCCTTTTTATGAGGTGGACCACAGATCTTGTTAAAAAGCTTGAACTTTCGGTCGCTGATGGCCGCTTGTCTCCAGAGCGTGCCCACGTGGAACGCCGTTATCTAAGCCACACTGCCAGCCAGTTGCAGCAAGGGTTGCACCTCGATAATGCCAGCCTGAAAACTCAGGCTGTGCTTGAAGGTGTGTTGGCCGATATACGGATATACAAACTAAGAATTCGTGCGGAGAAGCCTCAATGACCACCGATCGCAAAGCTATTGTATCGCTCACCATCACTGACCGTGGCGCCCTGCAAGCCGCTTTTATGACATTTGTCGAAGGTGGCGGTGTGTTTGTACCCACCAACCAGACCTACACCCTTGGCGATTCAGTATTCCTGTTATTTGGATTGATGGACGAGTCCGAGCGCTGGCCAGTGCCGGCAAAAGTGGTCTGGATTTCTGCCGCTGGCGGTAACGGTGTGGCGGGAATCGGGGTGCAATTCGTCGGTGACAATGCAGGTAATATGCGTCGGGCGATAGAAGATCATCTTGGTGGCTTGATCAACTCCGAGCGCGCAACCAACACCATGTAGTCGTCTTAGCGCGCCGCGTTGCGTTGAGAGTGCCCGGGCCCTCGAATTCAGAGGGATGACTCAGAGGGTAAGGTGCTGTGATTGTCCGGGGCTGTGCCGGAGTGAGCCTGGAGGCTGGTTCCCGGCCGGAAACAGGCTCTGGCAAGCCGCCCGGTGTCGCGGTCTTTCACCACTAGCGTGTCGCAGAATAAATGGTCATCGCTATTGTGCCGCAGCGATTGTGACCCTATAAATACCCGTTAATCAACAGCCGCCGCAAGGCCATACTACGACGGAGTATTTATGCCACGATCCGCAGTGTTTGAGGAAGTACGTCGCTACCCTGTTGCGTCATTGAACATGGAATTTCAGGAGTTCAAGCACGTCAAAACGGGGGCGCGACATTTTCATCTGGCTGCTGATGACGATCAAAACGCGTTTTTAGTGGCTTTTCTAACCGTACCGCAGGACTCAACAGGTGTAGCTCACATACTTGAGCATACTGCACTGTGCGGTAGCAAGCGCTATCCGGTTCGCGATCCTTTTTTCATGATGCTGCGGCGCTCGCTGAATACCTTCATGAACGCGTTTACAGCAAGCGACTGGACGGCTTACCCGTTTGCCAGTCGCAATCGCAAGGATTTCTATAATCTGCTCGATGTGTATCTGGATGCCGCGTTTTTTCCCAGTTTGAATGAGCTGGATTTCCGCCAGGAAGGCCATCGGCTCGATTTCACGGAGGCTGGCAATGTCGATTCCCCCCTGATGTACAAGGGTGTTGTATTTAACGAGATGAAAGGCGCCTACAGTTCTCCTCATGCCCGATTGATGAAACAGTTCTCAACGGCATTGTTCCCCTCTATCACCTATCACCATGACAGTGGTGGTGACCCGGCTGTGATCCCTGAACTGACCTGGGAACAACTCAAAGCGTTTCATGCCTTGCACTATCACCCGTCCAATGCCGTTATGTTCACCTATGGCGATCTGCCAGCAGCAGATTTACAGGAAAAATTTGAAGACCGTGCCCTCAATGAATTCGAGGCTATCGATGTTTCCGGTTTCGCTATTCCGGATGAAAAAAGGTATGACGCACCCAGACAGATATTGTCGAGCTATCCGTTGGCGGAGGCGTCGACAGCTGGCAAGACCCATGTTGCACTTGGCTGGTTGCTGGGCAGAAATTCGGATATGCGACAGGTACTGGAAGCGCGCGTACTGTCGGACGTATTACTTGATAACAGCAGTTCTCCTTTGCGGCATGCGCTGGAAACCAGTGAGTACGGTACGTCGCCATCGCCTTTGTGCGGCGCCGATGACGACACTCGCGAAATGACCTTTGCTGCAGGGCTCGAAGGTGCAGACGCTGAAAATGCCGACGCTATCGAGGCGTTGATCACAGGCGTACTGGAAGATGTTGCCACCAACGGGGTGCCGACAGAAGCAGTCATGTCGGTGCTGCACCAGCTTGAGTTATCGCAGCGAGAAGTCACCGGTGACGGTTTTCCCTACGGGTTGCAGTTGGCGCTTCGTGCACTAACGCCGGCTTTGCACGGTGGTGATCCGGTCGCAGCACTCGATATTGACGAGCTGCTGGAACAACTTCGAAAAGATGCGGAGGATGCCGGTTTTATCCCGCGTCTTGTGCGGGAATTATTGCTGGACAATCCGCATCGAATCCGTATCGTCATGGCGCCGGACACCGAGCTTGCCGCGACCGAGGAAGCGGTAGAAGCTGAAACCCTGAAAAAGCTCGATGACACAATTACCGACCAAAAGCGCAAGCAAATAGCCGAACTGGCTGCGGCGCTTGAGGAAAGGCAATCCTCTGTTGACGATGCCGAACTTCTGCCGAGAGTGACGCTCGATGATGTGCCTGCCGAGCTCAAATTTCCGCAGGGCGAATCGCGCAAGGTTGCCGATATGCCGGCGATTTGGTACCGCGCCGGTACGAATGGCATGGTTTACCAGCAGCTAGTTACCGATCTGCCCGCGTTCGACGATGAGCTGCTGGATGTTCTGCCCCTCTATGCCATGTGTCTTGCCGAGGTAGGAAGTGCCGGGCGAGATTACATGCAAACCCAGGCGCAACAGGCAGCGGTACTTGGCAGCATCGGTGCGCGTATAAGCACGCGCAGTGTGCTTGGCAGTAACGATGCCTTGCACGCTTCCATGGTGGTTTCCTCCAAAGGTTTAAATCGAAATTATGAACACATCTCGCGGTTGATATACGAGACCATGGATTCTCCGGATTTTGCGGAAACGCACCGGATCAAGGATCTGGTCTCGCAGGCCAGGACTCGCCGCGAGAGCTCAATCACCGGTCGCGGTCATGCACTTGCAATGACAGCGGCTTCCAGTCAGATGAGCGTGTCGGGTGCACTGAGCCATCGATGGGGCGGTTTGCAGGGTATCGTTGCCTTGCGTGACCTGGATGAAACCATTGGTGCAAGTGACGATGCCCTTGAAAAGCTCTCATCGCAATTTCGCCAGATTCACGAGAAGATCTGCAACTCGCCTGCTGAATGGCTCATCGTCAGTGAAGAGCAACAGCAGGAAATGATCGCGGACGCAGTAGCTGCCTGTGGTCTCTCACACAACACTAATGGTGCTGTGCCATTTAGCTACCGCTATCAGCAGGCGATGGTCAAGCAGGCCTGGTCAACGAATGCCCAGGTCAACTATTGCTCGCAAGCTTTTGAGGCAGTGCCATCGGGTCATTCGGATGCAGCGGCATTTACGGTACTGGGTGAATATCTGGGTAATGGCTTTCTGCACAGCGCGGTGCGGGAAAAAGGCGGTGCATATGGTGGCGGCGCCAGTTACGACAGTGAGGGTGCGGCGTTTCGCTTTTACTCTTACCGCGATCCGCGCTTGCAGGAGACCTTCGATGATTTTGATCGCTCGATACAATGGCTACTCAACGACAAGCACGAAGAGCGCTTGCTGGAAGAGGCGATACTTGGCGTGATTAGTCGAATTGACAAGCCCGGGTCGCCGGCTGGAGAGGCAATAGGCAATTACTATGCAGAGCGCTACGGGCGGGGTGCTGATTACGTTCAGAAAATCAGGCAGAGCGTGCTGGCTGTGTCGATGCAAAACCTGAAGGAAGTGGCACAGCGCTATCTTGTCGACAAACCGGTGAGCTATGCGGTTGTAGGCAGCCCGGATCGCATGTCGGCCCTTGCTGATTTCGAACAACACACTGCCTAGAAGCCTGATTGTCGTAGCGCAGGGCTGGTGCTATGAACGGGGAGGGCATGCGCTTCGAAATTAGGACAGGAGCACATCCATGTGCCGACTGCATTCCGACTGCGTTAAATACTTCGGGCGATCCGCCCGGATGACTTCTACTTCTCCCTGAGTATACAGTGTAAACCCGATTTACATGGTCCCGCTATCACCCAAAAGGATGACGTAGCTGATATCAATAAATAAAAATTCTCGTTTGCGGTAATGCAGCTAGTTTTTTCTCACCGGGGCGGGAACAGCCGCCAGGTCTCTGAGAAGATCCAGCAATTGCTCTGTTTTTTCAACGCCAAAGCTCTGCTCAATGGCAGCGTAGGCGAGTTCTGTGCGAATTGCCTCTCGATCCATTAACTCACCGCTTCTCCGCGACAGATGGATCAGAAAGCGTCGGCCGTCGTTCTGGTCCCCGGTCCGGTAAATCACGTCCCTGAGTTCCAGGGCTTTCAAAATTCGGGTAAGGCTCGGCAATAGCAGTGCGGCCTTGTCAGCGAGTTGTGTCGCGTCGACAGGTCCTGACTCATGCAACGTGCGCATCACTCTCCACTGCTGCTCAGTGAAGCCGCGTTCTGCAAGCAGCGGCCGAAAATGGGCCATGACCGCTTCGCGAGCCCGGGACAGGGCGATCGGGATGGAGCGATCTGTTGCTCTGAATGATTTATCGCGCTTGCCCGGGTTTTTCCTGTTGTTCATTGTGTGTGGCGGGTCCTGAGAAAAGACTGTTGGTCATTTGGATAAGCAGATTCCCACAGGGCAAAATCTCACGTTGCCTGAATGATCCTCTCAATGCTGTTTTTTCCGGATGGGCACTTGCGTGGTTACTTGACGCTGCCTGACTATGTACTTAACCTGTTAACTAGAAGGGGTTAAACATGACGCCTGCTTCAGTCACAGTCAAACTATTTTCAAAATCGTTACAAGTGCCGCGGGACGAATACGTTTCCGGAATTTGTATCAGGGAGAGGTATGTCAGAGTTAAGTAGCAGGATTGCCCAGGCAGACAAATACCTGCAGAGATTTCGGGATAGCGGGGTGACACACTATATCGGCGGGAAACCCTGTGATTCAGTAGACGGGACAACTTTTGAAAGTCTGTCTCCCGTTGATCTGAAACCAATTGCAAACGTGGCGCGCGGTGGACAAGCTGATATAGACCTCGCAGCTACAGCGGCCAGGCGATCGTTTGCCGATTGGGTGGCGATGCCGGGCAGTGAGCGCAAGAAAGTGATGCATCGCATCGCCGATTTGATTGTCGAGCGGGCAGAGGAAATTGCATTTACCGAATGCATGGACACCGGACAGGCGCTGCGCTTTATGTCGAAGGCAGCCCTGCGCGGCGCAGAGAATTTTCGTTTTTTTGGCGACAAGGCGGCCGAGGCTCGCGATGGCAAGTCTCTCTTTTGTCCCGGCCAAATGAATGTCACCAGCCGTGTGCCTGTCGGTCCGGTTGGTATTATCACGCCGTGGAATACCCCGTTTATGTTGTCTACCTGGAAAATCGCACCGGCGTTGGCTTGCGGGTGCACCGTGGTTCACAAGCCAGCCGAGTTTTCGCCGTTAACCGCCCGGCTGCTTGTGGAAATTGCTGAGCTTGCGGGCTTACCTCCAGGTGTCTGGAATCTCGTGAACGGGCTTGGCGAAGAGGCTGGCCGGGCGCTGACAGAACACCCGGATATCAAGGCGATCGGTTTCGTTGGTGAAAGTGCCACAGGATCTATGATCATGCGCCAGGCGTCAGATACCCTGAAACGCTTTCACTTTGAGCTTGGCGGAAAAAATCCGGTAGTAGTGTTTGCCGATGCAGATCTTGAACGTGCTGCAGACGCCGCCGTATTTATGATTTACTCACTTAACGGCGAGCGCTGTACGTCGTCTTCAAGATTGCTGGTCGAGTCGTCAATCTATAAAGAGTTCACTGATAAGGTGGCCGACAAAGCCGGTCGAATTAAAGTTGGACATCCGCTTGACCCGGATACGGTAGTTGGACCGTTGATACATCCGGTGCATGAGGAGAAGGTATTGTCTTACATGGATATCGCCAAACAAGAGGGCGCGACCATTGCCGTCGGAGGTGGCAAACCGGAGGATCTTTCCACGGGCTGCTATGTCTCGCCAACGCTATTTACCGACGCCAACAACTCAATGCGTATTGCACAGGAAGAGATATTTGGACCGGTGCTAACCGCTATTCCTTTTGCAGATGAAAAAGAGGCACTGGCGATCGCCAACGATACCCGCTATGGATTGAGTGGTTATTTGTGGACATCGGATACCACCAGAGCCCTGCGGTTCAGTCATGCCATGGAGGCGGGGATGGTCTGGGTTAACTCCGAAAACACCCGTCATTTGCCCACCCCGTTTGGAGGTATGAAATCATCCGGCGTTGGTCGGGATGGTGGTGACTGGTCATTCGATTTTTACATGGAAACCAAAAATGTCGCGTTTGCCACCGGCGCACATAAAGTTCCGAGCCTGGGAGTCTAAGCCGTGCCGTTACCAGAATCGGTGTTGTACCCGCCATTTAATGTGGTTAGGTTGAGCCATGTCGAACTGGCGGTACGTGATCTTGAGGCTGCCAAACGCTTCTACGCTGATACCCTTGGTTTGTTAGTCTCGGATCAAACGCCGGAAAGACTGTATCTACGGGCGCTTGAAGAGCGAGGGCACCATTGTCTGGTATTAAAGAAACAGACCTCGCCGAGAGTTAATGTGCTCGGGTTTAAGGTTTACAGCGAAGATGATCTTGACCGCGCCAGTGAATTTTTTAAAGCAAGAGGTCTACCGGTCTCATGGGTGGAAAGGCCTTATCAGGGCAGAACCCTGCTTACACAAGACGTACATGGCATTCCGCTGGAATTTTATTTTCGGATGGACAAGCTGGAGTCGGTGCATCAGAAATATGTGCTCTACAAAGGGGTGAAGCCTCTGCGCATCGATCACTTCAATGTATTTTCGACCAGCGTTGATGAATCGGTGGCCTTCTACAACGAGCTCGGTTTTCGAACTACCGAATACACCGAGGATGAAGACAGCAAAAAATTGTGGGCCGCATGGATGCATCGCAAGGGCGGTGTACATGATATGGCCTTTACTAACGGCAGAGGACCGCGCATGCATCATGTGGCTTTTTGGGTGCCGACGCCGCTCAACATTATTGATTTGCTGGATCTAATGTCGACCACAGGTTATCTTGAGAATATAGAGAGAGGCCCGGGCCGTCACGGTATATCCAATGCGTTCTTTCTCTATATCAGAGACCCTGACGGGCATCGCACTGAGATATACTGTTCAGATTATCAAACCGTTGATCCGGATCATGAACCTATTGCCTGGGATCTTAAAGACCCGCAACGTCAAACACTGTGGGGTGCAGCGGCCCCTAAATCCTGGTTTGAAGAAGGTGTGGAATTTTCCGGTATCGAAGTGACAGAGCCACTGTTAAAAGCTCAACCGATCGTCGCCCCCTAGACCGTCGTTGATTTATCTATTTTTATTGAAACGTTTGCACGCGTTGATGAGGAATAGCTTTGCAAAAATTCCCCCCGGTTACCGTACTTGAACTGGAGCTGGAATCCGGCTGGCTGACCATATGGTTCAACCAGCCAAAAATACGGAATCCGCTGACTGACGCCATGCGCTCCGAGTTGCTGGCAGTATTGTTGGCGGTGAGTAATGATCGCTCCATCAGAGGCATAACGTTGCGTGGCCGCGGTGGTTTTTTCTGTGCCGGAGGCGATTTAAAAGCGTTTAGGCAACTTGCCGATGGCGAGAGCGATCGACAGTCAACAACAATAATGTCAAAAGATATCGGGGTATTGCTCGATACCGTGAATTCCATGCCGCAGGTGGTGCTGGCATTCATTGAGGGGGCGGCGATGGCCGGCGGATTCGGGCTTGCGTGCTGTGCAGATGTTGTGGTGTGCAGCGCCAGCGCAAAGTTTGCGATGACCGAAACTTCCATTGGGCTGAGCCCGGCGCAGATAGCTCCCTACACGATTCAGAAGCTCGGCTATGCAACGGCGCGGCGGCTCATGCTTACCGCGGCGCGTTTTGATGGTCGGGGTGCGCTTGAACACGGCTTTGCGGATTTGCTCGGTGACACAATTGCCGAGATGGAAGAACATGAGAGAGTTATTCGTGCGCAAGTAGCAGGTTGCGCACCAGGAGCGATCGCGGACACCAAGGCACTCATCCTGGAACTCAAAGATGCCGGCCGCTCGCAACTCATTGACATTGCGGCGGAGAATTTTACCCGCCGGGTTGAATCGGAAGAGGCACTTGAGGGTATCAATTCATTCTTTGAAAAACGCAAACCGTCCTGGGCAGACCAGGCTTCCGGCATAACGGGTATCGGAGATGACTAACTGCGCCTGTTTCCGAAACCAGTAGTGCAGGCCCGGCAAATGTCGTAATCTCGGTGTTCAAACAATTGCAGAGGATATCGACACATGAGAACCGCAAAAGACTATCTCGAATCGGCAAACCAGGTGGTCCCGCGAATAAGTGCGCAAGACGCCATAAAAAAACACGGGCAGGGAATTTTTATCGACGTACGCGATTCTGCAGACATTGAAAAGTCTGGCACTATCGCCGGTGCGTTACGCATCCCCAGAGGGTTTCTTGAGTTCGCCGCCGATGAGGCCACGCCGTTTCATAATGACGCGTTGCAAAAAGATGCCAGCTTGTATCTTGTCTGCGGTGCTGGCGGGCAGGCTGCGCTTGCAGGTAAAACATTAAATGAAATGGGTTTTACTTCTGTGACAAATGTCGGTGGTTTTGCTGACTGGAAGGACGCTGGCGGGCCTGTTGAAGACAATTGAATGGTTGCGGGCTGATCAATGCGGCCAAAAAGTGTGTGCATGCCGTGTTTTTGAGAGCGTATAGCTGACACTTGCGCGTATTCATGGCTTATCATGCGGCCAGACAGAGTGCCGTGACATACTAAACAGACAAATTATTAGTCTGAGGCGCCGAACTTTCAGTGGACTATATGGTCCGTAGTCAGGGAATCGCGCTATGATTTTTTTCGCTTGTGAAGGGGTGACAATTGAAAACAAGACTCGCAGGAGTATTACTGGCCATGGTTATATCAACGGGAGCCGCAGCCGCTGACAACGGTTTAGTCAACGTCAAGAGTGCTCATGGTGTTAAAGATACAGCGGACAAGCTCGAAGCGGTGCTTGAGAGCAAAGGCATGAATGTTTTCGGGCGTGTGAATCATGCCGCGGGTGCCGAAAAAGCAGGAATGGAGCTGCGTCCCACGGAGGTGGTTATATTTGGTAACCCCAAAGTGGGTACACCGCTAATGAAGTGCGCGCAATCGGTGGCCATTGATCTGCCGCAAAAAGCGTTAATCTGGGAAGACGAGGCCGGGCAGGTCTGGTTGTCGTACAATGACCCGGCCTATCTGGCGAGCCGCCACGGTATCGAAGGATGTGATGAAGTACTGAAGAAAGTAACCGGCGCGCTGGGTAACTTTGCAGCGGCCGCCACTTCAAAATAATCGGTTTATCCTGAGCTGTCTTCGACAGGAAGGCAGCGAAGAGATCAAGCTCGACTATCGTAAATTTATGTTAAGCGGCTGCAGCGTATGGTGTGGCCGATCTCATAACTATGCAGGCTGGTGGTTGCTTACAACGCCAGTCAGACAGGGGCAGGTTCGATGCGGGTAGCGTATTGACGCCACCCTGATCCCTCTCGCTCATACCAACTTGTTCTTCGTTGGAACTGATTCTGTGTGTCTTTCAATGCTCCTTTGGTCTGGAGACATACCGTGATTAGCCTGCCCGCTTTGGATTAACGTTAATGTACCTGGAAAAAATGTCAATTTACAAAACACTGTCGACTTGCATAGTACTTGGAATTCTTGCGTTGGCTCCGGTACAGGCAAACGATTCTGAAACGCTGGTTTTTTCAGCGATTCCTGATCAGGACGAATCCGCTCTCAGCAAGCGGTTTAAAAAAGTTGCTGATTATTTGTCCGACACACTTGAGATACCGGTGAAGTACGTCCCGGTTAAATCATACGCGGCGGCCGTTACCAGCTTTCGCAATAACCAGCTACAGCTTGCCTGGTTCGGTGGATTGTCCGGGGTTCGGGCAAGATTGCTTACACCGGGTTCTGAAGCGATTGCACAAGGCGAGGAGGACCCGGAATTTCACACCTACTTTATTGCACATCAGAGCACCGGGTTGGCCTTCAGTGAAATTTTCCCGAAAGCCATAGCCGGGAAGACCTTTACCTTTGGTTCGAAAGGTTCCACTTCGGGGCGCCTGATGCCCGAGTATTTCATACGCGAGAATTTTGGAAAAAGCCCAGACGAGTCTTTCAAGGTCGTCGGCTACAGCGGCAACCATTCGCGTACAGTGGCACTGGTTGAAAGTGGTGCCTACGAGATTGGTGCTGTCAATTACAAAGTGTGGGACAAGCTGGTTGCCGAAGACAAGGTAGATACCGATAAAGTTTCAGTGGTCTGGAAAACCCCGGCTTATCCGGATTATCAATGGACGATACGCGGGGATGTAGATGCAGTCTGGGGCGAGGGTTTTGCGGATAAGGTCAAGCAAGCTCTGCTTGCGATGAATGATCCGGAACTACTTGCATCGTTTCCACGCGGCGGTTTTATTAGCGCCAGTAACGATGACTACACCACTATCGAAGAGACTGCCAGAGCGATTGGCCTGCTGGAAAACAAGTAACCTCGTGGACTGCATCACACGGGCAACTGAATCAGTTTAACGTGGACGTGTAAGTGAAGTGGTGGCTAAATCGACCATTTCGGTTAGCAGCGCTGAAGTTCTATACGAAGACAAAGTTGCGCTGTCAGCAATAAATCTGACAGTAAAGCGAGGCGAAAAGCTTGCTGTTGTCGGGCGCAGTGGCTCGGGAAAAACCACGTTATTGCGGCTTATATACGAAAAGCACTCTGCGCAAGCAGCACTGATTCCGCAGCATGACGGCCTTGTTGAAACATTGTCGGTGTATCACAATGTTTACATGGGGCGGCTTTGTCTATTTCCGGTCTGGTATAATTTAGTCAATCTGATCCGACCTTTTTCCAAACGTGTTACTGAAGTGCGAACCGTGCTGGCACAACTGGCGCTGAGTGATAAGTGTTTCGAACCTGTCGGGACTTTGTCAGGGGGACAGCGGCAGCGAACTGCGGTGGCTCGCAGTCTCTATCAGGGCGGCGAATTGCTTTTGGCGGACGAGCCTGTATCGGCAGTTGATGAGCAACAGGCAGAACGAATTCTGCTGCATTTGTCAGAGCAATTTTCGACCGTTATTGTGGCCCTTCATGACACCAGGCTCGCCCTGAATTGTTGTGACAGAATTATTGGTATGAGGGCCGGGAAGATCGTACTGGACAGTCCTTCGGGCGAGTTGTCTGCTACCGGCCTGGCCAGTCTCTACGTTGACTAGCTCGACACCCGCGGTAGCCGGTTTCACATACTCTGCTCGCTGGAAGGTTAGCTGGGGTTTTGTGGCGATAGCCGTTTTCTGTCTCTGGCAAGCAGATATCGCCATAAGTACCCACAACCCGTGGGCAGAGCTTGGCCGTATTTTCAATGGTCTCCTCACACTTTCCTTGTCGCAGACAGATGCCATTGGCTTTGCGTTGTTGCAAACCGTGTCATTTGCCATTTTAGGTGTGGCGTTTGGTTCAGTAGCCGGCTTTGCACTGGCAATGATATTTCACTGGCGGCTGATACGAATATTATGTGCCTTGTTGCGCTCTGTTCACGAGTTATTCTGGGCATTGCTTTTTTTGCAGATTTTTGGCCTGCATCCGTTAACCGGACTGCTTGCTCTGGGGATTCCTTATGCGGCCACCTTCGCTAAAATTTACGCTGAAATTCTCGAAGAGGGTGATTCGCACGCGCTCAAGCATGTCGGTGAGCGTACCGACAGGGTTTCTTCTTTTTTTTACGCACGCTTACCCGATCTTTGGGTTCACTTCAAAACCTATACAGCCTATCGCCTTGAGTGTGGTTTGCGAGCCAGTGCGGTATTAGGTTTTGTTGGTTTGCCAACCCTTGGGTATAGTTTAAGCACGGCTTTTATGGAGGGACAGTATTCGCAAGTGTGGGCCGTGTTGATCATATTTTATCTGTTGATTGCGAGTATGCGATTTTGGCTAAAGCCGGCTTTATTACCGATTTATCTACTGGCAGCACCTTTTGTCATCGGTAATGACAGCACTATATCCTTCGATAATGTTCGGCGCTTCTTCACTGAGGATATTATCCCCTCGCCATTGCGTCAGGGTGAGCCTGTCAGTGCCCTGATTGACTGGCTAGTGGTACTGCTTCGGGATCAGGCAATCCCGGGTATTTTAAATACTCTGGTGTTGAGCCAGATTGCTCTTGTTGCAACGGGCGTTATCGCGCTGTTGTTTTTCCCGTTGATATCGCGCCGCTTTGTGGGTCCCGTTGGTCAGTCAGCTGGAAATGCGATTCTGGTAGTTCTGCGATCAACACCTGAGTACATGCTGGCTTTTGTTCTGCTACTGCTTTGGGGGCCGTCAATGTTGCCTGCCATTGTGGCACTTGCACTTCACAACGGCGCGATCATCGCCCACTTGCTTGGTCGCTACAGTAATCAACTACGCTTGCGACATGATGCACCTTCAGGTCTGAACAGTTACGGCTATGAATTATTGCCAAGAGTATATGGCCAGTTTCTGGCCTTTCTTTTTTACCGCTGGGAGGTGATATTTCGGGAAACTGCGATTTTAGGCATACTCGGAATTGCAACCCTTGGTTTTTATATCGACAGTGCTATTCAGGATATCCGACTTGATCGGGCCATGCTGTTGATCCTGATCACGGCGTTGGTAAATTTGTTGATCGATGCTGCGTCGAGATATATAAGATCCCGCCTCAGACTAAATACAACGTTCAAATCCGGTCGGGAGCTTACACGGTAAAATTCGCTACGCAGCCACCAGTCATTTTGACGCTCACAGTAGAGATCGATGTTTTCAGCTGACCGGCGGATGCGAGCCGGGTGGATTATGCCGTCGATGTAGCACAGGCGTTTTTATAGGCAGTTTCGAAAACGCCTACCCACCCCTGGTCATAGCCTGCTCTCATTGCGTCTGCTTTATCGCCAAATACCTCCCAGCGGCTGTGAGTTAGCTCTACACGAGTACGTTTTTCATCGATTGCAGTGAATTTAATCGATACAACACTTGCGTTTTCAGCCGGTAAACCGATGTGCCAGTCAAGTGTAAGTGAGGAATAAGGCTGGTATTCAGTGACGCTGCCCCAGTCGTGGCGTTGTCCGTCATGACCAATTTCGTAGACTTCGCCGCCGAGTTTGGGTTCGATAGCAACCGATCTGGCAACTTCACCGTTCATGGCGGACACCGAGTTTTTGTCCAGTGGCCACCAGCCGTCCACTTTGTTGACGAAGGTGTCGAATGCAAATTTCTGACTGCATGGTACTTCAATCGTTTTGGTAACTGGATCCAGCATTATCTTTCTCCGTTAGTGCGCGATATTTCAGCGCTGTAGGCGGACAGTACGTCTGACCAGAAACTGTCCAGGTATTTTCGAAGCTCGGCTAGCCCTTCGTGCTTTACAAAATAAAATCGGCGGGTGCCTTGAGGTTCCACTTGCACCAGTCCCGCTTGCTGCAGCACTTTTAAATGCTGTGATACGGCGGGGCGACTCACCGGTTGCACTGACGATATTTCCGAGACTGTTTTGGGACCATCGCGCAGACCTTCAAAGATATGCCGTCGTGTCGGGTCGGCTAGTGCGGTAAATACCATTTGGTTAGTCATGACTTACGGTAAGTGAATACTTACCTAATATCAAGCACTGTTTTAAAATTCTGTCGCGGTGCAGGCTTTATCAGCTGGAGGAGTGCCACGTCAGCAGTTGGCGGTGTAAACTCACGGCAGGCAATCTCATCGCTGTTAAACACCGCGAAACTGGTGGTCTATCTTTCAATTCTGACGAGATCAACGTTTGTCCAATACCCTGTCAAGCAATCACGCAAGGATCATCAGCGCACTGGAGAAAGATATCTCCGGTGAAGTACTCGGTGATGCTTTTAGCCGCGGGCGTTATGCGACTGATGCCTCGGTGTATCAGATGATCCCTCAGGCGGTGGTGATGCCGCGGCACTACGATGATGTGCGCGCCTGCCTCGGGATCGCGAAGAAATTTGATGTGTCTGTGTTACCGCGAGGCGGCGGTACCTCCCAGTGCGGGCAAACCGTTAACCATTCGCTGGTGATTGATAATTCGAAATATCTGAACGGTATTGTTGAACTGGATGTAGAAGGCAGGCGTTGCGTGGTTCAACCAGGTATTGTGCTCGATGAACTTAACCGGCAGCTGGCGCAGCATGGTCTTTGGTTTCCGGTAGATGTTTCTACCTCTTCGCGTGCGACTATTGGTGGAATGGCGGCGAATAACTCCTGCGGTCAGCGATCAATCTATTACGGAACCATGCGTGACAACGTGCACGCGATTGACGCCATATTGGCCGATGGCTGTGAATTTCGTTTTTCTGCCACTGGTGTTGCGGGTTCGAACCTGCCTGTGGAGCAGCAATCTCTGGCCCGTGACCTGTTCGATATTGGCCAACGTAACGCGGCAGAAATTGCACGGCGTTTCCCTGACGTGCTGAGACGAGTGGGTGGTTATAACCTCGATGCGCTGGTGCCTGATCAACAATCCGGTGACTGTAACCTGGCCCACCTGTTAACCGGGTCCGAGGGCACGCTCGCCTACTCAAAAAATATAGAGCTGCAGTTATGGCCATTACCGACAAACAAAGTACTTGGTGTCTGTCATTTTCCAACCTTTTATCAGGCGATGGATGCAGCGCAACATTTAGTAACGCTTGAGCCACGTGCTGTAGAACTGGTTGATAGCACCATGATCAAGCTTGCCCGGGACATCGATATTTTCCGGCCTGCAGTAGAGCAATTTGTGCGCGGCGAGCCTGCAGCGGTGTTAATCGTGGAGTTTGCATTTGATGATCATGATAAAAATCTGCGCCATCTGAAATTACTGGATCAGTGCATGTCTGATCTTGGTTTTAGCTGGTCAGGTGATGAGCGTAGCCGCGGCGGGGTAGTTACGGCTGCGGATAAAAAAACACAGGCGGCGATTGCAGAAGTCCGCAAGGCTGGCTTGAATATCATGATGTCGATGAAGTCTGAGGGTAAGCCGGTGTCGTTCGTTGAAGACTGCGCGGTAAAGCTTGCTGACCTGGCTGAATACACAGCCGGCCTGACCGAAATTTTCCACAAGCACGGCACCGAAGGCACCTGGTATGCGCATGCTTCAGTCGGCTGTCTGCATGTGCGACCGGTGCTAAATCTAAAGCTTGAAAAAGACGCTAATACAATGCGGTCTATCGCAGAAGAAGCGTTTGATCTGGTACTGAAATACAAGGGTTCGCATTCTGGTGAGCATGGCGATGGAATTGCGAGATCGGAGTTTCACGAAAAGATGTTTGGTAAACAGCTGGTCACAGCGTTTGCAGAGGTTAAGCAGCGGTTCGATCCGGACAATCTGTTTAATCCGGGAAAAATTGTAAATGCGCCGCGTATGAATGATCGCAAGTTGTTGCGCTACATGCCGGGTTATAGCATGCGTGATGCCACCAGCAGGCTGGACTGGTCAGAGTGGACCGGTGCTGCCGGTGGCCTGCAGGGCGCCATTGAAATGTGTAACAACAATGGCGCCTGTCGCAAGCTCGAAGGTGGTGTCATGTGCCCGTCCTACCGGGTAACGCGTGACGAGCGGGACGTGACACGTGGTCGGGCCAATACCCTGAGGCTTGCCATGTCAGGGCAGTTGGGGCGCGATGCGATGGCTTCTGATGACATGCAAAGAACCATGTCACTGTGCGTTTCCTGCAAGGCGTGCAAACGAGAATGCCCCACCGGGGTGGATATGGCAAAGATGAAGATTGAAGTGCTTGCGGCGCGGGCGCAGAAGTGTGGCATCTCTTTGCATGACCGGCTGGTCGCCGGGTTGCCGCGCTACGCACCATACGCCGCAAAGTTGCGCCATCTACTGCACCTGCGCAACCGGTTTCCGCTACTGGCCAGGGCTACCGAGACGCTCAGCGGTTTTCCGCCAGGCGACAGCTACCGGAGTTCAGCGGTGACTGG
>CAYPCS010000084.1:0-23596 GCA_964409275.1 uncultured Granulosicoccaceae bacterium
TGTTCCCGCAGTCCAGAGAATTCCATACGCTGCGGGTACAGCCGCCGGCCGGCAACCACTACAGCACGGATATGCTGCGCACGCTGGCAGACAGCTGGGAAAAACACGGCTCCGGTCTGGTGACCTTTCATGGTCAGACCGGCAATATCATGTTTATCGGTTCTACCACGGAAAATACCCAGCACTTTTTCGACGAGATCAACGAATACGGTTTTGATCTCGGTGGTGCCGGCCCTTGCGTGCGCACAGCCATGTCTTGCGTTGGTAGCGCGCGTTGCGAGATGTCATGCGCCAACGAACACAAGGTTCACCGGAGCCTGGTCAATAATTTCACCGATGACATCCACAGACCGGCGCTACCGTATAAGTTCAAGTTTAAGGTATCCGGCTGTCCCAACGATTGCATGAATTCTATCGAGCGAGCTGATTTCGCTGTGATCGGTACCTGGCGCGATGACATGAAGGTCGACCAGCAGGCCTTTCAGGACTACGTCCAGCGCAAAGGCAGGCAGCACACGATTGACAACATTATTACCCGTTGTCCCACCAATGCGCTCTCACTCAAAGACGATGATTCCGTCGAAGTCGACAACCGCAACTGCGTGCGTTGCATGCATTGCCTGAATGTAGTGCCTTCAGCGTTTAGCCCCGGTGATGACAAAGGGGTTAGCATACTAATCGGTGGCAAGCGCACACTAAAGATCGGTGATCTGTTTGGTACGGTCATTGTGCCGTTCATGCGTTTGAACACCGAAGAAGACTACGAAAGAATTGTAGAGATCGCCGAGGAGACTATCGATTTCTTTGCTGAAAATGCCCTTGAGCATGAACGCACCGGTGAGATGATCGAACGTATTGGTCTGGTAAATTTTCTCGAAGGGATCGGTGTTGAAGTCGACCCGAACATGATCTCACATCCGCGTGAAAGCTCCTATGTGCGCATGGATGCCTGGGACGAAGAGGCGGCGCGCTGGTTTGAACGACGAACCGGTGCCGATGCAGTCGCCGAGAAAGCCGCGGGTGGAGGAAGCGTATAATGGCTGAAGCGCTGAAAAAACCGAAGAAGCAAATGCGACCCGCTATAGAGAGCGGCTGCCCCGATGGTATGCAGTATGTACATCCGGTGATGCTTCGAAATTTCGGCCAATGGGTTAATCACACCCATCCACGTCCGGGGGTTTTGTGTCATATCGCTGAAAGTGGCGAGAAAATCTGGACAGTACGTGCCGGTACGCAACGTATTCTTGATGTATTCACCTTGCGCACGCTGTGTGATATCGGTGATGAATACGGTGATGGCCATGTGCGGTTTACGATTCGATCCAACATTGAATATATGGTCGATAGTGAAGCTAAAGTTGAGCCGCTTATAGAGGCGTTGACCACTGCAGGATTCATTGTTGGTGGTACGCAAAATACCGTGGCGATGATTTCACATACGCAGGGCTGGTTGCACTGCGATATACCCGGTACCGATGCGTCCGGTATTGTGAAGTCGATGATGGATGAACTAATCCACGAGTTTACCCATGCCGAAATGCCAAACCGCGTGCACATCACCACATCGTGCTGCCAGATAAACTGTGGCGGGCAGGGTGATATTGCGATCAACATCCAGCACACCAAACCCCCTAAAATAAACCACGATCTGGTGGCCAATGTCTGCGAGCGACCCTCCGTGGTGGCGCGTTGCCCGGTAGCGGCGATCCGGCCGGCAATGGTAAATGGCAAACCTTCACTCGAGGTCGATGAAAAAAAATGCATCTGCTGTGGCGCCTGTTACCCGCCTTGCCCGCCGATGCAAATCAACGACCCCGAGCATTCGAAGCTTGCGGTGTGGGTAGGTGGCAATCATTCCAACGCGCGTAGCAAACCATCGTTCCAGAAACTGGTAGCAGCCGGTATCCCGAATAATCCGCCTCGCTGGCCGGAAGCTACCGAAGTGGTCAAGAAAATTCTATATGCCTACAAGGATGACGCGAAAGACTGGGAGCGTATTAATGACTGGATTGATCGTATAGGCTGGCCGCGTTTTTTTGAAGTCACTGAATTGCCTTTCACCAAATTTCATATCGATAACTGGCGGGGTTCGCGTAAAAGTCTAAATGCCTCCAGCCATATAAGATTCTAGTGCCTTGCTGTGAACAAAATGACAAACCTCTCAATCGCGGCCTTTGAACGTCACACTACACCAGGAATCCAATCGTGAAACTGGCAGTGATGGTCAACGAAGGGCCGTATCAACATCAGGCGTCAGATTCTGCCTATCAGTTTGTTGTCGCCGCACTGGCGCGCGGGCATGAAGTTATACGTGTGTTTTTTTATCACGATGGTGTGAACAACGGATCGCGTCTGATGACACCGCCCCAGGACGACCGTCATATACAGAAACGCTGGTCTACACTCGCGGCAGACAAGGGCGTAGATCTGGTGCTTTGTGTGGCTGCCTGCCAGCGACGTGGCATTGTGGACGAAGGTGAGCGAGACAGAAACGGCAAAGACGCCACCAACATTGCCGAAGGCTTTCGTATTTCCGGACTGGGTCAGTTGATTGAAGCGGGTGTTGAGGCTGACCGCTTGATTACTTTTGGTGACTAACGCAGTGGCGCCCGGAAAACGGCAAAGATACAGAGTGGACAAATAGTACAGTGGAAGAAGAATACAGTGGTGGTGTGGTTAAAAAGTTTTTGTACGTGAATCGTCGTGCGCCACACGGAACTGTCTATGCGCTTGAATCACTGGAAACCGTATTGATCGGTGCGGCCTTTGATCAGGACGTAAGCATGTTGTTCATTGACGATGGTGTTTACCAGTTAAAGAAAGACCAGCAGCCAGACAGTATTGAGTTCAAGAATTTTTCCAAAGCTTTTCGTGCGCTGGAGATGTACGACGTTGAAAAGCTCTTTGTAGAGCAGGAGTCGCTCGACGAGCGTGGCCTGAGCAAAGATGACCTGCTCGTGGAGGTTGAACTGGTGAGCCGGCAATCCGTCAGCGAGCTGGTGGATCAACAGGACGTCATCCTGAGTTTTTAGCACAGTATCGGAAACGCTATGGCAACACTGAACATTGTAAATAAATCGCCCTACGAAAAGCGCTCGCTTGATCAGTGCATGAATAGACTGGCAGAGGGTGACAGCGTGTTATTGATCGAAGATGCAACGGTGATCGCTGTCGGGCAGAACTCGTATCGCGAGCAACTTCAGTCTGCGGCCGGCAAAGTGAACTGGTATGTGTTGCAACCCGATTTGCAAGCCCGGGGTATGGCGGGCGGAGATCTGGTTGAAGGAGTCACTGCGGTCAATTATGAAGGCTTTGTCGATCTGGTTACTGATCATGACCGGGTTCATTCATGGCAGTAAAGGGTGGTTTTCCCGACTGCTGAAGGGCGGCGTGAACCCTTGTCACGGAAAAGGCGATTCGTTAAGCGAATATGCCGGGACCGGGGTATCATTGAGCGCTGGACCACCGACAATCGAACCAAATACTGGAGACTGATATGGCAATTGAAGTAAACGGCAAATCGTACGACACCGACGAAGAGGGTTATCTGGAAAATCTGGCTGACTGGGATCCATCCATTGCAGCAGTGATGGCAGAAATTGACGACTGTGAGTTATCAGACAATCACTGGGAAGTAATCAATTTTCTGCGCGAGTACTATGAGGAATACCAGATTGCTCCGGCGGTACGTGTTTTAACCAAGGCGATTGGCAAGAAACTGGGCAAGGACAAGGGCAACAGCAAGTACCTTTACGAGTTGTACCCGTACGGGCCAGCGAAGCAAGCGTGCAAATACGCAGGTTTGCCCAAGCCAACCGGTTGCGTGTGACCGGCAGCTTGCCCGGTGCCACTGATGCTTTTTTCAGTACTAAAGCAGTCTGTAATCGCAAGCCATGAATCAGCCTCGCCTGTGACGCAATTTATTGCCGGGACGCCCCGTGGTTAGCACATCCTGTGGAAAATGCCTGCGTGTGTACCGGTGCGTGGGCGTATCGCCTATTGTTCCTTCATGAACATGCTGGTCAGTCTGTTAATGTACATTGCCACCACTGTGCTGGTGGCGGGGCTGGCCAGAAAAATCTACCGCTACGCATCAACTCCGGCACCTCTTAAAATTCCCGTCACTCCGGCACCGGTCACAACGGGTGGTGTAGTGTGGCGCATGCTGCGTGAAGTATTCATGTTCGAGAGCCTGTTCAAGGCGTCGAAGTGGACGTGGATATTCGGCTACCTGTTCCATGCGGGTCTCGCTGTGGCACTGCTTGCCCATCTGCGCTATTTCACCGAACCGGTATGGTGGTGGGTCGCACTAATCGCACCCTTCAGCAAATATGCAGGGCTTGCGATGTTGACCGGTTTAACCGGTTTGCTGCTACGGCGATTGTTTGTCGATCGAGTACGCTATATCTCGGCACCTTCCGACTTCCTGATGCTGCTGTTACTGATGATAATCGCGTTGAGTGGATTGTTGATGCGTTACTGGCTGCACCCGGATATTGTGCAGGTAAAACAGTTTGCACTCGGGTTGCTGTCGTTTGAATTTGCCACGCTGCCTGGCAGTTTTGCGCTGGTTCTGCATTTGTTACTGGTGGTTGTGTTACTGGTGATTTTTCCGTTTTCAAAACTGTTGCACGCGCCCGGTGTTTTTTTCAGTCCGTCACGCAACCAGGTGGATAACCCCCGAGAGAAAAGACATATACAGAAAAGGCATATAGTCAAGAAGCAACAGGTAACGTCGGTCGCTGAAGAGCGGGGTGCTGGCGGTGGCTAAGCCAGATGCATTCGATACACCGGAGACCGGTGAATTTTTAAAGGTGCCGTCAGTGGCACCTGACGCCATGTCCCATAGCCAGCCTTTTGTGGCGAAGGCCGTGCATCAGGAGGCGCTCGGCTTTCCGGGTGAGCTGGTTGATAACTGGCAGGACGTTGCGGTTAAGAGGCTTGGCGAACTGGTCAGCCAGTCCAGAGGCCTGCAGGTTTATCTCGACTCCTGCGTTAAATGTGGTGCCTGCACCGACAAGTGCCATTACTTTCTGGGTACCGGTGATCCTAAAAACATGCCGGTAGCGCGGCAAGACTTGCTGCGCAAAGTCTATCGCCGTTACTACACTGTTGCCGGTAAATATTTCCCCAAACTGGTTGGCGCTGAAGATTTTACCGAGGAAGTACTCGACGACTGGTACAAGTACTTTCACCAGTGTTCGCAATGTCGAAGATGCTCCGTCTATTGCCCCTACGGCATCGACACCGCCGAAGTCTCAATGGCTGCTCGCGACATCATGGATACCATTGGCAAGGGGCAAAAGTACTGCAACGAGATCATTGGCAAAGTACACAAGCTTGGCAACAATCTGGGATTACCGGAGCCTGCGCTGGCAGATACGCTTGAAGGTCTTGAAGAAGACGTTGAAGACGAAATTGGTGTGGAGGTCAAGTTTCCGCTGGACGTAAAAGGCGCCGATGTATTGCTGGTGACGCCTTCGGCCGATTTCTTTGCCGAGCCTCATATTGACGGGCTTATCGGCTATGCCAAAGTATTTCATCAGGCCGGTTTGAGCTGGACAATATCGTCACATGCTTCAGAGGCAGCCAACTTCGGTCTGTTTATTGGCAGTTACGACAACATGCAAAAGGTAGCGCTGCGAATTCGCGAAGCAGCTCTTGAGCTTGGGGTAAAAAGAATTGTCTTTGGCGAGTGCGGCCACGCATGGCGTGTCGGTTACAGTTTTTTGAATACACTGGCCGGTCCTTTCGATTTTCTGGATCCGGCTTATCCGGTACCACAGCATATTGTCGAGGTGACTCACGATCTGTTACAGCAGGGGCGTCTGACCATTGATGCACAAGCCAATGACGACAAACGGGTTACCTTTCACGATTCCTGTAACGTAGCGCGCGCCTCCAGAATGGGGGATAAACCTGGTGGACAATTGAGCTTGCCGCGTCAGGTGATCAAGGCGGCCTGTCATCATTTTTACGAGATGCCATCGGGTACCACAGGCGAGGCTACCTTTTGCTGTGGCGGCGGTGGTGGCCTGTTGACCGATGACCTCGTCGAGCTTCGCGTAAAGGGTGCATTGCCGCGGATGCAGGCCTTGCGCGAAGTGTCTGATCAACACCGGATTACCCATATGGCTGCGATTTGCGCCATCTGCAAAAGCCAGTTTTCCAAAGTACTGCCGTACTACGGCTTTGAGATGGATCAGGTAGTCAGCGTACATCAACTGGTTGGTGATGCGCTGGTGTTTAACCGTGAGGTATAGCAACGGTCTGGTGGTTAGCCCGTTGCTGCATAGCCCGAATGAAAGGTGCAACCCGATGAGGAAAACAGCGTGACAACACCCTGGAGTAAAACCCTCAAGCCTGACGGCCAGACGATACGCAAGTATCGCGACGGCGATCAAACCTGGAAGCGCTGGACGGAACAGATCTTTGTTGCCGATGAATCCCACAAGTGCCCGACCTATGTGCACCGAACTCCGCCGTGTCAGGGCAGTTGTCCTTCCGGTGAAGATATTCGGGGCTGGTTGCAGATAGCGCGCGGTATTGAAAAAGCACCGACCGATATGAGCTGGCAGGAATATGCCTTTCGCCGTTCAACCAGTGCCAACCCGTTTCCCTCGCAAATGGGCCGTGTGTGTCCGGCACCGTGTGAGGCAGGCTGCAATCGCAATGAGGTCGATGACTTTGTTGGTATAAACGCGGTTGAACAGTACATCGGTGATACAGCGATAGAAAACGGCTTCGCGTTCGAAAGCGCGCCGCTGCGGTCTGACAAGCGGGTGGCGATAGTCGGCGGTGGTCCTGCCGGGCTTGCCGCCGCCTACCAGTTACGTCGCAAGGGCTATGCGAGCACTATCTTTGATGATCATGAAGAGCTCGGTGGCATGATGCGCTATGGCATACCGGGTTATCGAACACCCCGACAGCAGCTTGATGCAGAGATCGATCGCATTATCGCGATGGGAGATATCGAACTGGCACTTGGGGTCACCGTCGGTGAATCTATCTCTATTGAAGACCTGGAGCGCGATTACGATGCCGTGTTGTGGGCGCTGGGTTGTCAGTCGGGCCGTGCCTTGCCGGTAGAAGGGGGTGACGCGCCCAATTGCGTATCGGGTGTAAAATTTCTGGAAGCGTTCAATACCGGCCGCTTGCAGGTGGCGAGCGACAATGTAGTTTGTGTTGGCGGCGGTGATACTTCTATTGATGTGGTCTCTGTGGCGCGGAGGCTTGGCAAGATCAACAAGCGCAATGCACAGGAGCGCCCCGAGCTAGTTGTGCATGGCTACGTCGCTCACGATGCGGCAATAGCGGCGTCACGCAGTGGTGCGGATGTAACGCTTACTTCGCTGTTGCCGAGAGCCGCAATGACCGCCGCAGAACACGAAGTACACGATGCGTTGACGGAAGGTGTATCTATTCTCAATGGTGTGATGCCGCTTCGAATTAATACCGATGAATCCGGTCGTGCCACCTCGATTGTGCTGGTTGAATGCAGTGTTGGTAAAGATGGCACACCAATACCGGTAGAAGGTACGGAACAGGAAATCAAAGCCGATCTGATCGTTGCGGCAATTGGTCAGGGCGGCAATCTGCACGGACTGGCGGAACTCGACAACGGTCGTGGTTTGATTGACAGTGATGCCTGGTATCAGGTGCAGGATCGCCCGGGGCACTTTGTAGCCGGCGATATAATTCGGCCACATTTGCTTACTACAGCTATTGGTCAGGCATCTGTCGCTGCCAACACTATTGATTTATACCTGCAAGGGGAAAAGATAGAAAAGCGCCCCAAAGTGGATGTGCACCACTTCAATCTGATGGACAAGCTGGTGGAATCAAATTTACCGGTTGCCGAGTATGAGACGAATCAGGAGTGGGGCACGGATGCGGCCGAATACGCGGTGCACAACTATGAAGATCGCTCGGCGCAGGAAATCGTCGCAGCTGACGAGTTGTTTTTAGGCCACTGGAAACAGGAAGATCGCAACAAGCGCAATGAAAGAGTACCGCAGGGCAATCAGGTACTCGGCCATTTCGAAGAGCGCATGGAGTTGCTAACCGAAGAGCAGGTGATCGCAGAGGCCGGGCGCTGCATGAGTTGCGGCATGTGTTTCGAGTGCGATAACTGCGCTATCTATTGCCCGCAGGACGCCGTGTTTCGCGTCAAGAAGGACAAGAGCACCACCGGTCGCTACGTCGATACCGACTACAACAAGTGCATTGGATGCCATGTGTGTGCCGATGTCTGTCCATCCGGTTATATAGATATGGGGATGGGGCACTAGTGTCCAGCGGCGTCCGTTACCAATTTGTTTACCCGTGGCGCAGGTATCGGAGCAGAAGTACTGCTCTGTGGCAGTTAATGTTCGCGGTGTTAGTGGTAGCTGCCAGCGGAAGTGTGAGTGCTGCAAACGGGCCGGTAATACCACAGGGCAAAGGTAGCCAATGCGTGGCTGACACGGACCTCATGCGTCGCGAGCACATGAACTTGCTTGATCACCAGCGCGACGATACCGTCATAAGCGGCATTCGCGATCAGCCGTTTAGTCTGGCCGAGTGCGTTGCCTGTCATGCACAGACCGATGCTGCAAACCGGCCGGTACGCATTGATGAGAAAGGCCAGTTTTGTGAGAGTTGTCATTCGTATGCCGCGGTAAAAATTGACTGTTTTACCTGTCATGCGGCAACTCCACCGGATGATAAAACCGCTATGTTGCCGGGTGCCGGGCATCACCCGGTACAAAGCACCTCGCTGGTGGTACCTGTATTTCCCCGTTCTCTATTACCAGTGCGTGGACCGACCCGACCAGGCGTGGATTCAAACGCGCTATTCGCTGAGGAAGTGGCGGCCTATTTAGACGAGAGCAACGGCGGCGAAACAAACGGGAGAGTCCGTGGCGACCGATAACAACTCTGTGCTGGCGCGCCGGCGATTTCTACAAAAGCTCGGTTTGCTCGGAGCCGTGCCGGTGGTGGCTGGTTACAGTCTGATTCAGGTGTCGAAAAAAAGCCAGGCGGCTACCGGCGAGAATATAGATGGCGAAAACCTGGCGGTGAGTGCAACTCATCGGTGGGGGTTGCTAATCGATACCTCGAAATGCAGTAGCGGTTGTGATGCCTGCGTTCGCGGATGCGAGCAGGAGCATGGTATCGATGCAAGCAAGCCCGAGGCTACCCGTGCTCAATGGATTCGCAAGATAGATCTGGTCGATAATCTGACCGGTAGTGAATCTTCATTGCCTGTGATGTGTCAGCACTGCGAAAGTGCTCCGTGTGTTGATGTCTGCCCGACAGGTGCGTCGTTTAAAAGAGCAGACGGTGTGGTACTGGTAAATAAACATACCTGTATCGGCTGTCGTTATTGCGTGATGGCCTGTCCCTACAAAGCGCGATCATTCATACACGAAACCCTGACCGAGCAGAAAACACATGCACCAAGAGGTAAAGGCGTAGTCGAAGGTTGCACCTTGTGTGTTCACCGCATAGATGCAAATCAGGAACAGCCACCAGCCTGCGCGGTAGCCTGCAGCGAAGATGCGCACGAGGCCATTGTATTCGGTGATCTAAATGACCCGCAAAGTGCAATTTCTACATTGATTGCGGAAAAAGGCGGTGTCCAGGTACGCTCCGATTTGGGCTTAAACACCGGTGTTCGGTACACCCGGATATGATGTTACTAACACACAGCTTGTTAGCTTATCGTGCTGTACTGTCAGGGCGCTGTGGACGATGAACAATGTGGTCTATCGCTATACAACACTAAAGCCCGCACGGACGGGCTACTACCTGATGTTACTGGCTTTGTGTGTGCTTGCAGGTCTTGGATATTATTGTGCCCATACTATGGATGTGGCCGGGCATCACATCACCGGCATGAACAATCGGGTGGTGTGGGGCTTACCGCATGTTTTTGCCGTATGGTTGGTGGTTGCAGCATCCGGGGCTTTAAACGGGGCCACTCTGGCCAGTGTATTCGGGCTCGATCTCTACAAGCCCTGCGCAAGATTGTCGGTAGTATTAGCCATGGCGCTGCTGGTCGGCGGGCTCGCTATTCTGGTACTGGATTTGGGCAGGCCTGACAGACTGATCATTGCCATGACCACATTTAATTTCCGCTCGGTGTTTGCCTGGAATATCTTTCTGTACAACGGTTTTTTACTCGTGTGTATTGTCTATCTTTGGTTTATATGTGAAAGACGCTTTAATCGATATGCACCGGTAGCGGGTATCGTGGCGTTTGGATGGCGGATGGCTCTGACGACAGCGACCGGTTGTATATTCGGTTTTCTGGTCGGACGCAATGCACTTGATTCGGCCATGCTTGCACCGTTATTCATCGCGCTTTCTCTGGTCCTTGGTACATCCGTGCTCACACTGGTGTTGCTGGTCACCGCGCGCGTTGGTAATAGAGAGCTGTCAATCGGCCTAAAAGCATCGGTGTCACGGCTGCTGCTCTGGTTTGTGCTGGCTCACGGTTATCTATCGCTGGTACATCATCTGACCAATCTGTACGTGGTAGAACATCATGGCAGTGAACAGCTTGTGCTGTCGGGTAACTATGCCTGGCTGTTCTGGGTTGGTTATGTGTTGATCGGAATCGTTTTGCCAGTGGCATTGCTGGTCGCAAAGGGCAAGGCGATTACTGGCGATAGAACAGCACACAGCAAAATACCGCCGTCGGATCGTCGCTTGTATATCGCCTGTATTTGTAGTGCTGTTGGCGGGGCAGTGTGGCTGTATCTTACTATTATCGGTTCCCAGGCCACAGCGCAGCGCCTGTTCCCGGGCAAGACGGTGGTTTCCAGCAGTTTTGGAGATGCGGGGATCGCCAGCTACTATCCCGGTGTTTGGGAATGGGGACTCGGTGTTGGTGGTGTGTCGCTGGCGCTGTTGCTCTTTACGCTCGCGCTCAGAGTATTTCCGTTTGTCGCGCTTGCGATTGATGACCGGCAACAGCCGAATGTCTGAGTACCTGGACAATATAGCCAAACCACTCGGCCTCATGGTATCGGCTCCATGGCGCTCGAGCGGCAAAACCATGGTATCTATTGGCCTGGCACGCGCTGCCGTGCGACGCAAGCTGCAGGTGCAGCCATTTAAAAAAGGGCCCGACTATATAGATCCTCTGTGGCTTGGCGCTGCTGCTGGTACGCCTTGTTATAACCTTGATCCTTTTATACAGAACCATGATGAACTCGAGGCTACCTGGACGCAAAATCTGTCCGGTGTGTCACTCGCTCTGATCGAGGGCACGATGGGTTTACACGATGGCCTGTGCAGTGATGGCAGCGACAGCAATGCAGCGATTGCCTGCACACTGGATGCATCAGTGCTGCTGGTGGTTGATTGCCGTGGCATGCATCGAACGGTTGCAGCCCTGATAAACGGCATTCAACTGTTTGATCCCGACGTTCAGTTCGCCGGTGTGGTGCTGAACCGAATTCGCTCTGACCGGCATTTACAGAAAATTCGAACCGCCTTGCAGGATCACACCGATCTGAAATTGCTCGGCAGTATGCCGGACGACAAGAGCATGCATATTGATGAACACCATCTTGGGCTGGTGCCAGCGCCGGAGCACGCTAATGCAGCACGATATATAGATGCGGTCGCCGATGCGGTCGAAGAAAATTGTGATCTCGACGTTCTGTTTGATCCGTGCCCGCCACCGTCGCAGCAGCAACGCGAAGTTGCTTCATCGCTTGCTGATAGTGTTATCCATAAGAATACTGCCTCGGAAAATGTGGCCACTGAAATTACAGGTACCGGCAATGCTGCAACCGCACTAAAAATTGGTGTATGTCGGGATGCGGCATTTCATTTTTACTATCAGGATGATCTGGACTATCTGCGCAAGTCCGGAGCCGAGCTTGTTGAAATATCACCGTTGACCGGGCGTTTTCCGGATTCTCTGGACGGCTTGCTGATTGGTGGCGGCTTTCCGGAGAGGCATGCTCGTTTGCTCGCAGACAATGAGTCGTTTCGTCACGGTCTATGTGATGCGATTGCCAATGGACTTGCCGTGCATGCAGAATGTGCCGGATTAATGTATTTATGCAGATCGCTTTATCTACAGGGCAAGCTATATCCGATGGTCGGCGCAATAGACGGCGATGTAACGATACTGGAAAAACCACCCGGACGTGGCTATGTGCAACTGCTGCCCTCTTCAGGTACCGTGGCGAGGGTGTCGGAAGCCGCAATGTCAAAAACAGCCCGGTCTGACTCGACACCGCTGGCTGTCGGGCATGCAGCAGCCGACGTAATTTGTGCACATGAGTTTCATCACTCACAAATTACCTTCGATCATCCACCTGAGTTCGCCTACCGGGTTAAGCGCGGATATGGCATTGACGGACAAAATGACGGGGTGCGGGTGGCAGGTATTATTGCAAGCTATGCGCACTTTCGGCACACGAATTCCACACCCTGGATAAACTGGTTTTTGCACCGTGTGCGTGAATCCCTCAATCAACAAGCTCGCAAGTTGAGCGCTCCTCGACAGAGTAAAGTGCAGCAACCGCTTTCGGAGATACAAAGCCGTGTTTAAAGTATCAAAGACTGCGGCGGCGGAACTCAAACGCAGTATGGCGCATCACGACTTCGACGATATGCCACTGAGGGTGGCGGCAAAAAAAACACCACAGGGATCGCTGGAATATCAAATGGGTTTTGATGAGGCCGGCCCCGGAGATGTAATGATCGCAAGCAACGGCATAGACATCATAATTGCCAATGATCATAAACCTCTGTTGAACGGATGCGAACTAAACTACGTAACCACCGACGACGGTCAGCCAAATTTTATCTTCCTGAATCCGAATGATCCCGAGTTCACAGCGCCCGCCGGTGACGACGAGGACTGATGCAGCAAACTGTTGCCACGCAGGACTACACGAGCCGACGTGGCGAACTTTCGGCCTATGGGCGTGCGGTTAATTCGGCCATTATTCTTCGACGTGTACTGCTGCTGTTCGGCTGTCTCGTTGCGGCAGTATTGCTGCTGCTGGCGTGGCTGCTGGATGCCGAAATACTGCGAGGCCGGGAACTCGCGTTCCGTTGGATTATTCTTGTTGCGCTGGGATGTGTCGCCACGGGATTGTTTGCGGTATGGACGTACACCAATCGCCACTTTATCGAGCCGGACCTCGCGTTTCGCAAATGGCTGCAACAGGTGTGCGATGGTGAGCTGGATGCGCAGATTGATCTGCCTGACGGTCACCGCCATTTTAAGGAGTTGAATTTCCACACGCGCAATCTGGCGTCATCGCTAAATCTGCTTTCTACTGACATGGAGTCACTGGTCGCTTCACAAACACAGCGACTTGAATACCAGAAACGAGTGCTGGAGTTGCTGTTAAATGTCACCTCGAATATGTCCGGTGAGTTTGAGGAGCAAGCGGTACTCGATACGGTCTGTGCGCATCTTGCCGACTGGTTTGGCGATGCACGAGTCACCGCCTGGATGCTGGTAAACGGTGAGTTGTCTCAAGTCGCTGTCGGCCAGGCACCGGATAGAACAGCTGCGCCGACGAGTAGTGCAAAGCCGACTACACAAGACAAACTGACGCATGCTGCTATACCCGGCATACAACTGGTCGAGAAGATTGTTCGATTCGAATCTACAGGTGAATTGCCACACCATGTTCGCATACCGGTTTTAAGGAACAACCAGGTGGCTGGTGTGATCGAGGTTAACTCGGCAGCGGATGAATCGGTAAACCGTCAAGACGCAAACCGGGTGCTGACATCGGTGGCCGAGCAGCTCGGTTTGTTCATGACCAAAAACTCGGCGGTGGAAAATGCGCACAAGTCGCGCTTGTTGCAAGAGCGGGCAAACCTCGGTGCCGAAATACACGATTCACTGGCGCAGACGCTGCTCGCCACTCGCTATCACCTGACGCTGTTACGCGAATCCCTGAAAGACCAGGAACCTGTTGCGCTTTATCACGACGTAGAGCGGATTGAGGGAATGATAGGAGAGGCTAACGAAGAAGTCAGAGGTTTGATTCGTGAGGTACGCAAACCACTTGCCACCCATCGCTATGCAGATTCCCTGCAACTGGCTATTGACCAGTTTCGTGAAAAAAGCGGAATGCAGGTATTTTTTCAACTGGACAACCCGCACATTCGGTTTACCCCGCGTGAAGATTCAGCGTTACAGCGGATTGTCACCGAGGCATTGACCAATGCACAAAAGTATTCACAAGCAAGTATGATTAGAGTGTTTCTCAGAAGCAGAGACTCCGGTTTTCGCAGCCTGTTGATCGAGGACGATGGCATTGGCTTTGATCCGGTGAGCACTGAATCGGTGCCGGGTAATGGAGGTGATCACATTGGACTTTCTATTATGCAGGAACGAGCCTTGAGTATCGGAGCTGTATTGAGTATCGATTCAGAAAGCGGCGAAGGCACCCGCGTGTCGCTTGAATTGCCACCCCTGGTATCGGAGGCGAATTGACTATGGACACGATGCGTATTGTCATTGTTGACGACCATACATTGTTTCGCACCGGGCTTAACGAGCTGCTGACCCGCCGCAATTTACAGGTGGTCGGTATGACGGGCGTACCTGAAGAGGCGCTGTCACTCGTGGAGGATAAAAAGCCGGATATTGTATTGCTGGACTTGCGCATGGGGGAGATTGGCGGCTTGTCCGTATTGCGAGATATTCGCGAGGCCATGCCGGATCAGTGTGTGGTTATATTAACCACCAGTGTTGAAGAAGCCGATCTTCTAAAAGCACTGAAGCTTGGAGCCAATGGCTATCTGCTTAAAGATATCGAACCGGATAATTTCGTCAAGATGCTGGAGCGTGCCAGAGCCGGTGAAACTATTGTGGCTCCTGATCTCACGGGCCTGTTAGCACGTGCCGCTATTTCAACAGAATCTGATCACCGCAAGGTATCGCATAGCAGTTACAACCTGACGCCGCGGGAAATGGATATATTGCGCCATATAGCGATGGGTGAAAGCAACAAGCATATCGCCAGTGCCCTTGGAATAGTCGATGGCACGGTCAAACTTCATGTGCGTGCTGTGCTAAAAAAACTTGGCGTACAATCGAGAGTACAGGCGGCGGTGCTTGCCGTGTCAGAGAATATCTGTGGTGATACCACGGATCCCTGATAGTTGTTTGTAAACGCACCAGTGCCGGTTATCTGCTCCGTGGCTAACTGGTAGTGTTTTAATGATCGGTCTCAAACCATGCAAGCTTGTCCCGAAGTGTTACAACGCCGCCGATGATCAATAGTGTTGGCGCAACTACCTCGGTAGTTGCAACGAGCCCGGGCAGTGTTGCCAGGGTACCGGACAAGACACGCTGATGCTGTGTGGTGCCGCGCTCAACCAGCGCAGCGGGGGTGTGCTTGGTACGGCCGTGGTATATCAGTGATTCACAAATGCGTTGCACTCCGGTCAAGCCCATATAGACCACAATAGTTTGTGCCGGGTCTCGCAGATCCCGCCAGTTTAAATTGATCTGTCCGTCCTTCAGATGGCCGGTTACAAACACACACGATTGAGCATGAGCGCGGTGAGTGAGTGGTATACCGGCAAAAGCCGCACAACCGCTGGCCGCAGTTATCCCGGGCACAACCTGAAACGGTATTTTGTGTTCAGCAAGAGTCTCTATCTCCTCGCCTCCACGGCCAAAAATAAACGGGTCACCGCCTTTCAGGCGCACCACTTGTCTCTTTTGTTGTGCCAGATCAACCAGCAGGTGATTGATGGAATCCTGCGGAATCGCATGGTTTGATTTTGCTTTGCCGGCGTAGATAAATTCGGCTTCCGCGCGGCACAGCTTAAGTATCTGAGGGCTGACAAGTCTGTCGTGAACAATAACATCGGCGCTCTGGATAAGTTTTAATGCTCTCAGGGTGAGCAAGTCGGGATCACCCGGGCCCGCCCCGACCAGAGACACAAATCCATTTTGCGCTTGCGATGCGCCGGAGCCGCTCTGGCTGCGGTGATGCGCGGATTGGCCATTGTTCTGTGTAGTCAGGTGATGGCTGGCGTGCGAGTGTTGTTCTGGCGTTTTTTCTCCGTTCAACAATGTCCCGGAAGACGGATCTTCTACGCTATGGCAGAAAATCCGGCGTGCCTCGCACTGCTTGAGGATAGTGCGGTTTTCTGCGGCGTTTTCGCTGCCGGCAATCACCAGCCAGCAATCGTCCAGATCGGAGCTTCGAAAACCTCGGGTGTGCAACTGGCTGCCAGGGGGGGCGGAGCTTGTGGCAGGTTTTGCACAGACTATGGTGATCAACGCGCCACTATCGTGCAGGGCAAACGCCTGTCGCATAGCCTCGGTACTGCTGCCGGTGACCAGGCATTTGCGGCCGCGAAGGGAAAGGCAGGTTGGCAGTGGGTCCATGGTGTCTGGCTGTAGGTTTGCTTGCAGGTATCATGGTCGCAGGTGACACAAACCGTGATGCGGAGGCGGACAAATGTGAGCGTGTGCGAGAGATTCTAAACGGTCAGGCCGAATGTCTCGTCGGCCCTATCTACAATGATATATGGATTGCCTCACGCAGGGATTATACTCTGCTCTTATGCAATATCATATCTTCGAAATCAGTCCGTTTCAGCAGTATAAATTTCTGCAGTCAACGACCGATTATCGCGATGCAAAAACCTGTGTGCGAACCCTTAGAACATCCCCTGAACTAGTAGCCGGAACCAGCTATCGTATGATGTTTGCTGCTGACCCCGAGCATGCAGAGAGACTACTCAAGGAAAAACGCGAGCCCCGTCCAATGGGTGAGCACGATTAACAACATTCCGATAGTCGCCTGAAATTTACAGCCACAATAGACGGCCTGTCTAAAACAGCAAAGGTGCAATATGTCAGAGGTAACCAAAGAACTTGATGCAAGTGGTCTGAATTGTCCCATGCCTATATTGCGCGCAAAAAAAGCCTTAAAGGATCTTCAATCGGGTGACATTCTGCGAATCATTGCCACTGATCCCGGCTCGGTAAAGGATTTCGAGGCGTTTGCCAAACAAACCGGAAACGAGTTGCTGGAATCAACATCGGAAGGTGGCAGTTTCATTTACCGCCTGAAAAAAGCCTGAGAAGCATGACATTGCAAATGCTGCAAGTGCACCAGAATAACACTCACCGGAACAAGACTCTCTAGAGTAACACTATGGAATTTAGCAATATCCATCTGGTTGCCGCGCTGGGTTTTGGTATCGCGCTGATATTCGGAGCTATCGCCAACCGCACCAATTTTTGCACAATGGGCGCGGTTAGCGACTGGGTTAACATGGGCCTGAAGGGCAGGTTAGGTGCCTGGGTGCTGGCAATGGGAATAGCCGTCGCGGGTACGCAAATTCTGGAACTAAGCGGTCTGGTCTCCATTGGTGACAGCGTCTATCGAACCGCGAATTTTGGCTGGCTGGGGTATTTGGTCGGTGGCTTGTTGTTCGGCATCGGAATGACACTGGCGGGCGGTTGCGGGCAGCGCACACTGGTGCGGGCGGGAAGTGGCAATCTAAAGGCTTTGGTTGTATTTCTGGTTCTGGGCCTGTCTGCGTATATGACATTGCGCGGTATTCTTGGTGTAGTAAGACTGGGCCTCATAGAGCCTTTTTCTGTTGATCTGGAATCGGCCGGTCTGGAAGGTCAGGGGTTGGCCACCCTGGTGTCACATGGTCTCGGGGTGGAACTCACCAGTGTGCTTAAATGGGCTGCTGCCATAGTTGTTTCAGCATTGATGATTATCTGGGCGCTGCGTCAGAAAGCGCTCCGGGAAAGCGCTGACAATATGCTCGCGGGCATATCAATCGGAATACTAATTATAGCCGCGTGGGTTGTGACCGGCTGGGTGGGTGTCGACGATTTTGACCCGGTACCGGTGGAAGGTTTGAGTTTTATTGCGCCCACCGGCAACTCAATCAGCTACCTGATGACCTACACCGGCGCGACGATCAGTTTCGGCGTAGCGATAGTGTTTGGCATGATAGCAGGATCGTTTATCTACTCGCTGGCAACGCGTTCATTTAGTATTGAAACGTTTACTGACAGGCAAGACATGATCAATCATCTGTTCGGTGGTTTACTGATGGGCTTTGGCGGTGTGTTGGCGCTGGGGTGTACCATCGGGCAGGCGGTCTCCGGCATATCGACACTGGCTGTTGGTTCCTTCATCGCGGCGCTGTCAATTGTCGCAGGCAGTGCCTTCACCATGCGAATGCAGTATCATCGAATGGACGAGTTGAGCTTCAGACGTGCGCTTGCCACAAGCCTCGCGGATATCGCAATGCCGTGGAGATTAAAAGACCAGTAGCGCTCGCGCGGTCTTAATTCATACTACCCGCAGGGAGCCAGCCACTGGATACCCCGATACGTTTTTACCCGAAGTTGCCGGTACTTGAGCGCAATCTGCCATCGGCCAGAGGAACCGCACCAGAGAATTTGGGTGGAAACATGCCTGGCAGTTCGTCATCGGGCTCGGAGAACAACCGGCGTCCTGAACCTGCAACCTGCACCGAGGCCGAGCCGTTTGCGCTGCGAGTTCTCGATGACAGCATGCTGCCGGAGTTTCGAAGAGGCTGTATCATTGTAATTGACCCGACCGGTCGTGCCACCGATGGCAGTTTTGTGCTGGCGCGTAATAGTCAGTCGTCGGAAAACAAAGCTGACGACGTTGATGATTTTATATTTCGCCAACTGAGAAGAAGTGACACCGATCAGTGGACACTGCACGCGTTAAATAAACAAATTGATACAGAATCAATTGTGGTGTCGCTTGACGATGTGGCCGGAGTGATTGTGCAGCGTGCCGGCGGCAGGCGCAGTTACCACAAACACTATGTGTAGGTGCGGGGTGCAGGCGCTGCCAGCGCTTCGTGAAACAAGTTTGAACCTGCGGGTTTTTTGCCGGGTCTATATTTAGCGCAGGTATTTTACCGCGGTGTACTGACAATATTTCTCGTCAGTTTTTTTCTGATAACTATGGAATCCCGAATATGAAAATGTTCAACAAACTGTCGATCGCAGTATTGGCAATCGCGCTTTCTGCAGCATTACTGGTGTCAAAAATAGTGGTATCCGGCGAGGGTGATCTCCACAAGGTTGCCATTCATGTCGATGAAAATGATCCACAGCGCATGAATATGGCGCTGAATAATGTGGCGAATATCAAGAAGTACTATGATTCGGTCGGCGAGCAAGTTGAGATCGAGCTGGTTGCCTATGGTCCGGGGCTGCATATGTTCCGCGAAGATACCTCACCGGTGAAAGATCGAATCGCCACTCTGTCACTGGAAATTGAAAACCTGACGTTTTCGGCCTGCGGTAATACCCACTCTGCAATGTCGGAAAAAGCCGGTAAAGATGTGACCCTGATTGATGAAGCCAATGTGGTTCCGTCAGGTGTCGTGCAACTGGTTACTTTGCAGGAGCAGGGGTTCGCTTACGTGCGGCCGTGATTCAGAGGACAGAGGACTGAGGACGGAAGACAGATGTGCAAACCTGCCGGTCCAGAGGACAGATGACAGAGGGTGTGTGGGAGGACAACTCCGTTGCACGAATCGCAAAGCCACAGGCAACGAATAAATCGCGGTCTGTTCAGGTGCCGCATTCCTTACTTTCACTGATCGGAGATCGTCTCCCCTTTCGGGGGACAAAAGACAGAAGCCAGAAGCCAGAAGCCAGAAGCCAGAAGCCAGATCCGTGGCAGTACAAAGCAGTTGATTCGGGAACCACAGGTTTCTTCATCTGTTTTCTGCCCTCCGCCCCCTGTCCTCTGTATTTGACTATACCTCTGCCCACATTCGGACCAGATTCATATAAGCGTGATCAACTGAGGTAGTGACCAGGGCATCGGGCGTTGCGAGCTGCAACGCACGGCGTGCATCGTCGAGGGTGGCGAGAATTTCGCGCTGTTGAGGGTCTCGCACCATACTTTGTGCCCACAGTACGCAGGCAAGGCGCTGTCCGGAGGTAACTGGCTTCACTTCATGAACGCTTGATGCCGGGTACACCACCGCACTGCCGGCATCAAGTTTGATATCAACGGGCCCGAAGTTTGTGTGCACGCATAGTTCACCGCCTTCACAGGTATCCGGTTTCGTTAGAAATACAGTGATGGCCACGTCGCTGCGGTATTGCCGGCCAGCCGGTCCTGTCACGGGATCGTCAATGTGTGGTCCGTAAGCCATATTCTGCTTGTAGCGAGATACAAAAGCCGCGGACAGGCGCGATGGCAAAACCGATGACTGAAATTTCGGGTGCTCGTATAGACGCTTGACCACGAGATTATTGATACTTTTCCAGCTCACGCACGACTGGTTCATTTCGTTATTTAACTTTACCCTGGCGGCCTGTGCGCCGGCACTGTTACTGCCGCTCACCCAGTCGGCTTCCACTATCCAGCTATTGCACTGGTTAATATCTGCTTCGGTGAGAACCTGATCGATTGTTATAAGCATGGTTGAGTATTTGCCTATGCAAACAACACCCAGGTGGTGGCGATATATTTGACGCCTGTTTCAAGCGTCACACCTCGATGTTCGTGTGTCCAGAAAGGCGGGAACAGCAGCAACTTGCCGGTCTCCGGTTTTATCTTCACTGGCTGGTGGCGAAACTCGGTTTCACCACCGGGGCCCGGCACGTCGTTTAGATACCAGATGGCCACGAGTTGTCTGTCACTGAACGAATGGCTACCACTGTCTACATGCCAGTGAAAGAATTCTCCCGCAGCTGTGCGTTGAATGGCGTAGCCAAAATCCTTGAATTTACCGCCGAAAAAGGAATAGCGGCTACGCATAAATCCTATTGCGGTGGCCAGAGACCGGAAAAGTGCCCGGTCTATATCCTGCCAGTGAGGTTTGCCGCTGACGACCAGATCAGTGGAGCGCTTGATCTGCAGGTTTTCAGAAACGGCCTGGCCAACGCGTCCCTGGTACTGTTCATCCGCGGCGTTTTCAAAGCGATTGACCATATCGCGACAAACCTCTGCATCAAGTGCATTCGGGTTGCAATAGATATGGCTGCCTGGCAGCATTTCCTGAAATGTGTTTGCCTGCATCAGTATTCCGGTGAGTACACAAAGCAATGGTGACGTATAGTGTTACTGAAGTCGGTGTAGAATAACATGAAGCAGACGTGTGCACGGGTTGTGGGTCGGTGGTTACAGGCCATTACAGGTTGTTTTACCAGCCCCCTTTGCGCAGCGCCGGCACTATCGGTCAGTGCTGCCACAGTGTTTGTGGCTGGGACAAGTTTGAATGGCTACCTTTTGAATGGCTACTTATTGCAAAACAGATTTACGGTGAGGCGCAGTGGCGTTAAGAAGAATCAAGGATCGTTGGCATAACTCAACACCGGAAAATACCGGTAGAGATGTGCAGGGCGAGAAAACAACAGGCGATCAGGCCAGTGCGCTCGCTTATATTATCTGGAAACTTGCGCTCAATGGTGCGATCAATCTGCACGCCGAGGATTTTCGATACGATGATGATCAACAACGTATCGCGGTAATCAGTGAGTTGCTTGCATTTCAGGTGCAGCACGTTGATCGCCTGAGCCACATCCATTTAATAGACGAGCAACTGCAGGAAGGCAGCAGAGCATTGCTCTTACAGCAACTGTGCGAGCGCATAGCAGATCAGATGCAGGATAATCTCACTGACATTGCCGGTCCCGGAAATTACCGCTTGCCTTTTACGTCACTGCTCAATGAGCGTTTCGCAGTCTATGCCGAATTTGACTATCGCGGCACAGAGCCAGGTTACCAGGCGCTACGGTATCTCGGGCATAGTATTCTCGGGGTAATGGGTGAAGATCAGACCAATCGCTGGGTGATTGACCAGATCATCGAGATTGATGCTCCGGAGTTGATCGACCAGGTGACGCGCTCAACCCGTCGCCTGTTCGGGTGGGAAAGCCCCGACCAGGCTCTCCGCAAAGTTGCTTTAAAGTTGCCAGATAGAGCGGCCAGACAAAGGCACCCGAAAAAGCCACCAGACAAAGCCACCAGAGAAACCGGGCGGTAAAGAGCAACCACAGGTATTGGTTACGCGTTTTTAAAGTGTATTTGTGAGTCAGGATGCAATTCGGTTTGTGTGAATCCGCTGTTCCGGCACTTCTCTGCCTATAAGGCGCTGCTGTATTTTTTCCAGTTGTTTGGCAGGGCCGGCTATGTAGAACTCACTGTGCGACATAGCAGCGGGATAGCATCGGTCTATTTCCTCTATAACGTTTGCTGTTGCGGTGAGCGGGTGGTAGGAGAACTCGTCCATAGCATCGTTCCAGGCGCGACAAAGATTGTCGCGGTAGTGGCCAACCGTTAAGGTGGGTAACAGGAACAGGGCGCAGTGTGTATCGAGTTCCTGATTGAAAATATGTTCAATCATCCCCTGAGCTGAAGCAAAAGCCTCCCCGTGGATAATAAAAATACGATCGAGGGTGGTGGCATCGCTTACGGTAAACCGACCGAAAGGCGCTTCCACCACTACACGGTCGCGAGGTTTGAATTGCGACAGCTCTGCAAGCAGTGGAGAGCCCACAGCGTTATCGTCGACGGTGTTCGGCAGATGAAACTCGACAAAACAGGCATCACACGGACAACTGGCAATGGCGAGTGTGGATTGCGTTCCACCGGGCGTCGTTAGTAGAGCGTGTTGTCCTGCAAGAAAACGCAGCGCCTGTCCGCGGATAAATCGAAACGTGACAATAGAGACCTCATCAAGTTTTTGCAGCCGGGTGAGTTTGGCTCGTAACGACTGAACCGGTATATCAGCCGCTGTTTTCGCTTCAGCCACCTGCAGGGTCACATCGGCAGTTGCGGTGTTTGAGCACATCAGGCAAACACCGGCATTTTTGTCCGCCTGTGACAAGGTGTAGTCGTGAAAGCGAATCTTTGTGACGTTACCGCTGGCCACCGTAGCCCGGCAATCGCCGCAGCTACCGTTGGCGCAGCCGAAAGGCAGGGCTATGCCGGCACTGAGCCCCGATTCCAGTATTGTGGCGCCCGGTTGAACCGGAAAGGTGGTGCCGCCCGGGCTCAGGGTGACTTGCGTCATGGTGTTGCGGCCGGTCCCACATGGTTAGAGCGGACAATAGAATTTAGCGAATGTTTGTCAATGCGCGTCATATGCAATTAGACATATTTGAGGAACTGGCTGCATGTTCTAAGCTGAGGGAATGGAAAAAGCACTTTATCACGCTACGTTAAAAGAAATGCATGAGGCCGGGGTAGTGCCTCAGTATAGCCATGGCTGGGCCAGTGGTGCACTTGGCAATACGCCACTTGAAGAACAACGGGTAACTGACGCCTACACAGCCGGTTACGAAGACGGTCAAAACGCGAAAGTCGACGGCTACAGGCAATGGCTTGACAAAAAAGGCTGAGCAATTCAGCCACTGACATCCCCACTGTGTCAGGCCCGGGCTTAATCCCTGCATTGACGAACCGGCTGGTTGTTTGAACGCAGGCACCAATTGCAATAAAGTAGAAGCAGGCTGCACGGTAGCGTTTTACTATTGCAAGCGCAGGGTTAGACATACCACCGCAACCCTGAGCCGCGACCCTGAGCCGCGACCCTGAGCCGCGACCCTGAGCCGCGACCCTGAGCCGCGACC
>CAYPCS010000085.1:0-23554 GCA_964409275.1 uncultured Granulosicoccaceae bacterium
AAAAACACCTGTTGTAGCTCAGTGCTCTGCCGAATCGCCTCCGGCACAGCACCATACAACCCGTGCAGCCGTTCAATAAATTCATCATCGTTTAGAAATCTCAACGGCTCACTGGTGTCCTGAAGCTGAGGTGCTGCCCGAGCGGAGAGAAACAGGTGTTTCGGCATTGCGGCGCCCACCGCTCGCAATCGGCAGGCAACTTCGTAACACACCATTGCACCCATGCTGTGCCCAAAAAATGCGAAAGGAAGATCAGTACAGGCCAGTAACTCATTGCCAAGCACGTCAACCAGTTCGGTCATATCAGTCAACAGTGGTTCGCGTAGTCGTTCCTCGCGCCCCGGCATTTGTACAATGCAAAGCTCTATATCCTCCGGAATCACTTCAACCCAGTCTTTAAACGCAGACGCACCTCCGCCTGCATACGGAAAGCAAATGAGACGAATGCGAGCGTCGGGCCTGGGTTTAGGACACACCAGCCATTGCCCGCGATCATCTTTTGTTTTTGCATCTACTGAATCTGTGCTGGCCGACGTTGCGCCCCCCATGAGTTGATCAACGGCAACAGCAAGTTCACGAATGCTCGGCGTCGTAAACATCTGCTCTACTGCGAGTTCGACGTCGAGATCACTTTGCACCCAGCTGCGAAGTTCCACGGCGGTTAGGGAGTCGATACCGAGTGCGCCAAGTGCGGCAAACTCATCGAGATCGGCGGCGGGCACGCGCAGGGTTTGGGCGATGCGTTCGAGCAGGTAGGATGAGATCAGGTCAACGCGCCCGGTCGGGTCAGCTGCTTTGGCTCGCTGTGCGGCGGCTTCCGCCGCACTGGCGGTGAGCGGGCTGGAACCACCAATCGGAATCAAATGCTTCAACGTGCTCCATTCAGAAGCCCCGGGGATGCGTTGTATGAACGTTCCCCATTCGACAGGTATAACTGCCGCCTGAGCCAGGTCCCGGGTAGTCAGAAGATGTGCGATGAAGTCACAACCCTGGTTAGCAGTCATAGGTTGCCAGCCATCGTGCATGAGGCGTCGCAACACAACTTCAGACGCAGCCATTCCGACGTCTGCCCAGGGGCCCCAGTTAATTGCCGTGGCAGGAAGACCTTGTTGCCTGCGGTAATGTGCCAGCCCGTCCATGAATGCATTGGCACTGGCGTAGTTTGATTGACCGGGTGAACCGATGACGGATGCAACGGATGAGAACAATACAAAGAAATCCAGTGAATGTTCCAGTGTTTGTGTGTGAAGATGCCACGCGCCATCGACCTTGGGACTGGCGACCTTTCTGAAGCGATCGGCATTTTGCTGCATCAGCATGCCGTCATCCAGAACGCCTGCAGCATGCACGATGCCGCGAAGGTTTGGAGCCATGCCCAGCACGCGAGTAACGTCGTCAGCGTTGCCGATGTCGGCCGCAACCACCTCTACTGTGACACCGGCTTCTTCCAGCGAATGCAATACCGTGCGCTGGTCATCGGTAGAAACACCACTGCGTCCGGTGAGTAACAGTTGTCGAGCGCCGCAGCTTGCAAGGTACTGAGCGACCTGCAAGCCGAGTGCGCCGACACCACCGGTAACAAGGTAGGAAGCTTCGGCGTCGAGCTCAAGCGGTGCGTGTGGTTCATCGACGGGCTCCGGCCTGGCGAGCCGCGCAACGTATCGAGTGCCATCGCGAAATGCCACTTCGGTATCATCTACTGATCGACCGAACTCCGCGATGAGCAGGTCTAGATCGTCCGCTTTAATAATTGCATCGGTATCAACAGCCCGTTCCAGGTCGATGCAGGCAGCAAGTTGCCCGGGGTGCTCCACCTGCAGCGTCCGTCCAAACCCCCAGTAGCGGGTTTGCCATGGCGATACGATATCGGCGGTGGCAACAGCCTGTGCACCAAATGTTATCAGCCAGTGCCGCACAGCGATGCCTGCACCCGAAAGTGATTGAACAACATTCAGGCTGGCCAGCAGGGCTTTGTCCGGATCGGACTCACTGGCATCCATGCCCCATAGATGCACGATATCCGTAGGCGCCTGCGCATCAACGGATTCCACCAGTGCATCTACGGCAGCGGGGTCTGCAGCGATATTTACCTTAAAACCCTGTGCCTGCATTCGGCTCTCAAGTGCTGTCCCGATGCTACCCGTATCTGTTAACACCAGCCAATCACCCTCAGGTGCAGCGGTATCAACTGCGCACGTCTCGTCTTCTTCCCAAACGAACTCGTAAAGCCACTCGTTCAATACATCATTGGAAGCGCGCGGTTTGGTCATTGCGCGTTGCAGGCTGAACACCGGAACTGAACGCAGTGTGAGGTCTTCAACGGTGGCAATGCGCTCCCCGTCATCATTGAATAGTTCCAGGTTCACAACGCGTGTTTTATCCAGCTGGCGCCCGCTCGCTTTCACCCACACAGTGCCGGTAGCGGCGCGCTCGCAACTGAAACCTGAAATGCCGAATGGAAGATGGATGTTCTCAACATCTTCATCGGGAAACATTGCTTCAGCGATCCTGAAACTTGCGTCTGTAATAACGGGGTGTAGACGGTAGCTGTCACCGGGCAAGACGGCTTCAGCCGGTAATTCGATACGCGCAAATGCGCTGCCAGACTCGATGGCCGGCTCCAGGTTTTCTGCCAAAGTGTGGATTTCTGCAATGGCTCTGAATCGCGGGAAGTATTCGAGGCCACGCGCTTCAAATCGTGCGGTAAGCGCATCGATGTCGACCGGCTCCTTGAAGCTTGCGAGAGTCTGCTGAATGTCTATTGATGCCGCAGGGCTTGGCAGCCGACGTTCAAGTGTTCCTTTGGTATGGCTTACCCATTCACTATCATCGCTGTTTGAAGAACGACTGCATATTTCAAATTCGAACCGGTCAGCGATTGGTGTGGCCACCATCTGGACCGTCGCCGGAGCCTCGCTTAGCACGAGTGCTCGCCCTATCGAGACGTTGGTCAGTGCAACTTCGTCCTGACCGAAAATAGTACGGGCAACAACCATCGCCATTTCGAAAAATGCACTGGCCGGAAACACCACGCTACCAAACACACGGTGATCGTCGAGGTAGGCCGGGCTGGAAGTACTTAGTGTTGATTCAAAAATAAAACTGTTGCTGGCGTTCTCGATACGTCTGTGCACAAGTGGATGATGACGTGGCCCGTTGGCGCCAGTCGATACCGGATCAGTCCAGCAGCGTTGATAGCGCCACGGGTAATTGGGTAGCTGCAATCGCGGGTTTTTGCCTGAAGTATCGTTGCCCTGGATGTTGTCACCGGATAGCTGACTATCATAAAAACCTTGCCAGTTTATCTTGACACCCCGCACATAGAGTTCCGCCAAACTGCCAACAAGTGTTTGCCATTCGCCTGCGGGTTTTAAAGCCGGTAGCCATGTACCGTAGCCGGCGGTGACACAGGAACGGCCCAAACCACAAAGAACCGGTCTGGGGCCCGTCTCAATAAAGGTTTGAATCTTCTTTGATTCAGCATAGGCAATACCATCCGCAAATCGTACAGCACCGCGCAGATGATCAACCCAGTAGTCCGCGGTGAGTTGTTCGTCAGTCCACGGTTCACCGGTGACATTTGAGATGAGTGTTTTGTCGGGTGAATTAAACTTCACCGTTGCAGCGACCGCGCGAAACTCGTCGAGGATCGGATCCATCAACGGTGAATGAAATGCGTGGGAAACTTTAAGTTCTGTGGTTTTTATGTCTTTCGAGACCAGGCGCTCGACTATCAGATCAACGGCTTTGCCATCACCGGAAACCACAATGCTGCGGGGCCCGTTTACCGCCGCTATAGATACGCCGGTTTGCTGGCCAAGCGCGTCTCGAACGCTGTCCTCGTCTGCAGCGACGCTCACCATCTTTCCGCCGCCTGGCAGGGATTGCATCAATCGGCCACGCGCCGCCACCAGGCGAATCCCTTCTTCCAGAGAGAACACACCGGCGACGCATGCAGCGGCGTATTCACCGATGCTATGGCCGAGCAATAGATCGGGTATTACACCCCACTCTTCAAACAGCTTCGCCACTGAATATTCAATGGCGAACAGCGCGGGTTGTGTATACCCGGTTTGATGAAGCGCTTCGCCTTTCCACAGGAAATCGGTAAGCGGGCGCTCTATATGTGGCTCAAGCAAGTCTTCACAACGGTCAATCCAGAATCGAAATACCGGATGGGTTTCGTACAGTTCTTTCCCCATACCAATCTGCTGCGCACCCTGTCCCGTGAACAGAAATGCCAGTTTGGGCGCACGGCGTCCAATACTGCCCGTGGCTGTGCTATGAGGTGTGTTGCCCTGTGCAAATTCGGTCAGTGCTTGCGCAAGCGCTTCTGAACTATCTGCGGTAAACGTGGCTCGATGGGTAAAGTGTGAGCGGCCTGTGGCGGCCGAGTAACACAGTCTACGCATGTCTACCTTGTTATTGGCCACGTCATTATCAGTGCGAAGAAATGCTGCGTAGCGATTCGCAAGTTCGGGCAGCGCAGTCGGGCTCTGTGCGGACAAGGTCAGGAGTTGTCCGGGTATTGTGGGGTCTGATTGTGGTGGTGCTTTGGCTGTGGGCAGATCCGGTGTCTGTCCGACGATGAGATGTACATTCGTACCACTCATGCCAAAAGCGCTGATGCCGGCAAAACGTTCGTCACCTGTCCACGGGACATTTTCCAGCGGTATTTTTAGCGGCCAGTCGTCCCAGGGAATATGTCTGTTGGGTTCCGTGCAATTAAGGTGTGGAGGTATAGTGTTGTGTTGTAGTGATAACACAACTTTCATTAACCCGACTATACCGGCTGCTGAATCCAGATGGCCGACGTTGGTTTTCACCGAACCAAGATACAGTGGCTTTGAGCGTTCTTCGCACAGCACTCGGGCAATGGCCATTACTTCGATAGGATCACCAAGCGGAGTACCGGTGCCGTGCGTTTCTATATAGTCGATCTGTTCCGCCTGAAGTCCCGCATCGTCCAGCGCTTCCTGCAACATCATTCGTTGCGCCGGGCCGCTGGGTGTAGTTACCGTGCGTGCATGACCATCGTGGTTTACAGCAGACCCCTGAATGACGGCAAGGATGTTGTCGCCATCTGCCCTGGCGTCACTCAACCTTTTAAGCGCCACCATGCCGCAGCCTTCACCTTGTCCGAAACCGTCGGCACTGGCATCAAAGGTTTTGCAGCGACCATCCGGCGACAATGCCTGCATTTGACAGATGCCAATCAAATGCTCCGGAGCCAGAATAAGACTCACCCCGCCCGCCAGCGCCAGATCACTTTCACCTGTGCGCAGCGATTGGCAGGCCAGGTGCACTGCCAGTGATGATGATGAACAGGCCGTGTCCAGCTGTATTGCCGGTCCGTGGGAATCCAGAATGTGACAAATTCGGCCAGCAGTTAAACCGCGAAGCCCGCTTAGTTGTGCGTAACGGTCGATCTCGCGATTGTCCGCGCCGTAGATTCGCTGCATGGAGTAGTCGTCCCAGTACTGGCCAACGAATACACCGGTTTTGCCACCACACAAGCTGTCCGGTGCTATACCCGCATGCTCCAGAGTCTCCCAGCTGATTTCCATAACCAGGCGCTGTTGCGGATCGAGACTCTCCGCCTCGCGAGGTGACAAGCCAAAAAATTGCGGATCAAACTGGTCGATGTCGTCGAGGTAGTGGCCGTGGCGAACGTACATCTTGCCAGGCACTGTCATCTCGGAATCGTAGAAAGTTTCTACGTCCCAGCGCCCGGCTGGAATCTCGCGCAGGATGTCGCGACCGGAGCTTAACAGTTCCCAGAATTCATCAGGGGTTCGCACTCCCCCTGGGTAACGACAACCCATGCCAACCACAGCAACGGGTTCGCGTGCCGCGTTGCTATGGTTTTTACCGGAATCACGAGCGGCCAGCTCTGCGCGAAGGCGTTCGATTTCGGTGTTCGCCTCTGCAAGCGTAAGTGGCCGCGCTTCCACCTTCTCCTTCACTACCGACTGCGTGTCGTCCGACATACTTTATTGCTCGCGCAGCCTGAAGCGTTGCACTTTGCCAGTGGCGGTTCGAGGCAGATCGTCGGCAAACTCTATCCATCGAGGGCGCTTGTGCGATTCGAGCTTTTTGGCACACAGCTTTAGCAATTCACCAAGTAACTCGTTTGATGTTTCCACGTCGTCTTTCACACAGACAAAGGCTTTTGGTTTTAATAATTGTGCGTTGTCATAGTGCCCGACGACGGCACACTCGGTTACCGCATCGTGTTCGCTTAATGCGTTCTCTATCTCCACCGGCGATACCCACAGTCCGCCTACTTTTAGCATGTCGTCACCGCGTCCGGCGTGCCAGTAGTAACCGTCTGCATCCATAGAGTATCGATCACCGGTGAACAACCATTCACCGCGAAACGTATGGCGGCTTTTTTCATATTGATGCAGGTAAAAAAGTGCGGTGGATTCACCGCGAACCATTAGATTGCCTATCTCTCCAGCGGAAACATCATTGCCATCGTCGTCGACCAGGCGCACGTCATAGCCACCGATGGGTTTGCCGCTACTACCGGGGCGGATTGCGCCTGGCCGATTTGCCATAAAGGTGTGGTAGGTTTCGGTGCAGCCGATGGTGTCGAGAATCTCCAGTCGGGTTGCATCTTTCCACGCCTGCCACGCCGGAGCGGGCAGTGCCTCACCTGCAGATAGACACATTCGCACCGAGCTCAAATCGTAGCGTTCGCGAAAATCGGGTAGCGCGAGAATAGCGCCGTAGACAGTAGGTACACTGACAAAAACGGTTGGCGCATAAGTTTCAATTGTCTTCAACACAGCTGCGACCTGACGAGGTGATCCCGAGTACAGAACGCAACTCGCACCGACGTACCACGGGAAGATCAGATTGCCGCCAATGCCATAAACGAAAAAGAGTTTGGCGACTGAAAATGTCCGATCATCTTCAGTTAGATTGAATACATCAACCCCCGATAGCCGGGCAATCAGCGGGTAGTCTTTGTGGGCGTGCAAAACACCTTTTGGCATGCCGGTGGTGCCACTTGAGTAATGCAGGGAACAGAAGTCATCACGATGGGTGGGCTCGGCATCAAGATTTTCATCTTCCCCGGCAATCCAGTCGCTGTACGTTGGGTAGCCACTTTCTCCCGCATCGCCGATAACGATAACCTGCACAAGTGTTTTGTGACTCGTGAGTACGGGCTTGATAACGTCTAACATACTGTCGTGCACAATGAGCACACGGGCGCGAGAATCCCCCAGTATGTAGTCATACTCCCCGGTGTTAAGCAGTGTATTCATACCGAGCGCTGTGCCGCCAATCTTCGCTATCGCGAAAAAAGCCGTCACCCACTCTGAACGGTCCGGGCAGAGAATGGCAACGCAATCGCCAACCCGGACATCAAGTTTCCGCAGTGCGTTGCCTGTCTGGTTTACCTGGCGAGAGACCTCGCCAAAGGTCATCGATCCATCGTCGCTGTAAAGGGCGGTTTTGTCGGCGCGTGTCTCGAGGTTGTGCTCAAGAATCTCGCACATGTTGTAGTGCAGCGGAAGGTCTGCGGCTTTCATTAATCGTCGTACGCGGATACTAGCTCGCCGAACGTCTCGGGGTAGAGATCGCCCTCCAGTATAGCTTTGGGGATATACCCTGTTTCTTTTTCGATAGCGGTAAGCAAACTCATAAACGCCAGTGAATCCAGACCGAAGACATCAAGCTCGTCATCGTCATCGATGGCATCGGGAAACGGCATTGGCGAATGCTCCGCTACCACGGCGGCCAGCCTGGCTTGACAAATATCTCGTGTACTCACTCTCGCACCTTAAGCTTGTATGTTTCATTTGCTTGTCACAGTGGTCTATTGTACCGATCGACGGGGTTGGTTATAAGGCCTGTTGACGACTTCCCGGGGGACTCTTTCGCGTTTCCTGACTTTCCCTCCCGGTTCAAGCCATTTTCACTGTCGCCGATAACCGCCTTAAGTTTTTATTCTGTGTTCCGCTATGCGCATTTGCTGTCTGTACCCTGAAAAACGGCTGCTGACCGTGCTTATTCTGGCATCACTGCTGGCAGTGGTGCCGACCCTTCCAGCCAATACCAGTCAACACGCGCAGCCAGCCTTTAACGATACGTCCACCTGTATTGTCATTGTTTACGAAAAATCAACGCTGCCTGGTTTTGAAAATGGTCCCGCCCCCGGCTTTGCCGATGCCGACAATGACGGCATAGGAGATCTGATCGAGGGGATGACCGATTACGACGGGGACGGTATTGCCAACTATCTGGATACCGATTCTGATGGCGATGGTCTGCTGGATGCCCGTGAACTGGGATACATCACTGATGACATCGATCAGGATGGTGACGGACAGTTGCGCCGACTGGACCATAACGATCACGACAGACATAACTCATGTCTGGCGCGGTCGTTCGAACCTGCTGACCGCGACAATGACGGCCAACCGGATTTTCTTGATCCTGTGGGTCCGGCGCACACTGCAGCAACAGATCCCTGTGCTGCAGAGGGTGGTTACTACGATACGGATACCGACCTGATTCCGGACATCATTGAAGGCAACGTCGACACAGACGGCGATCTGCTACCTGACTATATTGACCTGGATTCCGATAATGACGGACTTGATGATCGCACCGAGTCGGGCTTTGTGCTTCGTCGCGCTGATAGCGACCAGGACGGATACGTATTCGAAATAGAGCTAGAGCCCATTGACCGCAACCATGTCTGTGCATCCAGACTCATACCGCCCGTAGATCGCAATCAATCAGGTGTTGCCGACTATCGCGAGCCCGCCAGCTTTGCTCCGGAAACCCACTTGTGTGCGGCACTGGACAGTGACGTTGATACTGATGGTGATTTAATTCCCGACAGAATGGAAACAGATCAAGACCAGGATAATGATGGCATCGCTAATTACCTGGACCTCGATTCCGATAACGACGGCATCAGCGACAAGCTGGAAAACTTCGGTTTTACACTTGATTTCGAATTATACGAATTCGAATACTCCAAAGGTCGATTCCTGCACGGCACCGATTCAGATTTCGATGGATTGCCCCAATTTATAGACATCAATAATAACAACCGAGATATTCGTTGTATTACCAATCCACGAGCCCCTGTTGACACCAACGATGATGGAGTACCTGATTTCCTGGACTCTGACATCGACGACGATGGCCTGGTTGACGGGCTTGAAACTTACTATTATGGCGTGCGCACAATTGATTCAGATGGCGATGGCCTGAGTGACTTCGACGAATACATGACGGGCAGCAGTCCACGCCGATTCGACACCGACGAAGCGGGTGCCGGCGACCACTGGGAAATTCGGCATGGCGCTGATCCGACCAACCCTGACGACGATGCCGCACTGCCCGTCGATCAGGACATCGATGACGACGGTATTCCCAATGAACAGGAAATTGCCCTCCACCCGAGCTGGAAAGACACCGATAGCGATGGCCTGTCAGATGCAAGAGAAGCGGGATTTCCAGACAGTGATAATAACGGCATTATAGATGACCGAACCGATGTGAACTTTAACGGGATACCAGACATCGCAGAGACAGATGCTGCTCTCCCCGACTTCGACAAAGACGGTGTGCCGGACTTTCGGGATCGGGATTCTGATCAGGATGGCATTCCGGATCACCACGAGCACACTGATCTGTCACCCGCCGGACTCGATGTTGATTCCGATGGTTTGATCAATTCGCACGATCTCGACAGTGACAACGATGGAGTGTTCGACTTTGAAGAAGCCGGGCCGCATCTCAGCGAGTATCTTGCACAGATCGCTGATCATCAATACCCGGTAATTGACCGCAATGGTGATGGAAAAATCGATGAAATGGATGACCGCAATAATGACGGCATTCCGGATTCGGTCAGTGTTCTCTACCACCCCGACAAGCCGGATACCGATGGAGATGGCATAATCGATGAGGCCGATATAGATCACGCCACCAGGCTCGAATTCAACGCGTCAACTTATACATGGGAATTAGCAACACCAATAGATACAGACAACGATGGCATCGAAGACGCACAGGATCCAGACCCGTACGGGCATGGCATTTTTCTTCACAGCGTAAAATCAATGCGTCCGGTGGACGCGGATCGTGACGGCGCATACTCGTGGCTTGACTTCGATGATCACAATGCCGCAATCATCCAGCCACCAGCGGGGATACAAACTAAAAACACATCGAATGGTGTGCCTCAGTCGAGTGGCGGTGGTGGAGCAAGCGGATTGATACTTTTTATGTTTGCAATTTCAATGTGCAGAAGACGAACAAGCGTGGTTTAAACGGAACCAGCCAGGGTTCCGCCCTGCAGAAACTGCGTAGCGGGAGTGACACCACGCGGGCACTTACACAGGTGTTAGTGTAGTGCTGCCACCATCAGGTAAACAAAAACCCCTCATAATCATTGGCCACTACTTCTTCACACTTTTGTAGATATAGCGGAAAGCCACCATTGTAAGGTGTAAAAACTCTGGGTTTACCCTCGATATTGGCACCGGTATACCAGCTGTCTGTGGACTGTTTTATACCGCTGGCACCGACCTCCTGAACATGATTCCACCAGGCCTTTTCTGCAGCGGGCATTGCCTCGACAGTCGTGTAACCACCGCTTTTAGCATAGACTATACAGTCCGAGATCCATTCAACATGTTGCTCGATACTCGGCAACATATTGGTTAACACCGACGGGCTACCCGGGCCGGTGACGGTGAACAGATTCGGGGAGTTCGCCATGGCAAGACCCAGGTAACTGCTGGCACCATCGGCCCAGTGATCGCGCAGAAGCGTGCCATCCTTACCGCTAATTTCAATGCGGTTTAGAGAACCTGTCATCGCATCAAAGCCGGTCGCAACAACAATAATATCAGCGGTGAACTGCTCGCCACCGGCAATCAGGCCAGACTCGTTTATTTCGGTGATCGGCTTTTTGCGGATATCAATCAGCTGGACGTTTTCACGGTTGTAGGTTTCGTAGTAACCGATATCCACACACATGCGTTTCCCGCCGATAATATTTTCAGGACACAGCATGTCGGCAATTTCCGGATCGTCGACGGTACTTTTTATTTTCTTGTGGACGAATTCCACCAGCGTATCGTTGGCAGCCTTGTTTTGCAGCAAGTCACCATAGGCGCCCAGGAACGTGAGTCCACCCAGTTGCCAGCGTCGCTCGTACTCCTGCAACCGTGTTTCTTCGCTATCTGCCAGAGCCGACTGCTTGCGATAGGACCCGTGAATTGCACCGTGATTAAGTTTTGCGTCGCTGCGCATTTGCGCGTAGTTCGCTTTCACTTTTTTTGCGAATTCTTCATCCATTACGCTGTTGTGTGCAGGTACAGAGTAGTTTGGTGTGCGTTGAAAAACGGTGAGATGTTCGGCCAGTTCCGCGATGCGGGGAATTGACTGGATTCCGGATGAACCGGTACCGAAGACTGCCACACGTTTGGCCGTCAGGTCCACGCCCTCGTGCGGCCATAGCGCGGTATGATAGACAGGTCCGCTAAATGCCTCATACCCTTTGATTGGTGGCCAGTTCGGTGTAGACAGACACCCTGTTGCCATAACACAGAAACGCGCTGTTAATTGCTCTCCGGATTGGCTTGCCAGTGTCCAGCTGGCACCGTCGTGATCGTAAGTCGCCGATGTGACCCGACGCTCGAAATCTATACCATCAAGCAGATTAAACCGCTCACTGACGTGCTCGGCATAGCGAAGAATCTCCGGTTGAGACGCGTAGCGCTCCGACCAGTTCCACTCCTGCTGCAAAGATTCATCGAACTGATAGGAGTACTGCATACTTTCAATATCACAACGCGCACCGGGGTATCGATTCCAGTACCAGGTGCCACCGACACCGCTGCCCGCCTCCCATACCCGCGCGGTCAGGCCCAGTTGGCGGCAGCGATGCAACAGGTACAGTCCGGCAAAACCGGCGCCGACGATAGCGACGTCATAGCGGGGACCGGTCATCTCAATTACGTCAAATACATACTTTCTTTTACCTACACACCGGTCTCGGTTATAAATTTGGTGCGCAGAAAAACATCCAGCCCTTCAATGCCACCTTCGGAGCCGTAGCCGGACTCATTGACGCCACCGAAAGGCGATTCCGGTGTGGATACCATTGCGTGGTTAACCCCGACCATACCGGACTCAAGTGCGTCTTCTATAGCAGCGGCTTTTGCACCGTCGTTAGTGAACACATATGAAGACAGGCCGAAAGGCAGAGAATTGGCTCTGTCGATAACTTCATTCATTGTATCGAAAGGCGTTATCGGCGAGAGCGGACCAAAAGGTTCTTCGGACATAATCTTCGCGTCATCCGATACCTCACTCAGTACGGTTGGACTGTAAAAGTATCCTCTGTTGGTGGGGCGCTGACCGCCGGTCTCAAGCTTTGCGCCGTGACCGACTGCGTCCTTGACAAAGTCCTCCATGACCTCAAGGCGCCGTTCAGCGATTAACGGACCCATATCGACACCGTCTTCGAGGCCATTGCCAAGCTTCAGATTTTTTGATCGCTCGGTAAAGCCTTTTACAAACTCCTTATACACCCCTTTTTGCACGTAAAATCGTGTTGGTGAAATACACACCTGGCCCGCGTTGCGGTATTTAAACCCGGACATTGCGTCAAGGGCCTGGTCCAGGGAGGCGTCGTCAAATACGATTACCGGCGCGTGACCACCCAGTTCCATCGTGCATCTTTTCAGTGTTTCAGCAGCTAGCTGCTGCAAGTGTTTGCCGACCGGTATAGATCCGGTGAAGGACAGCTTTCTCGGTATCCATGATCCCAGTACCTGCCGGGAGACTTCATCCGGCACACCGAACACCACGTTAAGTACACCCGGTGGCAGGCCGGCATCCTGAAAGCACTGCGCAATACCCATCGCGGTACCTGGTGTTTCTTCACTGGGTTTTATCAGCATTGAACAGCCAGCGCCGAGTGCACCGGCAATCTTTCTTATAGAGTTGTTGGCGGGAAAATTCCAGGCGACAAACGCACAGCAGGGACCAATTGGTTCTTTGACCACCATTTGTCGAACCCCCGGCACTCTGGGTGGAATAATCCGGCCGTAAGCGCGTTTGCCTTCCTCACCGTACCAGCGGGTTACGTCTATTGCGAACTGCAACTCGATACGGGATTCTGCAAGTGGCTTACCCATTTCAAGAGTCAGGCAGCGTGCCATCATTTCAATGCGTTCCTGCATGAGATCAGCAGCTTTGTGCAGCACCTGTTGTCGCTGTATCGCAGGTGTTGCTTTCCAGACTTTGAATCCTTCAGCGCTGGAACTCAGTGCGCGTTCTATGTCATCGCGTGAGGCGTGTGGAACCCTGGCGATCTCTTCTTCAGTGGCCGGGTTGATTACAGCTTCGGTTTTTCCTTCGCTGCCCTGACAAAACTCACCATTAATCAGCAAGCTGAGATTTTCGTAGTACATAGATAGGTCCTGGTATTAAAAATATTTTGAAGAATAACGCTGTGTGGCGTAAACGCTGGTCGTAGCGAATGTAACCAGACAGTGTTTTGTCTATTGATAGTTGCTTTGTCGGCAATACTACCTGTTGCGGCTTCCGGGCTTCAACAACGGCCTGCTCACGGAACATGTATCGCGTTGGGCAAAATTTCATTTTCAAGGATAACTTTGGCTTGCGCGTGGGTAACAAAGTCGGGGGGTGGAAAGTCCGCCGCGATGTCCCAGTCGTCGCCACAGGCATTCATATGTGCATCGATCCGGGAATCAAAATCGTCCATTAACGCATTATGCGATTTGTCACTGACCAGATTATTCTGCTCATCATAGTCGGCGCGCTCATCGTAGAGCATCACACGTTCGTCCTTATGGCGTACATAGAGCCAGTCTTTAGTTCGAATGCCGCGTTGCGCATACGGCGCGAATTCTCCAGGGTTACCCCCGGTTTGGGTAAACACCTGGTACATAATCGCCTCACGCGCCTCCCTTGATCTGCCATCAAGCACACCCAGATAACTCTCGCCGTGCATCTCGTCAGGAGGGCTTATACCGCACAGATCCAGCAGTGTCGGCATCATATCTACACCTACGTCAACCATGGCATCGGTTTGCTGTACAGCGAAACGCGCCGGGTATCGTATAATCAGCGGCACGTGCATGGCAGCGCGGTAGGCGTTGCATTTAATTCCGCAGTAGTGGCCGTGCTGGCCGAGCATATCGCCATGATCGCTGAGGAAAACTACCATGGTGTTCTCCGCTATACCCAGACTGTCAATCAGATTAAGAATTCGTCCGACGTTCCAGTCTATGTTATGAATCATGCCGTAGTACTCGGCAATAAATTCGCGAATTTCGTCTTCCGTTTCAGGCTCACCGACAGGCTTGCTGTCTTTTACCGTGTGACTTTTATGACCTGAACGCGGGTCTCCCCCGCAGTAGACTTCATTGCGAAGCTTTTGAAAGGTTCTCTGCAACTGTGCATCCGGCACCCCCGGGGGCAGCGGGATTTCATCAGTTCTGTAGGTGTAGCGTACATGGTCCGGCATATCCATGGGAAAGTGCGGTGGTCCGAAACTGACGTAACCGAGGAACGGTTTACCATCTTCAGCAGTAGCCGCAGAGGTAATAAAGTCCATAAACTGATCCGTTTGATAATCCGGTTCATAGCGGTTCGAGTGATAGGCCTGGCCGGCATCGTCATAATAAATTGACGACGAATAATCGTGACCGCGATTAAAACCGACAAAATGCTCAAAACCAAAACGCCGATCCGGTGGTACAAACCCGGGTTTGGGACCGCCCTCCAAATGCCACTTGCCGACATAACCGGTTCTATAACCTGAATCCCGCATACACTCGGCCAGGAAGGTCTGGTCGCCGCGTAAAGGAAAATGATTCTGCACCATGCCGTGACCCTGTGCGTATTTTCCTGTGAGCATGGAGGCACGGAACGGACAACAGATTGGATACGACGTATATGCCTCGGTGAATTGCACACCTTCACGGGCCAGGCGGTCTATATTCGGGGTTTTGATCACCGTATTGCCGGCGCATCCCATCGCATCATAGCGCATCTGATCGGGGTAGACAATCAGTACGTTTGGCGGTCTGGTCTGTGGCTGGCTTTCATTGCTCACGGTCACAGGTTTCCTTCGTTATTGCGTCTTTTGATGCGGGAAGTTACCGGCCCCCACAAAACAGTCAGCACCAAAGCCGCATAGATACTCAATCCGATCGGCGTATTAAAAAACTCGGCAAAACTGCCATCAGCGATCGTTAGAGACTGTCGCAGTGCGTTTTCCAGTATAGGCCCCAATACAAAGCCTATGGACAAAGGAGCAATTGAATAGCCAAGCTTTCTGACGACATAACCGAGAATTCCGGCGCCAAGCAATACGCCTACATTGAAGAAACTGCTGGAAACTGAATAGATTCCAACAAAACTCAGCATCATCACGGTCGGTACAATGACTGCAGTTGGCACCATAATAAGCCGGGCAGCAAATCTAATAGCAACCAGGCCAATAAACATCATCAGAATGTTGATGATAAAAAGACCGATAAATATCGAGTACATCAAGTCAGGGCGTTCTGCAAAAAGCCTTGGCCCCGGTGCCAACCCCTGAATCAACAACGCTCCAAGCAACACGGCCGCGGCAGGGCTGCCTGGTACACCTAACGTTAGTGTGGGCACTAATGCACCACCAACCGTCGCGTTGTTTGCAGTCTCTGGTGCAACGATCCCTTCGGGAATACCGGTGCCAAATTTTTCCGGGTATTTAGAGCGTCGCTTGGCTTCAGAGTAGGCAAAGAAGGCACCAACCGCCGCACCCTCGCCCGGTATAATGCCAATCACCGTACCAATCAGGGACGAACGTAAAAGTACGTCTTTCATCTTGCCAAGGGTTTTCATCCCTGGAAGTTTCACCGTTAAACTCGATTGCGAAAATTCAATTCTTCGCACTGAGCGTTCGGCACCTGTCATCACTTCAGACATGGCGAACAAACCGACCAGAAACGGTACCAGTGGCAAGCCCTCATACAATTGGTACGAGCCGAACGTATAGCGCTCTGTACCATTGAGTTCATCGATTCCCCAGGTGGTAAGAAAGATACCAAGTGCGCCCATCAGCAAACCTTTGGAGAGGCTCTGCCCCGCGACTCGCACTACCACCACCAGGCCAAACACACTTACGGCCAGATACTCGCGCGGGCCAAATTTGACGGCGAGCTCTGCCAGCAACGGCGTAATAAACGCAAGACAGGCCACGCTAACCAGCCCGCCAAAAATTGATCCGGTCAGTGACAGCCCGAGCGCCTCGCCACCACGTCCGGCCTTGAACATTTTGTGGTCGTCCTGCACGGTGGCAATGGCGGCGCCGGTTCCGGGAATTCCGACGGGTGTTATGGCTGGGGAGAAGTCTGGGCCAACTTCCCGTCGAGGGCGAATTTGCACAAGTCGCATCTTATTGACGAGGTTATCGCTCCAAAGCTTGCGTCAGTGTCATACGCAGAACCGCGTGAAGTTGAACAGCACCTAAGGACGTCTTTGTCTGTCTACTTCCTCCACATCGGCCAGTGTCAGGTGTTTGAACATATCATCGCCGGTCTGGATACGGCGCTTTGGGATCTGGCACTACGCAAGTGCAACCAATCATTTAAAGATTTCATGAACTTGCCTGGTCCGAGTGCCGCGACTTACGCCAGCTCAATCAACATTAATGATCTCGACACATTAATCCCGCACCACGCGGCCCTCGGTCAACGTTTTTTTAAAGTGAAAGTGGGGTTGCTTGCCGATGACGACCGTGAGCTGGTCGAGCGAGCTTCTGCGAAACTTCCGGACGGCGCCAGATTTATGGTGGATAGCAATCAGACGTGGGATATTCAACGTGCAAAAAAAGCACTACAGTCACTTGAGGCATATCAGCCTTTTTTTGCAGAAGAACCATTGCCCGCGAACGCACCGCTCACTGATTGGGAAGAATTGGCAAAAACCACACAGATACCACTGGCAGGTGGTGAAAACATCTATGGCATTGAACAGTTTCTTTCAATGGCAAATGCCGGACTACGGGTTCTTCAACCAGATGTAGCCAAGTGGGGCGGCGTAACCGGCGCGCTTGATCTGGCCGCATCATTACCCGCCGGCACTTCACTATGGCCACACTTCATGGGCAGCGCCGTCGGACAGATGGCCGCACTGTCCATAACCGCAGCAATCAACGACGAGTCGGTATGCGAAGTGGATGTTAACAGCAATCTATTGAGAACCGATCTGTGCGGTGAAGTGATGGATATTCAAAATGGAAGCATCAAACTCCCGGAGTTCGCAGGTCTTGTTTGTGAACCCGGGGAAGATATGTTGCACAGATTTTCAGAATGCTAGTGTAGCGCAGGGTTACACGCGAATTACCTTCAATTTTGTTTTTAAATCAGTGCGACAGAACGCGTGCAAAAAGCAGGTTTGCTCTGAAATATCCAGCATCTCCTGCGCTGTTTCATCGGGCTCGGTGGTTTGCAGATAGACATGTGTTTCTATCGGGTCTGCGTCTCCGGGTTTGCCGGTACCACCAGATGCACCACCGAGGCTGAAATGAGTATCCTGCACAATGCGGTAGTCTGGAAGATCCAGCTTTAACATCGAAACGAATCGGCCAAACTGGGTCATAAAACAAAAGCCGATTCCCGCACTTATCAACGTATTCGCATCCGGTGCACGTCCGTCTTCGGAGCTTAACAATCGAAAAGAAGTGCCATAGGGTGAGTACTGCATCTGTTGCAAGTCTTTAATGCCGTCTTCACGGAGTATTGCCACCGCCCCTATGTTCAGGCGCCGGTCTTGCTCGTCAGACAGAGAGGAACTTCCGGTGGCGGTTCCACCCTTTACTTCCTTTTTCGGCGTTGGACCAACGGTTTCGAGAAGATTCGGCAAAGACGGAGGTTGCGCTTCAATGCCGCTAAACAGGTCTCTGGGATCTGTAAGCAATTCACCATCGAGTTCTGTGGCTTTATTGCACGCCAGTTCCGAATCATTCTTTGAAAGCTTGAACAAGCTATCGAGCTGACCCCGCATCAAACCGTTTAATGGCGAGGCATAGGTGGCTTCGGTTAGAAATTTATTAAGCTGATCGTCGTCGAGGTCGCAGTCTATTTCAACTTGCAGCTCAATGTTCTCTGCTCCACCGACCATTGTGCGCCGTGGCATAGACCCCTTCATTGTGTAGTAGTTGTCCTGGGTTAGTTTGAGCGTGCGAATGTCTACGTTCTGTTGTTCAGCGTAGGCCACTATCTCGTTCATGAAGCTCGCCACCATGCCTGTTGACAGAAACGCCAGTGGACAACAGGCAGCATCATGTCCATTCAGATACGGTCCTTCGTCACTGACCAGCCGCCAGGTGTCTCCGGTCTTTGCAGAACGTACCAGCGCTTCCTTTTGAAAGCCGGATAGTGAGCGCACATAAGCACGCAATGCATCGCCCTTACGGTTGTCAGGGGCTTTTATTGCCTCTGCATTGGCCACCTTAAAAAAAGGGGGCAGGCTGCTTGCGCTGATGATGTCTTCGCCCAGTGCGCCCATGTTTTCCTCCAAAGAATATCGATAAAATTTTCCAGCCGAATTAATCCCAGGTGTGACCGGCCCAGGTAATAGACTTACCCGCAAGCTCACAGTTAAATCCGCCGAGAAAATGCAGAATGGTGACACCCCGCTCCCAGCTCTTCTTGTTCATCTCGATGAATTCATCGGCAGTGCCTTGTGTCCAGGTTGCCATCATCCGACCGTCATCATGCCAAACAGTACGAAACTTCTCCCAAAACCCTGCGTCGCGCCAAATTGCCCAGTTGTCTATCAATTCACGCAGTGCAAGCTTATCGAGTAATTCCTGGTCCATACTGGACTCCTAAAACCGGTTTGAAAAACGTTAAAAATTGTCGTTAGAACAACACAGACCCGTTCTTAACAATGGCAACAAAATCTGTTAGCTTTTGAACGACTCTTCGATTTCACGTGCAGTGAGCAGGTAGTAGTTGCGCCCGGGGGCGTTTATTTCTGAATCAGCCAGTGCGCGTAGTGATGCGATTTTTATTTCTTTTGCTGCGTGCACCTGTTGACCAGACGCAATCAGATGATCGCCAAGCTCCAGTGCCCACTGATGATCGTTGTCAGCCGCTGCCTGACGAGCAGCATTCAGTAGCTCCTCTACTCCACCCGCCAGCTTGATAGTTCGTTCAGCACATTGTTTTGGCGACAGTCTGGAGAGATTGGTCGGGTTTCCATCAAACCACCCGAGAGTACCTGCGAAGTAGGCTCGCACAGACCACGACACCTTGCCATAGAATTCCTTGAGGTAAGGTTTGTTCGCCAGCGCAGCGGGAAGGCTCACCGTGTGCGCGAGCTCATCGGGTCCGAGCTGTTGGTTCATACCTTCTACGGTTTCTGCAACCACATGCTTGATCGCGTCGCGGTAGTCTGCAAGAACCTCTTTGATTGTTGAGCCACCAATAACCGGCATCGTGTGACCGGTGGCCAATACCTCGGCGTCGAACTCGAGCAACAAATCCAGTGTATCTGCCCATGCATTAAAGTCACGATAAGGCGTGCCGCGAATCGCGTATAAATTCGGAAACGATGAATAGAAATTATCACCACAAAACAGTATGCGTCGGCTGGCGTACCAGACAACAATATGATCAGGTGTCTCCCCCGGCGCTTTAACCAGTTCCAGGTCAAGCCCGTATCGAGTCAGACTCGTTCTTGCATCGGATATGGAAACAGTGGGCTCGATAAACCCTGCCCCCATTCCCTGCATCGGGCGATCACCGGGGCCAATTCCAATATTCACCCGTTCATCGGGAAACGACAAACTCATACCGAACTGACGTTTGGTTCTTGCCATCAGCGCCTTACCGGGTGACGGATGCGAACTGTCAACATCCACCAGATCAGACTCAAAATTATCAGCGGCAATAATCCCCGGCTCGCCGCCTTCGGCAAACACAGTGGCGCCGCTGATGTGGTCTCGGTGCGAGTGTGTGTAGAGAATGGTCTTTACCGGTTTATCGCTTACTTTGCGAAACTCTGCCAGAATATTCTCTGCCGCTTTGGTGGTTTCTGTGGTGTCGATTATTAGCAGACCATCGTCACCAACCAGCATGTACACATTTGATGCAGCAAAGCCGATAGCGCCGTAGACATCCGGCGCCAGTTCTATCACCTGCTTTTGAAACTGGTTGTTTTGAGCCACCAGTTCTGGATTGGGCTTCATTCGTTGACCTTTTTCCGTCGTGTACCGGATGCGCAGCGAGTATCTTCGTGCGAAGTATTCGCAATCTGTAGCGTGGCATTGTATTCCAGGTTTCCCGCGTTGGCGAGATTTGGGATCCCAAAAAGATCGAATTTATTCGAAATGAACATTTTAACACCCGAATTCGACAATAACTGGATCCTGAAACGGCTGATTTTCTCGATTTTCCGGTAGCTTCAAGGGAATTAAAGCAGAAGTTCACCGTCGGTGATGCGCCTGTGGATATCCGTTTATTGGCTTGGCCGATCACCCCGCCACCACGACCGCTAATAATCCAACCGAAACAAATCAGATCGGTGGAGCTGCACGCTCAGTGATCAACTGTCTTGCGGTAATCCTCTCCCGGTGGATCATATACAACCCCGCACCAATAATAATGGCAATACCTGTCAGGCTTAGGGCGTTAGGGAAATCGTGGAATACCAGATATCCGAACAAGGTCGCCACCGGCAGCTCAAAATATTGCAACGGGGCCAGCGTGGCCGACGGTGCCAGTGATAGCGCGTAAGTCATCATCATGTGACTCAGTGTGGCGAAGAATCCAACACCAAAGAGCCACAGCCAGGCAATTCCCGCAGGCCTTACAGGATCGAATAAATCAGAGCCGGAGCCCTGGGCAAGAAGCAGGACTGGTATGCAAAACAAGCTGGCGATCAGACCGGTATGGAATTGCATGACCACCGGATGCAACTGGCGCGACAACCCTCGCGTCACAAGAATGTAGAACGCGAAGGCTACCGCCGTACCAAGCGGTATGAACGCCACGGCACCAAAGGCTGCGAAGCTGGGTTGGATCACGAACAAGACGCCGACAAACCCCACAATGCACGCCCCAATGCGGCGCGGGCCGACATCTTCGCCTAAGTAAAATTTACCGAACAACAAAACAATGAAAGGTGCCACGAACACAATCGCCAGGGCATCGGCAAGCGGCATCACGCGGATTGCGGCTATGAAGCAAAAGGTTGCAAAAAGTAAAAGTAACGCACGCAATATCAGAGGCAACCATTGCCCTCTTCGCAACCGCAACGATAGCCGCAAACCCGGGATAAACGGAGCCATCAACGCAGACTGCAAGACAAAGCGCGCCGCTGTAGTCTGCCCGACAGGCACGCTCGACGACGCCAGTTTGGCCGCCACGTCCAACAAAGGAGCGGTTATGCAAAAGCCAAGCATCAGCGCAACACCGGTAAGAATATTGTCCGTGGACGGGCCCGAGGATATTGTGTTTGTCATGGCTTTGTAATCGTATCGCGTTTACAGGGGCAGCTTAAAGGGTCATAAGCGATGTTGGTCTTAATACTGTGCAAAACGCACACTATACGATGCGCTCTAGACCTGGAGGGAAAAAGAACCAGTGTACAGGTTAAGTCTCAACCCTGTGGACCATAACCTTGCGGAAGAACAACCAGCGTTGTTCCGTGTCACAAGTTTTGTCGTATAATCTAAAGGGTGTCGAAATCAACTAACAAAGAAAAACGGGCTCGCAAGCGCCACAAGAAATCGTGCGAAGGCAAGGTGGCTTATCCGGACAAAAAAAGCGCAAAGGTCAAAGCCGAATTCATGCGGGCAAAGAAAAACCAGGCCAGCATCCAACACTATGAATGCCAGGAGTGCGGCCAATGGCACCTCGGGAACCGCAACTGGTAACGATCAGTGCGCTAAAACAAAATTAAGGGGTTGGGTCAGCTATATTCTGTACAGGTGCAACAGCTCGCGCAGAGAAAAAGGGTGGCGTATGCATATCGTGCTTTTAGGTAACCGTTGGAAGAATGCGTGGCTTAATTCCGTACTTGCAGGTAAGAACATACTACAAGCTCCACGGGTAAGAAAAGATGATGCGCCTCGGATCAAATAATGCACCTGGCTGAATGGTCATCGTTGATGTTAAGTCTTGGGTTTAGTGAGAATACTAATGCTTACGTCAATCTCAAGAAGCGGTATAACGAAAAGCATCGAAAATACCATAATGAGGCTCACATTGAATCGGTGCTAATTGAGCTTCGCAAAACACGGCATATTTCAGAAGATAATAATTCAATTGAGCTTGCCCTCTGGTTCCATGACGCCATATACAACACGCTTTCAAAATCAAACGAAAAAGACAGCGCAGATCTGGCAGTTTCCTTCATATCAGATAACTCCGGAAGCAAAGAGCTGCAACAAATCGTCTACTTCCTTATTATGGCTACGGAACATAACTTTGTACCAAAATTAAATGATCAAAGGCTTATCGTAGATATTGACCTGTCAATCCTGGGGAGTACTGAAGCAAGGTATGCCGAATTTGAAACCGCAATAAGAAAAGAGTACAGATATGTACCTTTTTTCATATTTAGAAAGAAACGAATTGAGTTACTTCAGTACTTTCTAGACAGAGAATCTATTTATTCACATGAGTACTATGTTGACTCGTTAGAGAAACAGGCAAGAGCTAATATTGAAAGTGCAATTGATAAGCTAAAGAGCGCATAAAAACGATTGCTTGAGAACAACGTATGGGGGTCGTAAGGGGGTCGGGTTAGTTTTGTTTAGTACAAACTATCTCGTGTTGGTTAGACTGCACAAAACTATCCTGACCCCTGTCCATTTGCTCTTTGGTGAATCAAAGCGACAAATGTGCACGACTAATACCTGCACTAGCCCAACAGTACGCTGTGAACAGTTACGGTGAATTGGCCGCGTATTTATAGGTGAACCAGGACGACAGTCCAATCACACTCTGCCCGCAACGTATTACTGGTGCGCCGAGACTCTCAAAAAATCAGTTAGTTGATCTGTTGCCAGTTTCTGGTAACCAATAATGCACCTGAATTCACATTTTCGACAACAACTGTGCAGTGGGTACTGACATAGAACTACCTGCCTCACACCTGTCACTATTCGCCATGTGAATCACAATCCAAATTTACATTCGTTTGCCGTTATCCATCAACAGGAGTGGTGCCTTCTCGGGGAGAGAGTGCCAGGACTAAAATAAATATAAAATAATAATATAAAGGGATATTATGAATAAGTACTCACTTGTGAGCATTGCTATAGCTGGTAGCATCATGCTCTCTGCATGCGGCGGTAGTTCAAACAGCAATCCGGACATCGGTCAGGCCCAACCAGAATTAACGGAGAACGTGGATTTCGATTTCGACGTTAGTGCACTGCTAGATACCGTTGGACCATCCGAAGAACCGCTCAACGACGCACTTTTACTTAGCGACGAAGCCTCACTGATGACCGGCACAATGCTGGTGGAAGATC
>CAYPCS010000086.1:0-23298 GCA_964409275.1 uncultured Granulosicoccaceae bacterium
CCTATCGTTCCCACATTTACGTGCGGTTTCGTGCGTTCAAATTTTTCCTTCGACATTACTGATGACCCTGGATTGTTGTTGGTCTGTGAAAATTCTAGTTGTGTTAATCGAGTTTCTGTATTCTACTAATTGTGCTCGCCGGGCGACTGCTTTCAACTGGAGCCCATAATCGGAATTGAACCGATGACCTCTTCCTTACCAAGGAAGTGCTCTACCCCTGAGCTATATGGGCAAATTTACCTGTCGGGTATATTTCCTTGGCCTGAAAGAACCGGCACAATGCCATGTTCTCACAGATACGCTTTCATTCTCGTAACCGTACTGGTTTGTAACTGTACACTCCTCCGGAGTTGGAACTTACCCCGGATATGGAGCGGGTGATGGGAATCGAACCCACGTTATCAGCTTGGAAGGCTGGAGTTCTACCATTGAACTACACCCGCTTTTTCACCGCCGCTTTTTACTCTGTTGCCATTACCTCTGATAACGCATGATCTTTACTGCATTTGTAGTAATGATGTTTTAGGTGCGGTTTTCACGTGGTGGAGGGAGGAGGATTCGAACCTCCGAAGCTTACGCAGCAGATTTACAGTCTGCCCCCTTTGACCGCTCGGGAATCCCTCCGCACAGAAGCGGAATTATGATTGCACTGTAAGCCAGTGTCAACAATGGATACCAAATCACCCTTGTCATTGCAAACACGCCGCAACAGCCGCGAAGCTCCACAAAAATACCGGTCACCTCAACATAAGCGCCATCACAAAAATGCACCGTCAAATAGATACTAGAACAGCTTCTGAAAAAAGCTAACTCGCTGAAAGCATAGATAGATAGTGTCGCACTGGCAAAAAATCAATCCAGCCGATGAAATCACAAGGATGAACCGGATTCGCGGAATCACTACTTTCCAGACCCACTCTACCGCGGGTATACGATCTTCAGCAGATCGTCACAGGCATAACATCTGTGCCGCAGATTCTTCTAGTGCGCGAGAATCTGGCTCAGAAACTCCTGTGTACGCCCATTTCGAGGGTTATTGAAGAAAGCTTCCGGCTCATTTTCTTCGATGATTTCCCCTTCATCCATAAATATCACCCGATTGGCAACGGTTTTGGCAAACCCCATCTCGTGAGTCACGCAAATCATGGTCATGCCGTCGCGCGCGAGCTCGATCATAACGTCGAGCACCTCCTTGATCATCTCAGGGTCAAGAGCAGAGGTTGGCTCATCGAACAACATTATTTTAGGATTCATACATAAACTGCGTGCGATAGCGACCCGTTGCTGCTGACCTCCCGACAGCTGGCCCGGGTATTTGTCTGCCTGCTCCGGAATCTTCACCCGCTCAAGGTAACCACGGGCTACCTCCTCTGCCTCATCACGTGGCATTTTGCGCACCCAAATGGGCGCCAACGTACAGTTTTCCAGCACAGTTAAATGAGGAAACAGGTTAAAGTGCTGAAACACCATGCCTACCTCGCGGCGTATCTGCTCAATATGCTTGAGATCCCCGGTTAACTCAGTGCCATCGACCCAAATCTCGCCTCTCTGGTGCTCCTCCAGTCTGTTGATGCACCTGATGAGTGTGGACTTGCCAGACCCCGAGGGACCACAGACGACAATTCGCTCTCCGGCGTTGACGGTCAGGTTGATATCTTTGAGCACATGGAACTGGCCGTACCACTTGTGCATTTCACTGATGCGAATCATCACCTCATCGCCAACCGAAAGATTCGCAGACTCAAGGCTGGCCGACTCGTCGCGAGTATTAGTCATAGGTTTCTCTGCTGCACCAGTCGTTAGAATTGATAGCATTGCCGCGATGCGCGCCGATGCTATTCTTCTTGATGTCCGGTATGCAGCTTTTTCTCAAGATAGATGGAATAGCGAGACATGCTGAAGCAGCACACAAAGAAGAACAACGCAATAAACACATAGACTTCAGTGGAAAGGCCTTGCCACTTAATATCTGACAGCGATGCCCGACCAATACCCAATGGGTCAAGCAGCCCGATAATAATCACAAGTGTCGTGTCTTTGAACAGGCCGATAAAGGTATTCACGATCCCGGGTATCGAAATCTTCAACGCCTGTGGCAATACTACCAATCGCATGGAAGACCAGTATTTGAGCCCCATCGCATCGGCCGCTTCACGCTGTCCCTTGGGGATCGCCTGCAGCCCTCCGCGAACGACCTCGGCAATATAGGCCGATGAAAACAGCGTGACCATAATCAACACACGCAACAAAAGATCAAATGTGGTGCCGGGAGGCAGAAAATAGTTGAGCATAGTTGAGGCGACAAACAACAACGTGATCAACGGCACCCCCCGTATAAATTCAATAAACCCGGTACACAGCCAACGGATAATGTGAAGTTCTGACTGCCGCCCTAAAGCGAGACAAATCCCTATTGGCAGCGAGGTCACTATTCCGGTGACTCCTATCACCATGGTCAGCATGAAGCCACCAAAACGCGAGGTTTCAACAGGCTCCAACCCAAAGCCGCCCAACAACAACCAGCAGGCTATTACCGGGAAAGCCAGTGAAAACCAGATAAATTTCTTGCGGTGCGGCAGCTTGTCCCACAGCACTGGCAGGAGTGAGAGGATAAACAACACAAAGGTCAGGTTAACGCGCCAGCGTTCTTCGTGGGGGTAGAACCCGTATGTGAACTGACCCAGTCGCTTTCCAATGAAGCCCCAACACGCGCCTGTTCCCAACTCGCGACAATGGTCACGTGAATCGGCAACAAACACGGAATCGATGAAAAGCCAATTAGCCATCGGCGGTATCATTACGTACAACAGATACAGCGTTAGAAACGTCAGGACAATGTTGAACGGGGTCGAAAACAGACTGGTTCTCAACCAGTAGAGCAGCCCGGTTTCGCCAATTGGCGGTCTGAGATCGGGATGCTCGCCCGGGGCATACTGACGCGAGGTTGCCATTCTATCTCTCCACCAGTGCCAGTCGCTTGTTGTACCAGTTCATGCAGGCAGATATCGTCAATGAGAAAAACAGATACAGTCCCAGCACAATGATCATGCACTCCATTTCTCTGCCGGTCTGATTCAGGGTGATACCACCAATTGTTGCAACAATGTCCATATAGCCAATGGCGATCGCCAGTGACGAATTCTTCGTGATGTTCAAATATTGACTGGTCAAAGGCGGAATAATAACCCGCATTGCTTGCGGAATAACTACAAGGTTGAGAGTTTTCTTACGCGGCAAACCCAACGCCAGCGCGGCTTCGGTTTGCCCTTTGTTGATCGCTTCGATACCGGAACGCACGTTTTCTGCAATAAATGCGGCGGTATACAAGGAGAGCGCCAGCCACAACGAAAGAAATTCCGGCTTCAGCGCCATCCCGCCCTTGAAATTAAACCCTTTCAGCTCAGGTACATCCCAGGCAAGCGGGCCACCTGTTAGTAAATAGGCAAGGATTGGCAACCCGACAATCGCTGCTAACATCACCCAGCCAACCGGCGATTGCTCACCGGTTTTCGCCTGCTTTATGGCGGCATTACGGCGATACCAGAATGCATAACATATTCCGACTACAAAGGCTGCAATCACAACATAAAAGAGGGGCTCAGCGACTGGTTTGGGTAAATAAAACCCGCGATTCGACAGGAAAAATTTGTCAGAAATATTGATCGCGTCTTTCGGTCTTTTGAGCACATTCACGAGAATGCCGTGAATAAGAAGAATGTGCACCAGCACAGGCACATTGCGCACAAACTCGATGTAACAATAGGCCAGACGGTTTACCAGCCAGTTGGGCGACAGCCGCAGTACACCGAGGGTAAAACCAAGAATAGTGGCCAGGAAAATTCCGCAAACAGCGACCAGTAAGGTATTTAGCACCCCTACTACCGCAGCGCGTAAGTGAGTGCTGCGCGAGTTGTACTCAATCAGGTGTTGATTGATATCGTAGTTGGATTCTTGCTGGAGAAACTCAAAACCAAAAGGTTTGCCGAGTTTCTGAAAATTCTCGACGACATTGCCGGCGAGGTATACGACCACCGCGCAAATAGCAATCGTAGCAAGCAGCTGTATTACCAGCCCTCGAGACTTCTTATCCGTCCAGATTTTGCCGAGCGAGAAAGAATTTCGTGGTGGCAGTGCCGGGTGTTCTATTGATTGCGACAAGGTCGTGGGTGCCCGCGCGTAGTGACTAAGTGTTGTAATCCGGACAACCCGGGGGTGCTGCACACCCCTGGGTTGTCCGGAACCGCAATATTTACATCATGGGTGCTAGCGGAACGGAGGCGAGTAAAGAATTCCGCCGTTGGTCCACAAATTATTCACGCCGCGCTCCAGACCGATAGGCGTGGACGCACCAATGTTCTCTTCGAACACTTCACCGTAATTACCAACCATCTTGATCACATTCCAGGCCCACGCTTTGTCCAGACCGATCATGCCACCCAGGTCCCCTTCACTGCCGAGCAGTCGGTTAACTTCGGGGTTATCTGTGCCGGTGGCTTGCTCGTCGACATTCTCTGAAGTCACGCCAAATTCTTCAGCCGTGATCATTGCATTGAGCGTCCAGCGAACAATGTCGGCCCATTCGCTGTCCCCGTGTCGAACCAGTGGCCCGAGCGGCTCCTTGGAAATGATCTCTGGAAGCAAAGCGTGATCATCAGGATTTTCGAACGTGGAGCGCGTAGCCGCCAGTCCGGAAGCATCTGTGGTATACACGTCGCAACGGCCAGCTTTGTAGTTAGTCTGGGCTTCATCGTTAGTTTCGATAGGTACCGCTTCGTAACTGATGTTGTTGATTCGGAAAAAATCCGCCAGATTCAGTTCGGTGGTAGTACCCGTTTGAATACAAACCGATGCCCCGTCAAGATCCTTCGCACTGTTCACACCCAGCGCAGTTGGCACCATGAAGCCTTGACCGTCGTAGTAATTCACACCAACAAAATCGAGCTTTAAATCTGTGTCACGGCTAAATGTCCACGTGGTGTTGCGCGCCAGCATGTCTACTTCACCGGAGGCCAGAGTGGTAAATCGGGTTTTACCGGTGGTAGTTGTATACTTGACTTTTGACGTGTCCCCAAAAATTGCGGCAGCAACCGCTTTGCACACCGCAGGATCAAACCCCTGCCAGTCGCCTTTGTCATCGGTGAATGCAAAGCCGGCAACACCGGTTGATATACCGCACTGAAGAAAACCTTTCTCCTGTACGTCCTGAAGTGTGCCGGCATTAACAGCAGTGCCTGCTAGCAGTGAAGCGGAAGCAGCTGTAGCCACCGCCAGTTTACTTATCGTTTTCATGTGAGTCCTCAACGTAACTGAATAGCAGGTTTTACCTGCAAGCCTGAGTCTGCACCGAACGAATTTCCTCCATGACAATTCGACAGCAACAGAAACCTGTCTGAAATGACCGCCGCACCGTACCATACCTGGTAACCCCAACCAGTTTGCCGGGCGACATCAACTTAGGCCGAATTACACTGCAACGCCACGATCCAAAGCCCGGCGTCACAATTTTTTACTTCGCTCCGTAAATTTGCCTCCTCCTGCTCCGAAAATCGATACGCAGTAATTAAAAAGCGAGCATCGATTCCGCAGAGAAATTAATCACATACTTTCAAAACACACAGCCACTGCGTATCATCTACACTTACAAACTTCCCTCGCACTCAGACACTTCCACCTATACCAAAATGACCCGTTTCATCACCCCGTTTTTGTTGTGTAGTGCACTATGGCTGCTATGGAGCGGGCTGTTTAAACCTCTAATGCTATTCTTCGGATTTACGTCCTGTCTGCTAGTCGCTTGGATCGCATCGCGCCTGCAAGTGGTAGACAGTACCGAACGTCCGCTACTGATATTCGCCCGAATGATCGGTTACATACCCTGGATCGCATGGGAAATTGTGAAATCAAATATCGACGTCGCCAAACGCATTTGGGCGCGCGATCTTCCAATTTCTCCCACTATTGTCACGGTTAACGCATCCCAAAAAACAGCACTCGGCCTGGTTATCCACGCCAACTCAATCACCATAACGCCGGGCACTCTATCTATTGACGTAGAACCTGGCACCATTGAGGTCCATGCCCTGGCCGCGGAATCAATCGATGATCTTCACGGCGGAGAAATGGATCGCCGGGTAGCCAGACTTGAAGGCAGCCGGTAGTGTTTACTGTCGCGATGCTTGCAATTCTTGTCACTATGCTGATGGCTCTGGCTCGCAGTTTCATGGGGCCGACCATTTACGATCGAATTCTCGCGATTAACTCGGCGGGCACAGCGACAGTCCTTTTCATTGCCGTGCTGGGTTTTTTGATGGGACGACCCGAATTTCTCGACATCGCTCTGGCTTACGCTCTGATAAATTTTATTGGCACACTGGCTGTATTGAAGTTTTTCAAATACGGCAATCTCGGTAGCTCGGATTCCTCGGACAGCGCAGAAGGGACGGGTAAATGAGCGTCTTTCTCGACGTACTTAGCTGGGGATTTTTGCTTGCAGGAGGTTTTTTTTGCATTACCGCAGGCGTCGGGTTACTGCGTATGCCTGATTTTTTCACCCGCGCACACGCGACCAGCATTCTTGACAGCATGGGGGCGGGCCTGATTCTTTTTGGACTTGCCCTGCAGGCGCCGGACTATCTGGTCGCATTGAAGCTGTTATTCGTGTTTTTCTTTTTGATCATCACAAGCCTCGCTGCCATTCACGCACTCGCACTAACCGTCAATGTCGCAGGTGTCCATCCGAAATTAGCCAACATTGTGCAACGGCTTGAAAAAAATGCAGGGTCGGAATACCCGATATCTGACACAGAAGGCAATAGTGGACCGGACAGCAACTCGCACGGAGGTTCGACATAGAATTTTTCATCAACAGTCTGCTCCTCACCATGCTGGTTGCCACAGTCGTCGCAATCATCAGGCTCGAAAAACTCATGTCAGCTGTCATGATGATGGGATTTTTCAGCTTGCTGAGTTCCTGCATTTTCATGGTCCTCGACGCGGTCGATGTCGCATTCACCGAGGCTGCAGTAGGCGCAGGCGTATCGACCATATTCTTCCTTGCAGCGATTGCTATTGTTGGAAGAACCACAAAAAAAACAAGTCGCAACCGCATGCTTGTGCCTCTGATTGTGGTAGCAAGCACTGGTGCTATCCTCATCTATGCAACCTTTGATATGCCCCGATTTGGCGCAGCCGACGCTCCCATTCACCAACATGTGGCCCCCCGATACCTGCAAGATTCAGCCTCGGAAGTTGGCCCCCCGAACGTGGTCACTTCAGTGCTTGCAAGCTACCGCGGGTACGACACCTTCGGGGAGGTTGCCGTAGTATTCACTGCATTCATTGGTGTGTTTCTGCTACTGGGCTCAGGCACACGCAAATCGGGCATAGAAAGACCTGCACCGCCGAACGTCCACGTAGAATCCATGAAACAAAAAATCGTGCTGCGTGAAGTCTCCGACCTGCTAATTGCGCCAGTGCTTGTTTTTGCTTTATACGTTCAATGGCACGGTGACTTTGGACCCGGTGGAGGTTTCCAGGCCGGTGTGATTTTCGCCAGCGGCATAATTCTCTATGCACTGATCTACGGGATCGTGCCAGCTCAACAACTTTTACCGCCAACCAAACTTGCCTATCTGCCTGCGGTCGGTCTTTTACTGTATGCACTGGTCGGCGTGGTCGGTATGTTTAAGGGAGGCAATTTTCTGGATTACAGCGTACTTGCTCATGATCCGCTTCATGGCCAACACTACGGCATCCTGATTATCGAGCTGGGCGTCGGAATTACGGTTGCAGCTGTCATGATCAACGTCTTTTTCTCTCTCTCGGAACGTTCGCTCTAAATGATTGCCGGCCTGTTTAATTATTGGGTAGTCATCATCCTGATGATGGCCGGGTTATTTCTCGTAATGTCGAGCAGTAACCTGATAAAAAAAATCATCGGACTCAACATTTTCCAGACAGCGGTGTTCATTTTATTCATCTCTATGGGCAAAGTTGCGGGTGGCACCGCACCGATTCTTGAAGAAGGCATTACCCGGTTCAGCAATCCTCTACCTCACGTGTTAATTCTGACAGCCATCGTAGTCGGGGTTGCCACCACCGCCCTTGGCCTCGCTATTTCTGTCAGAATTTACGAAGCCTACGGGTCTGTTGACGAAGACCACATCGCCGCGATGGATGCTGAAAATCAGCACCAGGATACATCAGTAAGTACTGTGGCAGACTCTGGCAAATGAGCTCCCAACTACCTGCTCTGGTTTTATTGTTTACCCTGCTTGCCGCACCAATCTGCTCCATGATGCGCAACGGCGATAACGCATGGAAGCTGGCAGCTGCTGCTGCGTGGCTATCCACAGGAACCTCTTTTTTGCTGTTGGCCGAGGTGTGGGGAGGCAAGAGCATCAGCTACCACATGGGGGGATGGCCACCTCCATGGGGAATAGAAGTTCGCATCGATGAATTAAGTGCACTGGTACTGGTACTGGTTACCTTGTTCGGAGCCCTGGTGCTAAGCGCACTGCGCGAATCGCTACGTCCAAACATGAGAAAACACCGACACAGTCTCTACTACACCGCCTTCCTGCTTTGCATTGCCTCTCTCGTTGGTATCACTATCACCGGAGATGCATTCAATGTCTTTGTGTTTCTGGAAATTTCGTCACTGTCTACCTATGCACTTATTGCCCGGGGACGTGACAGACGAGCACTAACGGCAGCGTTTCGTTATCTCATCATGGGCACTATCGGCGCCACATTCATATTGATCGCAATCGGCTTTATGTACATGGTGACTGGCACGCTCAATATGGCGGACCTGGCGCAACGCCTGCCGGAACATGCCGATAACAAGGTAATACAAGCATCATTCGCGTTTTTTACCATTGGTGTTGCCCTAAAAGTTGCCATGTTTCCGCTGCACTATTGGCTACCAAATTCCTACACGTACGCACCCAAGGCAACTACGGCCTTTCTTGCCGCGACGGCCACCAAGGTGTCCCTCTACGTAATGATTCGATTTGTATTCGATGTATACGGAGTCGAGTTCGCATTTGGCCAGATGCAGTTGCACATGCTATTGATTCCACTAAGTCTGGCAGGCATTTTAATCGCATCCCTGACCTCTATATTCCAGACCGACGTAAAACGTTTACTGGCCTGGTCGAGCGTCGCCCAACTCGGATACATGGTGCTCGGGATGGCGTTACTCAACGTCGAAGGACTCACGGCCGCAATCACCCACATGTTCAATCACGCGATGATTAAAGCTGGCCTGTTTTTAACACTGGCGTCGATGATTTACCGATTAAACTCAAGCCATATTAAGGATCTGGCCGGAATTGGACGAACAATGCCCTACACAACCGGTGCGTTTGTCGTACTGGGTGTCGGCTTAATCGGTGTCCCACTGACCGCCGGATTTATCAGCAAATGGTTCCTGGTTAGCGGTGCCCTGCAAAAAGACTGGTTGCTGGTCGCAGCACTTTTAATTCTTTCATCGCTAATGGCAATTATCTATATCGGTAAAATCATCGAGGTGGCCTATTTCAGGCCCTGCCCGGAACAACACAAGGCGGTAAAAGAAGTACCACTCGCTATGCTGGTGCCGTGTTGGGCGTTTGCCCTGCTGACTATCTACTTCGGCATGGATACCCGAATGACTGCAGGCGTTGCCGGACGAGTAGCACAGACACTGTTGGGGCTGGACATATGAACATGTCAATGCTTCCGGTAATCTCCCTGCTTATTCCACTTGCCGGTGGCCTGTTGCTCGCGATGCAACAAAAATCACCCAACACCCGGGATACCATCAGCCTGGTCACTGCAACTCTGCTGTTTGTGACCGTTTTAGGTCTATACCCGGCTGTGCTGGCCGGAGAAGCACCTGCCTTCACCCTTGCCACGCCTCTCGCCGGTTTGTCATTTTCGCTGCAGGTAGAACCGCTGGGTCTGCTGTTCGCGACCATCGCCTCAGGTCTATGGATCCTTACCACGGTCTATGGCATGGGCTACATGCGCGGTAACAACGAAACAAATCAAACGCGATTTTTCTTTTGTTTTGCCATCTCTATCGCTGCGGCCATGGGTATCGCATTTGCCGGTAACCTGCTAACGCTTTTTGTCTTTTATGAAATGCTTACACTGGCAACCTATCCGCTGGTTACCCATAAAGGCAATGAAGATGCTCGACAGGGCGGTCGAGTTTATCTAGGAATACTGATGTTCACCTCCATCGGATTTCTGCTATTCGCCACGCTGTGGACCTATAGTCTGGCCGGCACCCTGGATTTTCGCGCAGGGGGTATCCTTGCCGATCATGTAACACCGGCGACCGCGTTGATATTGCTTACGCTATTTGCTTTTGGTACCGGAAAAGCCGCTCTGATGCCATTCCACCGCTGGCTGCCAGCCGCGATGGTAGCACCCACCCCGGTCAGCGCGCTTTTGCATGCCGTGGCTGTCGTAAAAGCCGGTGTGTTTACCATTCTTAAAATTGTTATCTATATTTTTGGTATTGATTTAGTCGCTGACACCGGGGCCGGGACTATTGCCTTGTGGGTTGCCGTTTTCACACTCACGGCGGCGTCACTCATTGCATTGACCAAAGACAATCTAAAGGCACGGCTCGCCTACTCAACGGTCGGTCAACTCAGTTACGTTATCGTCGGTGCGATGCTCGCCAATGCCGCAGGTATTATTGGCGCTACTATGCAAATCGCTATGCACGCAATGGGCAAGATCACCCTGTTTTTTTGCGCCGGCGCCATTTATGTAGCCACCCATAAAACCGAAATTAGCGATATGCGGGGGCTCGGGTACCGAATGCCTTTTACCTTCGCGGCGTTTTTTATCGGGGCGCTAAGTATCATCGGTCTGCCGCCACTGGGTGGTTCATGGGCAAAGTGGCACCTGCTAGTCGGCTCTATTGACTCGAGCCAGTGGATTATAATTGCCGCACTGTTGCTCAGTTCACTACTGAATATTGCCTATTTGATCCCGGTCGTGGCTCGTGCCTTTTATATGGCACCGGATCGCCAGCCCAACCACGGTGCAACAACCCATACTATTTCCGAAGCGCCAATGCTCTGTGTTGTGCCACTTTGCATTACGGCAGCCGGCTCAGTACTGCTGTTCTTTTTTGGCGACTCACTCCATCACCTGATCAGCCTGATCCCGTTGCGAGCGGCACCGCCATCATGATCGAAAAAAGGACCACTTCAGATAACGAAAAGCGCTGGCTGGACAATCCTGCCAACATCAAACTAATTATTGCATCGCTTTGTGTAGTCTGCGCCGCACTGTTTCTAGCGGATTTTTTCTATCACCCGCACGGCCACTTTGAATTCGAGCAATGGCCGGGTTTCTACGCCTGGTATGGCTTCCTCAGCTACTGCGCCATTGTGCTCACCGCCAAACAGCTGCGAAAGTTTATCGGTCGCAAGGAAACCTATTATGAATCGGAAGATTCGGATCTGAATAATGAACCTGATGATCATCTGAAGGCTTCTTCGAACACTTCCACTGCGAAAGTACCGAACCAGAGTTCTGACTCGCATGACCAGCCTTAATCCTGCTCTGCTTTTTGTACTCGGTGGCCTGCTATTGCCGCTGTTGCCGGCGATTACCCGTCGCTACGTGGTTTTGCTGGTACCGCTTGTTGGCACAGCACTTCTGGTCGCAGCGCCATTTGGAAACTACGGAATCGCGTCGATTTTCGAGCTTGAACTTGTCACCTATCGGCTCGATAAACTCGCTTTTGTCTGGGCACTGATCTTCCACATTGCCGCTGTCATTGGCGCGATCTACGCGTTCCATCTAAAAGACACTGTGCAACAGGTTGCGGCCCTGCTCTATCAGGGAGCAGCTATCGGTGCTGTACTGGCAGGGGATCTGTTAACCCTGTTTGTCTGGTGGGAACTTACCGCCATTGCCTCGGTATTTTTGATATGGGCGCGGCGCACAGACCGCTCCTACCGAGTGGGTATGAGATACCTGACAATCCAGATTGGATCAGGGGTAATTTTGCTAACCGGCTTACTGCTGCATTGGCATAACACCGGCAGTCTGGCATTCGATCACCTGGGTCTGACATCTATCGCCACCTGGCTGATCTTCCTCTCTTTCGGGATAAAATGTGCCTTTCCATTGCTGCACAACTGGCTGCAGGATGCCTACCCGGAAGCCACCGTCACCGGCACCGTTATACTATCTGCGTTTACTACCAAGCTCGCCGTTTACGCGCTGGCACGCGGCTACGCAGGCACCGAAATACTGATCTGGATAGGCGCTACCATGACCGCGTTCCCTATTCTGTTTGCCGTCATTGAAAACGATCTGCGTCGCGTGCTTTCCTACAGCCTCAACAATCAACTCGGTTTTATGGTTGTCGGCATAGGCATAGGCACCGAGATGGCGCTGAATGGTGCTGCCGCGCACGCCTTCAGTCATATTCTCTATAAAGCGTTGCTTTTTATGTCGATGGGTGCGGTTTTATACCGTGTTAAAACAATCAAAGCCTCCGAACTGGGCGGGCTCTATAAATCGATGCCCTGGACTGCGGTGTTTTGCATTATAGGCTCGATGTCGATCTCCGCATTTCCGCTTTTTTCCGGTTTTATTTCAAAGTCGATGATTCTTACTGCGGTTGCGGTTGAGCACTACACCGTGGTTTGGCTCGTGTTGTTGCTGGCGTCAGCCGGAGTGATGGATCATTCCGGAATTAAAATACCGTTTTTTGCCTTTTTCGCCCACGACAGTGGCAAACGCTGCGAAGAAGCACCGGCAAATATGTTGTGGGCAATGGGTATCGCCGCGTTTCTTTGCATCGCAATCGGTGTCTATCCGCAAAGCCTCTATTCCATTCTGCCGTTCCCGGTTGACTACGCGCCTTATACAACCACACACGTCATTACCCAGCTACAGCTCCTGATGTTTTCAGCACTCGCTTTCACCGCGCTCTTTACGAGAGGGCTTTATCCACCAGAAATCAAGTCAGTGAACCTTGACTCCGACTGGTTCTATCGCATTGGCGGTGCAATCATTCTGAAACCGCTGAGCAAGGTTTTAGTAACCCTCACCCGCGCCTGCGAGAACGTTCCAGACAAGCTCACTCGAATCGGAGCGCTTCGGCTCGACACCCTGTTTGGACCGCGAGGTAAGCTGTCTCGCTCCGCTGATTCCACCGAAATGGTCGGTTTGGTGGTTGGGTCTCTGCTGGTTTTTCTGCTGCTTTATCTCACGTGATTTTCACAGACAGCACTTGTCAAGCCTGATCAGGTCGTTAACTCACTAACCACAACCCCGGGCGCACACTCGGGGAATTGTAAACTTTAGGCATTCATGACCAGCAAGTAACTTTGCAAGCGTTGGTAATCCAGAGGTTTGCTATACTATTGTTGCAAATTTGGTACAAAACGTATCTTATTTATAACAATAATAGTAATAGTAAAAAATAACCCCTGTCGGAGTTCCAACAACCATGAAAATACCCTTTGCAAAATCTGCTATCGCTCTCGTCATCGGCGGGCTGCCGATAGCAGCAAACGCGTTGGTCCTCGAGGACTATCTGATCGCGAATTCTTCCTATGAAGATGCGTTTCTTGACGCAGCATTTAGCGCAGGCGATGGACCTCGCAACGAGCAAGTCTCCTACGATTTGTTTTTGAATGCTCGCTATACGAAAACATTTAATACATTGCCCAGGTCGTGGACACTGACACTGACCGGTTTTGCCCAGGCAGACCGCCAGGGAACTACCCCTACTGCGCGACTTAACGATGAAAACGGTGACGCTATCCTCGACCCGAATGGTCTGGAGCAGTTCATCGACCTTGCAGATGACTCGAGTGACTTCGGCGCCAGCATCGAAGGAACGATCGACAACTACTTCAGTGACTCCGCTTACCCAAAAGCCTTCTGGTTCGGTCAGGGACGGGCAGAGCACATTGATTCAGCTATTGATGATTCGTTCGGGGCTACCGTGGGCCTCGGATACGGTCGGGTATACAACGCCACACCACTCGCACAGGTCATTCGAATTGTTGAAGAACTTAACGAGGAAGGCTTGCTATCAGGTCCTATCCCCGATTCGGTCGCGCTTGAAACTGCCGAAATCATTGATCGCGAGGACGAATTCAAAAGCAAGTTCGGCGCTGACGAGTATAAACGTGACTACTATGCTGCCATCGAAGAGGCGCTTAGCCGCAGTGGCGCCATTGTTGGCGGCAGGCTTGGTGCGCTGGGTGCTTTAACCATTGACGAGATTCTTGAAGAAGAACCGATCAGCACCCGTAGACACGGGTGGGTAGTTCGGGCAGGTGCAGGTTTTCAGGCAAGCCAGTTAAGTGGACTGGCTGATAATGATCCCAAACTCCTGCTGCAGTGGGAATACGCCAAACCACGAGGATATAAGGGTCAGTTCATCAACTTACTCAGCTACGAGCCCGTATTTGGCGATGAAACCACTCAAGTGATACGGAACGTCATGAGCTACACCCACGAACTTTCGGATCGCGTTGACTGGGTAAACTCCTGGATGTTGACCTATTCGGATGGTGACGATGAGTTGGGACAGAACGTTACGAGCACAACCAATATGCTCACTTCTTCGTACCAGTACCATCTAAACAACCGTCTTGATTACACGGCAACGCTGACACTCAACCAAAGCGACAACGATCCCAACCCGCCTAATGATCCTGAAGACGCCACACAGCCATTTCCGGGGGATGATCCAACTATCAATTTCGTAATGGGTCTTCAGTATCGCCTGAAGTAACAAAAGCCATCACGGCATCCTGACTGAACAGGCAAAGTATTACCGGGGGCATCACGCCCCCGTTTTCGTTCATATGTGTCGCACCCCGGATCTTGGATATACTGTAACCTGCTCAAAATTCACGGAGAACAGCAACAGGACATTGCGGTGTTGAACGCAGAGAAAAAGATCGGAGTCCTGATGCTCAATACGAGCTTCCCCAGACTGCCAGGAGACATTGGCAACGCCGCGTCTTTCAATTATCCAGTCATCTACAACCATGTCGCAAAAGCAACTCCACACACCGTTGTTACGGATGATGAATTACCAGAATCACTAAAATCAGCATTTGTACAGGCTGCGAACCAACTGCTAAATGCAAATGTCAGCCTGATCACTACATCATGCGGATTTCTCTCCATCATCCAGCGTCAACTTGCTTCGCATTGCAGGGTGCCGGTAGTGACTTCAACACTCACCCTGTTGCCTTTACTGGCCGAGATACACGGCGGTATGAACCGGTTGGGTATACTCACATACGACCGACAATCACTTAGCGAACGACATTCACAACAGCTGTCCTCACACACAATCATTGAAGGTTTGAACACAAGTAGTAATTTGTACCAAACCATTAGCAATGATCTGCCGGACCTTGATCGGGAAAATGCAGTACAGGAAGTTTTTATCCTTGCCGACAAACTCCTCGCACGTGATACCGGGCTTCGCGCTATCGTGCTGGAATGCACGAACCTGTCTCCGTACAAACAGGAATTACGAGGGCATACCGGCCTGCCCGTTTACGATATCGTTGACGCGGTTCACTGGGTGATGGAATCTCTACCCTGAAACTGCGGTTCGCCAGGAAGGCAAAAGCCGCCTTAAAACTTCACCCTTAACTCAATGTGTTCAATCCTTTAACCTTCTGCCAATACTTTCCGAACCGCGATCATCATTGTAAGCAATTTACAAAAGATTGCGATAAGCTGGCGATTGCCCTTCACTGTTGCACTTAGCCATTGGAAGACTGGATCACCCGTCGCTCTCAAGCGCGCCCGACTACTAAAACCCGATTCAACGCCGGCACTGTTGAGAGCCACTTTCAACGTGATCGCGCCCGCGTCATACACAGTGCCTGGTTTCGAGCGCTTCAGTCAAAAACCCAGGTGCTCGGTCTTGGAGAAAGCGATTTTTACCGCACTCGTTTAACCCACTCACTGGAAGTGGCACAAATCGGCTCCGGTATCTGCGAACACCTCCGCGGCAATTGTGAAGACTCTACCCATCTTGAATGGCTGGCACCTTCCGGCCTGATGGATGCGGCATGCCTTGCTCATGACATTGGACACTCCCCTTTTGGTCACGGCGGTGAAGTAGCACTGAACTACAAGATGCGCGATAACGGCGGCTTTGAAGCTAACGGGCAAAGTCTCCGGATTCTGGCCAGACTCGGGGAGTACTCGGAAAACTGCGGCCTCGACCTGACCCGGCGAACGACCCTCGGGGTAATCAAGTACCCGGGCTTTTGCAGTACACTTGCCAGATACGGAATTGGCAATGAAGCAACGCAGTCATCACTTAACCTCGACAGCTGGCATCCACCAAAAGGTATCTACAGCGATGAGTCCGATGTACTCGACTGGGTTTTACAACCATTCGAACCCACGGATCAGCGCACCTTCATGCAAACCACCACACCAGCAACAGGACACCTGAAAACACGCTACAAGAGCTTTGACACATCGGTGATGGAAGTAGCAGATGATATTGCCTACGGCGTTCATGATCTTGAAGATGCGTTTGCGATGAACTTGCTTTCACCAAGGCAATGGCAAGAAAAGTTTATCGATCCGCTACACAGTATTCCGGGTAATCCGATCAGCGACAACGCCGCTTTTTACACTGAAAACCTGTTTAGTGACCATAACAAAAAACGCAAACATGCTATCAGTTTGCTGGTTGGCTGGTTCATCGGCCAGGTGACTGTTAGCGAGCAAACTGAATTCGAACATCCGCTTTTGCGACTACAGGCGACGATGGATCCGAATGCTATGTTAGTGCTTAAACTACTTAAACAGTTTGTTATGAAGGAAGTGATCCTTCAACCGGATTTGCAAGCGCTTCAGTATCGCGGTCAGCAGGCAATATTGCAGATCTTCGATGTCTACCTGCACAACCCGCAACGACTGTTGCCTGCTAGCGTATACGAAGAAATCGAGCGCGGCGGAGATATGCATCGCATACTTTGTGATTACATGTCCGGCCTAACCGACGCCTCGGCAACCCGTATATACCATCGCCTGCATACGCCAAGCGCCGGCTCGATGTTTGATCGAATCTAGAAGTTTTCAGGGCAGAAGCTCTGCTACTGTGCAAACTCCCGGCGTCGCTGACGCAACACCACAGCAACAGCAATTAATGTCGCTAACGCAGACATACCAGCCATTGCCCAAAAAGACAACGCCATGTCGGTGCGGGCAAGCAAACCACTCACATACAGTGCCGCTCCAAAGACAATGCCGATGGCACAACTGTCGTAGATGGTTTGTGCACTTGAAGTTAGCTCGGCTGGTACTCGATTGGCGATGTAACCGACTACAGCCAGCTGCGTAAACGTAAAGGTAATTGCGTGCAGCAACTGAATCACAAAAAGCAGCTTTACATCTGTGACTACTGCCATCAATGACCAGCGCAATACACCAGTAAGCCCCGCTACGATCAGCAGACTCCACGGTGCAAACGCGGTTTGCACATGCGCTGCAATAAAAAATATCCCGATCTCGGCGACTACACCAGCTGCCCAGAGTAACCCGATGGTCGAAAGCGTGATCCCCTGACTCGACCAGTACACGGTTGACAAGCTGTAAAGTGCTGCATGGCTTGCCATCAATGTGGCCGCAACAAGCAAAAACACCAGGAATCCGGGAAGTTTTAGCACCGGCAGCAGAGTTAGCCCGCGGCCTGCAGGTGATCGGGTTTTGTAGTCCGGCAATCGCAAAACACACACAACCAGTACTACCGCGCCCGCCAGCAATAGCCAGACGGCGGTACTGTCTACATCCCGGTAACTAATCACCCAGCCGCAGCTGATACTTGCGATCAGAAAACTGATCGACCCCCACATCCGCATGCGACCATACTGCGCACCCTCGCTGCGCACGGCGGTTACACCAATGCTGTCGGTTAACGGCACACAGGTGGATACCAGTGCGCCTGCCCACGCCCACACCAGACAAATCCAGAAAAATTCACGCACAAACAACAGCAATGGCAGCACACAGACAACCACACCAGCCACTACCAGCAATACGTATTTGCGTCGCCCGATCTGATCGGCAACATTACCGGCAATAAGCGTAACAGGGACTTTCAACCAGGCAGCAGCGGCTAATACAAGCCCGATCCGGGCGGTATCAAGGCCGATTTGGTCAAGCCACTCCGGCAAATAGACAACGCTGAGACAAATCACCCAAAACAACGCCGCATAAGTCGCCGCAAGACGTGGCGTGCTATTGATGCGAGTGATGGCGGCGGACGCTGCTCTCACGCGTTGCGGGTGCGGAAAACAATACCGGAAGTTGAAGAATACGGGCTGAGGTCGCTTGATATCACCGCGCTATTGTCACATGCTACCGGTCTGGGAACCAGCATCACAATCTTGTGTGACAACTCACTCCACTACTGAGGGCTTCTGATGAATTTTAATGCCAGATCACTTTTAAAACCGGCCATTCTTGGCGTATCACTACTGGCCGCAGCGTCGGTCGCTACCGCTGCCGATATTGAACCCGCCGTGGTTTTTGACATGGGCGGAAAATTCGACAAATCCTTTAACCAGGGTGTCTACGATGGCGTCGAAAAATTCAAAAGCGAAACCGGTATTGAGTATCGGGAGTTCGAAGTCACCAACGAAGCTCAGCGCGAGCAAGCCCTGCGAAGAATGGCACAGCGTGGAGCGGACCCGGTACTGGGAATCGGTTTCGCACAGGCTCCGGCACTGGAAAAAGTGGCCAAGGAATTCCCTGATACCCGCTTTGCCATCATCGACATGGTTGTTGATCTGCCAAACGTGCGATCAATCGTATTTAAAGAACACGAAGGCTCTTTCCTGGTGGGAGCACTGGCGGCACTAGCCTCAGAATCTGGCAAAGTCGGTTTTGTCGGCGGCATGGACATTCCGCTGATCCGCCGTTTTGCCTGCGGTTATGAGCAAGGTGCCAAGTATATTAACGCCGACGCCGAAATCATTCAAAACATGACTGGCACCACCCCGGCTGCGTGGAATGATCCGGGTCGTGGTGGCGAGCTGACCAAGAGCCAGTTCGAACGCGGTGTTGATGTTGTTTATGCCGCTGCAGGTGGCACCGGTGTCGGCGTTTATCAAGCTGCCAAAGATGCAGGCAAGCTCGCGATTGGTGTCGACTCCAATCAAAACTACATGCAACCGGGTACCATGCTGACATCCATGCTCAAGCGAGTGGACGTTGCCGCTTACAATGTTTTTATGGATTCAAAGAACGATGCATTCACTCCAGGTATTCAGGTCCTTGGACTGGCTGAAGAAGGTGTTGGCTGGGCGCTGGATGAGCACAACGAGTCACTGGTTAGCAGCGAAATGAAAAGTAAGGTTGAAGAAGTGTCTGCAATGATAAAATCCGGCGATCTGAAAGTACACGACTACACCAGTGATAACACCTGCGACTACTAGCCAGTGTCGACAGGCTCTTGGTAGGGTGGCATAAGGCGGAGCCGCATCCACCACTGCAATTTTGTGGTGGATGCGCAAGCTTATCCACCCTACGGTTGGCTCTCATCCGCCCACCATACCTCCACCTCTCTGCCTTACGATGACGACACCTGCTGTGAAAAGTTTGTCAACGAACGGGGACAACCCACTAGCCATTGAATTAAAACAAATCTGCAAACGATTCGGTCAGGTATTGGCCAATCACAACATTGACCTCAAAGTTGAGCGTGGCACCATTCACGGCATTGTCGGTGAAAACGGGGCTGGCAAATCTACGTTGATGAGCATCCTCTACGGCTTCTACCAGGCCGATAGCGGAGAGATTCTGATCAACGGAACACCTGCAATAATAAAAAATTCACGGGATGCTATTGCCGCTGGCATCGGTATGGTTCATCAGCACTTTATGCTGGTAGATACTTTTACCGTGCTGGAAAACGTGTTGCTGGGTGCCGAACAACATGCATCACTCGACAAGAGCGAAGCGAATGCCAGGGAAGTACTTAAGCATCTGTCTGAAGAGTACCAACTCAGTGTGCCACTCAATGCGATAACCGCTGAACTTCCGGTCGGACAACAGCAACGCACAGAGATTCTAAAAGCCCTATATCGTAACGCTGAAATACTGATTCTGGATGAACCCACCGGTGTGCTAACACCACAGGAAGCTGACCAGCTATTCCGTGTACTCAAAGCATTGAAGGAACGCGGTGTAACTATTATTCTGATCACGCACAAACTTCGCGAAATTATGGATGTTACCGATAACGTATCGGTGTTGAGACTTGGCGAAATAGTCTCGACCCACCGCACCGCAGACACCAGCACAGCCGAACTTGCTGAACTCATGGTCGGTCGCAAACTGGAAACACAGCATTTCCACAAAGTTGAAAATACAGATAGCGAATCCGGTATTTCCGTTAGCAATGTAACTGTTGTCGATGATCGCGGATTGACTCGGGTTGATGATGCCAGTTTTGAAGTAAAGCGCGGAGAGATCGTTGGTATTGCAGGTGTCGCAGGCAATGGCCAAAGCACGCTACTGGAAGTACTGGCTGGCATACAAACACCGGACAAAGGTCAGTTTGTTATCAATGGTCACACTGTCACGGCAAACTCGCCACTTGGTCCCCGGGAAATGAGAGAGATTGGTGTACAACATGTCCCGGAAGACAGACAGAGACTGGGCCTGATCAAATCATTTACCGCCGCAGAGTCGTCCGTACTGGGCTACCAGAACCGCAAAAAATTCAACTGGCGCTTTTTTCTGAATACAAAAAGCATCCGTGAGGCCTGCAAGAAACTGATGCAGGCATTTGATGTAAGACCACCTGATCCGAAGTTAAAATCATCAACTTTCTCCGGTGGCAATCAACAAAAACTGATTCTTGCGCGTGAACTCGAGCAGTCTCCGTCGGTGCTGCTGGTTGGCCAGCCGACACGCGGTGTTGATATTGGCGCTATAGAGCTAATTCATCAAAAAATTATAGATATGCGCGACGCCAACTGCGCCATCCTGCTGGTCTCAGTCGAACTTGATGAAATCATGACATTGAGTGATCGAATCCTCGTCATGTTTGAAGGCCGCATCATCGGCAGCATGGCCGGCCGCGAAGCAGATAAGACTACGCTGGGTCTGATGATGGCTAACGCATTGCCAGACAACACGGAAAGTGCGGCGTGAGTACCAGTGATATCGAACTGCCAGCGTGGCTGGAAGTAGTACTGATTCCGCTGCTCAACATACTCATGGCATTGTTTTTTGCCGGACTTATTATTCTCGCGATTGGTGAAAACCCGATAGAAGCGGTTGGCATCATGATCAATGGCGCGTTCGGATACGATGAGGCTGTTGGCTACACCCTCTACTACACCACCAACTTTATTTTTACCGGCCTTGCTGTCGCAATCGCCTTCCACGCCAGACTGTTTAACATTGGCGGAGAAGGCCAGGCATATATTGGCGGGCTCGGCGTTGGCCTTGCCTTTCTGGCACTTGACCAATACCTGCCTGCATTGCTGTTGATCCCTGTCGGTATTATTGCCGCCGCACTATTTGGTGCGCTGTGGGCCTTCATTCCGGCATGGCTGCAAGCTTATCGCGGTAGCCACATTGTTATCACCACCATCATGTTTAACTTTGTTGCCTCATCACTAATGGTTTATCTGTTAGTCAATGTACTGATAAAGCCCGGCAGCATGTCTCCGGAGACACGCGAATTTGATTCATCTGGCTGGCTGCCATTCATGCACGAATTATTGGCCGTGTTTGGCATTGAAGTCACACGCACACCATTAAACCTGTCTTTCATACTCGCTTTAATATGTTGCGTGCTGGTATGGGCCTATGTGTGGAAAACACGCTGGGGCTATTCGCTAAGAACTGCCGGTCAAAGTGAGGCCGCTGCCATCTACGCTGGTATAAAACCGAAACGCATTATTATTATCACGATGTGTATATCAGGTGCACTGGCAGGGTTTGTAGCCGTAAACGAGATCATGGGTGTACATCACCGACTGATTTTAAACTATACCGCTGGCTACGGATTTACCGGCATCGCAGTGGCTTTGATGGGCCGTAACCATCCTGTTGGTATCGTTATGGCAAGTTTGCTGTTCGGGGTGCTGTATCAGGGAGGTGCCGAGCTCGCTTTTGAGGTGCCCAAAATTACCCGTGAAATGGTGGTAGCGATACAGGGTTTGATTATTCTTTTCTCTGGTGCACTGGCATTGATGCTCAGACCGCTTATCGTGCGCGTTTGGCTTGCTGTTAAACCATCAGCGTCACAAACGGTTGCATCACGTGGATAGCGCTACGCTGCAAACTCTGCTTTCCACGCTTGACGCCACATTACGGGTATCAACGCCGTTAATACTGTGTGCGATGGCAGGGCTCTTTTCAGAGCGCTCCGGTATTATCGATATCAGCCTCGAAGGGAAAATGCTATCGGCAGCCTTTGCCGCAGGCACACTGGCAGCGTTAACCGGGTCACCCTGGATTGCACTGAGTGGTGCAGTCGTCGTCAGTATTCTTTTAGGGTTGATACACGGTTTTGCCTGTATCACCCATCGCGGCGATCAGGTGGTCAGTGGTCTCGCTATCAATGTACTGGCATCTGGCCTCACCATAGTGCTTGGCATTGCATGGTTTTCGCAGGGCGGTCAAACACCGCCACTCCCGCGCGAAGCGCGCTTTATGCCATTGCAGTTACCTTTTACAGACACCTTGAAAAACATACCGGGCTTCGGGCCTTTCTACGACAGCGTTATCAACGGGCATAGTCTGTTGGTATACGTTGCGTTATTCGCCGTGCCAATTACCTGGTGGGTAGTCTACAAAACCCGGTTCGGCTTACGCTTGCGCGCAGTGGGTGAAAATCCACTGGCTGTCGACACGGCTGGTATATCGGTTAGCCGGTTGCGTTATAGCGCAGTCATGATTGCCGGCGCTTTGTGCGGTATCGCCGGCACCTATCTGGCCATCGCACAGAACGCTGCATTCGCAAGAGAGATGACAGCCGGCCAGGGCTATATCGCACTGGCAGCGATGATCTTTGGCAAATGGAGACCCGTTCCGGCCTTGCTCGCTTGCCTGATGTTCGGCTTTCTTGATGCTGTCTCTATTCGCTTGCAGGGCATAGCATTACCCGTCGTTGGAGAAGTACCGGTGCAACTAATACAGGCATTGCCCTATATTCTGACGGTTGTTCTACTAGCGGGTTTTATCGGCCGCGCAACAGCGCCCAAAGCGATCGGTGTACCATTTACCAAAGAGCGATAGACGAGCATGGCTGGTGCC
>CAYPCS010000087.1:0-23270 GCA_964409275.1 uncultured Granulosicoccaceae bacterium
CTTTGATGGGATTATGCTCACCGAACAAGGCTGCTTTGATCACCCAACTCGTTGTTTAGTGTGCTGTAGGGTTCAAACGTTGCGTATGGGCGCTTGTCATTTGGTTTGGCGCGCTTGCAGTGCGGCGATTTGTCGAGTTGGTGGAATCTGTATCTTTGTGTTTCGCGAATTTGTCGATATACTTTGAGTCAGTTTTCGATGCCCGAGGTGTGATGGAGGGCGGTTAGCAAGTTCAGACATTTACAATCAAGGTAACGGATTTGCCTTCCGATCAAAACGTCACAAGGATTATTGACCAGATCTACGAACTGGTTGCCACGCCACATGAATACGACGTCTTCATGTTGCAGCTGCAGAACCAGCTTGATGTATTAGCGGGTCAGGGTGAAGCAGAACAATCTACTCTTATTGAAAAGCACTTGTCGCGTGCATCGCAACTGGTTGACATCGTAACGCCGTGGCGCACCGTCGATGACGGCCTCACCGCTGAGCTTGCCAAAAAACACCAGGCAACGCTGGTCATTGACAACAGCGGCTCTATCGTCGACGCAAATATGGCCGCGCGGACCAGCTACGGGCTCGGCACAGAGGTCACGATCGAAGACCTGCCACTGGCGATAAACGATCGGGAAACTCTGCTGTCGCGAGTGCGGGATGCGATTGATGGTCGAACCCGCAGCAATCACCCAAACACGATCTTAAAACTGCATAACGTCAACACAGACGGAGTGTTTCTGGCGACGATAGCGCCGTTTGTAACTGATAGTGGCGATGAGGTATTTGCGATATTAAAGACCGGTGACGTAGCCTGGCCCTCGCATCTCGGACCGATTCTGTCCGATCTGTTTGATCTGACCAACGCCGAGATTGAAGTGGTGCGTCTGCTCGCACAGGGCAACCGCCTTGATGAAATTGCAACTGTTCGATCCACTTCGAAAACGACGGTACGAAGCCAGCTTAGAGCCATTTTCGCCAAGACCCATACCGACACACAACTCGATTGTGTGCGCATGGTATTCGGGCTTGCGATCATGCACGACACCGACGAAGGGCAGCTGCTGGCAAAGCGAATTCAAGCGGCGCAGGAAACACCGTTTTTCCCCAGAGACACACAACTACATCTGTTTTCACTGCCTAATAAGCGTCAGATTGAATACAGCGATTTCGCCGCAGCCGACGGGCGTGTGGTGTTGTTTTACCACGATCAGGCGTTTGGTGACGTCTGGTTCTGCGATATGGTGAGACAGGCGACTGAGCGTGGGCTTCGTGTGATTGGACCGAGGCGGCCGGGCTTTGGCCGCACCAGTGTGTACCCGGGAAGGTGGAGCGAGCCGCGTAAACATGCCATTGAAGTGCAGGAATTGCTGGATCACCTGTCGATTGAGAAGGTAACGCTGTTAACCTTGAGTTCCGGACTCGTGCATGGCCTCGCACTGGCTGAACGGATACCGCAGCGCATCGCCGCCATCACCGCCGCTCACCCGCTGCTGCCTGTGCGCACGGATGCGGATCTGGAAGGCACAAACGGATACAACTATCTGATTCCACATTCGCGTATACATTTTCCACACGCGATACGGTTTTTATGCAAGGCGGGGTTCGCTTTTGTCAGTGCGTCGGGTCCGGGCGCTTTTGGCAAGGCTGTAATGCGTGCCTCGCCGTGGGACGTCGAATGGATTTCGCGTGCAGATATTCTGCCGATCATGGAGAAAGGACGCCGCGTGCACGAACAACAGGGCTACGTCGGCAACTATGGCGATATCAGCTATGCGAAAGACTGGTCAGACCTGTTGATCAACTGCCCTGTTTCAATACGCCTCGTCGTTGGTGAAAACGATAGAAACGTGCAGTGGAAATCGGCCGAGGAGTGGCACGACAAGCTTGAACACGTAGAGTTGCACGTTCTGCCTGACAGCGGCTATATGGTTCACCACCAGCAATCGACGCAGATACTGTCGTGGCTTGATGACGACCTTGGCCTGTGACGGCTATCACATTTATTCATCCTCCAAATGAAGGATGAGCAAAACTACGCAACTCAGTATTCTCACCGGGTTCCTGCCAGACTGTGCTTTTACATTAGCTCCGACTAGAGCTGCAGGCAGTGTCGGTAAGGATCACAAAGAATCTGCTCAAACAATTTAATACCGGAGATGGATATGCGGTTCGCACACCAGCGATTGGTTAGACAATGGATGTTTACAGGCGCAGCTCTGCTGCTGACCACCACGCCTGCAATGGCGGAGATTAAGATCGGCTTAGCCGGCGTATTGACTGGCGGAATCGCCTGGATCGGGGAACAACAGGAGATTGGAGCGCAACGCGCGGTTGCCGACATCAACGCGGCGGGCGGTTTACTGGGCGAAAAACTGGAATTGGTTGTTCTGGACGATCAATGTGACCCGAAACTGGCTACTGCAGTGGCTCAGCAACTGATCGATGAAGGAGTTGTTTTTGTCAACGGTCACACCTGTTCTGGTGCATCTCTGGCAACTGCCGACTTGTATAAAGACGCTGGCGTCGTGATGATCTCACCAACATCTACGACACCGGAGCTGACAGAGCGCGGTTATAACCACTTCTACCGAGTGTGCGGCCGCGACGATGTACAGGGCGCTATAGCGGGTGACTATTTATCCAGGCATTTTGCCGACAAGACGATAGGGGTGGTGCACGACAATCAGGCCTATGGCAAAGGTCTCGCGGATGAAACACTGAAGGCACTGGAAGAACGCGGTGTAAAAGTAGCGCTTTACGAAGGCTTTGAGGCCAATCAGCCCGACTACACCGCTCTGGTCGACACGCTGGAAGAGAAGAAAGTCGAGGTGCTGTATGCGGGCAGCTACCAGGCAGATTCATCCATCATTCTTACCCAGGCTACAGAGCGTGGTATGGAACTACAGCTGGTGGCAGGTGATTCACTGGCCAGTGATGATTTTCTTGTGTACACCGGTGACGCCGGTATCGGCACTCTGTTTACCTTCGGCCCTGAAGCAATACAGTTTCCGAGTGCGCAAACCGTGGTCGAGCGCTTTCGAGAGGAAGATGCATTTGAGCCTGCAGGCTACACGCTATACAGCTATGCCGCAGTGGAAGCCTGGGCGGAGGCTGTCAAAGCTGCAAACTCAACTGATGTCGACAAAGTGGCTGCTGCGCTGCGTTCTGAGCAGTTTGATACTGTTCTTGGCAGCCTGGGGTTTGACGACAAGGGGGATGTCACCGGCGTTGATAGTTACATTTGGTATGTCTGGGGGGACGAAACCTACAAGCCACTGAATTAATCAACGGCGAACTATTTTAACAAGGATGATTATTATTCTGCCGGGTACACCACCCGGTTTAGCAGAGGATGCGAGTTAGTGTTACAGAAACCAGGTGTTAAAGGTCGTCTGTTACTCGCGTTCCTGGGCATTAGTGCATTCGCCGCCATCGCCGCTATCGCCGGAATGTTCTCCTTGTCTCAGGTGAGCGGTTCCCTTGACCACGTTACAGAACAAAGAGTGCCGGCTGCATTCTCGTGGGTCGAGTTTTCGCGCCGCGCCGAGTCTATCGTACAGGCGGCACCGGCACTGTTGATTGTTCGCTCGGACAGTGAGAGAAAGAAGGTAGCCAGTGATATCGAGGCGCAAATCCGGTCACTCGAAGGGGCTATCGACGCGGCCGGCGATTCAGCTGGCAATGACGAACAGTCTCAGTCTCGGTTATTCCAGCGAATTCGCACCGACGTGCGTGCACTCGGTGACATCCTTACCTCACTGGATGAACTGGTTGGCCAGCGACTGACCGTGGCTGCACAGAAACACAGGCAAAGCCGTAAACTCGAAACTACCAATAGAAGTATTAGTCGGTTGTTCGAACCGGCAAACCGCAAGCTCGACCTGCGCTTGAAGCAATGGGGCGAACTCAACACCCGGAATCCGGATACTGAGGTATTGTCAGCCGAACAATCGAAGATAGCGCGCAATCTGGTTGAACTGCTAATCCAGAGCGAGGCCACCCAGCACGTTCGCGATTTCACTGAGAATCTCAACAGTATTGTCGCCAGTGAAACTGCTTCCGAAATTCCGCCAAAGCAACTCGTTGCGCTAAAGGCTCTAACGCAACTGGATGAACTGGTGCCACAATTACCAGCTATCTACCAGCGTCGCGTGCAGAAACCGTTGGCAGCCTATAAGCAGTTGGGCGATGGCGATTCCAGTCTGGCTCAAATTCGCACTGATGAACTGAATCTGGTGGAGCAGGCAGAAATGGTGCTGGCAGAAAACAGCAACGTTTCCGCAGCGTTGAGGCAGGCGCTGGATACCCTGGTGGAGGATGCCAACAAGGATATCCGTGCGGCGCGTGCGGATGCGCGGCGAGTGCAAAATTTCAGCAGTGGAGTTTTGCTGTTTCTCGTAGCGCTTTCATTGCTGAGTTCGGCTTTGATTTTCTGGCTGTACGTCAAGCGTAATCTGATCGCTCGACTAACCGGACTAAGCGACAGTATGCTCGCTATCGCAGATGGCAATCTGCACGCTGAATTGCCCACCGCTACAGACAGTGACGAAATCGCGAGCATGGCCAACGCTTTATCAGTGTTTCGCAACACCGCTCTGGAAGTTGAGGAAAACAATCTTCGCGAAGTGGCAACCGCCCGCTCTCGACTCATAGATGCCATTGAATCCATCTCTGAAGGATTCGCCTTTTTCGACGCCACTGACAAACTTGAGCTGAGCAATCGACGGTATCTGGAGTTTGCCGGTGATCCCGACGGTGAGTATGTAAAGCCCGGTGTGTCATTCGAAAACATTGCTCGACTCACCGCGGAGCATGGCGCGATCGATACCGACGGACTCGATGTGGACGCCTATGTGAAAAAGCGGCTGGGTGCACATCGCAATCCAACCGGTCCCAAAGAATTTTTGATAGCCGACGGACGCACCGTTCAAATCAATGAACGCAGGATCGATAGTGGCGGTACGGTCGCGATCTACACGGATCTTACGATTTTAAAACAGCGCGAGGGGGAGTTGGCTGAGTTCGTGTTGAAGCTGGAAGCCGCTCGCGACACAGCGATGGAAGCTACCGAGGCCAAGAGCCAGTTTCTCGCCAACATGTCGCATGAACTTCGCACGCCGCTGAATGCGATTATCGGTTACAGCGAGATGCTGGCGGAGGACGCAGAATATGCAGGCCACGAAGACTATCTGCCTGACCTGCAGAAGATCAACAGTGCTGGCAAACATCTGCTGGGTCTGATTAATGACATCCTCGATCTATCCAAAATCGAGGCCGGCAAAATGGATGTGGTCTGCGAAGATTTCGAAGTCGAAGGCATGCTGGCTCATGTCGAGTCGCTGGTCAGGCCGATGACTTCAAACAACAAGAATCGGCTGGAAATAATTCGGGACGACAATCCGGGGGTTATGCATTCAGATGAAACCAAGTTACGCCAGTGCCTGATCAACCTGCTAAGCAACGCGCTTAAGTTTACCAAAGAAGGCAATGTCACTCTGTCGGTCACCCGCTCGCAAAAATCCGCTGAGTCGTGGCTTGAATTTTCTGTAGTGGACTCAGGTATTGGCATGACTGAGGAGCAGCTTGGCCGACTGTTTGTCGCTTTCAGTCAGGCCGATCAAACCACCTCGCGTGACTACGGTGGCACCGGCCTTGGGCTGGCACTGACGCGGCAATTCTGCCGACTTCTGGGCGGTGATGTCGATGTTGCGAGTGAGCCTGGAGCGGGTTCTACTTTTACGATTAGAGTTCCCGCCTCTGCAACAGATAACAACAGTGCATTGGTGATCGAGGAACCGTTTTTTCAAGTACCCGAAGGCGTTGCCAGTATTCTGATAATTGATGATGAGCGGGAGATTTACGATCTGCTGCATCAGAGGTTGTCGGGTGAAGGGTTCGCGATCCACTATGCAGAGAACGGCCGCAAAGGCCTTGAGATGGCCAGGCAGTACAAGCCGGAATTGATCACGCTGGACATTGTCATGCCTGATGTAGATGGCTGGACGGTGTTGCAGGAGCTCAAGGCCGATCCCGAACTGGCTGCCATACCTGTGGTTGTACTCACCATCATGGGTGATAAGCAAATGGCGATTGCGCTGGGTGCTGCAGACTTTGTCACCAAACCAATAGACTGCAGTCAGCTGACAGCCCTTATCCAGCAACATCAGGGGCAGGCAGGTAGACAGGTTTTAATTGTGGATGACGAGGCTGATTCAAGAAATTTGTTAAGGCGCACGCTGGTCAAGGAGGGATGGTCGATTGCTGAGGCCAGGGACGGCAACGAAGCGCTTTACAGTCTTCAGAGGCACAATCCGTCGCTGGTCTTACTCGATCTGGCCATGCCGGGGATGGATGGATTTGAACTGCTGAAAAAAATGCGCGATGACGAAAAGTGGACGGATATACCGGTATTGATTGTCAGCGCAAAGGACCCGACACAGGAAGAGCGAACACTGTTGTCTGGCAACGTCCAGCAAATCCTGCAGAAAGGCCAGTACGATCGAGAGACACTGGTCAGCGATATTAAACAATTGCTTGAGTCGGCATAGGGACCTCGCCAGAGAACATGCACTCAAACACACACTGACCAATCATTGGCTAAGAGCGATATGGACGACGAGAAATTAAATATTCTACTTGTTGAAGACAACGAGATGAACCGCGACATGCTGAGCAGACGGTTACAGCGCAAGAACTACAATGTGCAAATTGCCGTAGACGGTCAGCAGGGAATAGACATGGCAATCGCATCGCCTCCTGACCTGATTCTTATGGATATGAGCTTGCCAAAAGTCGATGGATGGGAAGCGACACAAAAAATCAAGGCGATGGAAGAACTACGGCACGTTCCCATCATTGCCCTTACAGCACATGCTATGAACTCGGACCGGGAAAAGGCGTTGGCTGCTGGCTGCGACGACTACGATACCAAACCGGTCGAACTGCCCAGACTGCTTGATAAGATTGCTGTGTTGACAAGCTAGATTCGCGGGTACCACAGTGCAAACCCCAGTGGCCGAACCATGAGCCAATCTCCCGATCAGTATCGCGCAGCGTTACTCGTGGATATGCGTCAGCGCCTGGCAACTCCTGCACGTGCGCTGGGTGAGTACTGTGAGCTGATCGCTACCGCGGCGACGCCGTTGCAGCATGCTGATCTAAACACCGATCTGGAGCGGATCTCCGATGCGTCTCAACATCTTAATGAACTGGTTGACCGCCTGCTCACCGGAGAGTTACCGGCTGAATACCGGGCAATGGAGAATGAGGACATTCAACGTCACCTGCGTCACGATCTTCGGACACCGATAAACGGCATTCTCGGCTTTGGCGAAATGATCCTTGAGGATATTGAGGACTATGATGCAGAGATTATAAAAGAGGATCTGGAGCAGCTTCTTAGCGAAACCCGATCGCTGCTGCAACAACTCGATTCGATCGTCAGATTCTCGCGGCAGCCTGCTGGTAGTGACGCAGATGTTGCCGGTCGTTCGGTGCTGGCGGATGGTGAGCAAACAGAACCGGATCGTGCGCTCAGCGATTTGTTAAACAAAATCGGTGACGGCAATGCCAACGGCAACGACGAAATCACCGGCAACATACTGGTAGTCGATGACATAAAGACCAACCGCGATCTGCTGCAACGCCGATTAAGCCAGGACGGTCACACCGTGCTGACTGCGGAAAACGGTCGCAAGGCACTCGCAACACTTGGCGATAACAGCGTGGATCTGGTACTGCTGGATCTGATGATGCCAGACCTGAATGGTTTCGAAGTGCTTGAACGCATGAAGGCGGATCCGGAGCAGCGCAACATACCCGTTATTATCATCTCGGCACTGGAGGAGACCGACGGTGCGATACGCTGTATTGAGCAGGGCGCCCACGACTATCTCCCGAAACCATTCAATCCGGTTTTGCTGCGAGCGAGAATTCGATCCGGCCTTGCAAGTAAACAGTGGACCGATGAAGAGCGTGAACAGCGGAAATTTATCCAGGATGCGTTTTCACGTTTCATATCGCGGACAGTTGTTTCGCAGTTAATCGAGGATCCGAGCAAGCTGACACTCGGTGGAGAAAGAACCGAAATTACCTGTGTGTTCACCGATCTCGCCGACTTTACGAGCCTGATTGAAACATCCGACCCGACTAAAGTGCTGCCGTTGCTAAACGAATACCTGGATGGCATGTGCAAGATCGTGCTCGAACATCATGGCACTATCGACAAAATTGTGGGAGATGCATTGCACGCGTTCTTCGGCGCGCCACTTAAACAACCCGACCATGCTCAAATGGCTGTGAAGTGTGCGGTGGCACTGGATGCCTATGCGCATGAATTTAAAGACAGGGACGATGCGCGCGCGTTGAAATTCGGTGTGACAAGGATCGGTGTGCACACCGGTATTGGTGTTGTTGGAAATTTTGGTGGAGACGCGTTCTTTGATTACACGGCGCACGGCGATGTTGTCAATACCGCGGCCAGAATGGAGAGCGTGAACAAGCACCTTGGAACGACTGTCTGCGTGTCGCAGGACACCGTGTCGCTTTGCAGTGGTATTCAATTTCGGCCGGTCGGCGAATTGCTGCTAAAGGGTAAGTCCAGGACAGTTCGAGCCTGGATGCCGCCAGGCAAAATGGCGCAGACCGCACCTTTGGCAGATTATTTGACCGCGTATCAGCTGATGTGTGACAACCAGCCTGACGCTGCCAGGGAATTTGAGAATCTACACAAGCAGTGCCCGACTGACGCATTGGCATTGCTACATTACAAGCGGCTGAAGAATGGCGCTGTGGGTGCCAGGATCACACCGGGTGAGAAGTAGCCGGGTCAGCTTAATCGGTGTGGGAAGTGACAGTGCAATATCTCGTGCCATAGGTCGTTTTAGCCGGACACTATCGACTGACCGGAGATTGGAGAAGATATTTAATCGTATATATCGAGACCTGGCCCCTTAAATGTGTTCTGGACAACTGTTTCCGTTTGTTCATTTCATCCATTCATTCATCCATTCAATAACGTAAAAAATTAAAAACGCTAGAATAATCTGACCGTATTCTCCCATTCCAGTAGTCGGTAATTTCCGCAAAATCTCGAGCCCTCTGTCAGGCACCATACGTTATCCCGGAACGGTCACAAACACGCTGTCCCCGCAATTGTGGGGAAAACCACTACCGGGCATTGCACCGTACTCACATTTTCACCTCCAGGCGTCGCGTCACTCCGGGAGAAGACTGTACCGTTACACATCAGCAGAATGCCAAACAGAGAATAGACTGAAAATTCCCACCCTTTACTCGTATACTGCTATGCCGCCGGCAGAGTGCACAATGGACTCAGCCGAAGAAGTAGTAAGGATCACTCACCATGAAACCCCACAAGCCGGTCAAGCTATCAAGTAGCATCAACCGCGCGAAAATGCTGATTGCAAAGGACCTGGGATGGCTGGAAGGGTACCCCGATTCCGGAGGTGGCTGGATATCAGCACCGACCGGCCATGTAGAACAACACATTGTTATCAGTCGCGGAGATTTACGTAAAGCGACCTATACCATAACCAAACTACGCAATGACTTTCCCCGTGCGTTACCCAGACTGGTCGGCGATGTCGATGTTTGGTTTAATCTGCACAAGACTCTCATTAACAGCCTTAAGCCTGACACACTCGCTGCAGACAAGCTGCCACAATCGGCCGTCGATATTCACCCCGAATATAAAACGAGTGATCGCAACAAGGCCCGGAAACTGATAAGGGAATCACCATCGCTTAGGTCCTTCATCGATACTACTTCATGGTATTTTTGGCTCAAACCAAAACAACTTGGCACCGCCTTAAAATGGATTGAAGAAAACAAAACAGATTTTCAGACAATCGTTAAAGTATATCGCTATCCACAAGCCAACGGAGTTGCGACACGTCTGTTAGCAGTCAAAAGCAGACACGGTGTAACACGCGCAAACGGCCTTTTGGCGCTATTGTCGAGTGAACTGTTGTGCGGGGTAGCGACGCACGGGGCCAGGCAATACATAAAACGGTTACGTACCCACGTATCGGATCACCGAGGGACCGCACCAACACCCTCCGACAGGAACCAGGAATGGAAAAAACAAACCGCCCTATGGATGCAGTGGCTCACTATTCAAAACGGTCGAGTCGCGCGCACAGCGCTCGATACACTCGCATTAATCCTCTGCTCCACGGATGTGAACGCCTGGAGGATTTGGTGGGCCAGGGCTCTTGAAACTTCCATCTCCTGCAAAAAAACACGACTTGCAAAAGTCAACTATGAGTATTTGCTGCGATCAATCAAAGATCATCCCCCGGAGTTACCAACGAAACTGTTTTTCGAGGTACTTGAGCAGTACTCGAGCAGAACCAACAACGAATTACACCGTGCGATACGCAGCGCGCTTGCTGAATTCCCGGAACGGCTTGGCACCTGGCCCATTCGATTAACCCTGTTGATGCAATGGAACAGCCAGATAGCCTATGCATCGCAGAGAGAATCCAGACTGCTGGTTACGATTATAAAAGAATTCGCAAATTATGCCGTAACGCGGGAAAAGCTTCGCACAGCGCTCTGGACTCTGAATGTCACTGAGCCAGACTGGACGGAAAACCACTGGCGCTACCCGCTCTACCAGATTGATTCTATGCTTCTGCGTGAAATGAAAACAAAAGGCCAGATCCGGAGCTTCTACAAATCACTCGCCTGTATAGACAACAATCCGAAAACAAAATTCCAGTCAGGCGATACCGCAACAATTATTACTTTGGCTCGTGTGCTGGAATCGCCAGAGCAATGTGCCATCGCCTTTCACAATCTTAAGCAGGCACAACTAAATCGGACGCCCTATCCAGATGTTATTGAACAGGCGATAAAAATATCCGACGACGAATTGGTACATTTCGTCGAATTAGTCGAAATTCTTTACCACTTTGTCGAGGCAAGTTCCGACGGAACCGCCATACTGCCGTTGATCTCAGAATTCTGGAGCAAAGCGCTTGGCGATGATTTAAGAGCGGCGGTGATTGATGGATATCTCCCTCAATTACACGCCGCTGCCTGCAAAGCCCGCGTTGTCACCCGGCCAGGTGGTAAAATTCAAGCGCCGGGCCTGTCCGAAAACAGAAACACATCCAGCTGGATTGCCAACTATCCGGCAACGCTGCATGCACCGTTAATGCAACTGGCAACAACTCATGCTGATGCACAAGCAATTGCAGCGCGAATTCTACAGAAAGATTTCCCTGACCCGGTGCGGATGAAAAAGGAGCTCAGGGTGCTGCACCAAAAATCCGCACAGGCAGAAACAAATTATATATCCAGCAGGATAAAAACACTGGAATCACGGCTTAAGTCACCCGCTGTACCGGGCGCCGGGAGACTACGCAATCTCGAAAGAAAACTGTTAAAGGCAACGGTTAAGGCAAAAATCAATGGATGGAGGGAAAAAATAGATTCAGAATATAACGGTTATCTCATCTCAATACTCAAATGCAACTCACTGCCAGAATGGGCAACAGACGAGAAACTGCCACAACTGTTGTCGCCCCTGTCAGATCTTAGGCCATCAATGCGCCGGTTAGCCTTGCAAATACTACACAACCGAGCTGGTCAACCGCCGTGGGATATGCGCTCACGTGCAGATAACAAGCGCTTTATTCAATCAATGCATGAACTCGATATCAACATGGAGGTATGGCTCGACGACGCCCCGGTAATTACTAAAGTGCACAAGCAAAAAACCATTGAATTCACGCTTGAAAGAGATCCATTGGAAATTCTGTCAATGGGAGCACATTTTCAAACTTGCCTCTCTCCGGGAGATTTTAACTACTTCTCTGTATTTGCAAACGCCGCTGACATTAACAAACAGGTACTTTATGGCAGAGATACCATAAGCGGGAAGGTTGCTGCACGATGCCTGTTGGCATTGACCGATACGGGCGCCGTAGTGAAGTTCCAACCCTACCGCCATGACAGAGAGTTGAATTTCGAAGATATCTCAAGTGAGTATGTAACGCTTCTGGCGTCCAATATGAATACGGTTGCAAACAGATATGGAAGAATCAGTAAACTGATAGCATCGGACTGGTACGACGACGGTGTCATGGATATCGAAGAAAGATTTTCCGAATTGTCAGGTGACAGGGTCAGCCAAAAGTTGAAAACAAGCCAACTGCACGAAGTGCAGCAATTTCTTCAGGACGAGATTGCCCCCCTGAAGTTCGATGAATTCACTTTGCCACGCATTTTTTCGCTCAGTGTATTCGATGAAAGGCCTGAGCTGGTTCTTCCGTTTTTCACTTTCGTAGATAACAACACCCGCTTAAGCGACGAGACCCTGGTACGGACCGCAAAAATTCTTGGTAAGTGCAAACGGTTCAACGAAATACAGCGCATAATGCCCCGCCTGATAAAGATTGTACTTGCCGACGGACGTTACTACCGGGGCAATAGAAATACAGATATACTGCACTTGCTATTGCCGGTGTCTGCATCAACAGTACTGTGGTTGCTAAAAAAAACACGCGGTGCCGGTATCAGGAAATGGGAGCATGAGACCGACTCTGAGCGACTCTACCTGGGCGCTCTGGCAAATCTACAACTCAACCGCCGAAAAATGGCACAGCGCTTACTCGAGAAGGCGATTTCCCTGACCAACGGGCATACAAAAAAGTGGTATAAAAGTGAGTTAGACAAAATCACCGCAACTACGTAATCCAGCTAATCAACAACGGCATTTCCCGTAACCCGACGCGTCAGCGAGGCAGGTCAAAGACCCTCTCTGACTCAACGTCCAGATTTGCAACCCACCACCAACTCATCTGCAATCAGTCTCAGCGCAATACATAGACAATGCGTCAGGCAAGCTTGCCATTCTATGGATCTCCTGGTTAAGAATGTTGCGATGATGTCAGCTTGTGTTTACACCGAAGTGGTATTCTCATAGTCGGATTCAGGCGAGTCCGAAGTTCGGCTAATCAGGTTCGGCACTTTGCTACAGGTTAAGCGGTCGCAGCGACCAGTCAATGCAAGCTAATACAACACTCGATTCTAACAAAATTGTTGCAACGGTCGAGCGGCTGGGTCGACGTATTGAAGAACGCTTCCCTGCATCTGGTCTGCACGACGTAGCGCTTACCTTGCTCGGCGTGGCCAATCAGACCGAGCGCGAGTCTGAGGCGATAGACAAGCCTATCTATTATCTGCGCTTTATCAGCGCCGTTTTACTCGTTATTATTGGTGTGTTGCTGTGTGCGGGTTTATGGCTACTGTTTAAAGATCTTTTTCACAACAACGATCCACTGAACCCGAGTGAGCTTGTACCATTACTGGAATCGGGAGCAAACGAGATCGTTCTCATCGGTATTGTGGTGTTTTTCCTTATCGGCTTTGAACGTCGAATTAAAAGACAAAGAGCTCTGAAGGCAATTCACCAGTTGCGAGCGATTGCCCATGTAATCGATATGCATCAGCTAACCAAAGACCCGGTGGCATACGCTGAGTCCTACGTATCAACTGCGTCTTCTCCCAGCCGCTCAATGAGCACCGCAGAGTTGGTCCGCTATCTCGATTACTGTTCTGAACTGCTGTCCTTAACCGGCAAACTTGCGGCGCTGTATATTCAACGGTTCGATGATGAGATAACTTTATCTGCCGCTAATGATATTGAAAATCTTACAACACAATTGTCTCGCAAGATCTGGCAAAAAGTAATGGTTGCGCACAATAATTCGGGGGACTAGCGAGTCATCGTCCCGCTAACCACAGTAACTCTTTCTGTCTATCCGGCAAGCAAGCGCATGAATACCCGGAAGCTTTGTCCATGAATGTTGTCCGATTAGCACAGGGTGTTGAAAGACTGGCGACTCGCACAGGTCTGACTGCGGCCTGTGTATTCCTGCCATTGTTGATTGTGGGTCGCTGCTGGGAGATCGTCAGTCGAAACCTTTTCGACTCGGTTACAACGTCGTTTTTTAACGCTATGGAAAGTGAGTTCTTTCTGTTATTTATATTTCTGTCATTAGCGACCGGGTATGTGGGTGACTCCCATGTTCGGGTAGATATTTTCAGATCCGGTTTTTCGCATCGGACTCGATGGTGGATCGAGTGCCTGGCAACACTTGCCTTCGCTATTCCATTTACCGCTATAGTAATCTGGTATGGCTATGACCTGGTGTTGTCGGCCTATCAACATGGTGAGCGCTCAGCTGCTGCTATGGGTGCACCGTTGCGCTGGCTCCTTGTAGCCAGTGTTCCATTTGGTATTACCTTGTTCACGCTGACTATGGTGTCGCGAGTGGTTATCGGGCTATACGAAATGCCCGGGCTTAGCCAGGATACCGAAAAACACATTAACAATGCAGACCGCCGATCGCATGATTGAAGCATTGCCTTTTCTGATGCTCGGCTCGCTGGTATTGCTGCTGTTTAGCGGTATACCAGTGGCAGTCGTTCTGTTTGGACTTGGCACTGTCTTTTGCGGATTCGGTATCGCACTCGGGGAGATGCCGGTTGCAGGTTTGTTCAATGTTACTCCGAAGCTGATTGCGTCAATGAGTGGCAGTTTGTTCTATCCGGCGGTTGTGATGCTGTTGTTTATGGGGGTGGCACTCGAGAAAGCAGGCATCGCCCATAGTATGCTGACTTGTTTAAGTCTGCTACTGAAGAGAATGCCCGGTGGTGCAGCACTCGCAGTGCTCATTATCGGAGTTGTACTTGCGCCTGCGGCTGGAATTGTTGGTGCGTCTGTAGTGACCTTGTCACTGATAGCATTGCCTACGCTTATCCGGCGGGGCTATCCGGCACCGGCGGCGACGGGTGCTGTGGCAGCAGCTGGTACCGTTGGCATTATTCTGCCTCCCGCAGTCATGCTGTTTTTTCTTGCCGGTGAATTCAAGGTGCCACTGGGCAGCATGTTTATGTCTACTGTAGTACCTGGTGGCTTGCTGATTGTGCTCTATGCGTTGTACTTCATGTGGTGTGGAAACCGGCAGCGGATAGTTCCAGCTGATGCAGACTCTATCGCTTTGAGTGTTTCTGGTTGGCTGTTGCTGATTATTCGCGGGCTGATCTTGCCTGTCGGACTGATCGCCCTGGTATTGGGTACTATCATCGCAGGCTGGGCAACACCATCACAATCCGGCGCAATCGGGGCGCTGGGTGGTCTGTTGCTTGTAGTGCTCAATGGTCGATTGAGCTTGCAGCTGTTAGCAGAGTTGTTCACAACCACTGCGAGGCTGTCTGCGATGGTGTTTTTCATTATCATGGCAGCTGCGGTATTTGCGTATCCATTTCGCTATTTTGGTGGTGATACTTCTATTGCGAATGCGCTGACCGGGATTAATGCCGGTCCGTGGGTACTGATGCTGTTGATCATCGGTATTATATTTGTACTGGGCTTTTTTATTGACTGGATAGAAATTACCGTCATCACTCTGCCTCTGATGATGCCGACGCTGGGCGCGCTGGAGTTTGCAGATCACGTGGTAACTGGCAAGACGACACTGTTGTGGATTGCTGCAATAGTAGCTCTGGTGCTGCAAACATCTTTTATTACGCCGCCGTTTGGATTTGCGTTGTTCTTCCTTAAAGGCTCGGCACCACCTGATATAAGCCTGTCTGATATTTATCGGGGCGTCTGGCCAATATTATTTATTCAGTTACTGGTAATTGCGATGGTGTTTATTGTTCCGGATCTGGTGCTGTGGCTGCCTGAAAAAATTTACGGAACGATTCGGTAAAACACGGGGCCTGTCTGCAACGGGGATGGTCAGTTGAAAGCGTCAGTGATTAGTATGCCTGTCACCTGTTTTTGTGCTGTTGTTTTCCATCTTTGTCGTCACTGGCGATCGGCTGGTTTGCACCGAAACCTGCATCACTCCTTAAGCACGCCCTTGCTCGCAGAAATTGCAAATTGCAAGAACAGGGCGTCATTGTTGCCAAAACAGCTGCAATTTATACAAAATGTACCTCGAAATTAGCATTGGATGACATGTTCGGCGTTTGATATCTTTGGTGCTAACAAGCAAAAGGAAGATCCGATGCAACTGCAGTCCAGCCTGATAGATGTCGACAACCTTTCGGGTGTCCAGGAGTTGTTTCATGGCCGGGGTTGGACAGACGGTTTACCTGTTGTGCCACCTACCGCTGACAACGTACAGGCATGCCTCGATTGGGCGCTTACGCCTCCCGATCTATTGCTGGGGGTAGAGCCGGTGAGGGGACAACCGGTCACTGCTGAAAAAGTAGCGATCAACGCCGTGATGGCCGGGTGTTTACCCATGCATTTCCCGGCGGTGTTAACAGCCTGGTCAGCAATGCTGCAGCCGGAATTTCTATTGCACGGTGCTACCTCCAGCACTGGCGGCTGCGCCGTATTCATGGTGATAAACGGTGATATTCGGCGTGAGCTGGATTCATCCGGAGGGTTCAGCGCCCTTGGTGGAAATGACCGCGCCTCGAATGTGATAGGTCGCGCCATTCGACTGGGTCTGATCAATTTATTTGATGTACGACCAGGCGGTGTTGATCGCTCCACACTGGGTCACCCGGGCAAGATCAGTTTCTGTGTGTCAGAAGACGAAGAAGGGACAAGCTGGATGCCGCTGGCACAACAGCGAGGTGTTCCTGTCGGCGCATCCGCGGTTACCGTTATGGCGGCTGGTTCACCGCGTCAGGTGATGAACGAGTGGACCACAGCCCCTGAGGAAATACTGGAAACCTATGCTGCAGAGATCAGGGCAAACATGCGCCACTACTCCATCTGGTCTGGCAACTATGCCATTGTTATAACGCCTCAGCATAGAGAACATTTTCAAACAGCGGGCTGGAGCAAAGCAGATGTCGCACAGTTCATTTATGAACGCGCCCGTGTGTACCGGCGAGAATGGGCTGATGTCGGCAAGGCCGCAGTTGTCAGAGACCGGGGCGATACCGAGTACACGGCACTGCAATCTCCCGAACAGTTGCTGGTAATTGCAGCGGGTGGCCCGGCAGGTGGTTTCGGTGCAGTTATACCACCCTGGCTTGGCCCAAAAAGCAGTGCGGTTACTGCCGCCGTCGGCGCCTGTATCAATTGTTAGTTTCTATTGCTTCTTAATTTACTTCGATTCTTAACTTCTGACTTAAGGTTACAGAATGGCTTACCAGATACTTAATCCAACCAGCGAAACATCACCAGAGCATTTTGTCATCGCACCTCGGCTGGCAGGCCTGAAGGGGACAAGAGTGGGCATCATCTCGAATGGCAAAGAAGGCACCAAAGGTTTTTTTAAACACCTCGAACGCCTGCTTCATGACGAGCTTGAAGTAGACGAAGTTGTCGTTCGACAAAAATCCAACTACAGCGCTCCGGCCGAAGCAGACTTGATAGCAGAGGCAGGCAACTGGGATATTGCAATCACAGGTATTGGCGACTGAGGAAGCTGTTCGTCGTGCAGTTTGCATGACGCCATTGCTTCTGAACGTGCAGGCACACCGGCCCTCGGCGTAATGACGAGTAACTTTGTCAGCGCCGCTGAACTGATGAGTCGGGTACTCGGCTTGCCGGGCTATGGTTTCGCCGTCATTGATCATCCGGTTAGTAGCGCCAGTGATCAGGCTCTGCAGGCACGGGCCAGAGTTGCTGTTGATCAGCTTCATCGCCTGATCATCTGCAACGACACATAAGCACGGGGAGCGAGGTGCTCCGCAAAACTCGGGAATTCAATTGAACATAACAGTAAACGGGACGACGGTAAGCGTTCCTGAGGCCTGGCAGGGCGCTAACCTGCTGACTTTCCTAAGAGACTACATGGGCCTCACGGGTTCTAAGTTCGGTTGTGGTCAAGGTCATTGCGGATCGTGCACGGTACACATTAACGGCACCGCTACCCGCTCTTGTTTGACATCACTTGAGAATATTGGCGACGCACAGGTCACCACCATCGAAGGTCTGGCAACAGGTGAAACACTGCATCCGGTGCAACAGGCATGGATCGATTTGTCTGTGCCGCAATGCGGTTACTGCCAGGCAGGGCAGATAATGACTGCTGTCGCATTTATAGCGAATAATCCTGATCCGGGTGCCGAAGAAATTGGCAACGCTATGAATGGCAATCTTTGTCGTTGTGGTACTTACCCGAGAATCCGTCTTGCCGTGGCGGCAGCGGCAGAGAAAATGCGGGATAAGCATGAATCTTAATCGACGAAAACTTCTGATTCGAACCGGCTGGGTTGCAGCCGGGCTGACCGTTGTTGGCGTTGGTGGTGTTGCGGCACTGCCACCATTGCCAACTTTTTCCGGGTCCGGTGAAGAAGATATTCACACCTGGGTGCAGATGTTAAGTGATGGTCGGGTTCGATTTTATTTATCGCGTGCCGAAATGGGGCAGGAAATCAGCACCGGTTTTTCGCAGGTCGTGGCAGAAGAGCTCAATGTACCGCTTGAGTCAATTGAGTGCCTGTATCAAAACACACAGGCGATGGCTCCGTGTCAGATGACAGTTGGCAGTCAGAGTGTCGAAAACTATTTTGAACTCACAGCCCGTGCAGCTGCATCTTTGCGTGAGCGGTTAAGAGTAAAAGCGGCGGAGAAAACAGGGGTAACAGCTGACCAGTTGCGTTCGGTCAACAATGGTTTTAGTACGTCGTCGACCCCTCTTGTTTCGTATGCCAGTTTGATTGAGTCAGAAACTACAGATACAGAAACATTCGATGCAGCAACCATTGCAGATCCGCTAGAAATTTACAGTGTTCGACCACCAGCGCAGCTGCGGCATGTCGGAAAGTCAGTGCCACCGGTTCGTGGTGTGCAGATTGTCACTGGCGCAGAAACATACAGTCGCGATGTTGTCATTGAGGGCATGCTGTTTGGTGCACTGGCAAGGCCACCACAGCTGGGCGCAAAGTTGCTCGATTATGATCGAGACTCCGCTATGCAGGTTGAAGGTGTTGAGGCGGTTGTTGAACACAAAGGTGAAGTTGGCGTCGTCGCTATTACCCCAATGGCCGCGGCGGGTGCTGTCACGGCGCTCAACGCTCAATGGAGTCCACTGGATGCTGAGGCACTATCACGCATTCATCACACGCTTGATATCGATAAAACGCTTGAGGCCGGTGACTTGAGCCACAGCTCAACAACGAATGGTGATGTTGAACAGGGCAGGGCAGCGTCGAACCAGACACTGTCTTTTCGCTATGATTCCCCGATGATCGCACATGCTTCGATGGAGCCTCGTGCCGGTGTTGCACACTGGCATAATGACAGCGACACTTGCGACGTCTGGACAGGCAGTCAGGATCCCTGGATGGTGCAGTCTGCAGTGGCAAAGTCACTGGGTTCGAGTAAAAGCAGGATCACAGTAAACAATCATCGTATTGGTGGTGCATTTGGGGGGCGGGTGTTATGTCAGGCATCTGTGGAAGCTGCGTGGCTGAGTCGAGCTGTTGAGCAACCGGTGAAGGTTCAATGGAGTCGTGAAGAGGAGTTTCGGCACAACTATGTCGGGCCGCCCGTGTCTACACGAATCGACGCAGGTCTGGATAGCGACGGCAATATCAGTTACTGGCATCATCAGGCGGTTGGTGCACCGGTGCTGACCTCGTCGAAAATTGTGCCTTCGTATTTACACTGGGCAGCAGACTTTGCCCCGGACCCGGGTACGAAACGCGGTATGGAAACCCCCTACGTGTTCGAGCATCATCAGCTGGACTTCTCTATAGATCGGCTGCCCATGCCCACTGGCCCCTGGCGTGGGCTGGCAGCTGCGCCCAATACCTTTGCAGTGGAGTGTGCCATGGATGAACTGGCCATCGCCGCGCAACAAAACCCGATTGACTTTCGCTTAAAGCACCTTAAGCATTCCCGCTTAAGTGAGTGCCTGAAACGGTTGCAGGTAAAGCTTGATACCCGACAAAATCAATTCGGCTTTGCTGTTGCCGCGTATAAAGAAGTCACCTATGTTGCCCTCGCAGTGCGAGTAGAAGAATCAGGCGGCCGGTTTGTTGTCAAAGAGATGGTCTGCGTTCATGATTGCGGGCGGGTGATATCGCCGGACAAAGTTCGTGCCCAGATTGAAGGCAACCTCGTCTGGGGTGTTGGCATGGCGCTGCTCGAAACGTTTGAGCTGGAAAAGGGGATTGCATCTACTACAAATTTTGATCGCTACGCAATCCCGAGGCAGCTTGATATCCCGACAATGGATATCGAAATGGTTGATTCTGATCGACCACCATCGGGTGCTGCCGAAGCTGCAATCGCTCCAGCGGCAGCAGCAATAATCAATGCCATGTATGCTCTGACGGGAAATCGATACCGACAGCTACCGGTAACCAGCATCCAGTCGGTTGGTAGTAAGACTGCATTGTAGATGCAACGAAAAAATCGATCTTACGTTTAAATCGCATACACCATCTGTTCGGCAGCATCCGTTGCTGAGTGGCCGTCATCGTCGAGTGGTTCGATACGCACTTGATCTGCGCATTGTTTTTTTATCGTAGAAGGCGGGTCGTATCAATGCAATGCTCCCTATGCGATAAGGGAGAAACTGACCACGCGGAGTCCATTCCGATGGTAGTGCGAGGCCCATTCCTCAAGGCGTTCTTCAACTTTAGACATCATGAAGATACATGTTGAAAAACATTGTTTTTCATTGGTACTTTATTCGGCATGAGTATCGTGCTTCAGCCGAGCGCACTACGTCGAACCGGTGGTTGCGGTGCTGCTGCCAGCAGCGCTTTGGTATAGTCATCTTGCGGGTTGACCATCACCTCGCTGGCTGGGCCTTCTTCAACGATTTTCCCGTCTTTCATCACAACAACTTTATCGCAAAGCAATCTAACTACATGCAAATCGTGGCTCACAAACAGATAGCTCATGCCAAGCTGCGCTCGCAGATCACCTTTGTTATTACCGGTGCCAACGCTGGCGCCGGGTTCGAGGCCAGCCGTAGCTGGCCATTGAAATGGAAAGTGCAAACGGTGCGATCCGAACCCCGAAGTCTGGTCCGCTTCCTCAAGGGCTTGCACTGGCTCGATGGGATGACTCATTTACCGATTCACTGTTGCGGTTGCTCCAGTTGGTGGATAGCCCGGCGGATACAGCAGTACTCGGGGACGTTCGACTTCGGGAGTTGTATTACGCTGTATTGAAGGGAGATGCCGGGTATTCGGCCAGGCGCGCATTTGGAGTGGGTAATGAAATTGCCCGGGCAATTAAATACTTGTCATCGCACCTGAACGAAGCGGTCACCATTGAAGAAATTGCCGCGCAGGTGGGGATGAGTCGTGCTGTGTTCCACCGCAAATTCAAGCAGGCTACTACTATGTCACCGATCCAGTTTGTAAAGTCTATGCGGTTAAACAAGGCCGCCATGAAGATAGCCGGTGGAATGAATGTGTCGGAAGCGGCAATGGATGTCGGCTACGTCAGTTCTTCTCAGTTCAGCCGAGAGTTCAAACGCATGTACGGGCAGTCCCCCAGACAGTGGAGTGACACAAGGCAACTACCTGAGGAAATGATGTGATGGATGGATCAGTTTTTGAAAAGCGCCAGCGACTCCGTTTCGAGTAAGCTGTTTACGTGAACATTCGAATCAAAAAGATCGGCCCTGTGCGTTTATTTAAACCTGGTCTGGCTGAATAGAAATTTGTTCGTGCTGGTTTATATTCGGCCAGAACCTGACATAGGCCGGTGCCAGCCAGCACGTTCGAAGTGAATAGCTCTGAAGCATACTGGCTGTTAATTTCTGAGCTGGAGTGTTCGATTGACTGTTCTCTTTTCCCTGTTCCCCGGTTGCTGTCTATTATCCCGGCAAGAATTACTGAGCAGTCTCCTGTGCTGCTGCGGGATGGCGTGGTTTCCGCCACTATTGAAAGTGGCGATTCGCACTCCGGGCTGCATCTATCAATCTTTTTTCATACGTGCTAACGTCGTTGCGAGGGTGATAACAAATTGACGTTCAACTGTCTTTTCACTAAACGGAGTTACCATGAAATTCCTCTCTGGCTGTTTCCTCTCTGGCTGTTTCCTCCCTGGCTGTATTGTTGTCCTGACCTCCGCCGCAGTATCCAGCATGGTTGTTACACCCCTGGCTATCGCTGATACCACTGACGTTAAAACACACACCACAGTTGAAGTAACCAAAGAGGGTGAACACTGTGAGGACGACCCGAACTGCTTCAATCGCTATCATCCAGCCATCAAACCGGTTGCAAGTGCCAAACCCGGTGATCTGATAAAAGTACACACCCGCGACGCACTGGATTCAAATCTCACTATCGACTCTGAACCTAAAGATGTACTGGCGATTGATTTGAATCTGATCCACCCGATGACAGGCCCGATCAATATCGAAGGCGCAGTGCGTGGTGATGTATTGGCAGTCACGCTAATAGATATCGATTCCGATGAATATGGCTACACCACATTAATACCCGGGTTTGGGTTCTTGCCCGATTTGTTTCCAGACCCCTTTATAGCTAACTGGAAACTAAACAATCTCGAAGCGGTGTCCGAGCAAGTGCCGGGCGTGCGAATCCCGATGGCCGGTTTTATGGGGTCAGTCGGGGTACTTCCGGGAGAGGAAGAAGTGGAAAAGTGGCTGGCACGAGAATCCGAGTTGGCATCCGTCGGCGGGGTAGCGCTACCACCAGAACCAACCGGTGCGCGACCAGACGACATCTGTGGGCCAAACGGCAGTCATAAAGACAAATGCTTGCGAACCATTCCACCGCGTGAAAATGGCGGCAATATGGATGTACAACAAATGGTAGCTGGTACCACATTGTTGTTGCCATGCTTTATAGATGGTTGTGGCTTTTTCATTGGCGACGTGCACTACGCACAGGGCGATGGTGAAGTTGCCGGTACCGCGATTGAGACAGGAGCTGTAGTAACGGTGCAAACAGAAATTCGCAAGGGCATGGCCTCGTTGATCAAACAGCCCCAGTTTGAGGGTGGCTCCCAGATTAAGGCACTTGAGCCAGACAGCTTTCACGCCACTGTGGGATTTCCGTTAAAAGAAGCTGGAGAAGTACCTCCGCAGTGGGCTTATCTGGACAGTGAGAAGATCAAACCTCTGACAAACCTGTCCAACGACATTACGCTGGCTGCTCGTAATTCTCTGATCCAGATGCTCGACTGGCTGCAAGCCACCAGGGGACTTAGCCGTGAACAAGCCTTTGTTGTCACCAGCGTGGCCTGTGATTTACGCATAGGCAATGTGGTGGACGTACCTAACTATGTGGTTTCAACCATTTGTCCGATGGAAATTTTTGACGAGTAA
>CAYPCS010000088.1:0-23101 GCA_964409275.1 uncultured Granulosicoccaceae bacterium
GCAGGTGGTGAGACGGCCGGAATACCTTTTGCTGCATGGATAGCGGAGCGCATGGGGCTGCCTATGTTGTATGTGCGCAAGAAACCCAAGGGGTTTGGCAGAGATGCGCAAATTGAAGGCAATCTGCAGGAGGGTCAACGAGTTTTACTGGTAGAAGATTTAACCACTGACGGCGGCTCGAAACTGTTGTTCACTGATGCATTGCGTAAGGCAGGTGCCGTTACCGGGCATACATTGGTTATCTTCTACTACGACATTTTCCCCGACACCAAATCAAAACTCGCCGCGAGTGGTATAACGCTTCATCATTTGGCCACGTGGTGGGACGTTCTAAAGCACTGTCGTGATGAAAATCATTTTGAGCGCAATACGCTTGATGAGGTTGAGAAATTTCTCAATCAACCATTGCAGTGGTCTGCCGATCACGGTGGATCGTATTCGCCTGCCAGTTGAATTTACTCACTGCGATTGCAACTCTGTTTTAAGGGTTGCCCGTGGTGCGATTAAGGGTTGAGGCTGAACACCGATGAAACACGACAACTACGTCATTGACGACATGATCTCGGCTAAAGCGATAGCGGCGCGCGTTGAAAGCATGGCGGTGGATATTAGTGAGCACTTTTCCGGTACCGAGAAGCTTGTGGTCATCGGTTTATTACGTGGTTCGTTTATGTTTATCGCAGACCTTGTGCGGGAGTTGTCACTGCCGGTCGAGGTTGACTTTCTGGAAACTTCTTCTTATGGCGACTCCCTGGAATCGTCACGTGAAGTTCGCATCCTCAAAGATCTGCGCGGTGAAATCAAAAACCGCGACATCCTCGTTGTTGAAGATATTGTTGATACCGGGCATACCCTGCGCCACGTTATACAGTTGCTGGAATCAAGAGCGCCGGCGCGTATGATGGTGTGCGCCCTGCTCGATAAGCCCTCGCGTCGTGAGGTAGATGTCAGGGCTGATTTGGTCGGGTTTGAAATTGAAGATAAATTCGTTGTTGGCTATGGAATAGATTATGCGCAACGCAATCGCAATCTTCCTCATATAGGAGCAGTGCGGTTTACGGACCAGGATTAACCGATTCGTTTTTGTACAAACTGAATGCAGTTCCGGGTCTATTCGCTAATGCGCAGACTCTCTTGCGGTCACCAATTTGGCCGGCACCAATTCGATAATTGTCATTTCGCTACGAGTTCCGAATCTGAGCACTGGGCCCCAGGTGCCCGTGCCAGGAGATACATAGAGATGACTCAGCCCGCGCCTGAAGTAACCCTGAAGTTCAGGAAATTGTCTCTTGACCAATAAACCGAAGGGCCACACTTGCCCGCCATGTGTGTGTCCGGCGAGAGTAAGATCAACACTTTGCTGACAGGCAGGTTCCCAGCCATCAGGTTTGTGATAGAGCAATATCTGAAATTTATTACTGTCCCGCTTAATCGCGGGCAACTGCTCTGCCACCTGGTTTGCATTGTCCGCATCATCAATACCAATCAGGCAGATATCATCCATAGTGATGCATTCGTTGCGCAGAACAGTAATTTGTTGTTGGGCAATTGCATCGATTGCGTTGTCCAGATTGACGTAGCGTTCATGATTGCCGATGCACATCCATGCCGGGCTGGTCAATTCGCCAAGCGGTTGAAGAAAGCTGGCGTCGACCTGACTGGAGTCGATGAGATCGCCGGTAATAAAAATACCGTCGGGCTGTAATTGATTGGTCTGGTCCACGATCTTTTTGATGAACTTTCGCCCGCGGCTGCCAGCATGAACATCGCTTAGTTGCACAAACCGCCTGGGCTTACGCAGTTTGTCACTGGTAATTGTGATGACCTGGTTGTGAATGTTGCAGGCTGCGTATACTCCGCAGGCAGCCAGTGCAAGCCAAACCAGCAGGGCGATTACCCCTGTCGCCGGAGCCGAAAGAAACAAGAGCAATGGTGCGGTCAGGACGATCACTGTCAACAGAATACTTGTCCAGCCAAGTAACTGCATAGCTGGCCACTTAATCACTAGTCGGGAGGTTTGTACGGATAGCCACATCCATAGAGTCACGAACGGGGAGACGAGGATGCTGATGAGTATCCACCGGGTGGTGTCGGTATTTTGTAGCCAGGAAAACAATATGCTGACTGGCAGGCAGACGAGCAACCACAACAGGATGCTCGCTATGGCAATAAACCGCCAGGTGCGCACGGGGCTTTTCGATTTTGGCAAGTTGTTTCCGGCAACAAGAGGGAAAACAAACAGTTTAGCAGTTGCTCCTGACCGTCGCAGGGTGAAACGGTTTTAGCGAAGTAAACTGATGCAGCCGCTAGTAATCAAATAGTGATGATTGTTCTAGCGAATCCGTCTGATTGCGATGACAAGCAGCAAGGCAATAATTGACGGGATACCGGTTGAACCTGTTCCACTGAAACGCACGCTTACACTCGTACCAAAGCCGCTGCCATTGTCATCGTAATAGCTGTCGTGGTAGGTACTTTCAAAAGAGAATTCCAGTTGTGCATGAGAGTTTCCGGCGCCGTATGATCCGACGAGCGCGTGAGTATGTGCGTCGTAAATCTCGACAAAATGATCGTAGTATCCACTCGGGTAGCCCGAATCGAGAGTCGCCGTTAGTGTGTAGCGATCGACCGGGCCGCTGCCGGAGATAGTGAAATCACCGGTCACCGCATACTCGCTCCACGCCCCGCCATCATGGCTTAGATACAGTACGGCGTACACTGTCGATGTTCTGAAGATCGTGTCTACATCGAGTGAGACATTGAAGGTTGAGTAGTGACCATCACCATCGTAGTCGTTTGTCGGTTCAATGGTGACATCGTAGACCAGAATATCGCCATTTAACGAGGCTGTCTGCCGAGTTAGCCGATCGCCCGGAAAACCCGGGTCTCGTTTGACATCGTTGCCGAGTGGTGCGTACTGATGAATTGAGTTATGCCCGGCCTCAGTCAAGGTTGCCTGCCGGCTTTCAGTCGCGTGAGCGATGCTGTTATACAGAATTAACAGAGCTAGCGCGTAGAAAAACGAAATTTTTTTTCTGGCACGTTCTGCAGGGACAGTCGGGGTTTGTGTGATGGCACTGGCAGATATCGGAGTCATTTTTTATCCTGAACGTTTGCAATGACTGTTGTTTGTGGTGCTCTCAGAGGTGTGCGGTGTGAAACAGCCAGGTAACGTTGCGTAAAGGTGTCGTCAATTTGATATTGTGACACATGAAACCATTGGGTTGCTGAATCAAGTCTGAACTCTGCCTGCAGTATGTTCGGTCGAGAGTCGATTTGCTGTGGCACAATCGGGAATTGCAATAGTCAGAGCTCGGTAGTCTGTGAGTTACCGGCAACCCTCGCGAGGCGCGATTAATATGAAGCCATCTTCCGATTCTACGTTTCTGCAGCTTGCGTGTGGCAAAGAGGTAGTGGTTAATGCGATCAAAATAGCGCTGGTAGTCGGCACAATACTCGCGGCGATTAATCACGGGCCGGCGCTGCTTGATGGCAGTTTCAACGTTGCCAATCTGACGCAGGTACTGCTTACCTATCTGGTTCCATACTCGGTATCAACCTGGTCGTCGGTAAAGATACTTCGGCGTATTAGTACAGCTCGCTAACCCGCGCTATCTGTTCATGTGTATGTTCGAAGCGGGGTTTTTTAATTAACGCCGGTTACAAGTGTTTTGAGAACAGACTAAAAACCTTTGACCAACTCGATTCCGATGCAACAGCATTGTATGCCGCTCTTTCCAGAAAACAGTAACCGTGATCAACGCCCTCGTAAACATCTACCTCGTAAGTCAGACCGGCCTTGTCGAGTGATTGTCGCAGCGTCTCAATGTACTCGGCAGGTGTATAGGTATCGATCGAGCCGAAGCCATAGTAAAGTTCTGCCTTGATACCATCGAGATGCAAATGGGGTGAATCTTCCTCATCGGTCACCAGGCGCGTCCCGTACAACGATGCGGCACATTTGAATCGATCGGGAAATGCCCTCGCCGTAGTTGTGATGAATCTGCCACTCATGCAGTAGCCAATGCTGCCGACTGGTCCGCTGCGCACTTCCGGGCGCGCATCGAGGAAACCGATGAGCCCCGCCGTGTCCTGATTTATATCGGCGTCGCTGAGGCCGCGGTAGGCGGCGAGAATCACTGACGTCATACTGTCATTGCGGCGTGGTAAATCGAAACGCAAGGAGCCATAGCGATGGTAGAGGTCGGGCACTATACAAGCGTATCCCTGTTTGGCAATTCGTCTCGCCATGTTATGCAATTCCTCACGAATACCCGGTGCATCCATATAGAAGATAATGGCTGGCCACTTATCCTGCGTGTCTGGTACCACGTAAAAACCGGGTATTGCGCCGTGCCCGCTGGAAATGCTAACCATTTTTTCGTGCATAGTACTCTCACTGTGAGTATTCGTTGCCGGTTCTGCAAGCCAGTAGCAAGACCGGGTACAATGCAGGTCATGTTAGCGGTACAGCAAATTAAAAGCACGTTCTTGTATCTGTTCATGCTGCGTTGGGTCCGCTCTGCGCGAGTAGTTACTCGTCCGGTGCCGGTTCAGACATATTATGGCGTGAGCACAACGTGAGGTTGATCGCGTGGAACATAAGAGCTGGAGGTGGTGTTCGTGCGGAGGGTATTGTTGAACAGATTATCGACTGGGCACCCGATGTAATCGCGCTGTCTGAATTTCGTGGAACGCAAGCCAGTTGCTATATTGCGCATTCGTTGCAGGAGCGTGCCGGACTGTGCTTTCAACGCAGTACGGTCGACACAGAAAACGCTGCAACGAATTCACTGCTGGTGGCATCCCGCTATCCGCTGAGAGTGGTACGCTTAAAACGGGCGCCGGCAGACATGCGACGATGGTTGCACGTGACCGTGGCGGCGCCGGTCAGGTTCGCAATCATGGCGATACACATTCCCAATCGGTCCACTGGTCGCAAGTATCCTTTCATGCATGCAGTGACCGAAGTTGTCAGGTCGTGGCGTGGGCATCCGGCCATTATCATGGGTGATACAAATTCGGGTCATATAGGCATTGATGAAGAATCCAGCGCATTCAATCGCATAGAAGATCAGTGGCTTGCAGGGCTAAACGCGTTGCGATGGCGGGACGCTTTTCGTTTTCTCAACGGTGAGAGGCGGGAATATACATGGTACTCACCGAATGGCAGAAACGGATTCCGGCTTGATCAGATGTACGTCCATCCGGCGTTTGTCGAACAGCTTTCAGATTTTCAGCATCGATGGGGCGGCGCGCCCGGGCAGCGGCGTGAGTTGTTAAGCGACCATGCAGCGATGATAATGGATTTATCTGTCGAGACGAACGATTCGTGATGGCTCAATTCGGGTGGCGTGAGGTCATTGGCCCGATACGCAGGCAGGGTTTCACACTATACTTGAACGCTAATGACTGACAATACCGGAACAAACGCCGAAACACAGGCTGATCAAAGCCTGTCGGATCTGCAGCAGCGAATGGCGGACGATCGTCAGGAGTGGCTGGATTCACTCGATTATATTCGTCGCGAATTCGGCAATGCCGGCGTGCGGTCGATGTTGCGTTCGCTGCAGGATCACGCACTACAGGCGGGCGTGGCGCTAAACGAAGCCACTCTCAACACTCCCTACGTCAATACAATTGCCGCTGCCGACCAGCCTGTCTATCCGGGTGATATCGAGCTTGAAAAACGCATAGAAAATATTATCCGCTGGAATGCAATGGCGATGGTGATGCAGGCCTACGATTCCGGCTCGGGTGTTGGTGGTCACATTGCCACCTATGCAAGTGCGGCTACGCTGCTGGAAACCGGATTTCATCATTTCTTCCGCGCACGCAGCGACGAGTATGGTGGTGATATGGTATTGCCGCAACCGCACGCCGCCCCCGGCATCTATGCGCGGGCGTTTCTGGAAGGACGGTTGTCGCTGGCGCAAATACAGAACTTTCGCCGCGAACTCGGTGCAGGCGGGGGGTTGTCTTCCTATCCGCACCCGCGCTCAATGCCCGGGTTCTGGGAAATGCCCAACGCGTCGATGGGTCTGTCGACGGTAAGCGCTATATACCAGGCACGGTTTGCGAAGTATCTGGAGAGCCGCGGACTGAAGCCGCGCAATGGCGGAAAGTACTGGTGCGTTATTGGCGACGGCGAATCCGACGAACCCGAGGTGATGGGTACCGTAAGTATTGCTGCGCGTGAAAACCTCGACAACCTGGTGCTGGTGGTCAATTGCAATTTGCAGCGGCTCGATGGGCCGGTGCGTGGCAACGGCAAAATTATTCAGGAGCTTGAGCGTAAGTTTCGAGGTGCGGGCTGGGACGTAATAAAAGTAATCTGGGGAAGCGGTTGGGATGCGCTTTTGTCGCAGGATCATAACGGTGTACTCAGGCATCGCATGGAAGAGTGCGTCGATGGTGACTATCAACGATATTCAGTAATGGCCGGCGATGCTCAGAGAGAACACTGGATCGATGGAAATCCCGTGCTGGAAAAAATGATGAATTCGCTGACCGATGAAGAGGTGCGGCATATAAAGCGAGGTGGCCAGGATCCGAAAAAGATATACGCCGCGTTTGATCGTGCGGTAACCCGAACCGGCAAGCCGATTGTAGTGTTGGTTAAGACCGTCAAGGGTGAGGGCATGGGTATTACCGGTCAGGGCCGCAATACGGCGCACCAAAAGAAAAACCTGACTCCGGAAGAACGGGTGCAGGCGGCGCGTGAGCACGGCATACCCATAGAGGATAGCGAGGCGGTTGCCGCTCAGCTTTACAAGCCCGCCGACGATTCCCCCGAGATGCAGTACCTGCACAGGCAGCGACAGGCACTTAACGGGTATCTGCCGCAACGCAACGCTGATTGCATATCCCTGCCGGCGCCGGAGCTTGAGCTATTTAAAGAGCAGTTGCTTGGTTCGGGAGACCGGCAAATATCAACCACGATGGTTATCGTGCGGATGTTGTCGAAGCTTTTAAAAGACAAAACGCTCGGAAAATATGTTGTACCTATTGTGCCTGATGAAGCCCGAACGTTTGGTATGGACGGTCTATTTTCAGCAGCCGGAATTTATTCGCCCGCAGGACAGCATTATACGCCGGTGGATGCAGATACCCTGTTACCTTACAAAGAACAAAAAGACGGTCAGATCTTTCAGGAAGGGATTTGTGAGGCAGGGGCCATGGCATCGTTTATGGCCGCTGGAACAGCCTATGCGGTGCACGGTATCCCGACAATACCTTTTTATATCTATTACTCGATGTTCGGGTTTCAACGGGTTGGCGATATGATCTGGGCCTGTGGAGACATGATGGCTCGTGGCTTTTTGCTCGGGGGAACAGCGGGCCGCACGACGCTTAATGGTGAAGGGTTGCAACACCAGGACGGTCACTCGCACGTACTTGCCAGCACGTTCCCCAATATGCTGGCTTATGATCCTGCCTTTGGTTTTGAGGTCGCCGTAATTGTGCGGGAGGGTTTGCGTCGAATGTATCAGGCACAGGAAAATGTGATTTATTACCTGACGGTCTATAACGAAAACTATCGCATGCCGGCGCTCGGTCGTGAGGACCGCGATCGTGTCGAGAAGGGCATCATTGATGGCGGGTATCTTTGGAAACAGTTTGTGCCAGACGCGCCCGTAGGTGACGAAGACAGCAGCGTGCATCTACTGGCCAGCGGATCAATTATGCAACAGGCGATAAAGGCAGCAGAATATCTGCAAACCGCGGGTATCGCTACCACGCTTTGGAGCATTACCAGTTTTACCGAGCTCACAAGAGAAGCACAGGCTTGTGAACGGCAGAATTTTCTCAAGCCACTCGATCCACCGCAGGTTCCACTGGTTAAGCGTTTGTTTGACGATCAAAAGGGAGTGGTTGTTGCGGTGACGGATTACATGAAAGCTCTGCCGGAAGGTATAGCCCGGTGGATGCCGTTGCCCTATTTGTGCCTTGGCACTGACGGAGTTGGCGTCAGTGAATCTCGTGAGGATTTACGCGACTACTTTGAGGTCAGTGATAAATATATTGCTGCTGCAGCACTCGTCAGTTTGTACCGTGACAAGCAGCTTGGTGATAACGTCTTGCAAGACCATCTCACATCGCTTGGCGTAGATAGCGAAAAGTCTAATCCGGTTTTTCGGTAACGGATTGTATAGATGGTGGATCTTGTCGATATTGCGATTCCCGATATTGGTGATGCGGGTGAAGTCGAGGTAATCGAGATTGTAGCCAGGGTTGGTGATGTGCTCGACGTAGACGATACTCTGTTGACTGTCGAATCCGATAAATCATCGATGGATATTCCGGTAGTGCAGGCAGGCACTGTTGCCGAGCTACTTGTCAGTGTTGGAGACAGAATTAGCACGGCCCAGGTGGTCGCTCGTCTGCAACCAGTGACGCCCCGGGAAGTAGAAGTAGAGGCGGGTAGCCAGTCACCAGGTGACGGATACCGGAACAGCGAAACTGCCCCGGCCCCTATACCATCAGTCGGCCGGATCGAAAGATCCGCGCCAGGCGGTAATCAACTCACGACCGCAATTACTACGCACACTGGCGGAAACACTGAAAACGTACCATCGAACCGCACGCCTTCAGGCGCGACCGGGACTATTTACAAGGCGGGTCCGGCTGCACGACGTCTGGCGCGTGAGCTGGGTGTTGATATCGCCCATGTAAATGGGTCAGGTCGTTCGGGACGTATCACAAAGCAGGATATAAAGGCCCATACTAAAAACATACTTGCCGGTGGTGTTACCCGACCAGGTGGCAGATCTGTCGCGCCGTTGCCGGACCTGTCCAGATTTGGCCCTGTGCACACCCAATCTCTCGGCAACATCGAACGCGCCACGAGTCGCAACATGCAACGCTCCTGGGAGCAGATACCCCATGCCTGGGTAACGAGCGGGATCGATATCACCGAGCTTGAGTCAGCCCGCCAGTCGTTAAAAAATCGCGTCGACGGTCTGACGACTACAGCCATGGTGGTTCGGGCGATGGCTATTTTGCTGGTTGAGTTTCCACGCTTTAATTGCGCTATCAATCCTGAGGAGCAACAGCTTATACAACGCGAGTACGTGCATGTGGGTGTAGCAGTTGATACTCCCAAAGGTTTGGTGGTGGCGGTGATCAGGAATGCAGACGCGTTAAGTCTGACCGATACCAGTGCGCAATTGCGGTACCTCTCGGAGCGTGCCAGGCAGGGCAATCTGGTACCGGCAGAAATGCAGGGAGCGAGCATGACGCTGTCAAATCTTGGAGGTATGGGTGTGCGAAGTTTGCAACCAGTGGTCAATTGGCCAGAGGTGGCGATTCTTGGTGTCGGGGCAGGACGACGCACACCGGCCTTCATCGCAGATGAAGTGGTGGCGAAACTTGAAATGTCATGCACCCTGGGATTTGATCACCGGGTAATTAACGGTGCTGACGGAGCACGCTATCTCGGGCGACTTGGTGAGTTGCTGGGAGACCCGTTCTCGCTGATCGCTGTTGTGTAAAAGCGCGAAAATGCGATTATACAGTGTTGCCGGCTAACCAGTTGCCCGTCCCAAAAGCAAGCGCTGTTGCGGACCACCCAGGCCCCGGTCTGTTAGATAACAACCATTTGTAAAGTGCCACGCTGTAAAGCGCGTACAATGCATACCGCGCACTTGTAGGCGTTAAAAAATCCGGGTTAGACTGCAAATTTTCCTGATGGGAGAGTCAGTGTTCAAAAATTCCTGTTCTGCGCGCTGGTTAAAATGTGCTGGTCTAGTGGCCGCGAGTTTGCTGTCCGTTCAGGCGGTTAACAGTGAAACGCTGGACGTGGAGTTATTGTACTTTGAACAGGAAATCGAGCGGCCACCAGTGCTTTCCAATCTGGTGTCGTGGCCCGATGACGAGGGCGAACAGGGCGCCATTGCGGGCGTTAGCGATAACAACACCACCGGCAAGTTTCTCAAACAACTGTATTCTCTTGAAAAGATCCATGTTGCGGTTGATGAAGAGGTGCTGGATCGTGCGCGTGAGGTGTTGCAGGGTGCCAAAATTGTAGTGATGAATGTGCCTGGTGATACGCTGCAACAAATAGCGGATCTGCCGGAAGCACGGGATGATCTTTTAATCAACGCAGGCAGTGCTGATACCAGTCTGCGGGACACGGAATGTCGTGCCAATGTTCTTCACACGTTGCCGTCCAGAGCAATGTTGACCGACGCATTAATGCAGTTTTTCAGCAAGCGCAAATGGACTTCTGTTTTTTTGCTCGAAGGCAACCGTCCTGTCGATGGCCTGTTTGCAGAGTCAGTTAGACGGTCTGCAAAAAAATACCGAATTTCGATTGATCATGAAAAAAAATGGCTGGACGACTCCGACATGCGACGTAACGCGGCTGCGGAGATCCCGCTGTTTACCCAGGCGCGCAAATACGATGTAGTGGCAGTAGCCGATGAAGATGACGACTTCGGTCAGTACGTGATGTACAACACCTGGTTGCCGCGTCCAGTGGCAGGTACCGCTGGCCTCGAGCCAGTGGCCTGGCACAGAGTTGTCGAGCAGTGGGGAGCCGCCCAGCTGCAATCCCGGTTTGAAGAACAGGCCGGACGGGGAATGAACAGTGTTGACTACGCCGCATGGGCGGCAGTGCGAGCCGTCGGTGAGGCAGTTACCCGGATAAAAAACAGTGAACCGGAAAAAGTATTGCAGTATATTTTGTCGGATGATTTTTCTATTGCCGGCTTCAAGGGCAAGAAAATGACTTTCCGCAAATGGAACGGCCAGCTGCGGCAGCCGGTTCCGTTAGTGCACCCGCAATCCGTGGTTGCGCTAGCGCCGATTGAAGGATTTTTACATCAACTAACAGAGCTGGACACGTTAGGGCTTGATCGGCCCGAATCCGGATGCAGCGCGATGGGGCACTAGTACATTGAAAGACTGGTATAAACTGACCACAGTGGTTGGCGGCTTGCTGCTGTCAGCTAACAGCTGGGCGCACTGGGTTTACGTAACAAACGAAAAAGACGACACCGTTTCCGTTATTGATTCAGAGACAAGTGAAGTTATAAAGACGATAGAAGTAGGCGAGCGGCCACGTGGTGTAACCTTGTCGCAGGATTACAAGTATCTATATATTTGTGCATCCGATTCAGACACTGTGCAAATACTGGACGTTGCGACAGACAAGATCATTCACGATTTACCTTCCGGTGAAGACCCCGAACAGTTTGCTTTGCATCCGGACAACCGTCACCTGTACATTGCCAACGAGGACGATGCGGTAGCGACGGTTGTGGACACGCAAACCCGAACGGTAGTGGCCCAAATTGATGTGGGTATTGAGCCTGAAGGCATGACGATCAGCCATGATGGAAAATGGGCAATAGTGACCTCCGAAACAACAAACATGGCTCACTGGATCGATACCACCAGCCATCAAATTATGGAGAACACTCTTGTCGACCAGCGTCCGAGGGACGCGGAGTTTACCGCAGACGACAAAGAGCTGTGGGTGTCATCGGAGATCGGTGGTACCGTTTCGGTAATCGATGTTGAAACCAAACAGATCCAGCATGTTATTCGCTTTGAGATTAGCGGTGTCGCCGCGGACAGAATTCAGCCGGTGGGTATGGAACTGACCTCTGATGGAAAGTATGCATTTATCGCACTGGGTCCATCCAATCACCTTGCTGTAGTTGATCGCAAAACCTATAAGCCGGTGAAATATATTCTGGTGGGACGGCGGGTCTGGCACGCGGCGTTAACACCGGAGGAAGACCGGCTGTTTACCACCAACGGTGTTTCCGGTGACGTGACAGTTGTAGATGTTGAAACGCTCAAAGCGGTTAAATCGATAAAGGTCGGTCGCTATCCATGGGGCGCGGCAGTGCTTCCGGCAGACCGGATTCCTTCTGCGTCAAATTAGAGCTAATATCAGACGGCACGTTTGTCGACGGTACGGACAGCCTTGCCCTGGCTGCGAGGAATTGCCCCGCTGTCTGCTACGTTGACATTGGCACTGATGCCGATTGTTTCTTTGATCAGTCGCGCTAGCTCTGCGGCTGCCGCGTCAGACTGTGCAGCGCTGATGTCGGCACTGGCCGCTTCGGTTTGCACGGTCATTACATCCATTCGTTCATCACGGGTGAGTTCAATCTGAAAATGCGGTGCCAATGCTGCAACCCGCATAATCTGCTCTTCTATCTGGGTTGGAAAAACGTTAACGCCGCGCAGAATAATCATGTCGTCACTGCGGCCGGTGATCTTTTCCATGCGCCGCATGCTTCGCGCGACACCAGGTAATAACCGGGTGAGATCGCGCGTTCGATAACGGATGATCGGAAAGGCTTCTTTGCTTAGCGAAGTGAAAACCAGTTCGCCCTGTTCGCCGTCTGCAAGCGTCTCTCCGGTGTCGGGGTTGATCACTTCCGGATAGAAGTGGTCTTCCCAGATAGTCGGGCCATCCTTGGTTTCAACGCACTCCGAGGCAACACCTGGTCCCATCACTTCAGATAATCCATAGATGTCAGTCGCGTGCATGTCGAAGGCCTGCTCGATCTCCTCGCGCATTGCATTAGTCCATGGTTCTGCGCCGAAGATACCGACTTCAAGTGATGTATCGCGTGGATCGAGATTCGCCGCACGACAGGCATCCAGTATCGATAAAACATAGCTGGGGGTGACCATGATGGTTTTTGGTTTGAAGTCCTGAATCAGGGTGACCTGTCTTTCGGTCATGCCACCGGACACAGGTACGACACCGCAACCGAGCTTCTCGGCACCATAGTGAGCACCCAGACCGCCGGTAAACAGTCCGTAGCCATAGGCAATGTGTACCAGATCACCCGGCCGCGTACCCGATGCCCGCATAGAGCGCGCAACCAGTGTAGCCCAGGTATCAATATCTTTTTGCGTGTAGCCAACGACGGTGGGTTTGCCGGTGGTACCAGAGGAGGCGTGTACGCGAGCTATTTTTTCCTGTGGTACTGCGAACATGCCAAACGGGTAGTTGTCCCTCAGGTCGGATTTTACAGTGAACGGGAACTTTGCAATATCGTCGAGTGATTTTAAATCAGATGGATGCACTCCGGCGTTGTCGAAGCTTTTTTTGTAAAAAGCGACATTGTTGTAAGCGTGTTCGAGCGACCATTGCAGGCGACTTGTCTGCAGAGCACTGATCTCGTCGCGTGAGGCGATTTCTACAGGATCAAGTGTTGCACGATCAGGCGTAAGATCTTTCAAGCATCACTCCGGATTTGAATTGGAAATACGTACGAGCCAGCGCTGCAACGGCCTGGCGGGAACACATCTCTGCTGATTTTGCACGCACAGTGCGCGCAATATCGTATGCAATGATAAAGAAATCGATAACAAAGGCTCGCGCTGCGCTGTTTTTGAACAACAGTTCTGTCGTGCTTCTGGCGTCTATTATAGAGCGGTTCGGTTAAAGCTGCGAATAGCAGTCAGGAGGGCGTTTTTTTTACAAACATTTTTTTGGTGCAGCCATTGAAGTTCAGTTGCCTGTTCTTCGTTACTGCCATTCTTCCGAGTAGCAATAGCAGCAGCCCTGTGAGGCTTAGTGTATCCACTGGTCCTGTTGCCGGTTCGTTTGTGGCAAGAGCCGGAGCGGCTTGTGGCAATAGTAGTTCGACAGGCTCGTTCAACAGCATCTTTACGGCTCGGTCCGCGTTCAGCCGGCCGTGACCGCATTGCAGTCCTGTACACCTGGTGTCTGTTACGGGTATTGCAGATTCTTGCAGGTAATTCTGCAGTTCGCGATTGTCGAGAGTCGGATCTATCGCAAGCAGGGTAACAAGTGTGGCGCTTGCGTGGGCTGCCGCCAGACTGGTGCCAAAATGCAGGTGGTAGCTGCTATCAGGTAGCGGACCGGCTGTACCGGAATTTCCACTGGTGATGATACCGTCGGTCACAGTTCCGCCGGGGGCGAGCATGAACACTGCCGATCCGCGTGCACTGTAGTCTGCGAGATTGCCGTTTCTCACACTGGCTCCAATCGATAGCAAGTTGTTGCAAGTGGCTGGAGAGTACGGCTGCTGATCAAGATTGACACCGCTGTTGGTGGCAGCTGCCACCACAATGGCGCCAGCGTTTACCGCATCGTTAATTGCGTTTTGCAACGCCGCAGGACAATTTCCGGCAAAACCCACACTGAGATTAATCACGCGCGCCGGGTTGGTATTCGCGGGTGCGCCGCTTACTGGTAGACCGGCAGCCCAGCGAATACCGTCGACTAAATCGGCGATCAGCCCGCCACACTTGCCGGTTACCCGAACTGGTAGCAGAGCAGCGCCAGACGCTCCACCGGCAATACCGAGAGCGTTGGAAGATCGGGCGCCGATGATTCCTGCAATCGCGGTACCGTGCCAGGAGCTGCCCGATATTTCGCAGTTCGGGTTGACCCGGTTGAGTTCATGATCTTCGAGGTTGACCCAGTCACCCGGGTCTGTCGGATCTGCGTCGCGGCCGTCACCGTCATTGCCTATCGACGGATTGCTGACAAAGTCATATCCTGGAAGCGTGGACAGATCTTCGTGGTCCTGCAGGGTTCCCGAATCGACAATCGCCACCACCACTTCGTGGATGTTAGCGTTATGAATCCGTGCGCTAAACAAGCCAGCGCTGCCGGGTTGTGAATCGGTGGGCAGGAAACTCCACTGCGTACTGGCATACGGATCGTTCGGCAGAGTGTGAGATTCCGAAGAGCGCACCGAGCGTTTCGGTTGCAGGTATAATGGCTGGTCACTATCACCGGCTGACGCGTGATTTCCCATCAACCGGGTTGTTGCCTCGAGTGTGTCGATGACTTGCCAATCATTGCCGGCAAAGTGCTCGGTCTGCAATGTTGCTTCAGTCCACTGATTCGCCCATGTTGCGGTGTAACAGAGCATCAGATTGAAAAAGCAACAGAGTACTTGTTTCACAAATATTACAACTAGCTGTGAAAAGTGTGAAATTATCGGGCTGGTACTCGGCATCGCACGGCGGGAGCAAGTAATGTGCCCGACCGGATTTTCCTGCTAACATGTCAGTACAAAATCCGCGTTCGGTTTATGTCCGCAAGGGGTTACTAATGCGTTACAACACTCGTGCACTGCGCCTGTTCAGCTCGGTTGTTGCCAGACGACTTTTCTTTGTACTGACATTGCTATTGTCTTTTCAGGCGTTTGCTGTGCAATCGCCAGTGGAAGTTTTGCTGGGCGTCACCCTTGACGGTCAGGTAACTGTGGAAATGAGTAACACCGGCTCCGAGCCTGTTGCAGTGTTGCGCTGGGAAACCCCGTTTGAGTCTCTTTTATCGGCGGATTTGTTTGATATCCACGCGGCGGATCCTCTGTTACCTGCGTTGTACCAGGTCATACCAGCTCTTTATCAGGGCAGGGTGATCAAGCGCGGATCACCTCAGCTTGACGATTTTATTCATCTTAAACCGGGTGAATCCGTCAATACGTCCGTGTCGCTTGACCGGTACTATGAAGTCGTTCGGCAAGGCACTTATTCAGTGCAATACAAAGGATCGTTGCTGTATCGAACTTTTGACACTAACGATGTCCTGTCTAACCGAAGCGTTGCGAGCCTCGGGCTGGATGACATAAAAGCGCTGGAAAGCCTGCCGATAAGCACGCAAACCCTCACTCTGTTTTTAGAGCCTCCACCGGTGCGGCGGGAAGCCCGTGCGGCATCGTTCAGTTCCTGTAGCAGTGGTCAACAGGCCGAGATAACGACTGCGCTTGATGCGGCAGAAACGATCACCAGCGAAGCGCGTTCTGCGCTGGCAGGCCTGACTGAAAACCAGCGACCAGGCTCGCCCCGCTATCTGAAATGGTTCGGGCAACATACCGAAGGAGGGTTTAGCCGGGTGTTGTCTACATTTACCGAAACCGAAAACGTAATTGCCAACAGTGAGATCGAGTTCGACTGCAGTTGTAACGAACCGTTTTTCGCCTATGTATTTCCGGTAGACCCTTTCAAAATTTATTTGTGTCCGCTGTTCTGGAATGCCAGCCTGTTCGGCACTGATTCGCGCGCAGGAACCATAGTTCACGAATTAACCCATTTTCCTGAAATTATTGGCACCCACGACCATGCCTACGGCGCCAGGGATGTTGCAAACCTGGCCATTGTCGATCCCACGCGCGCGACTTTTAACGCAGACAGCTATGAGTATTTTGCGGAGAATACCCCGGCGGTTGATATTGCTGATGACAGCGTTGCTAATGATATATACGCTGATCTGGCCGTGAACCAAACCTTGACCGCAAACGTTTCTCTGAGAGCTACTGATCTGTATCGAGTGGAACGTGCGACAACGGTGGTTCTGAGATCAATCACCGGTGATGCCGATCTCTCTGTTTACAGCAGCCCGGAAAGGATCGACTCAAACCTGATGTGTCAGTCGCGCACTACGGGTGAAATCGATAGTTGTGAACTCTCTCCGGCGAGGGAACTATTCATAGAGGTGCTGGGCTACAGCAACGCCGACTATTCATTGCTGGTGACAGTGCCAAACAGTGCGCCGGTGGCGCAAGACGATTTGGTAACAACCACCGAAAACACTGCAGTCACGATATCTGTGCTGGATAATGACAATGATGTCGACGGCAACTTACTATCAGTATCGATCTCGACAGTTCCGGTCAACGGGGTAGCAACCAGCAACGGTTCACAAGTGAGTTACCAGCCGAATTCAGGTTTTACCGGTGTAGATAATTTTAACTATCGAGTTGATGACGGCAATGAAGCTACTGCACTCGCCACAGTCACAGTGACGGTGACCGATTCACCGGTGGAAATACAAGGCGGAGGTGAGCAGACAGAACCTGAAGAAACAACGACCATCGCAGGGCCGGTTACCCCGACCGGAGGAAATGGCGGTGGCAGTATGAGCTTGTGGATATTGCTGCTAGTGACTCTGACTATTGTTTGCAGATGGTTGCCGGTAAGACTGCTGCAATCCGGGTCCCTGCGAGGTTACACGCATTGTCACTAGGTGCATTGGTAAACAGAATTCTGCTTGCCGCCCTGAGTGTTAGCATGGTGGCTTGTGTGGCAGAGACAGTAAAGCCCGGTATCGCAGCGGCAAATAACGACACGGGTCTTAAAGCCGGTCTCGCCGCTATAGATTCCACTATAAACCCCGGCGATAGTTTAAAATTGACTTTTACGCTGGAGAATAACAGCACTGATGCAGTCAGAGTTCTCCCCTGGAACACGCCGCTTGAGGCAGTGTTGTCAGCAGATTTATTTGAGGTAACGTATAACGATGAAATCTTGCCCTACCGTGGCAGAGTCGTAAAGCGGGCGCCTCCTGTTGAAACTGATTACCTGACGATTGAAGCCGGGAGTATGCACGAATCCGTGGTCAATCTGTCGCAGGCCTATGATGTAAGAGGGTCGGGACTCTATTCAATTCGACTGAAACCTGTGAGTGAAAACGGTCAGTATCGAATAAATGATCTTGTGCTTGCAGTGGATACCGAAGCCGAGATAGTAGAGCGGTTATAGCAACTGCTGCATGGTATTAATTTCCAGCGGTAGCAACTACCGCTGCACCAGCCGCGATGCGTTAACCATTGCAGTTTGATCGTAAAAAATCCGGCATTATACGTAGAAGTCGCGCGCGGTGGTGCAGCACCACCTGCTCTGTTAACCGGCAGCTATATTATTGAGTTCCTCTGCGTCAATACGTTGGAGTTCCTGTTTTGAATAGTCCGCATGAATCCGGTTTGATTGAACGAGATTTGATCGAACATTGGCAGATTCGAAAAACAGCGACAGTATCCGGTAACGGCGCCGTTGCAGCACAACATGTTCTGGCTGCAAAAGCAGGGGCCGATGTCCTTTCGGCTGGAGGTAATGCAATTGACTCTGCGGTGGCCACTGCTTTTGCACTTGGCGTTGTTGAGCCATGGATGTGCGGTATTGGCGGTAGTGGATATATGGTGGTTTGGGAGGCTGATAAAAAACGAGCCAGTGTTATCGATTTTCAGGGCGTGCTTGGCAACAGTATCGATTCAACAGACTACCCGCTTGATCCCGGGGTGAGTGATAGCATCATGGGTTTTCCGGGCGTGGTCGACGACAGTAATGTGGTTGGTTATGGCGCGATTGCAGTACCGGGCGCCGTAAAGGGATTGTGTTCGGCGCTTGAGCGATACGGTTGCAAAACGCTTGCTGAGGTGTTGTTGCCGTCCATTGAGCTTGCTCAAAAAGGCCTGCCGGTAAGCTGGTTCACTACATTGCAAATAGCGCTGGCCGCAGCCGAACTCGGTCTGGATAAAACCGCTTCCAGCGTGTACTTGCCAGACGGCGTGCCGCCACAGCCGGGTCAGTTTCTCAACATGGGAAATTTGCAAAGTACATTGCAAACGCTTGCCCGAGAGGGCCCTGACTCTGTTTATGGAGGCAGTCTGGGCGAGAATATGGTGGCTGATCTTCAGCGAGGTGGCAGTAAACTGAACCTGCAGGATTTTATTGATTACCCGGTGCTGCATAGCGAGTCATTAAGTACTGAACATAGAGGTGTTGCTGTACACACGGCCGGTATCAGTAGTGGCGGCCCGCGTCTGATCGATACACTTTCGTATATTGAAGAACATCTTGAAATTGACCGTGGAATCGGACCGCACAGTTTTTTTGTGTATGCGCGTGCGCTTGAGCACGCCTGGAAAAAACATAATGTCAAAATTGGTCGGACGACAGAGAAAGGCAGTTGTACCAGCCATTTATCGACTGTTGACAAAAACGGCAATATGGTCGCACTGACGTATACCTTGCTAAATCGGTTTGGCTCGGGCGTAGTGCTACCCGGAACCGGCGTGCTTATGAACAACTCTGTATCCTACTTTGACCCGCGACCTGGTACTCCGGTGTGTATGGCGCCAGGCAAGCGAATAAATGCAAGTAACATGTGTCCCGTTATAGCAACCGCCAGCGGCGAAGCGTTGTTCGCCATCGGTGCATCGGGCGCAAACTATATTATGCCTTGTGTGGCCCAGATTGCAGCGTTGATGCTGGATTTTGGCCTGTCGCTGGAAGAGGCAATCCACCACCCGAGACTTGACGTTGCCGATCGGGATTCGATTCGCGCTGATCCCAGGCTCGGTGATGCAGTTATCAGTGAACTTGGCAAACACTACTCACTCGAAGTAGCGCAACTACTGGTTTACCCGAAACTGTATGCAGGGCCCTCCGGCGTTAGCCGCGATCCGTTGACTGGTGAACTACACGCTATCAACGATCCGTCTCAACCGATTGGCGGGGGGGTGGTGGCTTAAGCCGTACTTCAGCGGAAAAGACATATAGCAATCGAAGTACTTCAGTATCCGCGTTTCGGATCAGTTGTGTCGGTTAAACTTTCACCGTTGATGAAACGCCGTATATTGTTAGCGATCTCCTGACCGCCGGATACCGGATCAACTATTGAAGCAACATGCGGGGTAACCGAAATTTGTGGATGACTCCAGAAAGGATGTGACTGCGGCAGAGGCTCACTGCGAAAGACATCGAGGGTGGCATGCTGGAGATGACCCTTGTCCAGGGCTTCCAGCAGATCCTCCTCGACCAGGTGTTCGCCGCGGGCAACATTAATAATACTGGCACCTTTGGGGAGGGTAGAGAAAAGTGCCTGATCCAGTATATTTCGGGTGAGGCTGGTTAACGGCAGCATGCACACCAGAATCTCGCATTGCTGTAGAAACCGGTCGCGCTGTGCCGAACCTGTAAACGTAGTAACGTTTTTAATGTCATGTTGACTGCTGGCCCAGCCGCTGACGTTGAAGCCCATGGTTGCCAACTGGCGTGCGGCGTCACTCCCCAGTTTGCCAAGCCCCATAATCCCCACACAACGCTCGTGTGCAGGTGGTGTGATTACAGGTCGCCACTTTTTTTGATGTTGAGCGACCTCAAGATCATTGCTGCCGCGGTGCAGTTTTAGAACTTGCAGGCAAACATATTCCCGCATGCGCAGAGTCAGATCAGCGCCGGTAGTACGAATAAGCGGCACGTTTGCCGGTAAGTGCGGGTCCGCAAGCACATGATCGATACCGGCTCCCATCGATACAATACATTTCAAATTGGGAAAGCGCTGCAAGCTGCCGGCGGGTTGTTTCCAAACCACTGCAATTTCAATATCGTTAACGTCACCTGGTGTTTCCCATGGTCTGCAATCGAGTTCCGGCAGCAATTGCTGTAGCTGCTCGAGCCACCATGTTTTTCGGGGTGTATCTATATGAAGTATGAGTGCCGGCATTGTTACGAGGTCAAGCCGTAGTGAGATCAGTTGGTGAGTACCGCTTCGTCAGCCGCCAGACCGGCCGCTTTTAGCGCGAGGTGAAGGGCGTAGCCACCTGACGCGCAAGTGAGGCGGTAAGGGACTCCGGGGTAGTTGGCAAATTCCTGTTCGAGTAGAGCAGATTCGTCGGTTTTGCCGTCATCCGTGTTGTATCGGTACAGTTTGCCGGAGCGCATGATCTCTAACGCCGGTTTGTTAAACGAAGTGATGTTGCAGCTCTCGAATTGATCGCGTTTGAAGAAAAGTATGCCACAAAATCTTACATTGCTTGCGTTGTATTCATACCTCGGTCACCATACCTAGGTTGAGCGCGGGGACTAAGGTTGCCCGGAATAGTTCGAAATGGTTGACGAAACCGTTAAGGTAGAACAGTTCGTTTTTTGAGGATAAAAATATGAGTTTGGTTGGTACGCTGGCGAAAGTCGCTGTAGGGGCAATGGTAGCCAAAGGGGTCAGTGGTGCACTCAAGGGTGGGGGCGCTGGTGGTGGCGGTCTCGGAGGATTACTCGGAGGCATGCTTGGAGGTCAACAGGGCGGTCAGCAAGGTGGCGGTCTGGGTGATCTTCTGGGTGGCGCGCAACAACGAGGTGCCGGTGGCGGTGGCCTGGGAGGCTTGTTAGGTGGTCTGGCTGGTGCCCAACAGGGTGGCGGTGGTCTTGCCGGTGGACTGGGTGGCCTTCTAAGTGGCCAGCAGCAGGGCGGCGGTGGTGCAGCCGGTGGCGGTCTTGGTGGCTTGCTTGGCTCTCTTGCCGGTGGCGCACAAGGTGGTGCAGGCGGTGCAGGTGGGCTGGGGGATCTGTTGAACTCGGCGCTTGCCGGTAACGAGCAACCCGCAGATCCGACCGCTGAACAGCAGGCCGAAGTTTGTCTTCGCGCGATGTTGATTGCAGCGCGTGCTGACGGAGAGATAGATGCGGCGGAGCAGGAAAAAATTACCGGGCAGCTTGGTGATGTTTCTCCCGAAGAGGCCAATTTCATACGTCAGGAGATGGCTAACCCTGTCGACTTCAATACTTTTGTCTCGAGTATCCCGCAGGGTATGGAGCAGCAGGTATATCTGATGTCTCTGCTGGCTATAGATCTCGATTCTCAGGCTGAAGCCCAATATCTGGACAAGCTTGCGAAAAGCACAAACATCGATCAGGCAACCAGTAATGCAATCCATCAGAAGTTAGGTGTGCCTCAGCTGTATAGCTAGCACTGCGCCGGATCCGGCGCATCCGGGCCCCTGCAAATATGTACGAGGGTCTCCTGGGGCTAAAGTCTAAAAAAAGGCGATGACTGTGATTGGGCAGCATCGCCTTTTTTGTGGAACTGCAATCTTTAAGGCGAGGACAGTATGTCTATAAGCCAATACGTTTCTGGATCGCTTCGTCGCGAAGCGACACTTCCTGTCCGGCAAACTCCTCAGCGTCCGCAGTACATAGCCAGACTATCGCTTTTGCAGGCAAGTCTGCATCGATGTGGTCCTCCACATTAAGCTGGCTTACCGGATTTATACCGGAGGCTTTAATCAACACCTGCATTTCGGTAGCTACTGTTCCGGGGCTGAGTGCAACAACGCGAACGCCACTTCCCGAGGCTTCTTTGTCAGCGCACCTGGTCAGCATGTGGGTTGCAGCCTTTGAAGCGCAGTAGTGACTCCAGCCTTCCAGTGGACTGTGGGCCGCTCCCGACCCTACGTTAACAATAATACCTTTTTGTTGTGCCATCATTGATGGCAAAGCCGCCCGCAATCCGTGATATACACCTTTGAAATTTATGTCTGTGGCGTGTGACCAGGTGGCCGGATCTGAAGTGGCGAGATGGCCAATGGGTTCGATTACGCCTGCGTTGTTAATCAATATATCCAGTCGACCGAACGTTGATTCGCAGTGTGAAATCAGTCCCTGGACTTCATCATAGCTGCTCACATCACAGGCAACGGCTTCCGCCATCCCCCCGTTCTCTCTGATGGACTGTGCGTTATGTCGTATGTCGGATTCTGTTCTTGCGGCAAGTAATACCGAAACCCCGGCTTTTGATAACTCTGCTGCAGTGGCAGCGCCAATTCCTCTGCTTGCGCCAGTGACAATAGCTGCTTTACCGGTCAGTTCGTGCATTAAGAAATCCAGAGTAGGGGTGTCACAATTATAACGTCGCAAGAAAACCTGCGCTCGTAAAATGTGCGAGGAAAATCAAATCGGTTCGGGTAACGGAGATCTTTCAGTCGTGTCGAGGAGTCCTTGTGTCGGGTCGTGGTTGCGCAGCAAATCTGCTTCTTGTTGTGATTACTCTCAGGCTCCAGCGCTTTTTGATTTAAAATTGTTGTCCGGATTTTATAATCATCGGGAGCCACAATGTCTACAGTAAAACCGCCTGCCAATCCGGAATCGGATCCTCGGGTCAAAGCAGTGTTTGACGATATCAGATCTGTACGGGGCAGCGATTTCGTCAACAATGTATGGCGCTACCTTGCATTCAATCCACCGTTGCTTGAAGAAGTGTGGGCGGATGTAAAGGAGGTAATGGCCAGTCCTACGTTGATCGATTTCAAAACCAAGGAAATGATTTATGCTGCAGTTTCCATTGCCAATTCCTGTCAGTACTGCATACATTCCCACACGGCAGCAGCCAAAGCGTGCGGGATGACGGATGATGAACATGCCGAGCTATTGAAAATTGTTGCCACTGCTGCGCGTACCAATCATTTGCTTAACGGACTGCAGCCACCGCTAGACAGTGTGTTCGAGGCGGGCAGTAAGCCGGACTAAGGCGAGAGCTAACGGTGTGAAAAAGCCGGTAGCGACTGGATAAAAAGCGACGTTTCTTTCTATATTG